>NZ_FOED01000014.1:0-94021 GCF_900110545.1 Pseudomonas sp. Snoq117.2 | reverse complement strand
ATCGACCCATAGCTGCCGTTCAGGCCCGCAATTGATCGCCAACACCGTCTCTCTTGACCTGCCTTAGTTGAGCACGTCCGCTGGCTGCGGGACCTGTGCTTCCCTGTGTCGATCAGACATTTGGATCTGCGATGACTTTGATTCCCTGGCCACCACCGGCGTCTGCTGACTTCCAAGATCGGCGGCGTCTCCGGCGACTTAGTCACTGCGGAGAGCTGCTGTGCCCACCTGAAATAGCGCGGCAAATGCAAGTGAGGTCTATACGCCCGCCTGTCTGATTGCAGGGAGCGGCAAACTGATCTGTAGATGCAACTGCGCTAGCTCGAAGAGTTTTTAATCTGGAAATTTCACCTGTATTTCACGCTAATTTCACAATCAGGACCTAAAAACGCGCCGCGCCTCATGGGGGCAGAATATTTACACCTGTCAACATGTAAATGACCAATCGAGACATTGCTTGTCGGCGACTAGTGGTAGAACGTGCTCCTCGTTATCACGATATCTTTTACAGCAATAGGTACTGCTCGGGAGCTCGTCGATGACTCGTTATCTTCCTATACCTGCATCTCTTGATCGAGATTATTTACTTGGCGTTCATGTCCTCTTGTCACAAAAAATTGACCGCCTGCGTGCTATGGACGTTAGAAGCCCTGACTTTCAGCAGCAATTACGTCACTTCGAGTACATTACAGCGAGAGTTCTTGATTTAGTCGAAGAATTGAAAATTAGGCTTGCTATTGAAGAGAATCGCATTCCGGAGTTGAGTGGTGGGCTCATGCTACCAAAGCGCAATTATCGCTTGATGAGCGACTCATAAAAGCTTAGAGACAACTAGCATGCATGAGAGTCACCGCGCAAGCAGTAATATATCCATTGTTACAGCATGGTCAGAACCTTCGGAATTGCCTGAACATCCGCGTTTAAAGCAGCCTCATGTATTTGCTATTCTTGAAAAGCTTAATAGGAGTCTTGCGTCCGCCCAGCGGCAGCATGTGATTGATATTAAAAAGTGCTATTCTTCGTTTAGCCGCGCGACTATTGATCGGCTGCTGGAGAAGCTGCAGCATACTTAAGATTATGATATATTGATTAATGTGTCTCACTAGAAATTTTCTTCAAAATAGACCAAGGTAATGCATATGAGTCCTCACTATACGCTTGCCCACTCGCAACAATTAGCAAGTAAACTGTCACGCAAACTCATTAACTATACGTTGCTAGTAAGTCCACCCGCTCCTGATGGCGCTATCTTCGCGCACTTTTATTCGCCCTCCAACAATCGCGCACTCACAATCTCCTTTGATGCACAGACAATCCATAAAGACGATTATATTCGCGAGCGGCTATCTACAATTTCGTAGGAGTCGATATGTTAGCCACGAGAAGCTAGCGGTGTTGCTAGCCCTGGACGCGGTCTTTATCGCCTCAACCTATACTCGTCGCTTTCTAGCGGGGCTCCGGGCGTAGAGCCAACCAGCTTTCTTCCTGCTGCTCGGTCTGAGACTGGCTGGGTCTATCTGTCCTGACTTCACCGTAAGCTTCCTGCAATGCGGCTACCTCTCCATTGCGACTAATCTTGGCGGCGGCCGCAATTACGTTCGCCTTCACTGCAGGCGCTGGCGTCTTCTGGGCAGTCAAAGCAACCTTGGTGGTCCGGCGCCAGTCCTGTGAGCAAATGGGGCGGATGGCGGCATTGGCAGTGATCTGCTTGATGCGTTTAGTCCGAGCGCGCTATGGATGGCACTGCCCTTCCCATGCCTTCTATCTTTCTAATTCGTAGCGGCATCACTAGCGCCGACTTTTTCATTGCTAGTCTTCTACTTTCGCCTTTCCGCTCCATCCTCTGTCGCGCGCAATCGGTGAGCCATGTACGCGTTTTAGTGGCCTACGGGCAAAGTTCGCCGCGGATACTGGCCGCAATGGATTCCATCGAGCAGATGTCAAGGATCGATAATGCCGACCCCTTATAAGAGGCTGTCTTACCGGTAATGCGGTTTCGAACGATAAGGACCCGATCATCCGGATCATGAAGGCTTCGTCTAAGGGACACTTCGAAATCGGATGGGAAAAACGCCTGGACGTAGGCATGTAACCTTAGCTGCTCAACTTCATAACGCATGGCTTCATCCTTATATGATCGATGCGTCCAGGCTACCTGCGCCAGGTACGCTTCGATCAAGCGTAAGCGTTAAGCAATTTTTTCAGTGGGAAGCTTTCCTGCTATGTAGGGGAGATGTGCTCAGTCGCTAGTCTTATCGCTACCTCCTCTACCAATTCCTTGGTGAGCTGAGTGAGGTCTTCGAATTCTCGGAGAATCTTAGCCAGCTTAGGGTCATCCATCCTTAATCGGTGAAGCTCATGGAGACGGGCATTGAGGTGGCGATGCACGCAGAGCAGGTATTGCCGCGACGGGCTATCTGGTATAGGTAAGAAGCTTTCCATGACGCTTTCTCCAATGCGTGATCCACAGTTGGTTATCGTCCCACTTTCTGCATTGTTTAACGGCCGGCACAAGCGAGCCTTTTGTGCTTTTGGGGTACTGAAAAGGATCTTTCTGATCTGAACGGCGGAACCCCGTCATATGGCTCACCGGCAACGGTATGGTGCTTGCTCTATGTCAAGTTCCCCTCCGGGATCAAGTCAGCGCTTGCAAACGATTGCCCTGAACCATATCTGCTCGAGCGCCTGATTACATGGAACAACCCTCGGGCGTCCAACCTAAAGCGCTAGCGCTCCGGTCAGCCGTGTGTCATGGATGATGACTCGGAAATAGAGCTGCAGAAACTTGTAAAGCAAGGGCGGTTCACGACGGTGAAAGGAAGATCTACTTTTATGGTAGATTGGGCCAGTCCATGCGAGCAGTGAGACCAAGCGTCCACTGATATGTGCCTCACCGCTTTGCAGCAATAAAAGCGATAGCGAACCAGCCTCTAGATTTCGCGTGTCATCTGATTGCGTACTACGCGTCATCGCCTAGCCTGCTAGTGGTCACATCTGTCACCGGGGTCGTTATCCGAAACTGAAGGCCGTTTCTGGCCGTTTCCACCTCGGTGGCCGGCTGATGGGACGGATAGCTCCGTCCCATGGTCGGGCCCATGCTTGTACACCCTCACTGAGGAGAACAAGCCATGAAAGCGATAACAGTCGTTAGCCGCGAGCCTTGGAACAAGGGAAAGCTCGTTGGTCAGAAAGCCCCGCTCAGGATTAGGGATATCTGGGCTATCCGCGTCAGACTCCAGCTTGCGGAGAAGACCAGGGACTTGGCTCTTTTTGACCTGGCAATCGATAGCAAGCTGCGCGCCTGTGACCTCACCAGACTGCGCGTGCGGGACATAGCCCACGGGGAGCACGTCTCACCGAGAGCTATCGTGATGCAGTTAAAAACTCATCGTCCGGTGCAGTTTGAGATCACAGAGCAAACACGCTCAGCGGTGGAGGCTTGGATACGCCATGCCAAGCTTCGAAGCGAGAATTTCCTGTTCCCAAGTAGGCTTGCCCACTCCGAGCATATCTCCACCCGACAGTACGCACGGATCGTCAAAGCCTGGGTGACAGCGATTGGTTTGGATCCAGCCTTGTACGGAACCCATACCCTGCGGCGAACCAAGGCGTCGCTGATCTACCGCAGGACAAAGAACCTTAGGGCCGTACAACTCTTACTGGGCCATACGAAGCTGGAGAGCACTGTCAGGTACCTTGGCATCGAGGTGGACGATGCTCTGGAGATGGCCGAACAGACAGAGGTTTAGCCGCATGACCTGGCGACGGCTGCGGGGCCGTCGCTATCCGACCCAAAGCTGCGGTCGGGGGATGGCAGCCAATGGCCAGTTAGCGACTGGTCTAACTTTAGCCGGCGCTACACAAGATCAAACGTCAGTCTGTTCCGCCATTTCTAATGTGTCATCAACCTCAATCCCCAGGTATGGAACAGTGCTCTCCAGCTTCGTATGCGCGCACCTACTGCTTGCCTAGGTGTCGCAGACCCGGGACCGTGAGCTACAAATTCACTCGACGCCGCTTGCGATGGAGGTCATAGAACGCATCTGGGTAGGCTATCAACCGCTAGACCGGCGACGTTTCGCCAGCCGTACCGAGCGGCGCTTGTTTCGCCACAAGCGGCGTACGTCGCCAAGCGGCGCGGTACCAATGCGGATGGACCAGTATGCCCACCCGGTGGTAGTCATCAGGCCACGGCGCTGCTTTTGCTCTTCCAGTAGCACCAGCTCCTTGATGTACCGGTAAAACCCGGCATCGCTGAGATAGTCGTCGTTGGCGCGCTCGACTGCTCTGTGCCCTAGTCCGGTAACCATATCGAGAATGCACGCCACAGGTAGGACGCACGTGGCTATCGGTACCACGATTATCTGGAACAATGCCGAGTAGGCGAATGAGAAGTCCGACCAGAGTGTTGGAATCGCAGGATAGAACGTTTCCTTGTCGATGAGGGCCACGACCACTGCCGCTATCACAGCGAGAAGCCCACCCAAGTACGTCGCGAAATTGCCTGCACTCGGGAGGCTGAAAAAGTGGCGTGTACGAAGGGTTGCGGGGCTACCGGCGCGTTGCTCAAGAGCCTGACGCCACTCCCATTGTTCGATGAGCTCTTTGGCCAGCTGGGCAAAGTCTTCTCGGCCAGCGAATTGTTCGGAGATCATTCGCCGCTTCGCTCGATCCGTTGCCGCCATGGCCTGCCGGATGCCCAAGATTCTCTTGCCCGGGTGATTTCGGGCGAAGCGACGCCGGTCGACCTCTATCAGGATCTGGGCGAGGCCCAGCAGCATCGGGATCTCCCAAAAGAGAGTCCAATAGGAGAGATTGGCGTAGGTCGGAAGTTGCAGATAGACGTGGTGGTAGAAGAAAAGCGCTATCGACAGGACGACAAGCAACATCGATGAGGCGAAGAGGATAAAGATTCGCGATCCCCAGACGAAGCTAGGTATGAGTCGGAATTCCCGTCGAAAGGTCTTAACGTGGTGGGCCACGGTCCGCATGGCTAGCTTCCCTGCTTGTTGATCGCTGAAGATATTCCAGGGCAATACCATGTCACCAGCGACGCTTGTCCGTCCGTGGCCATAACCGCGACGACTGGCTACCCATTCGCCGATAGGTATCGATCCGTTGCGGCCGGATCCGAGCTGATGAGCCAATCACCTTCTGCTGGAACGGCGCGGATGCTGTCCACGCGGTTGAGCGGTACCCGGTAGGTCTTACAGGACCTGAATGCCTAGACCTCAGCGTCACTGGCGATCTTCATGTCTATGGCATCCTGCATAGTGGCGACCTGGGTGCTGGCGTACTGCAGAAGCAGGGCGCGTTACCGGGTAGCCAGGTCCTTCGCTGCGGCCAACTAGGCTGCCTCGTTCATATTGAGATTTCCTATAGAAGCGGCGAGATTCAAGGCTGACCACAATACCACTTGGCTTACGCTAACTTACCGTGATCCAGGTTAATGAAAGCGCGAAGGGCACTTCTGGCCATAAACAACCTGCCGAAACCGTCAGCTTTGGGTCGAAAGCTGACAACTTGCGTTCTATCGATTCTCCGTACGCTGGCTGCATCAACTGCAGGAAGCCAAGATGAGATCTATAGAACCCCTCGGCCCGGAACGGGCATCCTTCCCCCTCGAGCACTACCGCCAGGCGATCCTGTGCAAGGAGGCCTATCCCTGGGCGCGGCGGTACCTCGCCTCCCTGCAGTCGGGAGGTGTTCGCGATGTACTGGGCGCGGTGTCCTTTAACCTGCAGCAGCCCGTCCAGCTCATAGCCGAAGCTGTCCAGTGTGGTTGGTTCGTAGTGCCGAACGGCAAGAACGGGACGTTCAGCGCTCGCCACTTTGCCGAGCGCGGCCGGATGGCCGCAGCGCTGCCGTGGCTGCCGGACATCCTGCAGCGGGCGCTACAGGCCGAATCACGGGCGCGGCACCACCGCCCCGCGGAACGCTACACCTTCGGCGTTCGGCGGCTGCCCGGGTTCGTGGATCTGGCCCTGGCCCTGCCTCACCGCCTGTCTCGGCTCCCGCTCGATCACCAGGTTGGCGCCACCACGGGGGAGCTGTGGTTCGAGGTACTGGCTGACGTGCACGCTGTGACCGCCGCGCTCGCGGCGCAGATCGAGTGCTTTGCGCCGGCGTGGATGTGGGCTCCGGCCGCCTCACTTGAACACCAGGTTGAGCGCCTGCGGCAGCATGGGTGCGCGAACCTGCTGATTGCCTACGTGTCGCAGACCCGAGACCGCTGGATCGATAGTCCTGAGCAAAAGAAGCTCGAGGATGTGTTGTACCGAGGGTTACCGGTGGTGGAGTACGAACGGTGGTACCTGGAGAGGGCTGCGCGAGCGCGAGCAGATGAGGAGGGACGCTGGCGCGCGCCCTTCGCCCGGATCCGTGAGCTCGCCGGAATCTTCGATGACGCTCGCAGCTTTGCGCGGATACCGCTGGGGCGGCTGATCCGCGAGCTTTCGGGCGGCCGCTTCACACTGCAGCGCGAGGCAGATTCAAATCCCGGGCTGGTCGTCGAAGTCGCGCCAAACTACCTGGTCGGCGGGGGAGAGGGGATAGACGAGCCCTTCGCGCTCGCAAACTTTTGCCAGGCGCTTGCCGATGCGCTGGCCGATGTTCCGTGTTCCTTTCCTGGGTGCCTTGAGGCGTGCCGCCAGGCGCGCGCCTCGCTCATCGCGTTCCAATCCGACACGGCTGCGCCCTGCGAGCGTGCCGGCTAGCGCCTGAGACGAGCTAACTGCAGGTTCACACCCCTGGCCGGCGTGAACCTCGCCCGCGGCAGTACTGAGCTATGCGAGGATGACGGTCATCTGGCCTATAGGAGACCAATGATGAAGGTACGCATTGAGGTAACGACGGACGAGCTCGAGGACATGGGGTGCGACTCGGTCGACGAGCTTGCAGCCCGCCTGCGTGAGCAGCTGGATAGCGGCATTGTGGGCGAGGCCGGTGAGGCGGTTAGCGATTGGCTCGTTTCCTACGAGCTGACGGCTAAGCTCGCGGGGTAGTGGAACATGGAAATCGTTCCTGCCTTCGGCGCCGACGTCATGTATGCACTGATGTGGCTCTGCGTGATAGCCAGCGTCTGCAGCGCCGGTTCGTGGCTGTGGAAGCTCCTCATCAACCTAGATATCCGGCAGGACTACGCTCCGGCCCTGTGGGCGATAGGCCTGGCGTTGGGCGCCTTGTTGCTGTGGCGGGGCCAGGGCGCGCTTGGCAGTGAAGCGCCGCGCTATGAACGAGGCGAGGCGTCGTTCATCACCTTCTGGATGTTGCTTTCAGCCTTCTGCCTCTTTGGCCCTTTCGCGCTCCTATTCCATCGCTCGCCGGATTCACCCAAAGGGCCCAGTGCCTAGCCCTTCAGCCAGCCTCTTGCTGGACGCCCGCCCAGGCGGTTCGTGTCACGTGGCATCCCACTCATCCCCCGGCATAATCCGCTTCATGAACTCGTCAAAGAGCGGCACGGTGAACGCAGTATCACCATGGTTAGGGCTCCAGATCATGCCTTTGGCAATCAGGCTATTGCGGGTCGGCCCAAGGGCTGTCACACGTCGCCCGAGCTTTTCTGCAATATCCCCTGACCTATGCGGCCCTGCACCAAGCTCAGCCATGGCGCGGAGGTACTTTTTCTCAGCTGGTGTGAGCCGATCAAAACGAACCCGGAAGAAGCTCTCATCAAGAGCGGCTACGGCCTCGCCAGTGGCGCGCTCTACGTCCATCTTCGTGATGGGGCTCTGCTCTGCCACATCCCACGCATGCTTACCCCACTCCTGAAGGAAATAGGGATAGCCCCTGGTCTGATCCACAACAAGCCCCACAGCCTCGGCTTCGAACTTGACACCCTCGTCATCAGCCGGCTTTACGATAGCTATTGCCGCTTCAGCCTGGCTCAGCGGGCCAATTTCCGGGTAGTCGAAAAGCCGCTCTGCATAGGACTTTGCGTTACCAGCTCGCCCGCGCAGTTGAGGCAGGCCAGCACCTACCACAGTCACTGGCAGCCGGCTCTGAGCGCACCGATGGAGAGCAGAGATTAATGCGGCAAGCTCACCTTCACCCACGTACTGAAGTTCGTCGATAAAGATGACCAGCGCGGTATCGCCTTGCCGAGCGGCTGAGCCTGCTTGCTCAAGCAAGGCAGCCAAATCGCTTTCGAGATCACCGTTGTCGGCAAGGCCTGGCTCAGGGTCGAAGTCCAGCCCTACCTCAATGTCGTTGTAGGTCACCTTCAAGGCCTTGGCGAAGCCTGCCAAGGCGCGCAGGCCACGCTGAGCCATGTCTTTCGCTGCCTCAACCCGGCTTAACCGAAGTAATGCGAGGCGCAATTGGGGGGCCAGCAGCGCTGGCAGGGAGCGACCTTCAGGTGCCTCGATACGGATCGTATGAACCCCTGCGGCCTCGGCATCTGTACGCATTTGGTCGAGCAACACGGTCTTGCCCACGCCGCGCAACCCGACCATCAAAACGCTTTTGGCCGGGTTTCCTCGGCGCAATCTTGCAATGCCAATCCTCACGCGCTCACGAAGTTCACCTCGGCCAGCCAACTCGGGTGGCGGCGTGCCGGCCCCCGGAGAATAAGGATTACTGATAGGGTCCATAGCTATACAAACCTTTGGAGGTTTATCGGATTTAGATAAATCTACATAAATTCGCTACAAGCTGCAAGGTGAGTGACTTCGAACAGCCAACTCGAATGCCCGGCGAATCGTCGCCAGATCTACCGTCAAATAAGGCTTTGAGTGGTTGAGGTGCTGGTGGCCCACGATCGTCTGCACCATCTCCCGTCGCCGGCCGCGAGTACGCGAGCAGCCAGGGAGCGCCGCCCACTAACCGACACGTAGCGCGGCAAGGTCCTCGGGCTCGCCTTTAGCATCAAGCTCACGAGCCGATGCAGCAGGTTCACGGCCCATGAGTCGTTTTGCCTGGATTCAGTAACCGAGCCAGATAAGCACATCGCAGGCTTTGTACTCGGGGTGGTCGCCCAGCTCTGCGAACATTTCAGACGGATCGAGCGTGTGCTTCCGGCATTCACGTTCCGCGTCTTCACGGGTCACCATTCTTTCCTCATCCATCGCTTCATCGAGCGTCATTATGCTTGCTACCTGTTTGGGTTATTCGGCCACGCTTTGAAACTTGGCCGCCTAAGAGGCCCCCTTCCAGGGGATATTTACCTGGGGCTGCTGATCTCATGCCATGCCTTGTAATGCGGTGTAGCGCATCTGTATGGGAGGGACGATTAGGTCATTAGCCAGGGCAAGCATTTCGAATTGCCCATTCAGATTCTCCACGCCGTCGACGATCACGCCGTCTTCGATTGTCGCGTCCGGGTACCCGTCAGTTCTCCACCGGCATGATCTTCAGCTGCTGCAGAAGGCGATGGGTAAAGTCAGGGCCGGCAGTGAGCAGAATGCGGGCGAGGTTGCGTTCTCGTACGCGGACTTTCTCCGCAATGCTGAGATGCCCGACCGCCTTGTTGCACCGCGCGTGGGCGAGCACAAGATTTTCATTGCGGTCAGATCCGCCCGTATGTGAAGCGAGCAAATGCTCGCGCGTCATTTCCTCGCGCGTCATCTCATTCAGGCAGTAGAAGCACAGATCCCCATCGCGTTTACGCAGTGTGGCTACGTTATGTCGACGGGCCCTCGCCGACTTCGTTTCTCCCATCTGGTCCTGGGTAGGATCGACCTGCGCAACGATCATGAACGGTACGTAGGTCAGTTGGAGTGCGGAAAGCTCGCCTTTGCCCCGACCTGGCATCCATTCGGCTCGATTGCTGAGCACCAGCTCTTCAGCACGCTGCCAAGAGGTGCTGGGGTATTGAGTGCCCATCGGATCGAATACCTGAACCAGACGTACTTCATTTGCCGGGGCTAGCGCTGGTGCGATAGAGGCCTGAAGCAGCATTGGGGACATCTTCACCATGTGACTCATCGGAGCGATACGCCACTGAAGCCGAGCGCCATCGACAGCTGCTGCGCGGCGGAGGCGCCCAGGCGCTTCGCGAAGCGATCGAAGGCATTGTCCTTGACGGTGAAGTCGACCTGGCTGGTGGCGCCCACCAGGTCCCGGGCGACATAGTCGACATCCCCCAGCTTATCGATCAGGCCCAGCTGCTTGGCCTGCTCGCCGGTCCAGATCAGGCCGGAGAACAGCTCCGGATGATCGGCATCCTTCAGGCGATCGCCGCGGCCGGTCTTCACCGACTGGATGAACTGCTGGTGTGTCTGCTTGAGCACGTCATTCCAGAAGACGGTCTCTTCGGGGTTTTTCGGCTGGAACGGATCCAGGAACGCCTTGTGCGCGCCGGAGGTGTAGGCCCGGCGTTCCACCCCGACGCGGTTCATCAGGTCGACGAAGCCGAACGACGCCGCCGTCACGCCGATGGAGCCGACCAGCGAGGCTTTATCGGCCACGATCTCGTCGGCGGCCGCGGCGATGTAGTAGGCACCTGAGGCGCCCAGGTCCTCGATGACGGCGTAGACCGGCACCTTCGGATGCAGGCCGCGCTGGCGCTTGATCTCGTCGAACACCTGGCCGGCCTGTACCGGGCTGCCGCCGGGCGAGTTGATCTTGAGAACCACGGCTTTGGCGCGCTCGTCATCGAACGCGCGTCCGATGGCCTTCTTCAGCGCGGCGGCGTTTGCCTCGGCGCCGTCGGCGATCTCGCCCCGCACCTGGATGACGGCCGTGATCTGCTTGGCTTCATCCACCTCGTCGAGTTGCAGGTGCTCGACCAGTACCGCGCCTGCAATCAGCAGCAGGCCGGTACCCCAGAAGGAATACTTGAGCAGCTTCAGCCGGCGGGAAGCGCGCCGCTCTTTGATGAGGTCGCGGATGAGTTCGGGAAGCAGCGTGGTGTCGTGTTCGGACATTGGAACCTCGTGGCGGGTATCAGACCGCCAGTGTCGCGAGAGCAACGCCGAAAAAGTCGCGAGTTTGCCCCTCTAAAGGGCGTGTACCGGCCCGGTTCCCGCCCAGGACGGGCGTGAATCACCAGCCCAGAGAGTAGTAGCGCGATGATACTGATCCCTTCTTCCAGTCGGGATTCCAGGCATGAAATACGCGCTCGAGCACAGGGGCGGTCGCACCCTGCCAGTCGATCCGGCCATTTATCTCAAGGCCATCAAGGCCCGCCTGGCTTGCGCCCAGGCGCAAGGTGCCAGGAGCATCTGGATCGACCACCGCGACGGGCTGTGGCATGGCAAGGCGACCCATACTGCGCTGATCAGCGCCCTGGAGCAGCTTGCTGCAGAAGGGTACGGATTGAGTTGGGACGAGATGCGCGGCATCCAGATGCTTCGGTTGGACGTCGATCCGAAAGTATCTCTGGCGCCGGCGGCCGTCCGCAGCGCGCTGGGCCTGGTCGAGACCTGGGACACCACTCCCTTTAAAGCCCCGGAGCCAGTGGCTCCGCCGGTGAGCCATGGCAGCCAGATGGGCGACTACCTTCTTTTCCTCGCGCTGATTGCATCCCTGGCCGGCGCCCCCTTCGGGTTGGCACGTATGCTCGACGCGCCTACACCGGGCCCCTGGCTACTCGCCTTCTACTACGGGGTGTTTGGACAGACCCTCTACACCTGGGGCTCGGTTCTGGTGAAGGGCTTCCTGGCTGCGGAACGTTCGCGCCGGCACACGCCGCCGGCCTGATACGCCCCCGGCGCCTGTCGAAGGCGCCCGGTGCTGGCGGCTGGCTAGATGTCCTCTTGACGTCGCGTGCTACCGGAATGACAGTCAGCGGCCCACGTTTCGGAGGGTGAACATGACTCAACCTCGTGCACGGGCATTGGGCCCGACAATCGATGGGCCAGCGCGCGCTCGGTCGGCGCCGGCGGCGGATCACGATGCGCACGCGTTGGCCCGGCAGCTCTTGGCAGAACTCACCGGCACGCCTGGTGAGCTCCAAGCCGAGCTTGATGCAGCATCTCGGGCAATGCCCGAATCCCCTACCAAGAAGGGCGTGAATCGCCGCTTGCGCTGAGGGCGGCAGCTGCACACTAGGCCGACCGCCCGGGTCGACGCCTTTGCTGCCAAGTGGGAAAGCGCGCTGATCTGGGACGGACCACTTCTATCGAGGACGGCCCCATGCTCGACCTGTACAACATGATCGGTGCACTGATCCCCACGGCTGGCCCCACCAAGGCCCATCCAGATGACGCTTACCGTGAAGGCTACGCCGCCGCGGTTGACGATGCGTTGAAAAAGGTCGACCAGGCACCTGACGCATCCACGGCCGCGATCGCCTTCGCGCTGGAGACCGACGAGGGCATGACCTTCCTGCGGTGCTGGAACGAAGGCGACTTCGAGGCCATCCGCCGCGAGTGGCCGGAAGCGCCGGATGAGGTCTTCGAGGGCGCCGATCCGCTGTTCAAGCGAACGAGCTCCCAACTGCCGGCCGGCTAGCGCCCCGACGCACGAGGCAGCCGCCCAATGCTCATTCACCTGGTACCACGGTTCCTGACCTGTCCGGTTTCGGGGCCGCACGTCCAACTGATCGACCTGCGGATCGACTCCATCGGCCTGCTCCTGCGTGATCGAGTGGACCTGGCCACGCGCCGGCCGATGCCGAACAAGCGCATGGCGATCGGCTGCAGCAAGCGTGGCCGCCTGGCGCGGGTAGGTCTGCTGATCGATACGCTCCGGCCAGCCCAGCCATTCACCGTGGTGTATCGCTGGGCGGTAGCGGCGGAGCAGCTGATCGTGCATCGCGTGCACTATGAGCTGCTGAGCGAGCCGGACGCCTACCAGGTCGTCTCAGACAAGATGGCGACCTGGCCGCGGCGGCCGATTGAGCACCAGGATTCGATCCCGACCTTTGTCCAGCCGCGGCTGGAGGCGACGTGCCTAGTGCCCCGCGACAAGATCGTCAACCAGCGAGTAGGGAGCAACGGGCTGCTGCTCGAGCGCGAGGAGTCGTTCCAGGTCCCGCTGCTGGACCGGGGTGATTGGTTCAAGCGGCTGAACGAGTCCCTGGGAGACCGGGCGCCACGCCTCGAGGACGTCGTGGCCTGTCCGCTCGGTACCGCTGGCCAAGGGATCGATCCCTATCCCCTTGCTGGTGGTGAGGACTAGGCCAGAGAGCCGGCGAAAGATTCTTTCGCTCCCTGGATACCGCCTGGCCGGATCTCTGCTGCCGCTACGCCTTTGTAAGATTCTTACACGGCGAAACCGCCTATAGCGTGCCACCGTGCATAGGTGGCCTAGGCCTCGGCCGCCTGGCGCAACCGCGCGAAATTGCCACTGGACCGCACCAGCTGCCTGAAGCGTCTTTTGAATGCCAGCCGCGTGAAGGCCGGCGCCCAGGGCACTATCTGGTTGGGAAGCGGCTGGATCCCCTCGAGTGACGGCCACGGGGGGCCTGGGGGTAGCAGGTCGCGGCGCTCGGTTGCCATCAGCACCAGGTCTGCCTCCTTGATGCTGGCCGGCATCTGCGCAGCGATCTCGAAGCGCGCTGCGATGGCCATCCAGATCCGCGCCTCGATTGCCTTGAAGCCTGGCAGCAGGTCCTTGAGTGGACTCACCATGTCGCCGACGTAGGCCTCGGCGGCATCATGCAGCAGCGCGTGAAGCGCGTCCGCCGGCGGTACCAGATGGCTGGCCAATACGCTGTGCTGGCCAACGCTGTAGTGGGTCTGGGTGTAACCCGCGAATCGGCAGATGTTCGCCAGTGCATGGGCGATGTCATCCATCACTACCATGTCGGCTTCAGGCGCCAGCAGGTCAAATTGCTTTCCAGACTGGGTGAGGATCCAGCTTGCGCTCATTCGCTACTCCCGTGAGGCGAAGGACCAGGTAGTGGCCAACGTAACCCATCTCCGTCGACGCGCTAGCGCCAATACCCGCCTGCGGCGGGGCCTCAATAGCGAGGGGCGCTCCTCCGCGCGCGCAGTTCTACACGCCGCGGGATCGTGGACCGCAGCCGACCCTCAACCGGCGAGCTGGGCGCAGCGTAGTGCCAGCTTGTGGTGGTAGTCAGCACCGGTACAGGTGCGCTCCAGGCGGATGACGTCGTCCAGCGGCACATCACGCCCGCTTCGCTCGGTGGCGGCCCGGGCCAGCGCTGCGCACATTCGGACGACATAGCCGGGCGCGAGATATCTCGGATCCCGGGCGAGATCCCCCTCCGCGGTACCGCGTGCTTGGAGCGCCCGCTGGATGATTCCTGCAAACGGTTCATAGTCCATCTGGGGCACGATTTTCTCCTTCAAGGGTTTCCGCGTAGCGTAGTGCGGTCTGAACGAGACGACGGCCGCCGGCGGCACGTGCGGCCTTCTGCGTTTTTCCGATCACGCGGCGAAGGCCATCGCGCGCGAGTTTTAGACTGGTCGCCTCAGCGTCGGCGGCTTCGAAAAGCGCGTACAGAATACCGTCGGCTTCCTGCAAGGCATCCAGGTCCTCGGCCGACACGTAGATCGTTGCGCCGCTCATGACTGGTCCGCCCGGGGGCTCTGGGCTGTGTTCATCACTAAGCGGTGACGGCGCTGCGCCGCCTCCACCGTTGCGCCTTGAAATGAGTCGTTCACGTCGTTCTTCTCCTGAGCAAAGGGTGTTGCACCGATCGGCCAGGCGGCGCCGCCACCGGCCGAATCGGTGACTTGACGCTACGCCACAGCTGTTCGCCGCGGAGTGGCCACTGCGGCGCGCCAGGGGTCGTTGGCCCGGGCAATCGCCGCCATGTGCGGCGGGGAGACGCTGTTGCCGCACATGTGGACCTGCTCGGATTTGGTGAACGGCTTGCCGTCGTGGCCAAATTCGATTTGGTAGGAGTCCGGGAAGCCCTGGGCGCGGTACAACTCGCGCGGCTGCAGCATGCGCAGGCCAATGTCGACCACGACGTAGGGGGTGCCTTGGATCGTTACCGTGACGAGCGCCAGGCGGTCCTTCGTGGTGACAGTAGGGGAGGGTTCATCCGGCCGGCTCGTGTTGTCCGCACCGTAGTAGCTCATCAGGAAGGCGGCGACGCGCAGGGCACCGGCTTCGACTTCGGGCGAGAGCTGCAGCTCGACTACCGAGGTCTTGCCGCCGCCGCCGGCGGTGATGGTCGGCGCCGGCTCGTCGATGCGTTGGCCAACGGAGCCTCCGAACTGCCGGGACAGGAAGGCGGTGACCGCGCCGTGGTGCTGGCCGGAGGCACTGATGGTGTGCAGCGGTTCCGCGACTGAGCGGGCATCGCAATTGCCGCGCAGATGAGCGAGGGTGGCTACCGCCAGACGCTGTTGGCTGCCCGTATTGGTAATGGTGGTCATCGGCCGTTCGACGCTGTGTGCAGGCGTGGTGTTGAAACCGCCGTTCGCCTGTTCCAGGAAGGCCGTGCAGACGCCCATCGCATGCGCCGCGCCGGCGGGGCGCTGGCAGTCACCGCCACTGGTGATGGTGGGCATCGGCTCATCGGCAGCGGCGCCGGCGGAGTCGAAGCGGAATTTCACCAAGTGCGCAGCCGCGACCGCGTGCTTGATCCCACCGGCCATCACCGTGCCCAGCGGCTTGTCCAGGCCCGGTACGCGCGGTTCTTGCCCCTGGCGCTCGCCGTAGCCCACCGATACGAGCGTGGGCGCCACCACCGCGCGGTGGTTCTCGGTCAGGATGCTCCCCAGCGGGGCGCCGGCGTCGGCAGGCTTCCCTGCATAGGCCGGACCTCCCAGGCCGATCAGCGTGGGGCTGACCAGCATCTGCTCGCCGCGGTTGGCGCACGTCACGGTCGGCAGTGGCTCACGCGGGTCGTGCACCCGATCAGCGCCCTGGTGGGTAGCCGGCGCGATGATCGGGCTTGCCACCGCGAAGGATCCGCCTCGAGGCCAAGCCGTGATGGTGTGCAGCGGCTCACCCACCGAGACGGCCGCCTCTCGGGACCAGTTGGCGATCGGCACGATGAAGGGATCAGCCGACTCCAGGACGAATTTGCGCAGGCCCTTGGCGACGCGGCGAAGCGTGGCCGCGGCCAACGGCTTTTTGCGCTTGAAGATCGACGGGCACGGGACTGACCAGTCGATACACTCAGCGGCGACGCGCAGCGGCTTCTGTCCCTTGCCCGGCTTCTTGGCGTGGGTCTGTGCTGGCCAGACGATCGGCTGACCGTCGCAGCGAGCGATCATAAACAAGCGCTCGCGGCTAGTCGGCGCGCCATAGCTGGAGGCCCTGCCGACCTCCCATTCGACTTCGTAACCCATGCCCTGCAGCAGCTGCACGAACCGGCGCCAGGTTTGCCCCTTGCGCTTGGGGTCAGGCACGAGGAACTGGTTGCGGACCGGCACCTGCTCACCGACGTCAGCTACCCGGTTCACGAACTTCTTGGGCTTCGTCGGGTGAGGGATACGGTCCAGGGTCACGACCCGGCCGGTTGCAGGGTCACGCTTGGCGATCAGCGGGCCCCACTGCAGGATCTGCTTCACGTTCTCGAGGCTGATAACCCGTGCACGCTTCTTGCCCGCCCATTTCAGCCCAATCCAGGAGAGGTTGCGGATTTCGTGCTGCCGCGGCTGACCGCCGGCCGCCTGGCTGTGGTGGGTGCAGTCGGGCGACATGTGAAACCAGCCCACCCGGCGGCCGCCGCACTCGGTGTCCGGGTCGCCGTCGAAGACATCGGTGGTGAAATGCCGCGCCGCCGGGTGGTTGGCGGTGTGCATGCTGATGGCTTTAGCAGAGTGGTTCTTGGCCACGGCGACCGGGCGGCCCAGGCCCATCTCGAGCCCGGTACCGGCGCCGCCGCCACCACAGAAGAAGTCGACAACGATCTCGTCTTCCTGAGCGGTGAAGCTCAGGCTGTACTGAGTCTTGAAGTCGACAGGTAGCTGCTTGCGTGGAAATGCGGTCATGGGGAGGGGCCTCAGTGCGTCGAGGCGCCAGCCGCCTCACTGAGCCCATCCTCCAGGCATCTTCGAAAACGCAAGCTCGTGAGCCTGCACTAGCGGGCCGGCGACCTAGCCACTGGCTGCCTCAGGCAGGTAGGTCCTCAGAAGATGCGGGCCAGGGAAAGAATCTTTCGCTCCCCCACCATCAAGGCGTCGTCACCCGGGCGCGGACCGTCGCAGGCCTGGACTCCACCGTCTTGATCTGCAGCGGTGTCGTTGCGGTCGGGGCGTCGTTGATCGGCCGCACCAGCACCGTCACCCTTGCAGCAGCCGAATAGGCGCCCTCGGGGTCGCGTGCCCGGTAGGTGAAGCTGGCTGTGCCATTCCAGTCCTTGGCCGGCTCGAAACGCAGGTTGGCGCCCTGGATGGTTGCAACGCCCACGGTCTTGAGTGGCGGAGAGACCAGCTCGAAGTAGGAGGGCGGCGCCGAGTCGATGTCGGTACCGGACAGCGTCGTCTCCACCGGCGTGTCCTCGTCCGTGCTCAGGGACACCGGCTGGACGACGGGCGGATCATTCACCGGCATAACGACGATGGTCACTGTGCCAGGGCTTGACGTGGCTCCCCGGTTATCAGTGACCTGGAAGGTCAGGGTTGTCGTGCCAGACCAATCGGCTGGTGGCCAGTAGGTGATGGAGGAAAAGCTTTGGGTGATGGTGCCGACGTTCGGCTGTTGGAGGATGGTGTAGCTGCTGATGCTACCGTCGGTGTCCGTCGCCTGAAGATTGAATCGGCCGATGGTGTCCTCGTTGACGGTAGCGGTGGAATTTAGAGCCGACGGTGGAGAGTTCGGTATGACTCGTGTGATCTGACACATGTTGCCCGTGTAGCGAACATAATTGGCTTCGACGACATAGCTGCCGTACTGGCGCCGTGCAGAGTCGAGACAGTCGCGATCGAACATCGATTGATAGGCTGCTGGGCCGCCCTTCGACTGCACGTCTGCATCGGCGGCTTCCTGCCACCGAGAGCTGAAGCTTGCGTAGGTATCACCGTGCTGGCGTATATCGTCCTGCCAATAGATCCATCCGCCCTGGTCAGGGCAGCGTCCGAGGTTGGTCGAATACTGCCGATAGACCGAGATGATGTGGTTCTTCCAACCGGTGTCTAGCGATCCGCCCCAATAGCCGTTGGAATTTGAGTCGCAGATGAAGGAGTTCTGGCTGAAGGTCGTACCGGTCTCGTCCGCACGTGATAGCGCGCTGAAGAGGCTGACCAGTAGAAGTAGGGCCGCAGCGACGACTGTGATCGGTGCAGGTGCAGGTGCGGTTGGGCGCGAAGGCATAGCCACCTCGGCATAGGGGAGTGGAACAAGTAAACGGGACATGGGATAGGCTTGGGGCGTGAGTTCACGCCGTGGAAAGGGATTCAACGGGCCGTTCCAGACGCATGGGCGTCGATGAAGTCGAGGATGCGATTGATCCTCCACATCGCATGACGACGTGAGCCCGGTATCGATCGAGGTGTTTTTCGCACCGCTCGGACCAATAGCCGTCCAAGCTGAGCCGCCGGCCGATCCGAAAGCTCCAAGGCCTCGAAGGCATCCGTCGCGTGCTGCAGCTGCAGAAAGCTCGCGACGTAGCACCAACGTGTGGCCAGGCGAAATCGCCTGGTGGTTGGCTGGAAGAGCAGGTAGACCCGCTCGCCGCCGGCAGTGAAAGAGCTGCGTAGTACTTCCATGGGGTGCCTCACATGACTGGGTTAGTCGAGGCTATGTCCTATCTCCAGAATGCAAGGCCGGCGTGTCCTCACGGGATGACCCGAGCACGCGTGGTGACCGGCACCGATTCCTTCGTCCTTATCTCGAGCGAAACATCGGTCAGCGCAGGTGTGTCGTTTAACGGCCGCACGGTGACGGCGACCGCCGCCGGCGCCGACCAGGCGCCGGCGGTATCCTGGGCGCGGTAGGTGAACTGGGTGGCGCCGTTCCAGTCCTTGGCCGGCTTGAAGGTGGCGGTGGCCCCGGCGAGGGTGACCTGGCCGACCGCGGCCGGCGGTACGGCGACGAGCTGAAAGACAGTGGGGGCAGGGGAATCGATGTCCGTTGCGGACAGCAGCACGCTGGCCTGGGTGTCCTCATCGAGGCTCAGCGTCTTCCCCTCGGCGATCGGGGCGTCATTCACCGGCCGGATGGTGATCGACACGGTGGCCACGTTCGACCAGGCGCCGCTGGGGTCCTGGGCACGATAGGTCATCGACGTCGTGCCATTCCAATCGGCTGTCGGCGTGAAGACCACGGTATTGCCGGCGAAGCGTGCGGTGCCCGCGGCTGCAGGCGCCGCGCTGACGATCTGGTAGGTGAAGGTGGAGTGGTCGTCGGTAACTGGCAGGGCGCCGCTGGCCGGCGTGTCCTCGTCGCTGGCGATCGCCAGATTGCCGGCTACCGGCGTCCGGTTGTAGCAGGTGGAGGTATCGGTCCAAGCGGACTCATTGCGCCGGCTGCCGTCGCTGTAGATGTCGTAGGTGCGGCGCTGGGTCCAGGGTCCCGTCGGCGTCGCGGCCGGGCAGGCGAGCTGGCGCGTTTCCGATGCGCTCGAGGAATAGACCGCGGTGCAGGTGTTGCTGGTGGTGGTCCATCCGGAGTCATTGCGCTGGCTGCCGTCGGACCACACCTCGTAGGTTCGCCGCTGGTTGATAGTGCCCTGGGGCTGCGTAGCGGGGCAGCTCTGGTTTCGGTACTCGGTCTGGGTCGAGTTGTAGACGGCCTGGCAGGTGCGGCTCGTCTCGCTCCAGCCGGAATAATTGCGGCGGCTGCCGTCTGACCAAAGCTCGTAGGTTCTGCTCTGCTGAATGTTCCCAGCGGGCCTGTCCGCCGGGCAATACGCAGTCTGCGACTCACTTTCAACGCGCACGAAATAAGTATTCGGCGCCTGGCAGATCGTCCACTGATACCGGGTGGCACCGTACTCGGTTATTTTACCGACCGAATTCCCTACAAAGTAACGGTTTCCCCGGTAGGTAAGAAAATCGGAACCTGTGGGGCCGAACCAGCGTGTTGAAACGTTAGGCGACTCATACCAAGAATAGTCATGAGCGATCATCATTACAGAGTAATTTTGAGGCTCCCAGTCTGCGATCTCGAATATTCCCCAGTCGCAAATTGATGAACTTAATAGCTCGGGATGATAGCCATTTTGGGGTGGATACGGCATGGCTGCGAAAGCGGCTGATGAAGACAGTAGCCAAGCCATGTGGGCCACCAAATTAATTATCAGCCATCTTTTCATATTAATTACCTTGTATTAGAAAAGAGTATCTTCTCTTTCTGCAATAAAAAGCGTTGCAACTAGCGCTTGATCACTGCGCGCGTGGTCACCGGCAGGGACTCCTTCGTCCGTATCTCGAGCGACACGTCCGTCAGCACGGGCTCGTCGTTCACCGGTCGCACGGTGACGGCGACTGCTGCCGGCGCTGACCAGGCGCCGGTGGTGTCCTGGGCGCGGTAGGTGAACTGGGTGGCGCCGTTCCAATCCTTGGCCGGCTTGAAGGTGGCGGTGGCCCCGGCGAGGGTGACCTGGCCGACCGCGACCGGCGGCACGCCGACGAGCTGGAAGACAGTGGGGGCAGGGGAGTCAATGTCCGTTGCGGACAGCAGCACGCTGGCCTGGGTGTCTTCATCGAGGATCAGGGTCTTCACCTCGGCGACAGGGGCATCGTTCACCGGCCGGATCGTGATCGATATGGTGGCCACGTTCGACCAGGCGCCGCTGGGGTCTTGCGCGCGGTAAGTCATCGACGTCACGCCATTCCAATCGGCCGTAGGTGTGAATACGACGGTGTTACCGGCGAAGCGAGCGGTACCCGCGGCTGCAGGCGCTGCGTTGACGATCTGGTAGGTGAAGGTCGAATGGTCGTCGGTCACCGGCAGGGTGCCGCTGGCCGGCGTGTCCTCGTCGCTGGCGATCGCCAGGTTGCCGGCAATTGGCGTCCGGTTGTAGCAGGTGGAGGTGTCGCCCCAGGCCGACTCGTTACGATGGCTGCCGTCGGTGTAGAGGTCATAGCTGCGGCTCTGGGTCCAGGTGCCGCTCGGCGTTGCGGCCGGGCAGCTCAGCTGACGGCTCTCCGATCCCTTGGACGAGTAGATCGCGGTGCAGGTGTTGCCGGTCGTCCTCCAGCCGGAATCATTGCGCCGGCTGCCGTCCGACCACACCTCATAGGTCTGCTGCTGCGTAATGGCGCCCCGGGGATGAGTCGCCGGGCAGTCCTGATTGCGCGACTCGGTTTGCGTCGAGTTATAGACCGCCTGGCAATTACGGCCGATCTCGTTCCAGCCGGAATAGTTGCGCCGACTGCCATCGGACCAAACTTCGTATGTGCGCTGCTGAGTGATGGAGCCGCTGGGATGAGTCGCTGGGCAGTTCGCCTGTTGTGTTTCTGACTGCGTGCTTTGATAGGTCGGTCCGAACTCCCCGCAGACCGGCTGGCGCAAGGTGTTTCGGTCCACCTCCGGACCGATTCGATACCGCTTTCCGTTGGAGGCAGTGAAATACATGCCTCTATCGATCTCGATCTGATCAACACTCCATAACTCTTGCCCCTCGATCCAGAGACGTCGGTAAACAGTGTCGTTGTTATCGTTGCTGTTCTCGTACAGAAACCACGTTTGGTCATCCAGCTTGCACGTCTCTGCGATTGCGCTTCCTGACCAGGTAATGGCGCAAAGGACGATGGCCAATAGGTAGCGATAGCCCGCGAACCTACGCGTCTGTTGGTGGCTGGACATTCTGATGGCTCGTTTGGCAAGACAGATGAGCCATTGTGTCGCTGTAGGGAACAGCTAAAACGGTCGATTCGAGCCAGTCCAGGGCGTGGATAGAGCGGGGCCAAGGTCCAGCGCTTGCGTTTTCGGAAGTGGGGGGATGCTTGAGCTTTCTCTCGGAGCACGCCATGACCACTACCCACTTCTCCGCCTCTACGCGCCGTGTGTGCGGCCATACCGACAACGCGTCCTTCCACTACCAATCCAGCAAGGCGCGCCAGGATGAGGAGCGTTACGCACGCTACTCGCTGTGCAGCGACTGCTCCAAGCAACTACGATCGGCCTGGGCGTGTGCGCCGGCGGCGCCGGATGCCCCTGTTTCGGCACTCCCTGACCTATGGGGGGGCTCCGCCAAGCAGCAGGCCTGGGCGGACCGCATTCGCCGTGCGCGACACAAGCAGGTGGTGGGGTTCTGCGAGCGTGCTGCCGTCACGCAGGAGCCGCTGCTTGAGCTGGCCAATCTCGCCCTCGATCTTATGTTCCGGATCCAGGATCCGGGCTTCTGGATCACCTCGGAGAAGGCCGGCTTCCACGTTGACGCGCTCAAGGTCGACATGGAGCTGCTGTTGAAAGGCAGGCTTTCGCCGCTGGATCGCACGATGGCCGGATCCGTCGTCGGGTACTGGCTGCAGGCCGATTGGTCGGTCATCAGCTCGCTAGCACGTGACGTTAGCGATCGGATCAAGCCGCGGCTCGCAGAGAGACCGGCGGAGGCAGCGCCTGCGCTCATGCAGACCGCGTAGGGTGGCGTGCCTGGAATCGCCGAGGCCGCGCCGGTGTGGATAGTGAGCAACTTTGCCCCGGCATGCACCACGCCGACGCAGCCTAGCTGCTCCTACGCGAAGGTGGTAGGCCATCCATGGCCTGGGTGAACCTAGTCCTGGTCGACGTTGTTGCCTTTCCGACCGTCAGGGTTCGCCCGAACATAAGGCGTTCCGTTGCGGGTCACGATCCCGAAATACGGGTGCTTTCCTGCTTCTACCTCCCGCACCAGCTGGGGCCGCGGGACATTGCCCCGGCCCGGGATGGTGTAGGACTGGTTCTCGCCGTTCTTGCCGTCACCGTTGCCGCGAATGTGGTTGGCCATGCTCAGTCCTCCCCGAAGTCGAAGACAAGCTGCGGCTGCGGCAGGCTGCGGTAGTGGTGGCGGACGTCCTCCCAGCGCCCAAAGCGGAAGCGCCGATAGCGGTGAACGAACACGGTTTTGATGCTAGGAATGCGCCGAATACGGCGACGTCTTACGATGTGGCTCATAGTCTGTAAATCCTATAGACAGACGTTATCGGAGGGTGAGCGATCCCTCAGCCGTCATCAAAACGCGTTGACGTGATAATCACGCCAGGCGTTAAATACGGCCTTCCGAAGTGCTGCTCACCAGTGTCATTTCGGAGCCACGGGTGGCGGTGTTGCCTGGAAAGTAATCACCGTCCACCCGTTCCCTATCTCCAGGATGGCGTAAGCCAACCTCATCTCTGGCATCCCTGCCAAGCCACCTCGTATGAGCTGGCCCTTTCTCGTCACATCCTACGTTTAGTGCTTTTGGGTTACTACACCAAGAACAGTGGGGATTTTGATCCGAGTCATGGGCGATCCCTGGATGTATGACCACAGCATAAGGCCACCCAGAGCCCGAAGACAGTCTTGACAGAGGGGTGTTTCGCCATCCCGGGGTCTACCGACGAACTGCTATATATGGTGCTACCGGGGGTTGAGGGCCACTAGATGTCGCGTTTGTCACGTTAGCAGTTGTGGATAAGACGTGGATAAGCGGTTCGGGACGGGGGTACATCCTGAGGGCCGTACCCAGCCATTACGCGCGGAGGCTGGGCTCAGCGCGGAGTGGTCAAATATCGTACAACTTTCTCCGCCCGTGCCGACGAAAGAGGAAAGGGATATAGCGGTTCGCTATGAGCACTTTCTCCGTCATAAGAAAACGTTCGTACGTCGCTGCGACGTTCTGCCCCGACATGCATCGGCTAAGCCCGCGCTGCGCAGGATCCTCCCGGTTCACCCCCGCCGAGGGCGCAAACTGCGCCTGATTCCATTCGCGGTAATGACAACCTAACTCCGTCGCCAATTGGCATAGGAGCTTGGGCCGTGTCTCAAGAGAGCGAAGTCCTCGAACGCATTACCGCCGCTTTTCGCTGCGCCTTCCCCGTCGTGGCCCTCAAGACGTTCGAAGTCGCCCGCGCGCGCGTCGCGGTCAAGAAAGTCGCCGCCGATCTGGGCCGGCATTACCACGAGATGCCCTTCAAGCTGGTACCTGATCCAGGCCAAATCAAGCAGATCGCGGATGGACCGGAAGTTAAGCGGGGGGTGGTGATCTTCGATCCGTATTTTCAGGACCGGCAGCGCAGCTCAAGCGAAAATCTGCCTGCCCTCAAGGGTAGTCTCGGTGCCCTCGAAAAATACGGCGTCAGCTACGTCATCGCCGGGCGGGAGGGGCTATCGGAGGAGTTCGTCTACCACATCGACCTGCCGCCTATGACCAGGTCCGAAGTCATCGCCGTCATCAAGACCGCGGAGCAAGACGTCCAGCGGTCGCTCAATGGCGGCCGCGCCACGGGGAGCAGTGCGGAAGCGTCGATCTTCACGGAAGAGGAACGCGGCGTGGTCGCGAACCACGCGATGGGGCTGAGCCACACCCAGATGCGCAACGTCTTCATCCTGGCAGCCAACAGCCGCCGCAATGGGAAGGAGTACCTGTCGGAGATCCGCCGCGAGAAGCACCACATCCTGCGCGAGGTTGGTCTGGATGTCCTGGAGCCGGTGGAGATCGATACCGTCGGTGGCCTGGAGCCGCTCAAGCGCTTCCTGCGCGGCCGCAAGGTGGGCTGGGAAAAGAATCTGCCGCTCAAAGGCGTGCTGTTGGCCGGCGTACCGGGTGGCGGCAAAACACTCATGGCCAAGGCCGCCGCCGGCGTCTTCGGTACCACGCTCGTCCGCCTCGACATGAACCGCTTCTACTCCAAGTACCAGGGTGAGACCGAGCAGCGGTTCCGTCAGGCCCTGCAGACGATCGAGCAGATCGCGCCCGTCACCGTGCTGATCGATGAGATCGACAAGGCCTTCGCCAGTGGTGAGGCGGACAACGAGATTTCTCGCCGGCTGCTCGGCAGCTTCCTGTACTGGCTGCAAGAGCGCCGGGAGCAGGTCTTCATAGTCGCTTCGGCTAACCGGGTTGCAGCGCTACCGCCGGAACTGATGCGTGCCGGCCGTTGGGATCGCTGCTTTTTCATCGACCTGCCAAGCGCGGACGAGCGCGAGGCCATCCTGAACATCCATCTGCGGATTGCCCAGTGCGAGGCGGAGGATCTTGATCTTGCCGCGCTGGTGCGTGTGAGCGACGGCTATACCGGCGCCGAGATCGAGCAGGCCATCACCGATGCGCGTTATCTGGCGGCTGAGCAGGACACTGCGATAGGCCAGGAGCTGCTGCTGCAGGCGCTTGCGGACATTAGCCCTTCCAGCGAGACCCGCAAGGCCGACATCGATGCCATCCGCCGCCTGGGCGAGGACGGATTCACCCGCGCCAACACACTCGACCCGATCGTCGAGCCGTACGGCGGACGGGCACTGGAACTGGGTTAAGAGGATTTATCAGACATGAGCCATATCGTGAAAGGGAAGGTTACGGTCGCCTACAGCGACGCGGTGGTCTTCAAAACAGCCCTCGCTGAACTCGGCATCGTACTGACCAACGAAAGGCTGTACCGGGTCGTGGTCGGCTACACCACGGAGCGTTACGACCTGGTGCTTCAACACCCGGAAAGACCTCAGTTCCGCCTGGGCTTCAACCTCGAGGGCGGCCGTTACATGCCCTACCAGGAGGACTACGGCGACGTTGGAGAATGGACGCGCCGGGTTAGCGCGGAGCTGGCCGATCTGTACCTGGCACATCACTACGCCGCAGCCCTGCGTGCCGAGAATTACCAGGTGGAGATCCGGCGGGAGAACGGCCATTTGGAAGTGATTGCTGAGGAGGCAGTATGGTGAAGCGCGTAGTGGTGACGATCAAAGCGGCAAAGGTGACCGCCGACTTCCAGGGCTTCGAGGGCAAGACGTGCGAGGACCTGGAGCATCGGCTGCGGCTGGAAGGGACTGAGGTCACTGAGGTCGAGCTGAAGCCGGAGCGTGCATTCGAGCTGCAGGCCGTAAGCACCCAGAAGGTCATCTACTGACCTCGCCGACTACCTACCGCACGGCCTATTCATGAAGAAAAGACACCTCTGCACCTTGGTTGGGATCGCAATCCTGCCACCGGTTGCTTCGTACCTAGCGCTGGATTGTCTCGGTTGGCCCTCAGCCACGACCATCGATCAACATGTTCGACTGTGGGTCTTCGGATCGCTGGGCGTCTTCAGCGCTCTCGCTATCTGGTGGTGCCTTCATCACGAATACTTTGAGCACGGGCTTCCTGTTCCCTTTGTAGGCCTTTGGTGCTCCGTATCATTTGCCAGGGCAGATGATCTTCCTGCACAGCTTATGGTGCTCTTCGAGGGAGGCGCTGTACTGGCGATGCTTGGGGGGCTGGTCTTAGCGCTTGCCGATCACTGGTCGACACCGGAGCCCAGTAGGTCCGCGACGCCTACCGCAGGCGAACCCCAGCCTGTTACTGCTGTGCCGGCCTCACCTCAGCCAGCTGCGCCACAGCCGCTCCAGCAGCCTACCGTCGCGCCGGAGAATCAACGCCTCGGTGGCGAGCAGCGCGCGGCCGCAGGGATAGGGCTGGATACCGGCCATGTAGGGCGCCGCCTGTTCCTCGACGAAGGACCGCAAGCATGACCCGCTCCGTGCATCGGCAATCTGCCGGCGGCCGGGCCGCAGCGCCCCGGCGCATCGTGATTTCCGCAGGGACGGTGACCGGCTTCCAGGACGAGGTGAGCTTTGCTGGCCTGCAGCTCGAGTCATTTAAGCGCAAGCGGGTTTCCCACGTGGTACCGGACGGCGCCCTGAAACGGCTGTTCTTCGGCGCCATTCGCAGCGTCGCAGGAGAGTCGACGAAGCTTGCCGTCTGGACCAGGACCTGGCGGTGCGCCTGGCTCGTTCTGGTCGACGAGAAGCGGTACGGCCCGTTCATTGAGCGGCACGAGGCGATCGCCTTCGAGAAGCAGCTGATCTGGGCCCAGGGCAAGCACTTGCCTCGAAATGATCACGAGGCTGGAGCATAGTGGTGACCCGACTGCACGTTTTCTGTTTCGCTCTCCTCGGCTTCACTACGTCATCTGTGCTTGCCGCACTTCCAGATCTGGAACCACGTAGTCAGCCACGCTTCGTGGCCAGTAAGGCGTATTTCATCGCCGACGATCAGTACCTGGTGGCAACCAAGCCTGATGGCGCAGACGAGGTTCGAATCTGCCCAGGGCATTTCATCGAACGCGCCAGCGGGCCGATGTGCCAGGTGTTAGATCCCGATGGGCTCAATCACTTTCTCGGCGGGACCGTCACCGGCGAGACCTTCACCCTGGATGAAACGGTGCAGCGGCTTTCTAGGGGTAACGGGAGCTTCAAGGAGATGACCCGCATGGGGGGGGAAAACCCGGGCTTCCTATTATCCGTCGCCTATCCCTCTACAGCCGGTCCGCACATGCAGAAGTCGCTGGAGGACATCGCCGTAGCCGTGCCTACCGTGGCGGATATACTTGGGCGGTCTACAGCGATACAGATGCTTTCGATTGGAGCAGGGCTCAGCGTGCTGCTTTTCGCAGCATTGATGGGCTTTTGCTGGTGGGAGAGCAGACGGGTGGCCTCACGACGCGGCTCCCAGAATGACCTGATTGAGGCCTACGCCGCGGCTGCGCGCGCGCGGTCTGCAGCACCTCAGGTGGAGAGCGGACCGCCCTCGCTGACCAATCTGGCGGCGGCGCAGACTCGCTCGAGTCGGTCCGCGCCGACCGAGCCGCCCAAACTACCTACCGCGGCGCAGCCGCCGGCCGCAGCGAAGGTCGTCAGTGAGGAAGCACAGTCTGGCCGCAAGCTCTTTCTGGACTGATCAGGCGTTTTGGTTGTGACCCTGGAACGCCTCTGGACCGAGCGTTTGGCGCGTCGTAGAATCGAGGCTCTTGATCTGCAACATGCGTTGCGGTCCAGACGGCCATTCGGCCACCCTCAGCTGCTCTGCAGCACTCTCCCACCCATACGGGCCAATCCCCGTATGGGGAAAGGTCCGTCCATCGATGAGACCTTTCATGAAAAACTCTCGCTTTCTCCTGTTCCTCCTCACCTTCGTGTTGGCGTCCTGCACGCTGCTCGGCTGCACCAGCGCACCTGTAACGCCTGCCGAACCCGGATCTCTGGTCCAGGCAAAGCGGATCGTGCCGGTCTGCCAGGCAATAGCCGGCACCTACCAGTGCAACTGGATCGAACTGAACGCACCTGCCGCCCGCCCAGTTCCGGCAAGCGCGCGTCGCATCATCCTCTGACCATCCACGGACGTGACGGCTGCGCCCCGCTATGGGACGCAGCTGGAGATCCAGGAGAACACCCATGCACTACGCACGCTTCGCCAACGGCAACATCTGGCCTATTGAGGGCTCGACGCTGACCGCTTATGTCGGGATGGGCATCGCCGAGGTTCATGACTTCGACGAGCACAACCTTCGCGACCAGGTACATCAGGCAGCCGTAGGTACCTTTGCCTTACGTCGGGTGCAATGCACGGTGGCCTGGGGCAACCCCAAGGATATCGTGTTCCGGCGGCAAGGCTGGATCGACTGGAGCGCCTTCCCTGTTCGGCCGGACGAGGTCTGGCAGATCAGGGAGGTCGTTGAGCACTACGGTCAGCTGTTCGGCTGGTCGCTTGATGAGCAGATGCACGCGCTGAAGGCGCATGGCGCTCCGGCGCCGGCGGAGGACATCGTGATGCTCGGCTCCGGCCGGGAATTGCGAACCCCTGCCGTGCCCAGCGTTAGCAGCTACGCACGGGTCTGCCAGTTCGGGTTCAAGCTGGCCAGGCTCGATGTGCCTGCCGACGAGATCGGGCTGGGGCTTCATGGCCTTGTCCGAGCTTGCACGGCTAGTGGTTGATTAATAAAAAAGCCCGGCAATGCCGGGCTTTTTTATTTGATTTCGATACCCGTAGAGAAGGGTACGAAATATTTTCCGATGTGTGGGTAGTGGATGATCAACATGAATACTGTGACCAGATTTAATTTTTTTATAGGCCGTTCTTCAAATCTATAGCTGCTATCAAGCAGTGATAAAGATTGCACAAAAATCTCGGGATCCCCCTGAGGCCTGCGATGATGGTCTGCTCCGTCGAGCATAAGGTCCTCAACACATATCTGGCTCATCAGCTGATATATCTCTTGGCTCGTCAGGATAAGACGACCAGCGATCCGAAGCTTTAATACGAATACCAACGCCAGTCGTTTTGGCTTATTTTGCACATGTTCTGCTCTAGAGTGAGCAATGTGAAGATCCGCGAAATAAAGCTTTTGGCGAAGTTGAATCAAACGGGGGCTGACCGTGATTGCTTTTCTCAAGAAAAGCCAACTCTCTAATACTGTCGTATTGTAGATATTGTGCCTTCTGAGTTGGGTGAGATGGCTGTGGAGCTCAAGTGCCGTTTTCAGAATATATTTCTTTGAAATCGCTCGGGGTACAGGCCCGCTCAAATGCAGTTGTAGCTGATTTTTCCGATCCCACGACATTCTCAGAGACTCGTTTAGGCGGAACGGCAATCCCTGACCACGAGCAAAGAAAACCCATAAGACGAGCGGAACGAAAAAGCAAGTAAAGAGACCCAGTACGTCCATTGGCTGCGTGGGATTTTGACAGACAACTAAAAAGCGAAAATTATCTACCAGGAGCACCCACCCTGCCATCAGTAACGTGACGCTTATAGGAATGCCCAGGTACTTACCGTGCAGAGACATGAGCAGCCTGAAAATGCGGCTACGGCATATCAGCGGTGGGTCGAAAGACTTCAAGTTTGATGCAATTACAAAACCCCAAAAGACTGATAGCGTGACACCAAGTATTATTACCAGAAATGATAGCCATTCTGAGAGCGTGGCTTTTTCAATGAGTTTAAAACAGATATCCAAGTAGGCGTCCTATCTATTTAATTAACCCGATCAGGCTTTGATAAGGTGTGGCACGAAGCGAGAGCTATCCTTGGTGACCAGGGTGCTGTCCTCACGAATACCGATCCCGGCCGCACAGTCGCCTATCACCCAGCTGCCGATCAGCGTGTAGTCCTGGCCGAAACGTGGCAGCGGCGCGCAGCGCTGCAGGATCTGGGGCGAATCGCCATACGGGCCATCCACGACCTCACGCTCGCCGGTGGCGGTGTGCAGCTCGATGTTCGAGCCCTCGCGGGAGAAGAACGGCTTGCGCACCCAGCCCGGCGGTACCGGGGCAGAGCGCGTCGTATCGACGTGGCACTCCAGCAGATTCGGGTGACCGCGGTGCATCTCCCAGAGCAGCGGCAGCATGCCCTTATTCGAGATGATGGCCTTCCACATGGGCTCGATGAACTGGGTGTCAGACTTGGCCACCGCGGCGCCGAAGTCTTCCTCGAAGATGAACTCCCAGGGGTGCAGTTTGAAGATGTGGGGAATCCACCGGTCCTGCAGGTCGACGAAGCGACCTTCCTTGAGGCCAATCTCCTGCAGGTAGAGGTGCTCGGTCTCCAGGCCGGCCTTCTCGGCAACAGCGCGCAGGTAATCGCAGGTGCCTTTGTCTTCTTCGGAGCCATCGATGGAGGCGAAGTAAAAGGGGTGCTTCAGGCGCAGCGCCTGGAACGCCTGGCCCAGTCTTTCCTCGATGCTGTTGAACTGGTCGCTTCCCTGGGGGAGCAGGCCGCGCGCCATGCCATCCTCGAGCCAGTCCCATTGGAACGCTGCCGCCTCGTAGATCGACGTAGGGGTGTCGTAGTTGGCTTCGATCATCTTGGCCGGGCGCTTGCCGTCGTAGACCAGGTCGAAGCGGCCATAGAGGTGCGGATGCCCCTCTCGCCATGATTCTGCGATCGGGTCGAAGAACGCCTCTGGGATCCCCAGGCGCTTCAGCAATTGCTCATCGCGTACAACACGGCCTACCAGGTCAAGGCACATGTGGTGCAGCTCTTCGGTGGGCGCCTCGAGGTCCTTCTCGACCTGGTCGAGGGTGAAGGCGTAGTAGTGGCGCTCGTCCCAGTAGCGCTCCCCCTCGATGGTGTGAAACTTGAAACCGTTGCGCTCGGCCCGGGCCTGCCAGTCTGGTCGTTCTTGATGAGCAATGCGTTGCATGGTGTTCTCCCTAGCCGCCGAAGCTGCCGCCGCTGAAGCCGCTTGCTCTCGCAACGGCGCTGCCGCCAAAGCCACCACGCGAGGTAGCGGCGGAGGTGTTTATGGAGGACCGACTACTGCCGATCGAGCTGGTAGAGCTGGTACTGGGGGAGCTGGAATAGCGACTGGTAGACGGCGGACTCGTGTAGCCGCTGCTCACCCGGGGCGCTGGCGCGGTGTAGGCATTGCTCGTGCGAGCCTGGGTCGAATTGCTGAAACGCGATCCCGTTTCGATGCGTCGATTGAGGCTGGAGGAGGCGAAGCCACCGCGATCATCCCGGTAGCGGTAGACCGGCTCGCTGAAGCGGCTGGCGCCGCCGTTGTTCAGCATGCTGCCGATCAGCAGACCGGTGAGCAGGCCGTCGTTCGAGCCGCCCGCATGGCTGGTGTTTGCCGCCGCTTGCGCCGCAGCGATCTGCGACTCGGTAGCACGCCCGCTGGCGGCGATCTCGAAGCCGCCAAATTTCGGCGCGAATTTGGCGGCATCAGCCGTTTCGCAGTAGCCGGCGACGAAGTCTTCCTCGCACTGCGCCTGGGTGTCATAGGTGGGCGCGCGCCGTTTGTGCTCGGCCAGCGCGTCCATGTAGGACTCAGCGCAGATGTTCTCCGGAATGCGTGCGTCGACGCACTGCTTCACGGAGTCGAAGGACGCCACCTTGTTGAGGACCTGGCCTTTCTCCGGGGCATCGCAGCCGCTGACCGATACGACGGCTACGGCGAGCAAGGACAGTTGGACACGTGAACTGCGTTTCATGGCGGTCTTCCTTAGGCGCTGGGCGTCATGCAGGCGGCGTTGATCAGGCCTACGGCAATGGCCACTGCCGCGAGGTAGATGCCGGCTGCGATTTCGCCGTTCTCGATGCGGGTGCGCAGCGGCCGCAGCACGAGTGAGGTCGCGAAGAACGCGCCCAGCTGGATGAAGGCGCCCAGGACCGCCCAGACGACGAAGTCCAGGAGATTCACGGAATAGGCGATGACGTTGCTGGCCGGCAAGGCAAATCCGATGATGGCGCCGCCCAGGGCGACGGCCGCTGCGGTGTTGTTTGCCCGGATCAGCGCCCATTCGTTGTGTGGGGTTACCTTGGTGTAGGCGAACTGGAACAGCGCCAGGAGGACGCAGGCGGTGGCCACGTACAGGACGAACCCCAGCAGGGCGGTCGGATTCAGGGACAGGGTCAGGGTGAGTTGCAGAGCGTCGAGCATGGGTCAGTCCTTGATTCAGATGAGGTCGTGAGCGAAGAGCGTCAGGCCGCGCGAGGTTGAAACGGAAACTTCGCCCAGGGCGTTTTCCTCGACTGAGAACAGCAGAAATTCCCGCCGGCCAGGAATGCCGAGGTCACGGCTGTAGAGCATGGCCCGGTGCTGCACCTGGTCCCGTTCGTGGTTGGCTGGAGGAAAGCGCTCGGTAAAGCTCTGGAGCTCTGCTTGATTGCCGGCGGTACCCCAGTCGCGACTGAAGGTGACGCCGTCGAGCAGGTAGGTGGGGCGGCCGATGGGGCTAGCCGGGCCGGCGGTCTGCAGCAGGTGGTCTTGCGATTCCATGGGCACCCAGCTGAGGTAATTGAACAGGACGATCGACTCGACCTGCCCATGCTCTGTGTGCACCTGGAGCCAGTAGTCCTCATCGGCAAGGTAGACCCGGTAGAGCTGCGCGCCAGCACCGAGGTCAATGACGCCGATGTTCTCGATTGGCTGTGCACCGGGGAAGGTGACCAGCGTCAGGCCAGTCATGGCGCTGGGCAGCTGGGGGTCGATGGTGAGGGGAAGACCCTCGCGCAAACCCAGGGGATATCCTACGACGAGTTGGCCGGTAGGCATGGCACTGAAACCCAGTGCGCTGCGGATACGTTGCAAGAGAGACATTGAAGATCCTCATGACGGTGGGAATGGCTGATGGCCGCCGGCAAGGTCCGTTACGCGTCGCCGGCAGGATCACGCTACCGGCAAAGGTAAATATGCAAGCTCCGAAGGGGTGGCGAGTTCGCCCCGAGACAGGGCGTGAACCGAGTGACGATCGCCGGGGCATCCTGCCGCCCAGCGCGACGAGGCGTGAGATAGCGCAGACCGGTGTGGTCGACGCGTGGATTGGTCTACCTGTCTAGCCAAGCGAGTGCACAGCGAGCGATACCGTAAAGCACTGCTGGAACGAGTATCGCTGCCAGCATGTATATGGTGAAAATCCGGACAAACTGCTCTGCAGATTGAATGTCGTGCAGCACTACGATAGTCGGGACCGCTATCGTGCAGATAATAACGATGAGCACCCTTAGGATCATCTCGGTGTTACTCCCTACCTGCGAGCTTGGATTTCTCCTCTTCTTCCTTTGCGTCTTTTCGATTTTCGATCCATACAAAAAGATAGATGCCCACTATGGCGATGACCGCAACGATGCAGGCCGCACCCCAGACGTAGGTAATAAGGATGTTGAAAAATTGCTCGATTGACTGGACATCATGCAGTGGAATGATAGTGAACACCAAGACGAAGCAGGCGAGAAGCATCAAGAGAGCGGCAGGCATATAGATGAGTCCTAAGATAAAAGGTGATGTTAAAACTTGACCATTTCAGCTAAATGGCTTGCTAGAGTGGTCCATCGTTGGGCCAACGAAATCTGGATTGGCACGCGTGATCTTCGTCAAAGGTGTTCTGGGCTCTTGCATATGCGCAAGCAGCAGCAACCGGAACAACACGGCGAACATAGCGAAACCCGGCGTCGTCCAAAAACAGATTTTCACGCAAAGAGTCATTAATGAGAGCATGAGACCTTCTGTATGATTTATCTCGTACAGAGCTGCGATCATTGTTCCTAGGGTAAAAGGAATAAACCAAAGGCTCGTTCGAGCAGCCGATGTCAGCTCCTCACGACGGGCTTGTACAAGGTCTTCACTATGCTCAACATTCATAAATTAAACCGCCCGAAACGAATAAGTTGGGAAAGAGCCACTCACATTCGCGTCTTAAAAAGTTTCGCCAGAGGTTCCACTCTTTGGAATGGGGCCATACTGAACGTAGAGTGATTTAAAGCGGCAGGTTACCCAGGCAGAAGCATCTGCCCGGATACCTGATCTCGTGTCCGGACCGCTGGCGTCAGGCGGACGGCTGCTTCAGTCGTGCCAGCACGGCGGCTGCACTCTGCTTGCCGGGTGTGATGCCGGCATTCTTCAGGCGTTCGTCGAGATCAGCACCCGACGCCTCCTTGGCCAGCTGCTCGGCAGCGTCCTGAGTCGCCGTTTGTTGCTGCAGGCGCTGCTCCATGCGTGCGAGAGAGTCAACCGCGGTCTTCATCCGGCCATTTGCCTGTCCGCTGGCCAGGGAGGCGTTCGTTCGGGCGCTGTGCGTGACCTGGTGCGCCTTCGCAACCTGGATACGCTGCTCCAGCTGCTGGATGGTGCCGGCCGAGGTATCAAGGCTGCCTTTGATGGAGGCGATGTTGCGGGCATAGTCCGCAGCCATGCTGCGCTTCGCTTCGAGGGCGGTCTCGGTGCGTGCGATCCGGCCTGCTACCTCTTCTGCCAGGTCCTGCGCCCCTTTTTCCAGGGCGGCGCGGGCTGCTTTCTCGTCTTGCTGAATAGACGCCTCCAGCTGCTCGATTTCGCGCTGCACGAGGGTCTGCTGGCCCATGAGGGTGGCCAGCTCGCGCTTGCCTTGATCGATCGCTGCCCGGGCATCGCGGATTTCCTGGTCGATGATGGTGGTAGCGTTGGCGTCGATCACCGCGGTACCGGCCTCGGTGACCTTACCGCGGAACAGGGTGACGAGTTTGGAGAGGATGGAGGGGCTGGTCATAGGGAGTCCTGCTGCTTGAAGAACGATTGGAAGGTCGCGGCCGCGGTTTGCACGTTGGTGGCCAGCGTGAAGATCTCGGTCAGTACGGTGTTCAGGTCGGAGCCGGCATGCAGCGAGCCATACATGACGTAATGGCCAGCGCCATCAGCGTTGGTCTCGAGGCCGATAGCAGAAAGCGGGAATAGGCTGCGGGATGAAAGGACCGCAGCATTGAAGGCCTGGGCGTCGCTGACCGCCTCAGCAGGGACGAGGGCCGAGTCGACCACGACTACGTCGTTGACGACAGCGATGTAGATCTCGAGGTCGCCCATCGCCGGCAGTACGACGCGAATCGCGTCTTGCTGGTCCAGGAGGGTGACGTCGAAGGCGAAACTGCTGACAGAAACGCCAGATGCCAGCGCGGCGTAAAGCGTGGAGGGGGTCCAGTTCGGTGAGGGCATGCATCGCTCCTTGGCGGTGGCAATTTGCAGCGTGGCGCTGCTAGACCCAAGCTTGCCGCCTCCCGTGGAAATGCAAGGCCGAGTTCGCCCCGGCTGGGGGCGTGAACCCCATGTTCCTGACGTATGCAGTGACTTCTACGCCGGCGGCCCCAGAGCCTGGGCCGATTGTCCATCGATCGCCGCGACACAGCGGGCGGGTACAATCCACGTTTCCGGATCACCCACGCCTTGCCTCGCCGAATACCGTGCGGCGAAGCCGGGATCGGCAACGGGAGTCCGTCATTGAGCGGGCGTCACTGACGCTCTCAGCGGTACGCGCTGTTCTCGCAAACCACATCTGCCCCCAACGAGAGCCATGGGATGCTTCCCGATTTCAAGAACGAACCAGCCGAACAGGACCTCGAGCGAGTGCTGCAACAGCTGCAGACTCTGGATCGGCGCGAAGCGCTGGGCGTCGGCGCTATCCACGCCTACCTATCGGCGAGGCCTTTCGTTGCCGGCCGCCAGGGTCTGCTGGCATGGGGGCTGGTCCTGATGTCTCTAAGCGTGATGGTCAGCGTCGCCGGCGGCTGGCGCTGGTGGATGGCGATCCTGCCTTCCGTAGTTCTGGCATTCCAGATCGCCGCGTACGTCTGGCTTCACCGAGAGGCCGTTGAGGGTTATCGCCTGGTTAAAGACAGGATCCCCCGACGCTACCTGGCCGCCGCGGTCCGGAACCGCGCGCTGCTAGACCGTATGTTCCGGGAGCAGCTTTTCAGGGGCGGACGGGGCTCCGCCGGCGATTGATCGTGGGCGGCCGTTTGGCTAGGCGCGCCGGCATCTCCAGTCGGTAGACCCCATGACCTATAGCCTGGATAGCAGTGACCTGATAGCCGACAGGAAGCCACCAGGCGCGGGCTCGGACTCGGTCTGCCTAGAGGCCTCGCGGTAGGCTGCCATCAGGGAGGCGTCGCGGGAGAGCATTCGGAGCACGCACATGTTCGCATCCGGCGTCGGCTTTTCGAGATGGTACCCGTGTCGATCCCGGAGATAGGCAGCAGCTGCTGCGCTTCTCGACCTGCCTGCCTGGCAGTTGATCACCACGAATACGCGCTGCGCCGCCAGAGTATCTAATCGAGTTCGCAACTCCTCTGCCTTGGGCATCAGCAGGTAGTCCCGGAAGGTACGTTCGAAATTGCTGCCATACAGAGCAATGGTTTCCTCATCGAAGCCTGCGTCAATGAAGTGGTGGTAGCTGACGCTTTCCCAATAGTTTTCGTCGATCGCTGCCGGGTCCTCGGGTCCATCGGAGATAGACACCAGGTGGCTACCGGCGGCTGGCCGGAATCGTTCCGCGTCGCCACGGGAGAGGAATAGGCACTGCGCTTCGGGAGCTTTCATTTGGGGTGTATCGATCCGGGTTGTTGAGGAATCGCCGGCGCCTGCATACGGCCGCACGGGCTTACTGACATACCTTGGCATTGCCCTAGCAACACAATGGGCAGGTTCACCCCCTTTTGGGGCGCAAATAAGCCATCGACTAAGCCTTACTACCGCTGATCATTTCCTTGCCGCGACACGCAGTGCCTTTTGGCAGTTAGCTCCTCGCGGCGGCCGAGCCCAAGGTGGGTACGGTAAAACCGGCACGCAGCGAGCAACAGCCGATTTCATTCAGTGAGCTGGCATCGGGCGTGTGTGCATCGGAGGATCTAAATGAGCGCCATTCACCGCTTTCGAGTTTGTCTGCTAGCCGGATGTATGGGTGGGTTAGGTATCGGAGCACTTAGCACCCTGGCAGGCGTCGGTGTGCAGGGCACAGCCATCGCTTGGGCGTCCTGGTATTACTGGATTTGCCTCGGTATCTGCAGTGCTTTTGTTGTCGGTTTCAAAGACGTCCGCGGACAGGCAACGTGGGCAGCTGCTTTCGTTGTCGCGATCGCATTGATTGCTTTCGGTGGCGTCGGGATTTATCACGTCGGCGCGCTGATCGGCGACGGTATGAAGCCGATCGGCTTCACCTACTCGGCACACTGGTACTTCATCGTCTGTGTCTGCCTCGGAGGTTACGCCGCGTTGGTGATCGGTATCGGTACGGCCAGGAACCATGTTCTGTGGATCTTGGCGTTCGCCATAGCGGGCGGGCTACAGATGGCTTTGGGTATACAGAAATTCGCCGATGTGCCAGATGCCCATATCGTTGCCGAGCGGCTACAGCATGATCTCGAAGCCTCAGCCGGCGTCGTTGCTCGTGTCTTCATGTGGATAGCACCAGGGGCGTTGGCCGTAGCCTACGGTCTGATTGCGTTTCTAGCGACCAAGGCCAGAGTAGTTCGCAAGCTCACCGTTGCGTGACTGAGGCCATCCGGTACAGGCCGGCGCTGAAGCAGGACGCTGCGTAGTTAAGTTCGTGTGTCTTTTTCACCCCAAGAGCGGTAACTGCTGGTCAAGCTTTACCTGAATTTTTCCGTCACTCACGCACCTATGCGGCGCGGATGACTCCCCCCGAAACTGGAGAAGTAGATGAAAGCGATTAGCCGTTTGTTTTGGAGTTTGGTAGCAGGCTCCTTCCTGGGTACCGGTATCGCGTTTTTCAGCGTGCTGATCGGCAAGGGCGGGGAGGAGCTTGGCTTCACCGCCTGGACGTTCTGGTACTACACGATCTGCATGGGACTGTGTGTAGGCCTGCTGGTCGGCTTCGATACCGTCCGTAAGCACGCCGCTTGGATGCTGGCATTCGTCATCGCGATCGGGCTCGTCATGAGCGTCGGGTTTGTGGGCATGATGGATGTGCACGCCACCGGCGATATGGTCGAGCGGATGCAACAGCAGCTAGAGGCTATGGCGCAGTTGATGGCTCAGGCGGTGATGTATGTGGCGCCGGGCGGGGTGGCCCTGGCCTACGGTCTGGTCGCTTATGACACGGTGCGGTCGGGAGCAGGGCGCCGCTTGGCGGCGCGTTGACTGGCGCGTCCGTACGGCTAAGGCCCAGCGAAGCGTAGGCCTATCCTCTTAGCCTCCGCGCCGGCCTTCTACCGCGGCGCCAACTGATCGAGGCTTCCAAACGCATCTTGCATCAGCAGCGCCTTCACCGCGCGGGTGCGGCGGGTCTGCAGCAAGTTCGGGGTGCCGCGCAGCATCTCCACTGCGCCGGCAATCTGCCTCGTGCGAGATCTCAGCCAGTTGGCGTCAGAGCTGATCGTGGCGCCAGCGTTGCAGGTCAGCAGGGCCTCGACCTTGTCTCGTAGCTCGTCGGTCATCACCACCCGTCCCAGGATGTGGAAGTCGTTGTGCTCAAGCGTACGACAGTCGGCGGCGGTCATTGCGGCGAGGTTGGAAGGGATACCGGCGCAGAACGCCTTGGTACCCAAAAGGCCGATCGCCTCCTGCAGCAGCTCGCCGGCTGATAGCGATCCAGCCTGCAGGGGAATGATCACCCTGGCGCCGGCGTCTATCCAGCTCCGTATGTCCCGCGCGTACCGGTGCCAAAGGAGCAGGGTCGCCTGCTGATCGCCCACTACGTCTGGGGCGACGATGCTCAGGTTCTCCGGCCGCAGGGTCGTGGTGCACAAGGCGCGATAGAGCATGAGAACCCGGGGCCAATCCATGGCTAATTGCCGGCGGAAGGCGGTAAACGCGCCTGAATCAACGAAGACTTTCCCACCCCTGTCCAGGTGATCAGGCAGAGCCCGCAGCTGCTGCCTGAGCGTCACTCGATCGGCGACCACCCCTATTGCTATCCCGACGTCGAGTGCGGCTTGAAGGTCGCTGTCGGCGGTGAAGCCGGAATGGAACGCGATATTCCAGGTGAAAGGGGAGGGCATGGTCGGCGACTCGCTTCGGAAAATGCCTACCCTGTCAGCCTTTTGAAATACGCAAGTCACAAGCGCAATAAGCGAAGCTCTAACGCCTCTAGCCCGGTATCTGGAGCGCAAACTTGCATTTTGAAAACTCGTGGGACCGTCGATCTACCCCAACAGAGGTAGTAGATATGACGAACCAGTGGTTTGAAGCGCAACGGCTTGAAAGGCGATGGACTGTCATCCGTCGTGCCTTGACCCGACGTGGCACCAACTTGACTCAGTTGGCCGAAGCCAACCAGCTATCCAATTTGCGCACTGCCGCGAGAACGCCTTTCCCCGCCGCGGAAAGCGCTATTGCGCTAGCACTTGGGGTGACCGTCGAGGCGCTCTTCCCGGAGCGATATGGAGTCGTCTGGTCGGAGCATGCCCAGAACACCTTCGATGAGCTTCTCGATCGTCTGGGTGGAGCCACTGCCGCACAGGCTGGAATGAAAGGGTTTGGGATACATGTTGCCCAGTGGGAGACGCGGCCGGTTGATTTGGCGGATTGCCCAGGCTCGGAGCCGGAGCGCCTGCGCTGGATCAAGTCCAGTTTGCGTCGACGTCAATTTGTGCTCGAGCACCTTGCCCATCATGCTGGTGCACGCCGGAGCGCGCTCGATGGTCTGGGCAAAACGCCCCATGTCGAGTTGCAGCGGATGATCGCGCGATGCCTGGGCGTCGCGCCAAAGGCCCTATGGCCTGAGCGTTACCACAAGGATGGCGAAGCGATCGTCAAGGGGAGCGACGCAGCGGAGCAGCCGGAGCGTACTATCGAAGAATATGATCGACTCAGCCTTCGGACAGGGCTCTGGTTGCCCCTACGCGATCTCGTCGGTTTGCCTGGACTGCAGGGACGCTTTACCGCTATCCGCCGGCACGCAACTACTCAACGGTGGGTACTCCGTTCCCGCTTCGAAATTACTGAAGTGCTTTTCTCGTCGCTACCTGCTGAGACGAAAGTGCACCTGTTATCCCTCAGCTCCGATCCGGAAATTGAGAAGCGCGTGACCCTCGTTCATCCAACCGGGCAAGTGAGCCTGTCATGCGTTCACATGGCAGAAAGCGTGCTCGCGGAAGTGAAATCAGCCGACGGCGGCGTTCATCTCAACCTCAGTGACGGATCCGGTGCGACCTACAACATACGGATCTGTCGCACGGCGATCCCGGCGCTTGCAGTCGCGTTGCTCGGTCAGGCGAGCGATGGAACTGAAGTGCCGGATTCGCAAAGTTAGGTTCATCCCTCAACGCGGTAGGAATCGAAACCATCGAGCTCCTTGGCCTTGCCATGCTGTGCAAAGCCAAGGAGTTACGTCCATGAACACAGCTGCAGTCTTTGCCGCGCTATCGCGCGCTGGTATCGAACCCTTCCCCTGGTGCCCAGTTGAGAGCGAGCTTTCGCCAAAGCAGATGCATCGTCTGTTGCAGCGGCTGCTCACTGAGCCCTATGCCGACGGCTACCTTGCGATCAGCGAAGGTGTCGACCTCGGCGCGTCAACTCGGATACTGACAATGCTTCGAGTACCGGGAGCTCCGGCATTGGTCCGGCGCATGGCGGACAAAGCGCTACGCTCGGATGCAGAGGCCGCATTTTTAGCTGCGCGCATGGAGCGTGTTCGCACCAGAGCTGAGCAGCTCTATCAGGCTGGTCATCTACGTTACGCTCACGTCGACGATCGTAGCGCTGGCGACCATGACGGTCGCACCTATCAGGTGCTCGAGCTCATCAACGAGACGCTGGACCAGTCCAATCTGCGGCAGACCACGCCGAAATGCATGCGGACCCTGGCTGCTTTGGAAGCCGCGCACCGTCAGAAGCTGGGTTGGAGGCGACACTTACCTCGCCCGGGAGTCCTGGGTTGGCTCGGGGCGATCGCCTTTGCCGATGCCGCCACAGCGCTTTGGAAAGGACGCCTGATTTACGGCTTGGCAGTGGGCTCGGTGAGCCTCGCGCTGCTTGGCCTGGCCAGAAGCGAGAAGCAGCGTACGGTCAAGGGTGAGAAACATCGCGCCGCACCGCGCGACGATTTGATGTGCGTGTCGCCACCACCTGCAGGCCAGGCCATGGAAGTCGAGCGCGGTAACAAGGCCTCCTGATGCAGATCATCTTCGGTATCGACGCAGCTGAGCAAAAGAAGAATCGCCAGGTCCCGGTCATGTGGGACAGCGACAAATTGGTGAACGGCCACACCCTCCTGGTCGGGATGTCCGGCTCGGGCAAGACCTACACCTTGCGCAAGATGATCAGCCACATGCTGCAGTCCTGTGGCAGGCACATTCCGCGGATCCATATCTTCGACGTGCACGGCGATCTGTCGATTCCCGGGGCGTCGGAGGTTCGTTTTTCCGAGCGCACCAACTACGGCCTCAATCCGCTTCGTGTGAACCCCGATCCGCACTTCGGCGGTGTGCGAAAGCGCGTGCAGTCCTTTCTTGCCACCATGAATCGCAGCATGCGCCAGATGGGGCCCAAGCAGGAGGCTTGCCTGCGCAATGTGCTGAACGATGTCTACGCCCAGTACGGCTTCAGGCAGGAGGATCCGAGTACCTGGATCGTGGAGGAGGGCGCCGCGGTGGTCATGACTGACGGCAACGACGATCGTTTGTTCATCGACGTGCCCAAAGGCGAGAAGGACGAGGCCAAGGCCTTGGGCGCGCGCTGGTCGGGCGCGCCGTTGTACAGCTGGTGGGTGCCGCAGATCGAGTACCAGGGCGCCATCACCCGCTGGCCGCCCAAGCTCATGGGGCGGGCCCATCCCAGTATCCGCGACGCGCTACGCATGGCGCAGAACATCCTGCAGCAGTCGTTTCTGGGCTCCGGCGCCGAGGCCGTAACGTACCTTGAGGTGGCCAACCGCGCCGCCCAGGGGCACCGCAAGAAGGTGATCCAGGCCCTGCGTAGAGGCCAAAGCCAGTTCGACGAAGAAGCGGAGAAGGCGGAGCTCGACAAGAGCAAGCGCAAGGCCATCGACAGCTATACCGCCTATATCGATGCGATCACCACCGGCAAGGAGCTCGACAGCCTGATGCGCTACGACAGCACCGACGTGCTGAAGTCGGTGGTCGATCGGCTGCAGAACCTCGAGGCGATCGGCATCTTCAAGTCCGGGATTCCGCCCTTCGACCCCACCAATCCGGTATGGCGCTACAACATCCACGCCCTGTCGATGGAGGAGCGCAAGCTGATCGTGCTCTTCCGACTGGAGGAGCTGTTCCTGGCGGCCGTCGAGCGCGGTGAGCAGGACCACATCGTCGACGTCGTGATCCTGGATGAGGCCCACATCTACGCCGACGACGACCCCGAGAGCCCGATCAACCGCATCGCCAAAGAGGCGCGCAAATTCGGCCTGATGCTCGTGGCTGCCTCGCAAAGCCCAACGCATTTTCCGGAGGACTTCGTCGCATCCGTTGCGACCAAGATCGTCCTCGGCATTGATGAGATGTACTGGCGCCAGAGCGCCACCAAGCTTCGTCTGCGGGAGGACGCCCTGGCTTGGGTGACCCCGACGAAGACCATGTTGGTTCAACTGAAGATGAAGGGGGAGACCCAGAATGACTGGTTCTGGTGCACGATTGCTTAAGGGGCTGCTGCTGGCCGCGTTTGCCAGTCTGCCGCTGGCCGGGACCGTTGCGGCCGAAACGCCGGACGAACTCCCCCTGCTCGACCGTCTGGAGGCCGTGGCCATCCCCATCGGCCGCGGCGCTGTGCTGCAAGACGCCCGGGGCTGCTTGTGGGGGGTACGGCCGGGTCAGAAGGTCCCGCAACTCGTGGCCATCTCAGATGAGGCTGGCAACGCTTTATGCCGCAGCGCTGCGCCAGGTGCTGAACCGGGGGCTGAGCCGGAGCCGCAGGTACGCCGCACGCCGCTGGTGAATTAAGCGCGCGATAAGCGATAAAGCGCTCTACTACCCACTATTGGCGGTATTTCCATGGCGAGCTAGCCCTTCATCGGATCAGACGAACGAATGACTCGCCATCCGCATCTGGTGATGCATGCGTTTCCTCTAGCAGTGGCCTCGATGTGCCTGGTAGTAATTGCTGAAGATGAGCCGCTTCTTGTAGAGATGCTGACCGAGATCTTCGAGTCCGAAGGCCTCGACGTCACTGCTTTCGCGACGGCGGACGATGCCTGGCGGCACCTGCAGACCGCTGCGCAAGCGCCGGATCTCTTGTTCACCGATGTGCGAATGCCTGGAGCCATGGATGGGCTGGCCCTGGCCAAGCAGGTGATGGCGCGCTGGCCAACCGCTTCGATCGTCGTATCGTCCGGCAATGTCACAGCGGCACCGGAGCTACCGAACGCCTCGTTCCTTCCTAAGCCGTGGTCGTTCGATCAGCTGACCACCCTGTGCCGCAACGTCCAGGCGCTCCACCAGCGCCGGGACTAGCCTGCGCGCTGAACAGCTTGGAGTTCTTCGGCACCCGGGCCGTCGAGCATCGACAGCAGGTGCTTCACCGTCTGACCTGGCTGCCGCGTGGCGCTTATCGCCGCGCGCCAGCGCTGGAGAGGATGACCCAAGCTCTGACAGGCGCTCCATGCCCACGCCTGCTGCTGCAGATCGTCAAGCTCAGACCATCCTACAACGGGGCCGTCGACCGAGTCAGCGTGCAGCCGCTTGGCCTGAGCGATCACGGCAAGTAGAAACAGGGTGTGCTGCTCCGGAGAGAACGTCATGTCGGCGTACCTGCATATGTGGGGTGATGACGCCTACTACCGGGCTGGCGGCCGAACCGAGACGGTCTACAGTAGTACGATGACCTTAAGGAGGCGTTATGGCAGACCTTGAGTTTCTTCCCCAGCAAGCGCGGCTGCGCTGGGTCGCGCTGATCGAGCAGATGGCCGTCATGGGCCTTGGCCACCTGGTTCGCCTCTACGGGCAGCTGGAAGGATACATCCTGGCCCTGCTCGATGTTGGTTCGATTACCGCGCCACAGCACCGACATCTCGTCCGCCTGGCCAGCGAGTGGTTCGCCCAGTGCCGGGCCGAGTACCTTAAGCGCAAGCAGAAGCCTCGGCGGCGGATAGCGGGCGCGGTTCGAGACAGGATCGATGAGAGTCACAGGCGGCCAGAGCGCGCCTGAGCTGAGCTACTTGGCGTGGCAGTAGAGAGCCGCCAAGGAGTGATCGAGCCAGTCCGGCGAGGCCGGTGGCTCGTTCAGCAGGTTCGGGTGCGAAGCTGCCAGGCTGGCGGCGTCGAGCTGCTGGGAGCTCGACGCCCGATCCGCTGACATCGGGCAGCCGTCGACGGCGTTGCCCCCGGACAGCGATCGGCTCAGCGGGCCGGCGGAAAATGCGATGCTGATGGCGCCGCAAAAGCCGACTGCGAGGAGCGTCCCGCTCGTGGTGCCCTGGGTGATTCGCTGAAGAAGGTGCATGCTGCCGAGCTCCGGTTTGATCGACAGCAGCAGGGTAGCCAGGGCCAGTCTTCGAAAAGCCTGAGTTCGACCCAGCGCCGGGCGTTCAAAGCTGCGATGTAGGCTGGAGCGCAGGGTTGACCCACAGGCCGTCGAACCCGCGAAAGAGTGCCGCTGCGCCCATCACGTGCTCGAGGATGTTCTCGACGCAGATCCAGCGTCGCCCGGCTTCTTCGGCGGCCCGCCCGACCATCATGCGGCCGGCGAACAGATCCACCACCAGGTCGTCCGCCTCAGTCAGCCACCGTATGAGGAAGTCCGCCAAGGCGAAGGGGAAGGGCGCGCTGTGCGCTGGTAGTCCGGCTTCGACCAGCGCCTTCCGGTGCTCACGGCCGCGTTTGCAGCTGTGGCCAATCTGCAGCACGTTTTTCGGTATGGCACCCTCTGTGGGCGCCGCGAAGCTACCCGGGCGCAGGCGGTAGGCGCCGTCGCCATAGGAGGTCTGGCGCGTCTCGCCCCCGGCCGCGATGAGCCTGGCTTGCCGATCAGAATGCGGTACCAGGACCCGCCGGTTATTCGCTTTGCATCGAAGCGGATCAGGCGAGAACCAGTAGCATGGCTCCCAGGCAACGTTGAGCTGTTGCCGGCTGAGGCTCGCCCACTGGAGGGGGCCCGGTGCCTTGCTGCGGTTCTCCCACACCAGGCGGTCCATCAGGTGCAGGCCAAGACGATCTTCCAGGGCGATGACGAGACGCTCCAGATACGTGGAACGCGCCGGCGATCGGTGAAGGAAGATGTCGTTGGACAGGTTCAGGACCAGGCTACCGGTGCTGGCAAGGTTGCCCAGCAAGGGCTCGATCGTGCGACAGATGAAGTCGGTGAATTCGCTCGCCTTCGGATTACCGTATCCCCGTGGTTGCTGCAGAGGATAGGGTGGGGAGGTGAGTACGAGGTCGATGCGCTCTTCCAGCCCCTGCAGCGCCTGCGGCGAATGGCCAAACAGCGCCAGGCCCAGCGACGTGCTGAACCCCAGCAGCGTGACCTGCGGCGCCGCTCGATGCATCCCGCGCTTCGCCTTTTCGGTCAGTTGCCACACCCCTCGTTCATGTGGAACGCGCTCGAGGATGCCGCAGGCCTTGAGGGTCTGCTGATGCCAGCGAATCTCGCGCGTTACGGGGCTGCGGGGCTGACCGGCCGCGCCAATTGGCTGCTTGGCGTGAACCTCCCGGTCCTTGAGCCCTGCGGCGGCGCCGACGAGGCGGTAGAGCTCCGCGTTGGCCAGCGGCCGATCAGGACAGTTCCGGAAGGCCGCTTCGACGAGAGGGAAGAGGTCGAGCTGTGGAGATTGGACCATGGTGAGGACGGCTCAAGGTGGAGGGATACGCCTCATCTTTCCAGGCGTACCGGAAATGCAAGGGCGTGGCCTAATCCAGTAGGCGCTCAAGGGCCGGCTGGTAGGCGAACGGCGCGAGCGATCCGCCGATGCGAATCTCCTCGTCGGTCAGGGGACGATGGTGCGGCGCGGTCGCGGTCGCAGCGAACGTCGGGTCGGCCCTCAGGACCTCCAGCAATCCGTAGTAGAGGTAATGGAGCCGGGAGTGGTCGTCGTGGTCGTTGCGGCTGTGCGCGACGGTGATCAGCTGCGACAGCGCCAGTAGTGAGCACAGGTAGCTGGCTGCTTCGAGCGAAAGGGATTCTTCGACCTGGCCTAGGGTCGCCGTCACAAGCCTGTCCTCGACAGGCAGCACCAGGGCGAAAGTCCCGTTGAAGTAGCGGCGAAGCTGATAGGCGCCATTGCGGTACCCGGATCCCAGCACCTGGCGCATGTTGGTCAGCGCCAGGTCCTCGAACGGTAGGCAGTAGCAACCGAGGAGGTTGTAGAGCTCCTGGGTGGTGGGCTCGCTGGTGACGACGAGCTGCAGCGCGTGATCATTTCTGTGCATAGCAGATTCCTCAAGTTGAACCTGCTCAGCATCCACGAGCCGCGGTAAATGCAAACGGCCATTCATGCCGCTTGCGGGACCGGTTCGAAGGGGGGCTGTTGACCCTGGGCGCCTGCTTGACTAGGTTGCCTTCCCTTTGGCCAGTTGCGGCGCAGCGCCGAAGGAACCGGAGGCGCGATCAGCGCTCTGACGAGTCAGGTTGCAATTGGCTGCGGATCGATAAGCTACCCATGACCCCGCGCGAGAAGCGCAGCACCTGGGTGGAAGAGAGGATATGGAAGCAGCAACGATGGAAGAGAGCGTGGCGTCCCATACGCCGCGGTGGTCGGATTGGCCGCGATGGATCAAGCAGGCTGTCCCGTTATTCGTGCAGGTGCTACCCGCCTTTGTCGCATTGACGCTGCTGGCAGCGTTCACCACGGTGAGCATTCTGCTCATCTTGGGCAAAGCGGCCTTTCACCTGGCCAGCCTGTGCTCGCCGTTGATCTTCCTGGTGCTGGCGCTCGCGCTCCGGCGTGCAGGGATGCTCGGAGACCGCTCCGTCCTGCGCACGGCCGTGGGCACCGGGTCACCGTGGCGAAATTTCTTTCGGGTAGCGGCGCCGCTTGCCCTGGTCATCGGCATTGCGCTGAACGCGCTGGCGGTCCTGGCGATGCTTGGCTCCGATATCGGCGCCTGGAAGCGCGGGGCGCTACCCCTCACCACCTTGCCGCTGGACCTCTTCAGCGCGGAGAAACGCCCGCTGCTCGTGATGCTCTACACCACCGCGGTGGAACAGCAGCTGAGCCTGATGCCGCTCTTCGTCATCATGGGCGGCCGGCTCGAGCCGTACCTGGTGGCTGCAGTCATGGCCGGTCGAGAGACATGGTCTTCCGCGCGGGCCGTTCAGGCACAGCTCAGCAAATCGCAGAAGCTCGTGCTCGGCCCGATGCGGCTGCTGACGCTGTGCGGAGTGACCCTGCAGGCGACAGCGAGAGCGCTGGATGCCACCAGCAACTGGCTTGGTGTCGCGCTGCTTCTGGTAAGCATCGGTGGCTGGCTGTTCTACTGCTGCCTGATCGCCGTAGCCGCGCGCGACATCACCGACCCGCACCCGCGATAGCGCCTTTCTGCGCGCGAAAAAAAACCCGGCCATGAGCCGGGTTTTTGCTGCTCCGCTTCCGCGGAACAGTGTTGGAGCCTGATGCGCCAGTCGCCTGGGCCCTGCAGTGCAGGGTGGAGGCGGGTTCGCCCGTTCCGACAGGAGATCCTGATCGGATGTAGCGAACCCTCGCACCATCTCTGCAACTGCAGCTGTTTTGTAGGTAAAGATCACCCGGGGCACCGTCTGCTGGCCCCACCGTCGCATAGCGAAAGATTCTTTCGCTATGCGACAGGACCTCTACCGAAGTAGAGCTCCCAGCACTTATGGCAGTGGCCGCCTTCTGGACGTATGAAACCGGGGGCGCGTGGGCATTTGATGCGCGCGCGACAAATCGGCCAAGGATCAGCGGAGTGATCGGCAACCGAGTTGAGTGTAAGAATCTTACAGAGGAGCAGTGGGCCTGAAAGAGCCTGCTGCGAAGAGAGTGCTGCCATGCAGCTGGTGGAGCATCCAAAGCACAGGCGTTGGATTAAGAGCGTCGATGATGACAGCGCCGGCGGTGCCGCACAAGGCCCGCCGGCGTCGGTCCGCGTGATTACTCGCTCTGGAGCCAGCTTTCGACGGTATCGGCACCGTGCTCGGACTTCCAGGCTTTCAGAAGCTTGTGGTTGCCACCCTTAGTCTCGATGATCTCACCAGTTTCGGGGTGCTTATAGCGCTTGAGCGTACGCGCCCGGCGCTGTTGCGGGGCTGCGCCCGAGTTGCTCTTGGACTTGCTGCCAGAGGCAGAGCCGGCGTTGGGGTCTAGGATTGCAATGACGTCGCGCAGCGACTTGTTATGTTCGCCGAGCAGCGCTCGCAGCTTCTTCTCGAAATCGAGTTCTTTCTGCAGGCGTTCGTCGGTATTCAGCTGTTCAAGACGCTGTTGCAATTCTGCAATAGCGGCTTCGGTCTGACGGTATTCTTGGATCAGGGACATCGTGATCTCCTCAAGATTAGGCGGTGGCTGCCGTTATAGCCTTTTCATTTATAAATGACTAGGAAAAAACGCAAATTAATTATTGGGCGTCACGGACGCGCCAATGGCGGTTGAGTTTGGGGGGGAATACCCCATTGCGTTTTTGGGGAAGCGTGGTTCCATGGATAAAACCAACACAGGAGTAACACCATGAAAATTGTTCGGCTGGTGGCATTGGCCGCCGCAGTAGCCGCCGTTGCCGGTTGCGCTACCAATAACACGGAGTCGAAGCCGGTACCCGATTCAGCACTCGTTGCTTCCCACTTCAAAGCGTGGGACGGCAAGACATCTAGCCTGATGTTTGCGAACGAAGAACCGCTGCGCTTTTCGAGTAGTGTCACTGCCGCGGATAAGCTGTTCGCAGTATTTGGTATGCCCAGCCTGAGCACGGTCAAAGAGAAGGGCATCCGAAATCCCTATCTGCGCCAGGCCACCAAAGAGCAAGTGCTAGACGCTATCCGCCCCGCTACCAGCCCCAAGGCGGGCTACAACAACGACGGGTCGCTCATCGCCTACAACCTCATCGGTGGTGGTATCGGCGCTGCCGGGACCGCAATCACAGTGCTGGGGGACGCCACGTTCGATCCCCGGACCAAATTAGGCTTCGCATACTGCTTCGGAAAGAAAACCGAGACGGCCGATCTGAATGATGCCGTTCAAAAGTGTGGTGAAAAGGTCACTGGCCTGGTGAATAGCCTGTTTCAGCCAACCACACGGGTACTGAACATAGGCTTCGGCCAAGTTCGCGCTGGAATCGTCCGGTCCGGGACTGTTAGCAAAGTTGGCGAGATCTTCATTGGAACGGAGGCCTACGCGACTGACGGCTATGCCCCGCAAGACCGCGGGGGATATCCGGCCCGAATCGTAGCGATCCCTATTCAGCAAAAACTGGCTAGCGGTGTAGGCAAAATGACCGGCGCCGAACTAGGTGAGATTGGGCCAGTGGAATGGGCAGAGCTGCTTAAGCAACAGCTTCCCAAAGATATGGCCTTCTATCTCCCCAACGGCGATCAGCCGGTAGCGGTCTACTAACGAGCCGGATATCCAGCATATGAAATATGTAGAGATAGTCTTTGCGGCGACTGTAGTAGGCGCCCTGGTCGGTTGTGCCGGCCAGCCTGCAGCGTTGGACCCGAATGCCAAGGCGGTGACGCCGGCGCCACTGGCTTTGAAGGTGTGGCCGGGCTCCGATAACGCGGTGCAATTTGCCAATGAAAAGCCACTTCAGTTTTCTGCAGATGCAACGGCTGCAGAAAAGATTTTCAGCGTGCTGGGGATGCCGAGTTTTCAAGCGGTCCGCGCTGGGGCCTTTAGCATCCAGGCCGTGCAGAAAACGTCCGCCGAACAGACCCAACAGAACATCAGCTCGGTTGCGAGGCAGGCTCCGGCCAATCGTAATGCTGCTGAGCTTGCCGCCTTCAACGCCCTGGGCGGGAATGTCGGTGCTGCGGGCTTGGCGGTCACCGTCCTTGGGAGCAACTCTTTCGACCCGCGAACGGAGATCGGTACCTTCGTTTGCTTCGAGCCCAAGTCCGGTACGAAGGATGCTGCGGCCGCTGTACAGAGCTGCGGGAACAAGCTGCTAGGTATGATCGAGCGGACGTTTGAGCCTATCCGCGCGGACGAAAAATCAACTTCTGCACGCCGCTTCATCGGACCGGTCGCTACGGAAACCGGAAAGAAGATCGCGCAGCTCTATGTCAACACCGAAGGTGTGTTTGTTGGCGATGGGTACGCGCCGGTCGACCGTGGCGCCTACCCGGCAACGGTGGTGGCGATAGGCTTCGACGCGCTGGTGGCAGAGGGCTTCGGGAAGAGGATGGGCTGGGTTGTGGGGGACGTAGGTCAGGTCGACTTGGGCAGTGCGTTAGGAAGGAATTTGCCTCGCAACACAGCCTTCTTCCTTCCCAACCGCGAAACCCCCATCGCGTTTTACTGATGTGGCCGGGGGGCGGAGCTAGATTGCTCCGTCCCACACGCCTGCGCATAGCGCGGGCACGGTCGGCGCGAACTTGTCAAATCTGAGGTCCCAATGGCAGAACGTGTGTCTCGAAACTGCTTCTTTGTCCTACGCAAAGAGCTTCGCTGCGTCTCTTGCAAGTTCTGGACGCTCTCTCTTGAGTTGCGACAGCTGCAGCGTCGGCTGAACATTCTCGACGCTAAAGGGCAGGGCCTAGGCCTTTCGCAGGTGGACGTGAGGGCCTATCGCGATGTCCAGGTGCTCCAGTGGGCGCTCGAGGAAAGGCTAAAGGCTCTGGCGGTCACGTTGAAGGCATATGGCGAACAGCTTGTCGTGCTCCTTGCCGATATCGGAAAGGACACCACCCCAGAAGAACGAATGGCACTTTTGGGGGGACGGCCACAGGCTGTTTCGAGCACGGCGTGGGCGGGAAGCTGTCTTGAGCAGCTCGCGCTGCGGCACCGGGTCGAAAGCGCTTCGGAGGCCTCTATCAGCGGGCCGATAGCGACTGCCCTCATGGCTCACCGCGGGCATTTGGCAGTTCCCGTGGCGAGGGGCAGAAGTACTGCAAGGAGGGCGACGGCTTTTCAGGTGGCGCGATCGCGTCCGGTCCGGCTTCGCGTTGTTGACCGGGAGACCTTCTAAAGCGGGTTCCACCCAATACAGGGACGGGACTCGAGACTTTGCGGCGGCCGGCTTGCTTATCGTTTGGGAAACCATGACCTATGGATCTCCCATGAAGCCAGCATTGAAAGCTCATCTCCTCACCCTGGTATCCGCCGTAGCTGTCTCGCAGATCATCACTGCGGGCCTTTTCTATTTCACCGGTGAGGAGTACCTCAACCGCAAGATCGCGGCCGGCATCGAGATTGGCGTGTTCGCCAAAGAGCGCGCCGAGAAGCAGGCCTGGGTCGAGGCACAGTTCGCTCGCTTCGGACGCGCGGCGGACCAGGTACCGAACGATGCCCGGGTTTATGGGGATCTGAAGGCGCGCTTCACCCTCGCCGAATTTTCCGATCTGGAATGCCCATTCTGCAAACGCCTGCACCCAAACCTCAAAGAGATCGTCGATAAGTCCAACGGTGCCGTTAACTGGCAGTGGCGCCATATGCCGCTCGGCTTCCACAACCCCGCAGCCACCGATGAGGCTATCGCTACTGAGTGCTATGCGGAGCAGAAAGGCAACCGGGGCTTCTGGGTGATCCTCGACCAGATCTTCGAAGAGTCGGCCGGTAACGGCGCCGGCGTGAAAGATCTGCCTGGTTTGGTATCCAGACTCGGCGGCGATATGAAGGCATTCAACGAATGCATCAGCAGTGGGAAGGTCAAGGACCGGATAGCGGAGCATGTCCGCATGGGCGAGAAAATCGGAGCGACGGGTACGCCTGCGACGGTAGTGATCGACAACCTGACCGGCGAGAAAGAGTTTGTCTCGGGCGCCCAACCGATCAGCGCGTTTGTCACGATCATGAAGCGGATGATGGCCGCTGAGCAGGCCGCGGCGAAGGCTGAGGCGGACAAGGCGCAAGGGAAACATCAAGACCAGGGCGATGAGGTTTCGCGAAAGATCCTTGGCTTTGGGTCCAAGGCGGACCAAGCACAGTAGGACCCGGTATCTGGTCTGCTGGGCAGGTGCGGGTGTCAGGGTAATCAACCAGGGTGATTGCCCCTGCTCCCAGCCGCGCAATCACCCCTAGCACCTGCCGCGTACCGGATCCATCGCTCGCCCATGCACCCGCGGGCAACGCTGCTCAGCAATGCCCACCTTCACTCTCAGCGCACGCCGGCGCCGAGCTGGCCAGGGTCATGCGTTTTTCCCTTCTGCCCATCTAAGCGTGCTCGAGTAGCAACGCTAGTCAGCCGCCTCTGCGAGCTCGATCGCTCGCCTCCGGCTTCGCTCAAAATCCCGCATGATCCCCAAGATGACAGAGTTGATGGCCAGCTGATGCTTAGCTCGCGTCGCTGCGACGTAGAGCAGGTTGAGCTCATCACGGCGCGCATCCGGCGCGAGCTCAGGATCCAGGGGGTCGGGATAGTCTTCGCCCAGGTAGACGTGCGTCCATTCAAGGCCCTTCGAGCGGTGCGCGGTCGAGAGGATGACGTCGGCGTCCTTTTCGTCCCTCTGGGTCAGTGCCCGCAGGCGTGCCAGTCGCTTCTCGATGTCCGGGAAAAGACCCACCACCTTAATGAGCCGGGCCATCTCCCGATCCTTGCTTTCCTTGGCCATGGCGAGATAGGAGGTCCAGTCGGCGAAATCCTTCAGAAGGCGCTTGGACCGTACCTTGTCGGTCTTGCCCTGGCTGAACCAGACCAGGTCTTCCAAGTCGCCGATCTGGTACGCCTCAATGCCACCAACCCAGTAGAGCGTCTTTCCCTGAGGAGCAAACTCCAGCGCGGTCATGATCACCCCAGAGACCGTCCGGCAGAGGTACGCAGCTCCTCGAACGCCGTCGTCGAGCTGCGTTTTGATCTGCGTCGGCCGGCCAGCGCCGATGATCTTCAGCTGCTCGCCCTTGTAGCTCAGGATGATGTTGGCCACGGTGGCCACCGCCGGCCCGAAGCGGAAGGACTTCGTCAGGTAGAGATCGACGGAGTCATCCAGATCCGGATCGGACAAGGCGTTGTCAGCGCCACGGAACGCATAGAGCGATTGATGAGGATCCCCGACGAATATCACTCGGCACGACTGATTTTTGATGAGTCCCAACGTGATGCCGTTCAGATCCTGGGCCTCGTCCGCGAGGATCACATCGAAGCGGTCACTGAGGTCCGGTTTACTCAGGTAGTAGAGCTTGAGATACGCGTCGTGAAGGTGAGGTACGGTCGTGTCCTGGGGATCGATCATGCGCCGCCAAACCTCTTTGGCCTGGAGAAAGACTTCCGCAATGAACGCCGGAGGCATTTCGGCCATGGGGCGTCCGTTGTACAGCGGCAGGTGATCCTCGTGGAACTCCTCCAGGTCACTGCAAAGGTACCCGTTGACCGTCGCAATGACCGCGTTGATCAATGCCCAGTCATTCGTTCCCAGGACGGCGCGCATGTCTGCCGGCCGCAATGACGCGCCAAGCTTGTGCTGGAATTGCCGGCCTACTGCTTTGAAGGCCAGCTGGTGGGAAGTCATGCATTTCACGTTGGACGGAAAACGCGCCTTTCCCTCGTCGGCAATGCTTCGGTTGTAGGCGACGTAGAGAAATCTCAACCTCGGGTACCGCTTGGTATAGCCCTCCAGCGAGGTGGTTTTGGAGGCTCCAGCGAAAGCCTTCACGCGGATCCGCGTGGCCTTGCATTCGTGGAACGCTAACTGCTCCGCTGTCCATTGAAATTCCACGCAGCATCCTCCTCTGGCAATGTCCCGATGCTATCGACTGCGGAGGGCGAAAGGCCGGCGGTTCGGACCGGTAGAGGGCACGAACTGACGGTACCGCTGCGGTGTTGTTGAGTACGCTGGACCCCAATAAGGCCATTTCGAACGTTGCCGTGATGAGAAGCAGGGGTGTGATAGCTGAGGTAGCGTTGATGCTTGTCCTTGGCGGCTGGCTGACACCTGGTATGGCGGTGAGCGCGCTACCCACCGAGCCTGCGGCGCCTGCAGATACCCCTTCCGGCGAATGGGTTGATCCCATTGCTCTGAACGTCGCGAACCTTCGCAATCGCGCGTGTGCTGGGGATGTTTCCGCGTCAGCCGCCATAGGGCGGCTCTACCTGTTTGGCAACGGCACCTTTGAAAGAGACCTGAGCCGAGCGATGCCTTTCCTGCGGTACTCCGGTGAAAGAGGAAATAATCAGGCCGCCGCCGATTATGCGATCTCTTTGGTCACGGCCAGCCGTGAGCCCGACATCCTGTTGCGAGCAGCCGAGTGGGCTAAATTTTCGGTTTATAGAAACCCCACCTATCAATCAATGCAAGCGCTGCAGCTCGTGAAATTAGCGGCGAAAGGGGTTGACCTTTCTGCGGGCTTACAAGCGGGGGCCCGCAGGGCGATACTTGCTAACCTAGGAACTGTGCCAGATGGTGAAGTTGGTCCTTGCAGAAGCCTATAGCGCTGCGAAACCCTGGATCTCGTTATTACTCCATGCAGTAGCAGCGTTGCTATGGCTCAATGTTGTTCCTTGGGCGGATCCCCTATTGTTGTTTTTTGCCTTGCCCGGTCTGGCATTCGGGGTTTCGATAGTAGCCTATACCCTTGTCCTTTCGACACTGCGCCATTTGGATACCAAGAAAAACCGGGCTGGTTACATAAGGCTATGTCGACTAGCATGGGAAACGCCGGTGGTCGTATCCGAAGAGTTTTCAGAGCCAAACCTGACCCCGCTTCGAAAAACGGCGCTTCCACCGTTAGATAGGAACCGATGCTGGTGCTTTGAGGTAATAAGTAACAAGTATCCCCGTTATGTGGCTAGGGGGTATTTGCTGCCAGACGAGGATCGGCTGCACCTGGCCCTGGTGATTGGTCTTCCTGGTCAATGGCACGAGGCGTGCTATTGCACCGCGTCGTGTGACGTAGAGGGATCGGTGTATCGCGTCAACCAGCTTTATGGGCCGTTGAAGGGTTGGATAGGGCAGGGTTCCCAAGTTGGGCTTGATTTAAATTCGGATAGTCCATCCATCTATGGCCAGTCGTTTGGGCACTTGAAAGTATCACTATCGAATGTGCCTCCGGTATTAAGACGTTTCGCCAATATGCGATAAATTGACAGGAGAGGCTTCAGGCGTTCGTATAGGCCTGTCGGCTGTGCAACAGGCCCTATCGGGGTTTCTGCGGCACGCTATTGTTCAGCCTTTCGAACTCTTCCGTCGTGCCCATGTTGAGTACAGCTCGTAAGTGGAAGCGATCATGTTCTGCGTTACCAAGAGCAGCTTCCTTTTGATTGTGGTGGGGATCGTCAGCGAGCCTAAGCGCTACCATCACCTCACAGTGCCCTAACTTTGAAAGCTCGGTAGCAGAAACAGAAAGCTTTTCGCGACGCTTACCTTTCATGTTTCCCAACTCCAGTGGTTTGCCTGTCTTTACCTTAATCGCACCAAGCAAAAACGCAAGACAGCGTAGCGCGAGTGAGCGCTTGCGTTTTCAATAACAGGGGTATGCTGGTTTTAATAGCGAACCAAGGACTTAGGATATGCGCCAGAACTGGAGTGAACCGATACCCCCACCTCTTCGCGGAGGACAGGTCGTGTTGTCTGAACGGGATATCGAAACCGATGTGCCGGTGCCGATGCACGGGCGGGTAGACCAGGTATTCCTTGCCGGCGGCTGGCTGGTGGTCGTTGACACAAAACGGAGGGCGGCCGCGCGCGTTTACCTCAAAGACGTGATTCAGCTGAGCGTGTACGCAGCGATTCTTTCCCGCCAGAGCCAAACAGTTCTGGGCTCTAACTGGCCCGTGGCGTCGGAGGGCTACGTGCGATTGGTGACCCCACAGGGCGTCACCTATACGGCTGTGCGGCTTCTGCCCAGCAGCGTGATCATTAGCCTGTGGAACCGCTACTGGATATTGAAAGGGCAAGGTGCGAAGGCCCGTCCCAAGATACCGGCGGCCGGGGTGTGCAAGGCTTGCGTAAAGCGCACGGGCTGCCCGGTAGGACAGCGCCTGTGATTCGATGCAACGCGCCCAGCCGAGCTGCTGGGCGTGTCACTCAGTGGCGTGTGGCGGAGGGAGCGGCGGCGCGTGCGTCGATCTGATGGCCGACGCCAATTTCGACCTTCTCTTCGACTTTCGCGATGTGCGCGGCGGCTTCGTCTGAGAGCTTGAGGAATGCCTCGTAATCGGCCTGGGGAATCTCTACTGCGACAGTGCCTTGGGCCACGTTCGGGACAGCTGTAGCTCTCAGTCGCTCGGAGAAGCCGGTGATAGTCGAGGCCATCTGAGAAACAAACCGTTTGCCAATGCGACGTGTCGGCCTACCGATGTCACGCTCAGTAAGACGCACCGGCCTGTTCGGAGCCGGTGTTCCGGGTTCCTGACCGTTGCCTGCAATGCCGCCGTCGGCGACAGCTTCCTTGGCCAGGAGGGCTACCTGATTGTGGTAGGCCTTGAGGATGAGTTTTTCGGCATCGGACGGGTGTGCGCGGGCAACGTCCAGTGCGGTGTGGGCCTTGATGACACCCTGGTCGATCAGCTGCTGGATCGACTCCGGCAGTCGAAGCAGACGCAGGCTTTCCCGGACATGGGCGCCGCTGAGCTTGATTGCTTTACCGATGGCTTCCGTCGTCCAACCTTCGTCGACCAGCTTCTGATACCCGTGCGCACGTTCGATTTGCGTTAGGGGAAGTCGCTGGTCAGCCGTGAGCGCCCGGACTATGGGTGAGGTGAGACCGCGGGCTTCGTAGACTTCCACACGCTTGATCATCGCGCCTCGCTCACGAGCGATCATCGCGGCGCGGATACGGCATACCCCTTTGCGGATGTAGCAGCGGCCGTCGACGATTTGCACCTCGACCATCGGGATATGGTCGTTGTCCATCCAGGCCTCGACCAAGCTTGCGATATGCGCTTGCACCTTAGGCGATTCGTAAATGCGCATTTTGCTTCTGGGGTCCTCTTCCAGAATCGCAGGGTCGAGCCAGGTTTGCGTAGCGGAGCCGACGACCTCCGGATTTGTCGCCCCGATCGCCTTGCAGAAGGCGGTCAGGCTATTGATCGAGCGTTTCACTGGTTCGATGGGTGCTTGGCTGTCGTTCATCTCGTTTGTGCTCCGCGCTACGTACGTCGTGCTCTGATCTTTCGATGGACGTATTGCGCAATGAAACCCGCCGCGAATTCGGCCGCGACCACCAGCGCGACCTTCGCGCCGTTCTCCCCATAGCTCAAGCTGAGTAGGTACCAGCTACCTGGTACCGCTGCCGCTATGAAGCCAAGGAGGAAGGCGATGCTGTCGGAACGATTGGCTGTCGGTTTCATTGCAGATGTCCTGTTGAGATGCTCAATGTACGCAAGGCCGCGATAACGCAAGTCTCGAGTTCATGCCCTGGCCAGGGGTGAACCTGGGCCAAGCGCCGAGTAACTCGCGGTACCGTCCCTGCAACGTTAAGGGGGATCCCATGCAAAAACTCTTCGTCGCCTTGGTAGCAGGGAGCTTGCTTGTTGCTTGCTCGAGCTACAACAAGGACACCGTGCCGCAGCCGCAGACAACTTACGTTCCAACCCGTCTGGCCCACGAGTTTTACAGTAGCTGGGGGCATGATGGCCGCGGCGGCGCAGCTCTACGGAAGCCGGCGTATCAGCACGTGATGGGAAGCGAGGACGTTGTGATGACGACCCATGGTAATTACCACGATCTGCAGGTGGCGCCGGACGGCCGAGGCCCGAAGGACAGCGTGGCGGTCACCGCGGTCACCTATGGTATGGGGCGTGCGATCGACCAGGCCCTGGCATTCTCGCCGCCGGCGCCTTCAGCTCCGGTCAGCAAGCCGGTGGTTGCCGGCAGCGAGGCCGAATATCTCGTCGCGTACCGAAAGTTCTGCAAGGGTGCCGGTATGGCCCTGACGGAGCGCGAGTGGGAACTGGTGGCAAAGGGCGGTCCTAAAGGTGTGCCGCCTTCTCTCCGCGGGAAGTGCCTGCAAGCGAAGTGATAGGGAGGCGCCGGTCGTTCGCCGGCGCGCCATCGCAGCAGTCCTACTGGCCTGCAATGTACCGGTACAGCGCAGAGCCATAACTCACCCAACCTACCAGCACGCCAGCGGCTATTCCGCTCGCAAGCAGCGCGAGAAACAGGATCGGTAGCTTGAGACCAAGCATCCGCTGGCTTGTCCATGGCAAGGACGTAGCGTCGTCGCGGTGCCGCTCTGGATTGAGGTCAACAGCGATATCGGGATAGTCGTCCGCCTGACGCGACCTTGCGTCGAAGATCACCATGTCTGCTATGGCACCCAATGTCTGCTCGTTTCGGGCGATGCTCGCCTGCGCTTTCCGTAACGACGCCTGCTCCAGTTCGCCCCTTTTCTGTGTTCTGCCACTTCGTGTCATCAAGGTGCTCCGGTCTTAGGAGCAGCGAGTGTATGGCGCCGTCCACGCCCGTTAGCGGCTAATCCTGGCCAATTTCGGGCTGTAACTTAGCAACCCTTCCCCGCTTGACCTGAAAAAATGACATCAACTTTGGAGGCCTTGATGCGTTTTTTCAAAAGATGGTTCGCGCCGAAAAAAACCGCGGCGAAGCCTCTCGCCAGCGTGCGTGATATTCAACTGCTCGACATGAGCGCGCCTGAGATCCAGCAGTACATCCAAGCTGGCGATGAGGCGCTGCTCCGGTACCCGCCGTTTCAAAGAGGATGGCCGGCCCGTGTCCCGGGGACAGTATTGCTGCAGCCTCACAAAGCGACCCTCCAGAAGCTCTCGAGTGGCGTGCGCTTGCCCAATCGAGGCTTCGATCGCTTACTGCTCCCGGTCTTCGAGGGGGTAGCTGAGTTCGTCCACCTGCTCCCGGCTTCCCAGTCACATCATCACCGGGGCCCAGGTGGGTTACTTGCGCACTCGCTGGAAGTGGCGATGTTTGCGTTCAACAGCTGCAAATGCACCTCTTTCGACTACGCCTTGTATCCGGCGCAGCGATTGGTGAGGGAAAACCGTTGGTACGTCGCCGCGGTGTTGGCCGCTCTGATGCACGACCTGGGCAAGGTACTCAGCGACGTCGTCGTAGCGGACGAAATGGGCGATCGTCATTGGGACCCCATGGGCCCATCCATCCCGGTCTGGGCTGCTGAGCACGATATCGACCGCTATTACCTGAGCTGGACGCCGAATCGGCACGGCATTCACCGGGACCTCGCGGCCACGCTCATAGCGCGCTTCTTGCCTCAGGAGCTGTTGATATGGCTGCGGGCTGAAGGCGCGGACATCTACACCGAGATGGTGAATGCCATGTCCGGACGCGAGGGCGACAAAGCCCTCGCGTCGATCGTTGCAAAGTGCGACTCGAAGTCTGTCGAGCTCGACATGCAGAAGCACGGCGGGGACGCATCCCGTCAATTTGGCATGGGCAGCGGCGTGCCGATACCGGCGCTGGTGCTCGATACGATGATCCATTTCCTCGCTACGAAAACGTGGCGGATCAACGAGCCTGGCCAGCGCGTATGGATCATCGGCGGGGAAGTCTATGTCGTATGGTCCCAGTCAGCGGCGGAGGTCGCGGAATACCTTCATTCGCAGGGAGTGAAGGCAATTCCCCGGAGTGCGGATGTCCTCGGCGGCATACTGCTAGATCACGGTGTGGTCGCCAAAGCCGACGATGGCTCGATGTATTGGCACACGACCATCGACATGATCAACGTCGGGCGGGAAAAGCCGATCACCCTAAAGTGTCTGAAGCTGGTCAATCCGGAGGCACTCTTAAAGTTCGAAACGCCGCCGGCATCGGTGGCCGCTACTGTGGGGTTACCGCCGCACGAATTGCGCTTCGACTTACCACACGCGCGCGGTACTGCGGCTGCGTCAGTAGAGGTATTGCCGGAAGCACCGCACCAGGAAGGTGTTGATGCCACGCTACCCGCCCCAGCCCCAGCCCCAGCCCCAGCCCAAACCGTTTCCAAGGGTGATGGGAAAGACGCCCAACACCGTGGTGGACCCAAAGCACCCAAAGCGCCTGGTAGGCCGCAAACGGTAGAAAAGGTTGGCCTTGTACCCCGTACGGCGACGCATAGCGGCGGTGGGCTACTGATACAAGGTGCGGCGCCTGGCGACGACCTAGCGTCTGGATCTGTTACGAAAGAGCCCCACGTTGTGTCGCTGTCGTCCACGCTCGACAAGCGTTCGTCATCGAAGGGCAGGTCTACCGGGTCTTCGAAAGAAAACGCAGGAAGCCGCGACGGCGGCGCGGCCCTCGCCGAGCAGCCTGATGTCCCCCAACCGGCCCCCACAGGGTCGCCGGCGGATCCCCAGCATCCGCAGTCATCCGCAGAACAGGTGACCGAACGTTCAGGGGCAGTCATACCGATTTCACCTGGTCCAACCGTTCGGCACGCTGATGCGGTCTACGCCCACGATCACTTCGATATCGATGACGAGGTGCTGGAACTCGTTGGCATGGATCTTCCGGATAGGGCCCTGGTAGCGCCGGCGGCCACACCAGCTGATCCAGCCATGCCGGCCGTGATGCTATCCACGTCGCCGACAGAGCATTTACCGCCGATACAGGGCAGTGCGGACAGCCCTGTATCGTCGATGGTCATACCTGCGGCGCTCATTGGCTCGGGCGAATTTAGCTTCGGTCAATTGCGTGCTGTCGGCAGCGCCGAGGGCATTGCGCTACCGGGGGACTCGCCCCTAGCGGTCGAGCTGCCCGCCGAAATGGAGCGGAAACGCTACCCGGTTCTGGATGGACAATCGCCTGACCAACCGAAGGCTACCAGGCCGCCGATGAAAGCAGCGACCGGCGAAATTGACGTCGTGAAAGATTCTTACACTGCCTCCCCAGCCTCTCGTCCAACGCAGGGAGTTCCTGCTCCCAACCAGGCCGTGAACATCGAACCGGACGCGACAGCAGCACCTGGAAGGACGCTGAAAGAATCTTACAGAGGTGAGGACGCTGGACGGGAACTAGCGTCACCACGGCCGAAGGCTCGTTCGGGTGATCCCCGCAATGGGGCGGATACCCGCGCGGCAGCGCCGGTTACGGGCGAAGGCATTGACGACAAGGGTAATAGCGCACTCGCCCAGCCACTACCCGCGGGAAAGGTCGGTGGTAGGGCTGAGCATGCCCCTACTGCACGATCGGCCGGTAACCCAGGGGATGGGAAGCGTCCCGCCGCCGGAAGCCAAAATCCAGCCGGTTCAAGACCAGGACCGTCAAAGGCCACGCGACCGAGCACTTCGCGCGAGCTGCCGCCACCTGGGCTCTTAATCAGTGGCGCGGCTCCTGGACCGGCGCCGATGATCATCGGGCAGCCGCGAAAGCCTCGTCCTGCTGCCCAGGACGCCGTAAGCCCGCCTCTGCCTAAATCACCTTTGAAGCCGACGGAGCGAAAGGCTGTACCCGAGGTTGCCGCTTCAGAGGTCACTGCCTATCTCGCCCTCTGGCCAGACCTTGCAGCGAAGCTCCTCTGGTACACCCGGCCGGAAAACAAAGACCTGTTGCTGCAGCGAGACGGGAAGCCGTACTGCCTTCATAGCGAGCCAGGGTTTACGCTGGATGACCGCGATGCGCTCATGGCCGCGAACTGGCTATTCGACGACTTCACCGGCACCTATACCGGCCTACATCGCAAAGGCTTCCTGCTATCGCGGTATCTGGGGGCGCTTCTCGAGCAGGTTACGAGTGGCGCCTATGACCACTCTTCTACCGTGGCACGCGACGCTCACGAGGCGAATCAACTGCAGGCGACCGCCGACGCTGTCATCTCGAGGTGTCCGCCGAAAAAGACGGACGGGCGGACCGTGGTCTCCATCTCGGACCGAAGGATGCTCCAGCTCGCGTACGAGCTGAAAACCAGCGAACTTACCCTGAGGAGGGCGCTAATTGCGCACTACCCGTACCTCAAGGTCGGAAACAATCACGTCATTGACCTGACTGAGTTTCCCGCATGAGCGAATGGACTTATGAAATGCCCTGGCGGCCGAATTTTGAGGCGATCGAAATTGCGGGCTGGGTCTTGGGTATGGCTGGGACCTGCGCTGTCCATTTCAGCACGAACCTACCTGCGCAGCCGTTCTACCTGTCCTTGGGTGTGATGGGTGGTTTTGCGCTTCGGCGCGTGCCTGCTGCGCTGCACCTGTACCGGGTAAGGCAGGGGCTGCGTGCGAAGACCGCTACGCTGATGGGCCAAGATGAGCTCATCGAGCAGATGCTCGCCGATCGCGAAAAGATGTACATCGGCGTCGGCTTCAAATGGACTCAGCGTGAAGGTCAGCAGGTATTCGAGCTGCTCAAGCGGGATATCACGAAGCTCATGCCCCCGGTTCCCGAGGGCTTCATGGGCTCACCCTGGATCCACGGGATCTCGCTGCAACCGGACAAGCCGATTGGGTATAAGCACACGCTCGCCTCTCTCCATACGCTGATCGTAGGTACCACGGGTAGCGGGAAGACCCGACTGTTCGACCTGCTGATCAGCCAGGCCATTTTGCGTGGCGAATCGGTGGTCATACTCGATCCGAAGGGCGATAAGGAAATGTCGGAAAACGCGCGCCGGGCGTGCGAGCTAGCCGGCGATGTCAGCCGCTATAAGCACTTCCATCCTGCATTCCCCGACAGCTGCGTGCGAATTTCTCCAACGCAGAATTTCGGCCGCGCCACAGAGCTGGCCTCGCGCATCGCCGCACTGACTGATGGCGAAGGACCGTTCCAGGCATTCGCCCAGATGGCCGTGAACAACGTCATCCAGGCCATGCTGTTCTGCGACATCTTCCCGACGCTGGTGCAGATTCGCCGCGCGCTCGAGGGTGGCCTTGCTCCTCTGGTCATTGAGGCGATTACGGCATACGGCAAGTCCGTTCACCCAGCCTTCGACGCGCTAGCAACCGCGGCCACGAGGCAGGCGAGGACCGAGGAGCTCAAGGCAAAGGCCATGATCTCTGTCTACCGCACTGAGATCGTGCCGCTGAAGCCAAACTCCGACCTCGAGGGCATCCTGTCCATGTTCGAGCACGATCGCGATCACTTCGGAAAGATGATCGCGACGCTGCTTCCGATATTGAACATGCTGACCGCAGGTCACATGGGGCCCATTCTTTCGCCGATCGAAAACGACAGCGGCGATACCCGCGAAATCACCGATTCGAAAACGATCATCGAGAACAACCAGGTGCTCTATCTTGGCCTTGATTCGCTGTCCGACTCGATGGTGGGCTCCGCGATCGGCTCGATCTTCCTCGCCGACTTGGCGGCGGTCGCGGGCCAGCGCTACAACCTTGAAAGCAGCGAGAATTTAAAGCGTCGGCCGGTGAACATTTTCTGCGATGAGGCCGCGGAAATCGTCAACGACCAGCTCGTTCAGCTCCTCAACAAGGGGCGGGGCGCCGGAATGCGCATTTACGTCGCAACCCAAACCATCGCCGACTTCGAGGCTCGCATGGGGTCGCCGGCGAAGGCGCGCCAGGTGCTGGGCAACACCAACCATGTCATCGCGCTCCGGATCACCGATCAGGACACGCAAAAGTACATCGCCGAGAAGATTCCGCCGACGTATTACAAGTACGTCATGCGCACCCAGGGCAACTCGACCAAGGACGATCCGCACATGCACTCCCTGAACGTTGGCGAGCGCCTGATGGACGAGGAGGGGGAGCTGTTCCCAGCCCAGCTATTCGGGCAGCTGCCTGACCTTGAGTTCCTGGCCATCCTGGCCGGCGGCCAGGTCGAGAAGGGCCGGATCCCGGTACTGACCAAACCCAAAAAATTCGACAAGGCTGTGGCTCGGGCCCGCCTGCTGGCTGAAGAGGCGGCTTGATCCATGCGTACCCGTTTTGAATCCTTATCTCGCCTGCTCAACGGCGATGCGAAAGCCAAGACCCTGTTAGGAGTTCTCGAGTGCGATTGGCCCACCGCGCTGCAAGTCGTCCCTGCCGCGTTTCGCGTCGAGCAGGAGATGACCAGCGACCCCGACTGTCGAGACGTTCTTACCCGATCGCTGCGCTCGTATCAGGCTGCGCTCGGCAAACCAGATCGAGACCGGCTTGTGGCCTTCATGGGCACCTTCCTGGATGGGCTGGCAGAACTGCTCGAGCAATCGCCTGCGCCCACGGCGGCGCTCCTCGAGATGCATAAGCGCCTGCTCAGCGAAGTCGAGAAAACCAAGGGTGCGGCAGTGCGGGATCGCCTGGAAGCGCTGCTGCTGCCGCCCGACACGTCGATCGGCGTCGTCTGGCGTAGCATCCAGGAGCACCGCAATGGCTGATATCGAAGAAAAGATGCCCGCCGGAATCTGGCTAACCCTGGCCTTCGTCTGCGTCGAAATCCTGTTGATCGTGTGCATCGTGCCGAACGCATTCATCGACCGGGCGATCTTGAAAGAGCAGGACTGGGGGGAGGCGATGATGGGCAAGGCCGCCAGTGACCAACTGATCGACGATACGGCCCGGCTCTACAGCACCATCCATCTCGAAAGTGGGCTCAACGAGACCGTCCGTGACTTTTTCCTGGGAGGCAAGCAAACCCCGGGGTGGGAGTCACTCGAACGGCAGTGGGGAACATTCATCGCGGGGCGTGGAGAGGCGGTGCTCAAGGTTTGCTACCACATCTACTACCGAAGCCTGCTCCTGCTGATGTGGATGCCCTACATGTTGGTCATTCTGGCGCCGGCCGTGCTGGGGGGCTACATGGCTTGGAACATCAAGCGCTACAACTTCGATCACTCCTCGCCATTCTTGAACACCTACAGCTCAAAAATCATCTCCTGGGTGGTGATGGCACTCGCGCTGTCGTTCATCGCGCCGTTGCCTATACCCCCGATGATCGTTCCGCTCGTGGTGATTTTTCTGATCCCCATAGCAGCAAGCCTCCTCATCGGTAACCTGCCGAAACGGCTCTAGCGTATCCGCCGGCGAGTCGGGCGCAACACCCGGCGACGTTGCTGCTCCCCCGGCCAGGTTTGAGCCCTCGGTCGGGGTGGATTGACCGCAAAACGCGCTTGCGCCTGAGCACCATAGCTTCAACAGCTGAGGTGCATCATGAGCTCTAGAATCCCTATCACACTCGCCGGCCTTGCGATCGTCTTGAGTACCGCGTCAGCGCTATATAGCGCTCATGCCCTACGCGAGCAGCAGCAACTCGTCGACCACCTGAATGGCCAGGTCGCAAGGATCCAGCCGTACGCGTTTTCGCGCTCCGATCTCGACGCGCTCCTTTCCAGGCAAAGCTTAGCTGTGGCACCCCCGGCGGCACCGGAGGCACCACCAGCGCCGATGAAGCGTGAGAGCGCGCCTATCGTCGGCGAGCGTCGCTATGGCGATGCTACCGCCCAATTCAGCCTGATCGAGTACTCGGACTTCGAGTGCCCCTACTGCAAGCAGTATTTCGCGGTACCCAAGGCCGTGGTCGACAGCTCGCGCGGCAACGCGTCGGTTGTGTTCAAGCATGTTCCGATCCATGGCGAAGCGTCGCGCCGGGAGGCCTTCGCCGCAGAGTGCGCAGCGGCCCAGGGCGGTAACGATGCCTTCTACCGCATGGCCGGCGCCATCTTCAGCTCGACTGCAGGTAACGGTACCGGGACCGAAAAGCCGCTCGCAGTGATCGCCTCCAGCATTGGCCTGGACGGCGCGGCCCTTTCGCGCTGCATCGACAACCAGGAGCCGCTGCAGAAAGTAAAAGCGGACTTCCGTGAGGCGGTAGAGCTGGGCATCAAGGAAACACCGACCACCATCGTTCGCCATAACCCGAGCAATAGACAAGTAGTTCTTTCTGGTGCCAAGGGACCCGAAGATATTCTTCGCGCCATGGCGAAACTCGTTCAAGGCAATGGAGCCGCGCAATAATGCAGCCAATTGATATTCCCCAGTACGTCGATGATCCGCCTCACCTGTTATTTTGGCAGGCAGATGAAGTTGCGCCCATTGGGATCGGTCTCGTATTTGGTATGTTCACTGGGTATGCCGCGGTCTGCACTATTGCCGGGTATTTGTTGACTCGTTGGTATCGGAAATACCGCGATGATCATCCGGATGGCTTTATGGTTCATATGCTCTATTGGGCGACCGGATACGCCGGTGCGAAAGCCAGAACCATACCGAACCCTTTTATCCGCGAATTTAACTGAGGTCGCCATGCTGTCTGGCAAATTCAAAAACACCTATCGCGGGACCATGTCGGAGAACGCCTTTCTTCGCAAGATCATCGTTGCGCTTATCTTGCTGGAGGTTCTGACCGTCATCGGCTGGCTGCGCAAAAGCACCGTTGTTGACATGCAGCCGCCGACACTCGCTGAGCGTGCTTGGGTCGATCAGGACCGCGCTTCGGATAGCTACGTCAGCGCCTGGGCGCTCTACATCGCTGATCGACTCGGCAATGTTAATCCGAAGTCTGCCGAGATCATTAAGGCGACGCTCGAGCCATTGCTCGCCAACGATATCTATCAGGACGTGCTCAATAAGATTGATAGCCAAGTTCATCAGATTCGCCAAGATCGGGTGACACTGGAATTCGAGCCACGCCAAGTCCTGCAAGATAAGGAAAATGCGTCCAAGTACTTCATCGTGGGCAAATCCAAGATGACGGGCCCGAGTGGCCAGCCGAAACAACTCGATATGACCTATGAAATTGAGTTGAAGATCAAAAACTATAAGCCGGTCATTGCCTTCCTCTCTGTATACGAAGGTGCGCCGCGCACTGAAGAAGTAAGAAATCGCGAAGCCAAGGCCGCAGATACTCGCAAGCGTTTGGAGCAGCAGCGCAATGAAAACTAACATCCAAACTCTCACGCTGATCGGCGTCGCGCTGTTTTCTTCAGCATCGATCGCTAACGCTCGTGAGCTCAACATCCCACAGACCCCAGTGGCCGAGTCACGCACTCAGGAAATTGCCGCGGTGCCTGGCCGTGACGTCGACCCGGCCGAGTACGGCCTGCAGGAAGCAGACGAGCAGGTGGCGCGCCAGGCTCTGGCCGAGCAGCAGCAGAAAACGCTACCGAGCACCGCGGCCGCGCAACCTGCTGTTGCGCCCGCTGCACCCGCATCCGCTCCGACGGTGGCCTCCAGCACCGTGCAGAAGCAGGACCAGGTAAAAGCAGCGCCCGCGAAGGCGCCTACCGATCTGGTTCATGTGGCCGGTGGTGGCCGTGACCTTCCCGCGGTCCCGGCCTCGGTCGCCAAGACCTCTGGTGCAGCCGAGGCCGCCGCGCCGCCGGTAAGCTCGCGCCAGGACGTGGTGGTACAGCCAGGCGTCAACACGATCATCCCCGCGGCGCTGTTTCACCTGAACCGCATCGTCACCCCGTTTGAAAAACCAACGGTGCTGACCACCTCCCAAGCTACGGTCGAGACGAAGGGCAACGTGATCTACGTATCGACCAACAGCGAAAGCCCGGTGACGATGTACATCACTCCCAAGGACGATGAGTCGGTGGCCATCAGCCTGACGTTGGCGCCTCGCAAGGTGCCGCCGATCGAGGCCAACCTGATCATCGGCCAGGTGCCCGGGAGCACCAGCCCGTCCAGCGCCGGTGGCTTCGGTTACGGATCGCGCTACAGCGGGCAGGCCAAGAAGTGGGAGGAGGGCCAGCCCTACATGGAGACCATCAAGGGCATCATGCGCGCCCTCGCCCTGGGCGGTATTCCTAAAGGCTATTCGATGGCCAAGCTGCAGAGCGGCGAGAAGCTTCCCGCCTGCTATCAGCAGGGCCTGAACTTCGACTTCAGCCGGGCCCAGGTGATCATGGGCCACAACTTCCGCGTCCTGGTGGGCGTCGCCCAGAACAATGGCCGCGCGCCGATCATGTTTGATGAGACCAGCTGCACCCATCCCTCGCTGGCGGCTGCCGCCGCCTGGCCGCGCAACATGCTCGAGGCCGGCGAAAAGACCGAGGTTTACATCGTCACCCGTGTGGGCGAGGCGCCGGCGGAAGATTCGTCCCGCCCGAGCCTGCTGAACTGAGGAAGGCACCATGATCAAGCAAACATGGGCCAACCTGAGCCCGCAGAAAAAGAAGTGGACCGTCATCGGTGTGGCGATTGGAGGCGTGCTGTTGTTCGTCTGGGGCCTGAGCAGCCTGGGTGGCGAGGTACAGCGCAAGACCAACGCCAAGCCGACGATCACCAACGTCCTGACCGACGCGGATCCGCGTGGTGTCGGGTTGGATTCGCTCAACGCCGAGCAGCGTGCGCAGAGCAAGGAGCTCAACGACCTCAAGCTGACGCTAAAGAACCTCATGAATGGGACCCAGGCCCAGCAAGCGACCGCTGCGGGCCTCAAAGAGATTCAGGGGCAAATAGGGGACCTGACGGCAAAGCTTGAGGCAACGCAGGCTGCTCAGCAGAAGGCCGAGCAGGATAACCGCGACCTCAGCAAGCAGCTGCAGGAAGCGCAGTCCAAGGCACCGACGCCTGACAAGGCCGCCGAGCTGGAGCGCAAGGCTGCGCAGCAGCAGACGCAGGCGCAGGAGCGCCAGCGTTATGACCGTACGCTGATGGACCCGAACCGCAACCAGGGCAATTTCTTCGCCAACGCTCCGGCGCCGGAAAAGGAGCCTGAGAAGCCGGGCGCAGCGCCCAAGAAGGAAGAGCCGCCGAAGATCATGTCCTACGGGGATGAGGCACCTGCTGAAGATCCCGATGCCGACGCCAAGGAAGAGGACGTCTACCTGCCGGCCGGCGCCATCCTTTCCGGCGCGATCATCACTGGTATCGACGCACCCACCGGTAACGGAGCACGGAAAGATCCTTTCCCTGTCCTGCTGCGGGTGAAGAAGGAGGCCGTACTGCCGAACCGCTTCCGCGCAGACGTTCGCGAGTGCTTCCTCATTGCCAGTGCGTTCGGCGACCTCTCTTCGGAACGCGCCTACATGCGGGCCGAGACGATCTCCTGCGTACGTGACGACGGCGGGATCATCGAAAGCGGCATGGACGCCTATGCCTCTGGCGAGGACGGCAAGGCCGGGGTGCGTGGGCGCCTGGTCTCCAAGCAGGGCGCCATCTTGGCTCGCTCGCTGATGGCCGGCTTCATGCAGGGCGTCTCGGACGCATTCAGCGTGCGCCAGGTGCCGAGCATCAGCATCGCCAGCAGTGGCAGCGGTACGAATGGCCGGACGGTATCGCCCGTCTATGAGCAGGCCTTCAACTCCCAGGCCATGCAGGGCGCCATGATCGGCGGTACCGGCAAAGCCCTTGAGCGCATCGCGGACTTCTACCTGGAGATGGCCGAGAACCTCTACCCGGTCATCGAAGTGGACGCTGCCCGGGAGATCGACTTCGTCGTCAAGAAGGGTGTGCAGCTCAAGCTGAAAACGCTTAGCAAGAACAAAACCTGAAGCCAGCGGGAGCGCCCAGCTCCCTTCTATTGAACGCCCTGGAAGGGGGTGAATTGCCCCCTTCCAACATCCCTCGCTACGGATACTCAACCTCATGAAAACGAACCTGCGTAAGGCCCGGGGCCTTGCCGCTGCGGCGGCGCTCACCTCAATGATCAGCGGCTGCTCCATGTTGCAGATCGGCTCGTCCGATTACGGCTGTAAGGGCATGCCCGACGGCGTGACCTGTATGTCGGCGCGTGACGTGTACCAACTGACCGAGAACGAGAACTTCCGGCAGATCGTCGACGAGAAGAATGCCCAGAAGGCCGAGGCTGAAAAGCACGGCGGCCACGCCCCGGCGCCGGCGGTGCAGCCGGAAGTAGCGGCCGGCGAGCGCTACGTCGTGCCTCGCCCGGCGCGTGATCCGGTGCCGATCCGCAGTCAGGCCACCGTCATGCGGGTCTGGGTCGCGCCCTGGGAGTCGCAAGCCGGTGACCTGAACGTACCTGGCTTCATTTACACCGAGATCGAACCGCGCCGTTGGGAAGTCGGTACGCCGTCCCTGCGGCCGACGCCTTCGCTGCGTCCGCTTGAATCCCACAAAAAGGCGATCCCCGCCTCGTAACCCCCCCAACCCTCGTAAGGAGACACAACATGCGCCTGAGCAATCCGGCTAAACCCTTGAGCAACCCGGCCCACCGCGCGCGTCGTCAACGCGACCTGGTGAAGTTCGGCGTCGCCCTGCTGCTCGTCGTGGGCGCATCCAGCGCCATGGCAGGCACCGGCGGTACCGACTTCGACGCCGTCTGGACCACGATCAGTGACTGGATGCAGGGCACCCTCGGCCGCGTGGTCGCCGGCGCCATGGTGCTGGTGGGCATCGTTGGCGGCGTCGTGCGCCAGTCGATCATGGCGTTCGCCACCGGTATCGGCGGCGGGGTCGGCCTGTACAACACCCCGAAGATCATCGAATCGATCATGTCGGCAACCCTGCCGGCCGCCAATGACATGGTGACCAGCGCAGCGCCGCTGCTGCAGATCAACTAGGGAGCCGCCCAGGGCTCACCCCTCTGATAGCCGGCGCATGCCGGCTTTCAGGTATCTGAAACTTGCTCGGGAACCGGCCTGTGAACTGGAAGATTTCGAAGGGACTCGTCGCGCTGCTGTTCGCAGGCCTCGCGCACTACACCAACCAGGTCCAAGCTGCTGAATGCACCGAGTCCAATGCGGTGCTGACGCCTGATTCCCGGGCGGTTTTTGCCGGTGCGCAGATCAAGCTCACCTACAGCGCCACGCGCAACAGCTGCACCTCGGCTGGAAGCTACAGCGTCCCGATCCTGATCGGCGCCGGCACGGGCCAGGAAGCAGGCAAGTGCGGCGGCGTCCGTACCAAAGAGGCCGCCAGCTGCAGTGGTACCGTTACGGCTCCAGCCGGCTTCACCGGCCCGTTGGTGCTTACCGTTGGCGATACGCTCACCGAGGTGATCGTTCAGGCCGCGATCGCGCAGCCGACTGCTCGCGACATCGAAATCTCGGTGCCCGAAGATCAGCCTGCGATCGTGCCGCTCACGTTGGGCGGGGAGGGCGTCACTGCAGAGCAGTTCGAAGTGCTCGATACGCCCGATAGCGCCATTGGCCAGGTCAAGGTTGAGGGCAGCACCCTGACCTTCACCCAGGTGCCCGGGTGGAGCGGCATCGTTGCCTTGCAGTATCGCGGCCGCGATCAGCACGGCACCTACTCCAATACGGCGACCATCCGCATCATCACCACGGGGCGAAACGATCCGCCGGTGGTTATCGCGCAGCCCGTCATCATGACGGAAGACGCGCAAATGACGTTTGAGCCAACGGTGCAGGATCCCGACGCGGTGGACATCTACCGCCTGGTGATCGAAGCACAAGGCAAGGGCGTTGCTGGCGAGGTGCTCGCTGACGGGCACCGCATCAAGCTGACCCCCAAGCCAGACTTCTACGGCCAGGACGTCTTGCGCATCAGCGCTGTGGACGCCGCAGGCGCCAAGAGCGCCGTGGTCGATATCCCAATCACGGTCCAGGGCGTCAACGATGCCCCCGTTGCCCAGCCCATCAGCATCGTGACGGACGAGGACACACCGGGGCGCGCCAAGATCGTCTTCACCGATCCGGATGGCGACGGTCCCTACCAATTTGTCGTGATCGGCCAGCCGGGCGCGTCGATCGGTGGCTGCGGCCTGGACGGCGACTCCGTGGTCTTCACGCCTGCGCCTGACTGGAACGGCAAGACCACGTGTCAGGTGGCCGTCATCGACGCTGGCAGTGCGGCCTCAGCGCCCGTACCGGTGAGCATCACCGTCACGCCGGTAGCAGACAAGCCAGTGGTCGAGAGCAAGACGGTAACCCTCAACCAGGGCGCTACCAGCAGCTTCACCCTCCAGGTTTCTGACGTAGACGCCAACGACACGGCGACGCTGCGCGCAGTATCTGCGGCAGATCCCGCCTTCGGCAGCGTCAGCTTCACGGGAACGACGGCGAAGGTCTCGCTCAACGCCACCTTCGTCGGTACCCGCGAGATTCGCTACGTGGCCAAGGACTCCTTCGGCCTGGACTCGGATGAGGGCGTGATCCTGGTGCGGGTATTACCCGTTGCCCAGGCGCCTGTGGTCGATGCCGCATCTGCCAAGACGGCCATGGAGACGCCGGTCACTGTCGAGCTGACCGCTACCGACCCGAACCACGACGCGCCGCTGACCTTTGCAATTCAGCAGCCTGTCGCTGCGGCAGCAGGAACTGTCAGCCTCGCCGGCAGCCTGCTGACGTTCAAGCCAGCGACCGGCTACTTGGGCACCGCCAGCGCCAAGGTCACGGCGACGGATCCAGGTGGCCTGGTGTCCGCTGCACAGACCATCGCCTTCGAGGTCGTCGGTGACCAGGTCATCGGGACCGATCCAGACAATCCGGACAGCCACACCGTGGTGATCGTCCAGCAACCGGATCCGAGCGTCGGGAAAATCACCACCGAAGGCCTGCGCGTTCGCTTCGTGCCGGTCGACGGCTATGTCGGTACCGCCACCTTCAAGTACAAGCTGCGCGATGCCGCCGGCGCCGAATCGGCTATCAAGGACGGCGCGATCCAGGTCGACAAGACCAACTACGCCCCCAGCGCGGCGAACGCAGCGTTGGTTGCCAACGAGGGCCAGGCCTCCGCGCCCGTCACACCCGAGGTGGTCGATAAAAACCTCTACGACGCGGGCAAACACACCTTCGCGGTGCCCATTCAGGAGATGCGTGGTACCGCTGAGGTGGTGAACAACCAGCTCGTCTACCATGCCCCCTTTGGCTCGAAGGGCACCACCAGCTTCAAATTCATCGCCCGAGATCCTGCCGGTGCCGAGGTCGTGGGGACCGCAACGGTTACCGTCCGCGGTCGTAACGTCGGCCCTACGCGAGTTGGCCTGAGCCTGGTAACAGAAGAGGGCGTCGAGGTATCCGGTACCCCCACGGTGGTCGATCCCAATCCAGGCGATACCTTCACCTTCGCCGTACCGGCCACTTCCGCGGGCGGCACGGTGAAAGTCCTGAATGGCCAGGCCGTCTACATGCCCAAGCCCGGTTGGACCGGGACCGAGAGCTTCCCCATCACCGCGACGGACGCCGGTGGGGAGTCTGGCAAAGGCACCGTGACCGTGGTCGTCAAGCCACGCAACCTGGCGCCTGAAAGCCTGTCGGGGAGCATCGTGGTGCGCGAGGGTACTGCAAGCGCGCCTTACTACCCACGCATCGTCGACCGCAACGTGGCCGATGCCGGGCGGCATACGCTCCGGCTCGTGCAGCAGGCTGCCAATGGGGGCCTGGCCATCGTCGAGAACCGGCTCGTCTACACACCGGCGGCCAGCTTCGTGGGTACTGATTCCGCCGTCATCGAGGCGACCGATCCTGGCGGCCTGACTGTGCAGGGCACCATTGCGCTGCAGGTCGATCGCTTCAATCTGGCGCCGGTCGCGGCAACCCTGCGCATCAGGACGGTCGAGAACGCCGCCTCCGCCGCGACCCTGCCAAAGGTCACCGATGGCAATGCCTGGGATTCCTTCACCTATGAGGTGGTGGAACAGCCAAAGTCGGGAACCGTGGTGGCCACGGCCGCCGGCTACGTGTATACGCCCAACCCGCATTTCGTCGGTAACGACCTGTTCCGGTTCCGGGTAGTGGATAAGGGCGGCGAGTACGTCGAAGCGATGGCTACCGTGGCTGTTGCTCAGCTCAACACCGCGCCGACCGGCCTCACCCCCTCCGTCGTCTATTTCTATGAGGGCGTCGGTGGAAGCCAGCGACTTGCCGCGATCGACGACAACACCTGGGGCTCTCACACCTTCTCCGTGGCCACTCAGCCGGAGCACGGCTACGTGTGGTTCACCGGCGATGAACTCCATTTCAGCACCGACGGCCGCACCGCAACCACCGTCTCTGTCACGGTGACCGATCAGGACGGCGCTGCGGCGACCTTCCCTGTGCGGCTGGCGCCAAGATCCCTCGATGATCCCTTCGACAAGTTGCCGGTCAAGGAGCTGTCCCCAAGCGCATTCAGTACGCCGGCGATCACCAAGGAGTTCACTCACCTGGATGGGCGCCCTGGGCTTGTGATCACCGATCAGCAGGCGCTCTCTGAGCTGGGGACCGACATCATTGCCATGGTCGAGCGCAAGTCGGAGGTTGGCCTGCGCGTCGGCCGTCGGCCGCTGGAGCGCGGCCAGGGTGCGCGCCTGGCCATGGACCGGGTCATGAATGGCTCGCTTGGCGCTGCCGTCGCTGCTCTGCAAAGTGGCGCCGCCGGCCATGGCCGCATTCTGCTGGCACGGGCCGATTTGACCGGTACCGTCTATGCCGTCCCGTTCGAAGTATGGAAGCTCACCGGTGAGCTCAAGGCGACCCCGGCGACGATCGGCCTGGGGCTCGAGTCGGCCCGGATCCAGTTCTCAGCCTCCAACTCGGTGTGCACCAACACCGTCAGAGAAGTCTCGGCGCGCGACAGCAATCCCTATGACAAGCCTGTGTGCCTGCTGCAGTTCACCAAGCCGATGCCCGAAGCCAAGGATCTGTCCAGCGACGGTCTGCTGCTGCAGCAGGGCTTCGCCGCGGAGGCAGGCACCTATCCCGTCGAAGCAGCTGCCTACATCGTTGACGACAAGGGGGAGAAGAGCCTGCTGGCGACCTATCCCACCCAGGTGAACGTGGTGCCCATGGCGGGCGCCGTGAAGATGACGTCGAAGTACCCGATGGATACCGTCTATGCCCAGGTCCAGGACCTGGACATCGAGTTCGTCCAGAGCGCAGGACCAACCTGTGATCTGACGGTAATCGAGCGCCGGGCAATCACAGCGGCGGCCTCCTATTCGACCCGGCCGACTTGCCTGGTCGAATGGACCGAAATCCCGCCAGGCCTTGCCATACGGGAGAACTGGGAAAAGCCGGTCCTGCGCGGCGCGGTGACGATGCTCGGCAGCAACCGGATCGCCTGGAAGCTTTCCTCGTTCACGCCCAGCGGCAAAAAGATCGATCTCGGTACCGACCAGTTCGTCTTCACCGCAAAGCAGCCGACGGCTCCGGTGGTGACGTACAAGGGTGCGCAGCAGCTCGGCGATACCCTCCTGGCGGCGCCTATCAGCGGTGGATACGCCGGCGATGCGACCGTGACCGCTGTCAGCGCGCGGCTGAAGCTTACGCACAACCTGAACCAGGGTGATTCGATCACCGAGGACATCAACCCGGTCAATGGCGACGTCAGCACCCAGTTGCGCAGGATCTACGCCGCGCCGTTTTCGACGCTGTGGCAGCGCCGGCCCCTCGCCGTGGATGTGGCCTATACCGCTCTGCCCAACATCGCTACCCACTCCGATCTCACGGTGCTGTCCGTTCCGGACGCGAACATCATGCCGGTGATCGACAACGAGAACGGCAAGATCCTCTCGACCGATGCGTTGGAAGTTGGCGTCACGATGGGCGATGCCTACAACAGCCAGGTCCCGTACGACAGCGCGACCATGGGCGAGTGGGAGATTCGCCTGGTGCAGCGGCCGGATTGGAACACCGTTGAGGAGATCGCCGGATGGGTCCGTGCCGACGGCGCTGGCCACGCGGCCTTCGAGGTGCCGGTGGAGAAGCTCGCCGGCAAGAACCTGCGCGTGTACGCCGAAGCACGGGTGGTGTCGCCGGAGCCCGCCTACCAGGAGACGCGCACCTCGCCGCGCCCTTTGAGCATCGTCATCCTCAACGGTGCGGCGCTCGACGGCAGTGTCCGGGCGCTACGCCTCACCGGCGAGGCCCCCATGCGCGTCACTCTCTTCGCGGAGGTGAACAACCGGTCTTGGGCGCGGGACCTGGGCAATGTGCGTTGGGAGATGTCAACCAACGGTGGCGAGTGGCAGACCGTGAGCAATCCGAGCAATGCCCCGCAACGGCTGGCGACGACCCTGCAGAAGGGCAGCTACATGATCAGGGCCGAGCTCACCAACAAGAACAGCGGCGCCAAGTCGATGACCCAGGCCATCGAGATCAACGCCTTCAACATCCCTAAGGGATACCTCGCCGGCCCAGGCAACACCTTCGTCGACGCTCAGGCCACCTTCCAGCTTAAGCAGTCGGAAAAGGGCGACGTCATGGATCTGTCCAACATCGAGGCGCAGTGGAGTTTGGACAAGGGGGCTACCTGGTTCGCCGGCAATGACAGCTACTCGGTCACCCGTAGCGCCGAGGAGCGCGTTTACGTCTTCTCGCGCGTCCGGTTCAAGGACGCGCCTGCAGACGATCCGCTGGCGTGGAAGCTGTTGCGCGGCGGCGTTGCGTTCCGGAAGGTGAAGCCCCCGCGCGTGCAGCTGGTGGGTAACCGCCGGCCAGAAGTAGGCAAGGAGTCGACCTGGGTTGCCCGGCTCGTCATGCCGTACACCAACATGGATCTGAAGGCCTCCGGCGAATTCATCATGCCGGATGGCACATCGATCGTTCCCGGTACCACGGCGGCGTTCACACCGACCGAAGAGGACGTGACTGACAAGCCGACCTACATCACCTACCGAGCCTGGATCGAGGGCTATCGGGACAAAGGCGGTGAGGGGCTGACGCAGCAGCGACTGACCTACTGGGAGTACGAGTGGCCGAAATGGGAGTTGCAGCCTAGCCTGAGCGCCGCCTATGTCCCGGCCACGCTCACCCTGCGGATGAGGAACCTCGGCCAGTTCAAGGCACTGGAGAACGTCAAATACGACTGGGAGCTGCCTAAGGTTGACGGCTACACCGTGGCCAACGACACGAACGAGACGCTGCGCATCCTGGAGATGAGCAAGGCCGCGGCCTATCCGTTCAAGGTGCACGTCTCTGATGGCCGCGGAAACTACTCGACGGTCGAGCGTACCGTGACCTTGCTGGATCCACCGCCGTGGACGGTGTCGCTCCGGTGGACGGGCGATAACAACGCGACCCGGGCTCCCCTGAAGGTCCTGGTCATGCCCTCGATCTCGGGCGGCCATCCCAAGGACAAGGTGTTGTCCATGCGCTACACCCTGGGCGGCAAGCAGCTCGATACCAATGGCTCCCGGTATGCGCGAGCAACACTGGAGAGCGAGGGCGAGTACCAAATCGCTCTCCAGATTGAGACCCAGATGCAGAAGACCGCGGAGAGCGAAGTCGTCATTGATGTGAAGGAAAACCAACCGCCCAAATGCGAGCTCGACGTGAAGGAAAGCTCGTCATCCTGGCGCGCCAATGCCAACTGCAAGGATCCGGATGGCCGGATCTCTCGCCATCACTGGTTCGTGAATGATGAGAAGCAGGGGCTCAGCGGGTCGGTGATCACCATCTCGAAGCGCACCTATCCGCAGGCGCCGCACATCGTGCTGACCGCCACGGACGATGCCGGCGCCGATTCCGAGCCTGTGGAGTGGTGATTTCCCGCGGGCGCCGCTATGGCGTCCGCGGGTTCCAACCTTCAATCGGGGTGAACTCAAGACTCTCGGATTCAACGCATCGGTAGCCTGACGGTAACTCAAATAGAGGTGCCGTCATGCTGTGTAAGATTCTTACAAGCGCTGTGCTCGCTGCCAGCGCCTTATCCTTCCAACTGGCTTTCGCCCAGAGCGCAACAGACACGGCACCGCTACCGATCAACGGAATGATCGCCGCCGTGAAAAACGAAAAGTTGGCCTTTGTCAGCGACAACGGCCGCTTTGTGTTCCGCGGCTCGCTGTACGACACCTGGAGCCAGAAGGAAATCACCACCCTCGCTGAGGCCGAGCGAGCATCGAACTACATCGATCTGGCGAAGCTGCGCTTCCGGGTGGACGACCTAGCGCCTTTCACCTTCGGCACCGGCTCGAAAGAAGTGGTCATCTTCACAGATCCGCTCTGCCCATCCTGTCACCAGCTGGTGCAGGACCTGAAGCAGGTGAAGGGCTACACCTTCAAGATCCTCGAACTGTCCGCGATGGGCCCGGATAGCGGCAAGATCGTTCGAAGCCTGCACTGTGCCAAGGACAAGTCCGAGGCACTTGCTGTGGTCCTGGGCGAGACGAAGCCGCGCGTGGTCGATCAGGTCGGAGACGACTGCGATACCTCGGCTATCGGCAAGCGAATCATCAGCGCGCAGATGTTCGGGGTGAAGGGCGTTCCCTTCATGATCCGTAATGATGGCCTGGTCCGCCATGGGTACGAGAAGGGCAGCCTGGAGCCTTGGCTTGCGGGTGCCGGCCAATGACCAGTTATGTGAAGGGTAACTTTCCGATCGGGGATCTGCTGAGCGTTACGGCGTTCGACGAGGCCAACATGGTCTTTCTCCTCGACGACAACCAGATTGGATTCTCTTTCCTTTGCCAGCCGCTCCCCGGCAGTGACGGGAAAGAAGGCGAGCAGTTGAAATCCGTCCTTAAACAAGCGTGGCCCGCCAACGCAAGTGTCAACTTCTGCCTGTTCGCGTCGCAAAATATCAATAACCCGATCAATGCGATGCTTCGCTTGAGAAATGATACTCCGGAAGGGGTGATCAAGACTGCATTGAAGAATCGCTCGGAATACCTGTTCAAGGGAACTCTGGACCCTATTGACGATTATTCTGGGATCAAGGTCCGTGATATTCACCTTGTAATTACTGTCATGATGCCTATCGCGAATGTCGAACCGACTGATCGTGAAACGCAAATGGCGAGTGAAATTCGCTCCCAATTTGATTCCGTCTTCAAGTCGGTCGGATTGGCGCCGATTGGTATGGGTCGTAATCTCTATCTAGAGGTAATGTCCTCTATCTTGAATCAGGGCGCAGAAGCATCTTGGCGTGACCGAAACGAAATTGAAGCGGATGATGACAAGCCGCTAAAAGTTCAGCTCCTGGATTATGATCGCACATTGATTCCGCACAAGGATCATCTCCAAATTGGAGATACCCTGGTCAAATGTCTTTCCGTGAAAAAGTTCCCGCGGCGCACGTTGCAGGGCGCGGCCGGATGGTATCTCGGAGATCTCCTCACTGGTGCCACGGGTATTCGCGAAAACTGCCTGATCAGCTTCACGATCTATTTCCCGGAGCAGCAGGGGTTCAAGGACAAGCTGGGCGCGAAGCGCCAGTGGGTAAATAACCAAGCATACGGCCCTTTGCTGAAGTTCGTGCCAAAGCTGGGCGCAAAAAAGCACGGTATGGATGCACTGTTCAAAGAGCTTGACGAGGGCGAGTCTGCTGTCCGCTGCAATATGACCATGGTGGTCTTCGCTCCAAACCGTGATCGCCTGATCCGCGCTGCGGCTGAGGCGCGCAACTACATGAGCATCCGCCAATTTACCTTCATGGAGGATCGATTCTTTGTCCTCCCAATATTCCTCAATGCGCTTCCCTTCGGAGCTGATCCTAAAGCTGTTGAGGAGCTTTACCGTTATAAGTCTATGGCTATCACCCAGGCCCTTCCCCTGGTTCCTATCTATGCAGACTGGAAGGGGACCGGCACGCCAACGATGCAGTTCGTATCGCGAAACGGACAGCTGATGTCCTATTGTCTATTCGATTCGGATACCAACTATAACGCTACAATCGCGGCGCAATCTGGTAGTGGTAAGTCGTTCCTGACCAACTATCTGATTACTTCGTATCGCTCGATCGGCGCTCAGGTGTGGGTGATCGACGTTGGTCGTTCCTACTTGAAGTTGGCGAAAGCATTCGACGGCGACTTCGTGGAATTCACCCAGGAGTCTCAAATTTGCCTGAATCCTTTCGAGCTCGTTCAAGATTACTCTGAAGAAGAAGATGTACTGATTGGGCTTTTGAGCGCAATGGCCGCGCCCACCGCTCCGCTCTTGGACTTGCAAATTGCAGGGCTTCGCAAACACACCCATGACGTGTTTGGAAAGTTGGGCGGCGAGATGGTCGTAGACGATGTGGAGAAGTCGCTGCTAAGTGATGAGGATCCGCGTGTTCAGGACATCGGGAAGCAGCTGTATCCGTTCACTCGAGCAGGCATGTATGGCAAGTTCTTCAATGGAAAGAACAACGTTGACTTTAAAAACCCTTTTACCGTTCTCGAACTTGAAGAACTGAAAGGGCGCAAGCATCTGCAGCAAGTGGTATTGCTGCAACTAATCTATCAAATCCAGCAAGCGATGTATCTGGGTAGTCGTGACCAGAAGAAGATCGTGATTATCGATGAAGCCTGGTCGTTGCTCACCGAGGGCGACGTCGCTAAGTTCATCGAACACGGTTACCGCCGGTTCCGTAAGTACAACGGCTCGGCGATCACGATCACCCAGTCCGTGAACGACCTGTACGCGAACTCTACCGGCCGGGCGATCGTAGAAAACTCCGCGCATCAGTTCCTGCTCGGCCAGAAGGCCTCCGCGATCGATCTGATCCAAAAGGAAAAGCGCCTCTCGCTCACGGAGGGTGGCTTCAAACTACTCAAGTCGGTGCACACAGTACGAGGCCAGTACTCCGAAATCTTCTTCTCGACCGAACATGGTTCCGGAATCGGGCGGTTGACGGTCGACAAGTATTCCAACCTGCTTTACAGCACCTTCGCGAAAGACGTTGAGGATATTGGGCGTTATACCGACCAGGGTATCCCGACGGCAGAAGCCATCACACGGGTGATGGCTGATCGGGGGCTGGCGGCATGAACCAGACCCTCTCGACGGTCCTGATCTCCGCGCTCGTCTCCATGGCGGTGGTCACTGGCTACGCCTGGCTGTTCAAAACGGACGAATTCGGCACCCAGATCGCAATCGTCGATTACGACGCTGCCACCCGAAACGTCGATGTGCGTGACCCGCAAGCGGTAGATGCGGCCATGGCAGCGCTACGCGCCTCGGCGAATAAGCTCGCTGCCAACGGCTTCGTCACCATCGATAAGCGCGCGGTGGTCAGCTATCCCGCAGAGCTTGAGGTGCCAGCGAGCGCGCCGGGAGCTGCGAAGCAAGCCGAGGATGCCGAGTGAGCCGCCACCTCAGGTTTCTGCTGAAGGCCCTCCCGTTCAGCTTACTGGCCGCCGGCGCGGCCTGGTACGCGACGTCGCGCTACGAGATAGGGATCGATCCGCAGAAGAACACGTGCCTGGACTGGCGGGTGTTCTTGATCGACCGTTATGACCAGACCGTCGAGCGTGATGCCATCTATGCGTTTCGCTCGACCCAGATGGAACCGTTCTTCCGCAATGGCACCAAGGTCATCAAGTACGTCCGTGGCGTGCCGGGTGACCGAGTCATCGTGACCCCCGAGCGGGTAACTATCAACGGTGAGGCCCAGGGCCAAGGCGTGCTGCTGGCCAAACGGCTCGGAAAGCCTGCAAGTCGTTACCGTCGTGACGAGATCGTACCAGCGGACCAGCTCTGGTTCATGGGCACCTCCCTGGACAGCTTTGACTCTCGCTACTGGGGCTACGTCAGCAAGGTCGACGTGCTCGGCCGGGCGTACCCGATATGGTGAGCCTGCGCGCGGTAATCGGTGTCGTTGCGCTGTTGTTCGCCACGCTCTCGGCCGCCGACAGCGCCGTTGAGCAAGAGCAGGCGGCGCTGGAGCATTTCGCCGCTGATCTCAAGGAGATGCAGGTCAGCACTAAGCAGGAGGTCGACTTCACGCTGCGTAACGAAGACTTCAGCTACCTGAAGCAAAGCCAACCGCTGGCAAGCCCTCTCGAAGCGCCCAAGCCGCCGGTAGACACCCGGAAGGTTGTCTACCAGATCCTGGTGTCGTGGTCCCTGGGCGAGGCAGAGATCAAGCAGCTGCTGCAGAACTATGACGGTAACGAGTCAGTAGAGCTCGTCTTCCGCGGTGTGCCCGAAGACATGCCGTTTGCCCTGGCGCTCGCCAAGCTGCAGCGCCTGTCGCTCGAGACCAAGACCAAAACATCGGTGCTGATCAATCCGGTGGTGTTCGAAGAGGCCGGCGTCGACCAGGTGCCGGCGATTCGCAAGTTGGTTGATCAGAAGTCGGTTTACCTGGCGAAGGGCACCACCTCCACCGCGAGCGCGGACGAGGCCTTTGCCCGTCGCAAAGAGCCAGTGCTGTCGCTGGGTCCTCTGGTCGAGATCGCCGAACGTGACCTCATCGAGGTGATGAAAGAGCGGCTGGCCAAAGTCGACATGGAAAAGATGAAAGCGCGCGCCCTGAACACCTTCTGGGACAAGCAGACGTTCGCCGAGCTGCCACGCGCCACCCGGCATCGAGTGCGCGCCCTGGATCCCACGGTGCTGGTGCCGGCGGACATGACCGCGGCAGATGGCACTGTGATCCACAAGGCGGGCGATCGGATCAATCCGCTCGACATGCGTCCCTTCACCCAACGCCTGGTGATCATCGACCCGCTCGACCCGCAGCAGGTCGCCCTGGCCAAGAAGCAGGTTGCGGATTACGGCGCCAAGCAAAACGTCGTGGTGATCGTTTCGCGCGTGGCGCGGGAGCAAGGCTGGGATGGCTTCGCCGCCCTGCAGAACGAGATCGACCACGCCGCCTATGTCCTGCGCGATGACGTGCGCAGCCGCTTCGCCATCGACTTCGTGCCGTCTGTTGTGACGGCCGATCGCCATAGCTTCTACATCGAGGAGTTTGCGCCGTGATCGAGCTTGCCTTGCAGAAAATCCATCATCAGAACGGCGCGGTTCTTGGGCACGAGGTCCTGGCCCGCAAGACCACCGTCCAGGGCGTCCTGGGGCCCGGCGTCTTCATGTCCGGCGCGACCGATGAGGACTGGGAACGCCTGGACGCGGATGTGATCGGCCTGGTCGTAGCGCGGGCGCATGAGTTACCTGCCAGGGGCATCCTGTTCATCAATCTGAGCCCGGCATCCCTGCTCAACCTGCTGCACCTGAACCGGCTCTGTCAGCTGGTCAGCGGCCTTTCGCTTTCCGTGTGCTTCGAGATTCCCGAGCTTTCTCCCCTCCAGGGCGTCGACCTGGAGGAGCGGCTGGTGATGATCCGTCGGCACGGTATCGCCGTGGCCATCGACGACTATGGCCAGGACAGCGCGGATTCGGCCCGTCTCAAACGGCACGCCTGGGACTTCTGCAAGATCGATCTGCCGGCACTGGCCCGCAGTATCAACCTGGACTGGGTCATTGATGCGCGTGATCACTGCACCCGCTGCGGTACCGGTTTGATCCTCGAGAAGGTCGAGCAGGAGCACCTCCTGTGCGAGGTGCTGCTACCGCTCACCGGCGCCGCCCGCCAGGGCTTCGGGTTGTCGATGCCCTTCCTCCTTCCTGCTGCTGCGCTCGCCGCCTCCTGACTCAAGGCCTTTGAACCCATGTTGATTCGCTATGCAGCGGCTCTGATCCTGTTACTGGCCGTTTTCGGCTCCAACGGCGCGCGGGCAGCCGAAGCGTCCACGCCAACAGCGTCCTGCCCGAACGCCGAGCTGTTCAGCGGCAAGCTGTTCACCGACATCTGCTGGGCGTGCCTCTTCCCGATTCGTATCGCCGGCATTTCCATCACGCCAGGCGATGCGCCGCGGGGGGCCTCGAAGAAAAGTCTCTGCATGTGCGAGGACAACCTCGGGATCTGGAAGCCGGGAATCGTGAACTCCATGTGGGAGCCGGCGCGTTTGATCGAGGTGGTGCGCAAGCCGGGCTGCCTGCCGGCGCTTGGCGGCGTGACGCTCGCTATCGGGGACAAGCGACTGTGGGGAACCCACGCCGACGCCACTACCGGCAACCAGGTGAGCCACGAGCGGATGTCGTTCTACAACGTCCACTACTACGCTTTTCCACTGCTCTCGATCCTCGAGATGTACATGCCCAAGCGCTGCTCGCCAGATGGCTACGCCGACTTCGACATCATCCAGCTTTCCGAGATCGACCCGACCTGGACCAACGACGAACTGGCGTTCTTCGTCAATCCGGAAGCCGCTGCTGTCGCTAACCCGATTGCCCAGGCAGCGTGCACGGCAGATGCCGCGCTGGGTGTGGTCGGTAAGGAGCCGCTGACCTCCCTCTGGTGGTGCGCTGGGACCTGGGGGGAGATCTACCCCATGGCCGGCACCACGCTGCCGAACGACTTCGGCCGGACCACCTCGCTACTCGCTGCCCGGACGCTGGCCACCCAGCACCGGCGCGGCCTGGCGCACCTGACGATGGGCGATGACACCCTTTGCCGGGGATCCATCTTCCCGACCATTCCCAAGTCGCAATACAAGATGTCGATGTTCTTCCCGCGCGCAGAGACCAAGAAGGGGCACTACATCGGCGCAAGCCCCCTAACGTGGCAAGGCGGGGAAGGGCGCGCCATTCCCCAGGTCGGCGAAGACGCGCTCTACATGATGTTCCGTTGGAACGACTGCTGTAACACCCTGTGAGGCACCCGATGCGCAATCCAATCTTTGCCCGGGTGGTCGCCGCTATCACCCTGTTCTTTTACGCCTATGCGTGCCCTGTCATGGCCTGGGCCGACAGCGTGACTGCCTCAGCCGCGACCGGCACTGCGACGGCAAAGGAGGCGCTGAACGCCTGGTCGCCACCGTCCGCCAGCTCAACGGAGATCACCTTTGGCTCGGACGCGGCGAAGCAGTCGGTCAGTATCTCGGAGCTGTTCCCCGGGGTGACCGACTCTTCCAACACCAGCGCGCTCAGCAACATCTACGGCGATGACAAGGCGACGATGGCGGCTGGCAGCGATGCCAACCTGCGGCTGACCTCGGAGGAGTCCTCTAGCGGTGAGGCCTATCGCCTGCTGCGCGGTAACGTCTCCCAGACGCGCCCCGATCTGACCAATGATCCGTTGTGGAACAACACCGACAAGATCATCGACAACCAGGCGCTCTTCAACAAGGAGTTCTCGGACTGCAAGCAGAACACCGAGTACACCAAGGGCACGGCCACGAAGCACGTAAGCGATCTCAAGCAGTGCGAACGGGTGACCGATAAGTCCGGCAGCTACACGCTCAAGCATGAGTACCTGGCAGGGGTCGTCCGATACTACGACGGTCCAGCGAACGTCCAGTCTTGCGGTGAGGGCTGCGTCGATATCTGGCTGGGTCAAGTCGGCAACGACTATTGGCGCGGCAGCTGCACCATCTTCGAAAACGAGATGAAGTTCGAGGTCATCAAGCCCGAAGCGATCCAGAGCGCCCAGCTGGTCTATGCGAAGTGGGACGACTACATGCAGGTGCTCGTCGGCGGGACCAAGGTATGGTCTGGCCCGAACGAAAACTTCCCCCCGGAGACCGAAGGGGCCTGCGAGCTCGATACGTCTTGGGAGACGAATCCCGACGTCAACATGACCTCGATTGTCAAAAAGGGAGGTGTCATCCCCTTCAAGATCCGCGCATCGGTCACCGGCCGCGGTGAGGCCTACGCCAAGCTGCGCATTCTCTATGATCCTCAGGAGGTCATCAGCAACGACAACTGGTACCCGCCGGAGGCTGCCGAGGCCGTGACTGCGGTGAACGACGGCGCCTGCCAGGGCAAGTTCGTTTGCAACAAGATGCCTGACGTGGACGAGAACGGTTGCGCGGTCATTAACGGCACGCGGGTATGTGAAAGCAGCTTCAAGAACAAGTCCCCGGCATCCGGAATATCGCCACTGTGCCAGGAGGTATCGGTCGACGCGCAGTGCAACTTCTACAAGGGCGACATGCAGTGCTACACCGACGCCCAGGGCAACGAGCAGTGCCCCACCAATAGCGATAAGACTTGTGCGGTGTCCCACGACATGCGTGTGGTGGAGGTGCCGGTATCAGCTCGGTTTGCGGTAGAGGATGCCCCGGGCGCCGGTGAGACCAATCGGGTCGAGGTCGACTTCCTCGCCGGTACCTACCGCAACACCTCCAGCAACCTGCGCAGCGACGGCTACGTGGACCAGGCCTCACTGGACGTGATGTGCAAGAAAGGCGCGGACGGCAAGCGGCTTCCACAACGCTTCGCCGTTTCGAGCACCGCGATCTGGACGGGGCACAAGTTTGCCCCCAACACCTTGACCGAGGACTCCCTGAACATCGTTCAGATGCCGACGTGCGACAACGGCCTGAAGATGGTCGTCGATGTGAAGGACACCGGCAAAGGCACGCCTGGCGCGTTCTATGCCCATGAGCTCAAGCTGAAGAACGTGCGCATCGATGGTGAATCATTCGGTCCCCAGTACTGCATCGATTCGGCGAACAAAATCCAGAATGGCCAATGTTCGGAGGGCGGCAGTGTCACGGTTACCCGGGGCGTGGCCAGCGGGTGCTTGAATCTGAAGGGGGTGACGGTTTGCCCTGGCGACGACATGTACAACGCCATGAAGCCTTCCCCGATCAAGGGCGTCGATAAGCTCTTTCAGAACGTCAAGGTTCAGGGTTGCGTCACCGGTGGGCTCAACCTGGACACCTGTACCAAGTTCGAGGCTGACAAGCAGTGCGGCTTCATCTCTCGCCAGTGCGTGGACGGGGCCGAGGGCGAATCGGGCAAATGCTACGTCACGGAGGAAACCTGGGACTGTGGCCATGAGGTTGACGTCCCAACGTCAACGTCCAGCACGAGCTACCAGTGCGATGGCCCAGTCCGGTGCCTGGGCACGGAGTGCTTCAACCCGACGGATGAGAAATCTACCGACTTCGGTTATGCCGCGGCGGCGCTCCAAATTGCCCAGTTTGCAGAACATGATCTGGACTGCGGGGAGAACCCCACCGACACCTCGACCGATCACAACTGCAAGGTCTGGAAAGGGGAGCCCATGGAGTGCAAAAAGGCGGTCGGCGGATGGGTCGATTGCTGTGAGGCGCCGGATGGCATCTCGCTCATGGATTACGTGTCCCTGACCATGAATACCATCAGCTTGACCGAGAAGATCGGGATCATCGATAAGGCACCGACTGCTGAAGCGGCATGGACCTTCGGTAAAGAATTGGCAAGCGGAAGCAACTGGACCTCAGCGTGGAGTTCGGCCGTCAAAACGAACGAAGGCGCCACGACCGTCAGCCAAATGATCGGTTTGGACGTGCTCAAACAGAAGATGATGAACTATGCCGCCGAATGGACGGCGAACACATTCGGCACCGCGGCAGCTAACACGATTTTCGCGAGTGGATCAGCGTCGGCAGGCTCTAGCACTACGCCTTACGCGACGACTAATGCCACTACCGGCGCTGTCAGCACGGCGCCCAACGCGACGTTTGCCGCGGGCTTCGCCAGTGCGCTGTCGGTGATCATGATCGCCTATACGATCTACACGATCGCGAACATCATGGTGCAGATCATCTGGGAGTGTGAGCAGAAGGAATTCGAGCTTGCCGCCAAAAAGGAGACAAAGGTCTGCCACTTCCTGGGCAGCTACTGCGCTTCCAAATCCCCCATGGGATGCATAGAAAAGCGCGAGTCCTACTGCTGCTTCAACTCACCTCTGGGACGAATCATCCAGGAGCAAGCACGGCCTCAACTTGGACGCACTTGGGGCGACGCTGAGAACCCATCCTGCGAGGGTATTTCAGTCGGAGACCTGGCAAAGCTCGATTGGAGCAAGATCGACATCTCGGAGTGGATAGGCATCCTGCAGATCACCAATAACTATCCCACCGCCGACAAGATCAACCTCGATAAGCTGACCGGTAGTGGTTCTACGCTTAACTACCCAGGGGCGAATCGGAAGGACGTTCTTACTAGGAACAACGAGATCATGGATGGTATGGAAGTTACGTTTCCGGATTCGCGGAACGCTACAGAGAAAAATCTGCGAGGAACGTTCAAGGACCAATAGCCACAAAAAAGGCGCCACGAAGGCGCCTTTTTTGTTTAGGTAGATCACGCCGCCGCGGCATCCAGTTCGCTGACAGCGGCTGCGGTTTGCTGGTCGAGGGCGTTCTCTTCGCCGACTTCACCCACGGTGCGAGCGATCTCTGCGGCATCGGGACTTTTCCGCGCTTTGGCTCGAGCGTCGGTCGCCATGGCCTGCAGCTTGCGCACTACGCGCATGAGCTGGCGCTTACGCTCGTTGCCCGTCATGTCGTTGCGGTCAGAGGGCAGGACGCCGAGCAGCCAGGCCGTCTGGGCCTGCACCAGCATCTCATCGAAGCTCTGGATGATGTGGGCCAGGCGCATGATGAGAGGGGTCGAGATCGTGAAGGTGAACGTAGCCGCGTTGTCGTACCGAGCAACCATCCCTTCTTGGCCAGCGGCCTTCAGGATGGCCACGAAGCGATCGCGCTCGTCACTGATCTCTTTTTCGAGCTTGAGGATCAGGCTTTCCACGGCCTTCATCACGTCGGCATGGCTGAACGCGTTGTTCCTGTGTGCGAGGGCACGGGCGATAACGTCTACGGTGTAGAGCGCGCGCGCGGCCCCTTCGAAACAGCGGCGATGGACCTGCTGCGCTTGTTCGGTTTTGAGTACGTATTGGGACTGCAGCGTCGGGGCGGAATAGCTTCCTTGGGGTTTGAAATCGCTTCCGTTGGCCATGGTCGGCTCCTTGGGTTGGGGAGCTTCTACCATAAGGTGGCCATCGCCCAGGCCAGGGCCAATTCACCCCGGTGGAGGGAGCGGATTAGGGGGTTTACAGGTGTAGTGGCACAGCGATATTCTGGAGTCTACTTCGCCCAAGCATGTCGCTTGTGTGTCGTACCCCCTGATTCCATCAGGCGGGTCTATGTGTAGCTGGTCACTCTACTAGCACTATCTGGTCACGATTCGCGGTCGTGACTAATCCCAAAAGGGTTTCTATCCCTTTTGGGATGGAGGCCCTTTTTTTCTTGGAGGCCTCCATTCATGAAAAAGTTGATCCTTTGCATCGCTATCGCGTTTGCCTTCGTGCAATACGTTGTAGTCCCGTCTATACAGTCGTCCCCTGCTGCCAATCAGATCCGCGCGCACCATCAAGCGCTCGAGGAGGCTGGCAAATGAAACTGATTCCATACCTTCTGGTTCTGGCTTTCATCTGGGGTCTGTATCGTCTTTTCAAAAATCGCTCGAAAGCACCTGAACGTCAGGAGCCTACGATCGCCTTGCGAGAAGACATCGACGTCAAGCTTGAGTCGCCGCTCTCGGCCGCTCCAGCAAAAGCAGCACCTGCCCTTGTGATTGACCCGCCTGTTTCTGAACAGCCTCGGCTGCGCGGAGCTACGCGTGTCAGTTCTCTGCCGCCAGCAGTCGACTACTCGGAATACGAGTCGCCGGCCTGGCAGCGTAGCGGCAAGCCGCTCAGTTTCTGAGCCGTGGACTGCCCCTCCGGGGGCAGTGCTGCATGGACCTCCCTTGCGGGTGGTCCACCCAAGCGCCCCCGAAGAACGGGCGTTTCGGTGGACCACCCGACGAGGATTTCCACCATGCGACTGAATGTACAAGCCATCTATGAAGTGGATAGTCGGGAGCTACACCTCGGCGAGAAGTCGGTACCTGTACCTGACCATATCGCCGAGACTGTAGACCCGGACGCTTTGGACCTGCGCCGACTAGCGCGCTGGGCCAAGTCGATAGGACTGATCGCCGCGACCGCGCATGTGGCGGTTTGTCCTTGATCCCGCAATAGCCGAGGGGAGCCACTCCCCTCGGAAGCTTTTCCCGCCTGGCCTTGCCTCAAGCCCAGCCGGAAGGAGCTTCTCCTGCCCAGACCATGACTTTCGAGCACCCTCTGCAGGGCGCTTGATTGCAGCAGCTGAACTGTTTCCGTCAGCACCTCCCTTCCACCCTGCGGGGCTTCTTCCCCATAGGGGCAAGGCGCCTCGGTTACCGGAGATTTCTCATGGCTCGTGGCGTCAACAAAGTCATCCTCGTCGGCAACGCCGGTGCGGACCCCGAAACCCGTTACATGCCCAACGGCAATGCCGTAACCAACGTCACCCTGGCCACCAGCGAAAGCTGGAAGGACAAGCAGACCGGGCAGCAGCAAGATCGAACGGAATGGCACCGCGTCGTGTTCTTCGGCCGCTTGGCCGAGATCGCCGGCGAGTACATCCGTAAAGGCTCCCAGGTCTATGTCGAAGGCACGCTTCGCACGCGCAAATGGCAAGGGCAGGACGGCCAGGATCGCTATACCACCGAGGTAGTCGTCGACATCAACGGCAATATGCAGTTGCTCGGCGGCCGCAGCAATGGCGCTGCCCAGGGCGGTGACTACGACGATCAGCGGAGCGCACCAGCGCCCCAACGATCGCCGCGGTCACAGCAGGCACCGGCGTCTTCGGCGCCGGCGAATGATCGGCCGCAGCAAGCACCGCGGCCGCAGCAGCAGCCTCGTCCTCAGCAGCAACCCACCCCAGGAGATTATGACTCGTTCGACGACGACATCCCGTTCGCGAAAGTGCCGTATCTCTGCATGCTGTAACGCTTCAATCCAATAACCCTTGCGGGCGTCTCCCGCTCGGGGGGCCTCCGCATGCTCACCGGAGGTTCTCATGTCCCGTTCCAATCATTCGCAAAACACTCAGCAAGTCACGGCCCACGATCAGAAGGCGCAGGATCTGCTCAGCGGTATCGAGGCGGAATGCGTCGAGATCATCATGCGCTCTCAGAGCGGTGTGAACTGGGCGTAAGAGGCGCTGTTTGCCTACCACGCCATGCTGGCCAACGACAAACTGCTGAATTGCGCCGTCAACAACAAGCTCAGCTTCAAGCTTGCGATGCAGCAGATCGCAGCGACAGGGCTGACGCTCAATCCCACCGAAAAGATGGCCTTCCTGGTTCCCCGCCAGGGCAAGGTGATCGCTGACGTTTCGTTCCGCGGTTTGATCAAGGTGGCCACCGACAGCCGCGCTGTCGATATGGTGGTGGCGGAGGTCGTCTACAGTGGCGATCGCTTCATCTACCGAGGTGCGACTGCCGAGCCTGAGCATGTCTTCGACCCGTTCCTCGACGTGAGCGAGCGCGGGACGTTTCGCGGCGTCTACACCACCGCCTACCTGGCAACAGGACGGGTCATGGTGAAGGCGATGCGGGCGGCGGATGTGTTCAAAGCACGGGACATGTCGGCGGCCTGGACCTCTCAAGGTCCTGGTAAACGCGGTCCCTGGGAGACGCACTTCGAGGCGATGGCGATCAAGACCGGTATCAAGTCAGCGCGCAAGTATTGGCCAACGACCAACCCGGTGCTCGACCAGGTCATCGATTACCTCAACACCGAAGGTGAGGAGGGGATCGCTGGCACACCGCTGAGCGCTCTGGACGGTTTGGCCAACGCGTCGATGGTGCAGGCGTCCGCGCCGGTATCGCAGGCGGAAGGCGGCAACGTCTATGACCACGTCGGCGACCAGCCGCATGATCGTCGCCAGCAGGAGACGGTCAATGAGCAGGTTCCACGCGAGCAGCCCGGTCGCACCCAGGTGCAGCCGGCCGCCCAAGCTACTTCTGGCCAAGGACGTGAGGTGACGCGCGAGCGAATCCATAGCGTCTGCGATCGCGCTGCACGAACCCGCAGCTGGGAAGGGGCCTGTTCCTGGGCAGAGCAAAACCTCACGGGTGATGCCCTGACCTATGCACTAGGTCTTTTCAAGCAGAGGCAAGCCGCGCAAGCACAGGCGGCGTAGCCCAAACCCAACCCTAACGGGGCCTCATCCCCGTTGGGGCTGGGGTCCCTCCTAACCTGGAGGTGATGATGAATATTGTCGACTTGCGCCAGCGCACGCCGGAATGGCACGCCTGGCGCCGGCAGGGCATCACGGCGACCGCGACAGCGGTCATCCTGGGCCAGCATGTGGAAAAGACGCGCTGGCGGTTGTGGGCCGAGCTCACCGGCCGTGTAGCGCCGCTGGACCTGTCCATGATTCCGCAGGTCCGGCTTGGCATCCTGCATGAGCCGTACGCGGTCGCCTGGTTCGAGGAGCGGTACAAGACCACGCTCCTGCCGCTATGCGGCGAGTGCGCGACGTTTCCGCTTCTTCGCGCCAGCTTCGATGGCGTCGACGACGACGGCTGCCCGGTCGAGGTGAAGGTCCCCTCGGACAAGAACTTCGACCTGGTGCTGGAGCAGGGCGAGAAGAGCGAGCCCTACCGGCTCTATTGGTGGCAGGTACAGCACCAGATTGCGGTGGCTGGCTCTGCCAGGGGCTATCTCGTGTTTTACAGCACGACCCGACAGCCCCTGGTGTTCGAGATCCGTCGCGATCCGGACACCATCGAGCTCATCAAGCAGCAGGCGCAGTTGTTCTGGGAGTTGGTGGTCAGCGAGAAGGAGCCTGAGAAGGATCCTCAGCGCGACTACTTCACCCCGGTCGACGGTGCTCTGGTGCGTTGGGCAGCGACGGCGCAGCAGGTACGCGACGTCGATGCCTTGGCGAGCACGCTGCAGGAACAGCTGAAAGCCCTGAAGGGCCAACGCGAAGCCCTGCAGGCGGATCTGGTCGAGCAGATGGGCGGGTACATGCTGGCCGAGGCGGAGGGCGTTCGCGTCGTCCGCTACCAGCAGGCCGGCAACATGCGGTGGAAGGATCTCTTCGAGAGCCGGAAGCTGCAGGCGACTGAGGAGGAGCGTCAGCGCTTCCGGCAGGCACCCTCTGAGCGGGTCCGGATCACCCTCGATTCGGATCATCCGATCACGACTGCTGCGCTGGAGGCCATGAGGCTGCCATTGGTTGACCAGGAGACGGAATCTCGGGCATTTTGCCTGTGAGGATGAAGGGGCGCGAAAGCGCCCCTGTCTCTTGCCTGGAACGTTGCGGTAAACCTCCGGTTTACCAGAGCTTTCCCGGATCTGTTCTCTGGCTATGCGGCCCGAGAGCGATAACGCAGCTGTGCGTCTTCACAGCAATCATTGAAACCCTACAGGGGCCACCACGCCCCGTAGGGGAGTGGTGCGCCTCCAACCTACTGGAGATTCACCATGAACCTTACCCCTTGCGTCCCGATGTCCGCCTACGGTGTTACTGGTACGAACGCTGACACTATGTCGCCTGCGTTCGCCGCCGAGAATCACCCGCTACTCGACCTGGTACCCAAGCACAACGCGCAATTCCTGTTCCGCACTGAACTGCGCATGCCCGTGATGAACTTCCTGACAGCGTCGGGCGGTGACTCGCTGGCACTCGTAGGCCCTACCGGCGCCGGCAAAACGTCCGTCGTCGAGCAGATCGCAGCGCGGATGCGGTACCCACTGTGCAAGGTCAATGCCCACTCCCGCATGGAAATGCCTGAGCTCATTGGTCAGATGTCGTTGCAGTGTGATCCTGTCACCGGTGATCAGCAGACCGTGTTCGCGCACGGGCCGCTGGCGCTGGCGATGAAAGAGGGCAGCATCTTCCTCCTGGATGAAGCTGACTTCCTGGATCCGGCTGTCATGGCCGGCCTCAACGCTGTATTGGAAGGCGGCGCCCTGGTGCTGGCCGAAAACCGTGGTGAGGTCATCGTGCCGCATCCCAACTTCCGCTTCATCATCACCTGCAACACGCGGGGTCAAGGTGATGAGACAGGCCTCTACACGGGTACCTTGTCCCAGAACCTTGCGTCCTGGGATCGGTACCGCATGCTGGAAGTCTCCTACCTGAGCAAGAAGGAGGAGCTTGCGGTTCTGCAGGCGACGCTGCCCCAGGTCGATGCGACGATCCTGAGCACCATGATCGATGTGGCCAATGGAGTGCGCCAGCAGTTCATCGGCAATCCCGACCAGGCGCTTAAGGCTGGCCAATCGGGGCTGACGGTCACCTTCTCGACGCGGACCCTGCTGCGCTGGGCCCGTATCGCGACGACCTACAGCACCGCTGCCAGCAAGCAAGCGAACTTCCCGTTCGCCTGCCCTCTGGCGCAGGCGCTGCGCGAAGCACTGACCAACCGGACGGACAAGCCCATGCGACTGGTGATCCATACCATCGCAAAGGACAAGTTCGGCGCGGCCTGGGCAAATGATCCTGTCGTTGCACCGGGGGTTTGATCGTGACGCTTTTCTTCGCGATGGACTCCGAGGGCCAGAACAACGTCGAGCAGATGAACACCGAATGGTGGGCGAAGCAGGCGCTGTCTGATCTGAGCAGCGCGGCGGAATCGCTCGGCTTCGCCGACGCGTTGCAGGCGTTGCAGGCTTCCTTCGGGAAGCTTGCGGCAAGCAATGTCGATCCGGAATACGAGGTCGAGAAAGTCGCGTTGCTCATCGCCCTGAAGGTGTCTCTAAAGGAGCCGGCTCGGCTGACGCTGTCAGACGATGCTGGCGACGAGTTGGAGGCTACCCGGCCGGATGGCTGGGACCTGGTGCTGCAGCGCGTCTGCAACCTCACCGATGCGTCGATGCCGAAATGGCGTGATGCCCTGGTTACCCTGGGCGTTATGCCGCGGCCGATGGATCTTTCGAGCCTTGTGTTCGCCGATGTGGCTGCTGCAGGCGAGACGTCCTTCTGCTTTTAAACCACCCTGGCGGGGCCATCCCGCTGGGGTGGCCTCCGTCCCTTACGATGGAGCGATGCAATGCAACTACCCCTTACCAAGTCGGTCGAGTTGTCCAACTCACACATCACGCAAGACGACTTCGTGCTGCTGGAGCGATTCGCGGCTGACTACC
>NZ_FOED01000002.1:753656-770444 GCF_900110545.1 Pseudomonas sp. Snoq117.2 | reverse complement strand
ACTTCGCCGGTGACCGCGGTGCCGCCGTTGATGGCGGTGGTGACCTTGGTGCCGCGGCTGATCTTGGTGGCCAGGGTGACGCAGGCATCCTGAGGCAGCGCGTTTTCGGTGACGGTGAAGGTCATGCCGCTCGATACCACGGTGACCGAGCCGCCCCAGGCGTTGTACAGGTTGCTGCCATTGACGCTCATGTTGGGCAGGCCCTTGCTGGCCACCAGCTGCGAGACGAGGCTGGTGCCGGACGTCCCGTAGCCGCTACTGGCCTTGAGCTTTCGGGTGTTGGCGATGAGGGTGCCGATGTTGGACTGCTCGTTGGTCACATCCTGGGAGCCCATGAGGCTGCCGCCGTTGTAGATGATGTAGCCCAGGGCGACGACGGCGATGATCAGCACGAACATCATTTCCAGGCTGAAGACGCCACGCTGCCGGTGTCGCGGCGGCAGACGAAAGGGCGTGGGTTCTGCCGCGTAGTGCGACGTATCAACGTCGAGGGTCACCGGGGAGGGAGTGGGGCTGTTGCAGAGTTGGCTCATGGCGGTTCCTTGGGTGGTAGGTCTAGTGGGAGAGGCTGGCAACGTTGCTCTGCAGGCTGAAGGCGCCGCTGACGACCAGGAGCATCAAGAGCCCCATGGCGATGGTCGAGAAAGTGAGGAAGGCCTTGGTGTAGCGCTCCACCTGCTTGAGCGTCTGCTCGATCCAGCGATTGCTGAACCGGTGGATGGCTTCGGAGAAGCCCTTGCGGGTCGCCAATACGCAGAGGAACTGGACGGCGGTCTTATCGGGAAACTCGTGCCCTGCCAGACGCAGCGCCTCGCCGAAGTTCTTGCCCTGATTGACGCCGTAGATAGCCGCGATCAGTCGCTCACGCAGCCAGGGCGTGGCGCCGCGCTGCAGGGACTGCAAGGCCTCGATCTGATTGATGTTGGCCTTGAGCATCACCGAGATGTTGAGCAGGAAGGTGGAGCCGTGGAGGGCCTTGTAGATCGACCAAGGCGGTATGCGATCGAGCCTGACGCGCAGCGGTCCGGTCAGGTAGGGCAGTGACCCCATGGCCAGGACGATGGTGCTTAGCACGACGATTAGGGTCAGCAGGCCCCAGTTGTTGACGTAGCTGGAGACCTGGTAGAGCAGGTAGGGGATGCCGGTCCAGCCTTCGGGGTTGGAGACCCGGGTCATGGCCGGGACCATGCGCGAGGCGATGACGTGGAGCAGATAGGCCATCATTGCCCAGAGCATGATGGGGTAGACGGTCACGGACAGGATCAGAGACAAGATCCGACCGCGGGCTTCGATCATCTGCACGCAGTCCAGGAAGGCCTGAACCAGGGCGCCTGAACGTTCGCCGGCGGCGATGATTGCGGTCTCTTGGTAGGGCATCCAGCGCTGGCAGGCATCGCCCAGGGACTTGCCGTTTCTTACGGCTTGGCTGATGCCCGCGGTGGCCAAGGCGGTCGGGTCGCGCCGCTTTTTGCCGCCATCGCTGAAGATTCCGCGTAGCTCTTCCAGGGCATCGTCGATGCCGACGCCGTTCTCGAGGAGCGCGCAGAGGCTTTCGTAGAACTGGATGCGCTCCTTGCTGCCGAATTGCTTGGCGTACCAGGCGTCGGCGAAGGTCGTCCAGCTGTCCAGGATCCTGCTGAGCATTGGGCTGCTCCAGGACGAAGAGCTCCATGTCCAGGGGTCCGATGATGGTCTCGGCCATTCGGGGGTCGATCAGGCCGGCGGCTACTTTGCCAATGGTGTGCTGGATCTTGGTGATCCCGCCCATGTCCCTGACCCAGTAGGTTTTCGCCGCGCTAGCACCTTGGTCGCGGAAGATCTGCATGAAGCGATGGTTGGGGATCAGAACCTCGGCGACGACCGTTCGCGAGGAGACACCCATGTTTCGGCAATGCGCACAGCCAGGACCCTGCAGCCTGACCTTCGTGGTATCCATGACCCGTTCCAGTCGCTCGATGAGGGCCGGGTTCAGCTGGTCGCGTTGAGAGGCAAGCGGCTGGGCGCAGTGCGTGCACAGCACCGGCAACAGCGACTGGTTGATGAGGCCCGACATGAGCGCAGGGTCTGTCACCAGGCTCGGGTCCGCGCCCATGTCGATGAGCCGCTGCAGGCTCGCCACCGCGTTGTTGGTGTGCAGGGTCGAGAAGACCAGGTGACCGGTCATGCCGCCGCGAAACGCCGCCTGAGCGGTGGCCAGGTCACGCACCTCCCCATACATGAGGATGTCCGGATCCAGACGCATGGTGTTGGTGATGGCGCCGTCCCAGGTTTCGGCATGACCCAGCGGCGACTGGTTGGCCTTGATGGGATACTCAGGCGGATCTTCGACGGACAGAATATGGCGGGTGCCGTCGGTCTCGCTGTGCAGCTGATTGAGGGTGACTTGCAGGGTCTTCGATTTACCGGACCCGGTCGGACCGGTGATGAGGATGACGCCGTACGGAAGTCCGCGCAGACGATTGAGCAGCGCGATCTGGTCGGCCAGAAAGCCCAGCTCATCCAGGGACTGCTTGGCTTTCTCGTCATAGAGCAGTCGCAGGACCATGAGAGGCCCTTCAACCAACGGCCGAGAGGCAACCCGTGCGCCGAAGAGCCCGAGCTGAGCCACGAAGGCGTGCTTGACCCGGGCGTCCTGGCTGATCTCCGGTTGATAGTGCTCCTCAGCCACGTCGCACATGGAGTTGTACAGCGCCGAGCAGAGTTCGCGGCCCATGCGGCTCTGGATCTGCCCGTACTCGGTAAGCAGTCCATGGATGCGAAAGAGGATGTGCGTGATCTCGCGGCCGACAACGAAGTGCACGTCCGACGCGCCACGGCTGTGAGCTTCGCCAAGGAGACGGATGACTTCCTGCTGGCGAGAGGTACTGTCGAGGCCACTGGTGCCGGTGCTGCGGGTCGTATCGACCTGGTACAGCGCCTGGATCTCGCTCAGGGTGCTGGGCACCACGCGGTAGTCCAGATCCGCGCGATCCAGCTCACCCATGAAGGCCATGACGAATGGGTCGCGCAGATGCTGGCCCGATACGAGCAGCTGAGCATGATCGGTAGGGCGTACGCCTTCCACCAGAGCCAGGAGCTGACGCAATTCCGGCTTCACCGAGCCCCACTGGGCGCCTTCGGCAGTGAGGACGCGGCGTGGCTGGAGCGGAAGTAGCTCGTTTACCAGCTCCCCCGCCAACCGTTGGCCAATAGCCTTGGGGTCACCTTCCGGCTCGTGCGCAGCGGACGCAACGTGATTGCTCGAAATCATCAAGGTCACCTCAGGGTTGAATGGCGGTAGGCGCGGAGCCCGGGAGGGCAATGGGAGCTGGAGCGGGCACCGGCACCGGCGCTACCGGATTCATCGGTGTGACGGTCACTGGCAACACAGAAGCCTGACCCGCCGCGACAGTGGTTACTGGATAGCTGGGCGCGCGGTTAGAGAACCCCAGCGGATAGCGTTTGCCGCCGCGGCTGAGCACGACGCTGTCGAGGGACAGGCTGGCCACGCGATAGCCGCCAGGCAGATCGGTCGATGCCAGGGAGGCATCGATCTCGAACCCGCCGGTGTAGAGCAACGTCGCGCGCAGGGCCTTGCCTGATCCATAGATCAGCTTGACCACGGGCAACTGGTCTACCGTGCCAGCATGTTCAACGTTTCCGCTCATTGCGCTGCTGGGCATCGTGACAGGCTGTGGCAGGTAGCTGGGCTGGGGCGCCGCCTTGGCTTGAGTTCCGCCATCGTTGAGCTCACGCAATGCCTTGGCGCGCTCACCCTGGGCCTTGTAGAGGATGGTTTCGCTCTGTACCCGGGAGAGCTCGCCCACGGTGATGCCGTCCGGATCACCCGATTTGGCGGTGTCGGCCCAGACAGGGACGGCCACTGTCAGCATCAGGGCGCCGATCACGGCGAAGGAAAGGTCATTTGACATAGAGGTCACCGGTCACCGACCAGGCCAGCTGATCGCTCTGCAGAAGGGTCTTGATCTCGCGCAGTCGCAGGCCTTGGTGGGGTACGTCCTTGAGGACGATGTCCGGCGGCAGCGCAGTGTTGAAGGTCAGCTCGAAGTGTTTGAAGTCCGGGGGCGGTGGCGCAGGGGGGGCCGGCTGGCCAGGCATGGCCTGAGGCGCCGGAATGACCACCGGGACTTCCTTGATGATCGGAGCCAGGCCTTGGCCATGCAGCCAGGAGGTCAGATCAGCCAGGGCTGGTGTGGCCTGCAGCAGCTCATCGTCGCCCGCCAACGGGGGCTCGAAGGTCAGCTTGAGGGCTGCGCCATTGCCTTCGTCAAAGAAGGCCGGCTCATCAGCGAAGTGACCACGCGTGGCCGCAACAAACGCTGAAGCCGTGCTGTTGCCGTCGCGCTTATAATTGGTGGACAGCAGCACGCCATCGCATTGGGCCGAGGTGAACAGCCAGCCAGCGATGGACAGCGGAAGCCTATCGATGGCGCCGTTGCAGGTCAGCAGAAAGTCCGGCACGCCCGGACGCTTTGCCCAGGGGTGCTCCAGGGCCTGAATGGTCTGTTGCTCCTTGGAGCGCTCGTTGATCGCTTGCAGTTCGGCCTGACGCGCGGCCTCGGCCGCGACGGCGGCGAGTCGCCTTTGCTCGCGCTTATGCGCCTCCCACTGGCTGTAGCCGATAACCCCTGTCACCACGATGAGTCCGAGGACCCCTACGCGGATCCACTCGCCTTTGCTCATCCCGAAAGCAAGCGGCTTGAGGGCGTAGTCGCGCTTCAAATTGCCTGGCTGTAACAGCTCTTCGATGTCGAGCGGCTTGCCGCCCTGGCCGAATTCGGTCGGCAGGTAGGTCTCATCGAAGGTCAGGGCGCGGCTTTCGAGCTGCGCGACCTTGCGCTGAATCTCGGTGGCCGAGCCCACCAGGTCGTAACCGGGTATGACGGCGCCGTCGATCACAGCTACCAGTGCATAGCGAGGCTCCTCGCCTGGCACTTGCCAGGCGGCCAGCCAGGATTGACCTAGCTGCCCGGCCAGCGCTGCGGCCAGCGAGTACATTCCCTTCATGGCCCCGGCGCTGCGCGCGACGAAGCCGGCCTGGATGACATTGGGCGTGCGCCGGATGGCGACGATGTCCATCTTGTGCAGGCGTCCGTATTCCCGGGCTTCCTTCATGTAGCCGGTCAGGCTGCCCAACGGATGCCATTGCAGACCGGAGACAAAGCTCTTGCCGTGGTAGCTCAGGATCTGGGCAGTCTGCGCCGGGGCGACCGGTGTTGTGCTGACAATGGCCATGCTGTCAGCCCGTCACGATCGGCGTGATCAGCACCACCAGGACGCTGTGCCCCGAGGTCCGCGTGCGGCTACCGCCCAGGCCCAGAAAGCCCGGGTCGCCAACACCGGTCTTGCGCGCATCCTCACTGAGCTCTTCGAACCCGGACAGGATCAGTGTCTGGCCGCTGCGCAGCTTGACCTTGGGCGACAGCGACTTGGCGTCGTAGTCCGGCAGCTGGACACTGGAGCCGTTGCTGGTGAAGGTCTGGAAGGTCGGCTTGCTGCTCATGTTGATCGATACCATCAGCAGCATCTCGTCGTGATCGAGCACGCGCGGCAGCAGGGTCATGTTGAAGCCGCTGGTGATGGTGCCGGGCGTGAGCGAGGTGCTGGAGCCAACCGACGCCGTGGACGTCGTCTGGCTTGAGGCCAGGTAGCCTTGGACGTTGCCGATCTGCAGGGGCGCCGGCTGCAGGTTGAGGGTGGTCACCGACGGAGAGCGGACGTTAGAGACCCGGCCCTGCTCGGCCAGCGCCTGGACAATGGCATTGGAACCGGCCCAGGCGGAGTTGGCGGTGTCGACGATGCCGACGGAGGCCGAGGTGGCGCTGGTGCTGATGCCGGCAACGGTATTGGAGAGTGACAGGCCCCACTTGGTGTTGAGGGACTTGTAAACGGCGGCCCAGTTGAGGCCAAGCTGGTCCGAATCGGTGAGCGTGACCTCGAACACCTTCACGTTGAACAGCACTTGCTGAGTAATGCTGCGGTTGGTGCTGTTGAGATAGGCCTCCACCCGGGAGATGACCTCGGGGCGGTCCGTGACGGTCAGGGTCCCGGTGGAGGGGGCCAGGTACATCCGCCCGGCTGGGGCGACGCTGAGCATCGCTTTCACGTTGTTCTGGATGTCCTGCAGGATCGAGGACTCCAGGGTGACCGTGGTGCTCTGGTTGCTGCCCGCGTCGCCTGTGACACCTGAGCTGGTGCTTGATCCGCCCGAGTTACTGCCGCTGGTTCCGGCGGCTGTGGCCATCCCGGATTTCACCGTGCTGGCGATGACCTGCTTGTCACCAAACGACCAGACGTCGAAGACCCGCGTCTCGAAGTAGCTGATCCGCACGGCACGCTCGACCGGCGAGTAACGCCACCCCAAGCCCAGACGCGCGGTGACCTCATCGAGCAGGCCGGAGGCCTTGCCGCTGTACTTGAGGCCGCTGACCTGGCTTCCGCCGGCCAGGCTGGTGAAGTCGGACGCGCGATACCCGGAGACAGTGGAGCTCGCCGCGGCGCCCATCGTGGCCGGGTTGGTGATCACACCTGCAGGCAGCAGGCCTGCCAGGCTATCTGGGCTAAGATTGCCGATCGGCGCCGGTGCGGTGCTGGCCGGTTGTGCGCTGGGCGCTGCGGCATTGGGATTGAGTGCATCGGGCGATACCAGCACGGCGATACCGCACTGGCTGGTAATGTACTGGGCAATCTCGGTGATGCCGACGCTACCGGAGGGGCGATAGCTGAGCTCGCAGTCCAGCGCGGAGGGCATGCCGCGTTTGGCCACCACCGGCTGTGTCGAAACCCAGGGTTTGTCGCTGAACACGACGGTCTCGCGCTTGGGCTGTTGCTGCTGGTTGCGCAGCAGGGCCGCGTATTGGCTGGCCATGGCGGCGTCGTTCTCGGCGCGCTGGGCCGATTCGTCCACCCGCTGTACCGAGCAGCTGGCGAGCAGGAGCGCCGCCGCCAGGGCGCTCAGGCGAAGGGGGTGGGTCATGACTTCTTCCTCTCGGAAACATGAACGATGCGCTGGCTGGAGTTGCCATCGACGATGAAGGAGCGGCGAGCGCCGTCGTAGAGCGGAAAGACCTGGGCAACGGCTTCGGCGAAGGTGCCGCGGAAGTGCAGGGCGGCCTCGATGGGGTAGTCCAGGTCATCGGGCTCCCAGACCACCTGCCAGCCCGCACGCTTGGCCCAGGCCTCGACGGACTGTCGAAGGGTGCTGCCAATGGGCGCATCCCAGGTTTGGGTCATGGCAGAGACAGGCTCGGTCAGTCGGACCGAAGGCAGGGTGTAGGCGCCGGCCGCCGTAGCGCCCACAGTAGGCAACGGCTTGGCTAGTGTGACGGCTGCGCTAGAGGCAGTCTTGGCAGGAACCGAAGCCGCTACCGCAGCAGGTATGGCAGAGGTGCCCTTCGCCAGGGAAGCGTTTGGAGATTGCCCGACATGCAATGACTCTCCTGGCGCTTTGACCGGCGCGGATGTCAGCGCCGCGCCGGCGGGCATAGGTTTGACTGCCGGTGTGGCGGTTACGTTCGTGGCTGGCTTTGCCGGTTCGGTGTGAGTTTCCAGCGGCTTGGTAGCGGGCACAGTGGCCACAGTCACCACCGAGTTCGAGGCAGTGGATACAGACTTTGTGGCGGCCGTGGTCGGGGGAGCTGCTGGCGCAACGCCGTAGCGCTGACCCTCCGGCAATTGATAGCCCGGGCGGAGCACGAAGCACACCGACCGCACGACCTCGTCGACCTTGACCTGCCAGGCTGGACCAGCCAGTACCTGCAGGGTGTTGCGCAGGCTCATGGGACCTAGCTTGTACTGCGCCGCCGGAAGCGGGCGAGTGAAGAGAATGTTGACGTGGCCCTGCTCTGGACCGCACAGGCTGTAGCCGGAGCGATTGACCACATACTGCATCGCGTCGCGAACGGTCGGCTTCATGTTGGCCGGGATGTTCACGTCGATGATCTGGGCCATCAGGTCCCGCTGCTCGGTCTCCGGCGCGGTATTCACCAGGGTGTAGCGGCCGTAGCGCACCTGGGGCTCTGAAGCAGCACCTTTCGGATAGAGATCGGGTTGTAGCAGCTCCGGATTACGCGAGCTGTCGGGGCCGGGTGCGCTGGGCGCAGGCTCCTGCTGAGCACAGCCTGCCAATGCGACGGCGAAGGCGAGCGGCGAGAGGGTGGTGAGCTTCCAGATCATGTGCGGTGTGGCCCCATTTCGTAGTGGGGCTCACGGTGCCAGGCACCTGTCTGGAAAGCAGGAGATAACCGTATCTAGAGCGAAAGAGGTTAAGTGCCCCGGTTATCTAGGCGAGGGGTCGTCGTAGTTACGCTTCTGCTTTTTTGGTACTGGTGGGTCTGGTACTGGTGGGACTTTGCGCCCTTCAAGATATGCAATCATTCCTTGGATACTTGCCACTGATCCCGAACCGACTGACCTCCAGGCCCGTATCAGATCGGCCCGGTCGCAGCCAAAGAAAGCGAGCCAATACTCCATGGCCTCCGGGGTGTTTAGGTCGACGCTGCTACGGTCCACCGGCTGATGAGTTTTTTCGTTATTGTTTTCCATGAATAGCTCCTGTCACGCGGCGAAGTGCCACTCAATCAGCGTGCAGTTGGAGCATCAGCCTGCGCAACAGGAGCGATTCGCAATGGGCAAAAAAATCCCCTGCTCCTGGCAGGGGATAACTCAGTTCGAAGCCTACAGATTTGCCAACCTCTAGGAGATGAGTGTGGAGCACTCAGAAAGAGTGACCCACGTCGTTAGCCATTGTTCAACCGCGGGACACTTGATCACGGATGACTTGCAGCATTTGCTCCACATACCCCGAATCGCTCAGCCGCGAAACGTCTAGCTGAAGGGTGAGGGCAGTATCACCACGCTTAGGTATCACACGCACAGCCGCACCTCGGTCCGGGCACACCACGCTCATCAAGCAATTGCAGTGAGGAAGCTCACGCTCGAGCCGGGCGACGAATGCCCGGGCTATATGCACGTCATTCATGGGTAGAGGTCTCTGGCTATTCGTTCTTGGGCCTTACTGACCGCGTCTGGCTCGATGAGGTCCTGTGCGATCCGCCGCTTGTCTTGGAGCATCTGCCAGAGCTGCAGATCGATGCTGTTCTCCACCAGCGGGATCTTCACCACCACCAGGCGCCGCTGGCCGTTGCGGTAAGCGCGGTCCTCGGCCTGGTCCTGCAGGCCCGGCGTCCAGGGTAGTCCCAGGAAAAACACGTAGTTTGCCGCAGTCAGGTTGTTGCCGGTGCCAGCCGCTGACGTCGTGCCGATGAAGACCCGGCAATCGACGTCCTTTTGGAAGCGATCAATTGCCTTCTGCCGCTTCGTGAGGCTGTCAGTGCCTACCAGGGTGACGCATCCCAGCCCAGTGGCCTCGCACAGCTGCTGCAGCGTGGCCACTGTCTCCTTGTACTCGCAGAAGAGGATCACCTTGTCCTCCGGATCCAGCTCGCTCAGCAGCTCCACCACCACCGGCACCTTCACGCGCTCCAGGAGCTGGCGAAGCCGACCCAACCGCGCGAATACGGGCTGATCGGCGTTGCGGATGGCGTTGTACTCGACCTGCTGCGCCTCATCGAGCACGACCGGCACGGTCTGCCGCTGCTTACCCTTGAGGTCGGGCAGCACGTCCTTGCGGCGGCGTAGCATCCAGTCGCCGATCTCGGCACGCAGCCCCTGGCGAAATTCAGAGCTACCGGCGAAGCGCTCGCAAAAGTCCTTGAGCGGCAGCTGCCCGATGGGGTGGCCAGACAGGCGCAGCAGCGTATGGAGCTCCGACTCGCGATTGAGCACCGGTGTCCCGGTCAGCAGGTAGCGATTGGGCACCTTGGCGGCGATGTCGAAGCCGTTGCGCGTCCAGGCGGCCGCGGGCTCTTTTAGCCGGTGGGCCTCATCGATGATCATCACGGCGAACTGATCGGCGATCGCGACGAAGTCGCCCAGGCGCTCGTAGTTGACGATCACCCACTGGGCCTCAGCCTGATAGCGCTGCCGGGCGATTCGCGCGTCCGGATAGACCGCCAGGATCTCCCGCTCCCAGTTGATCACCAGGCTGGCCAGGACCACCACCAGGATCTGGTGGCCAGCGGATTGGATGCCAGCGGCGATTACCGCCTGGCGGCTTTTGCCCAGCCCCATGTCATCGGCCAGCAGTGCACTGGTCCGCTGCAGCAGGTGTCGAATTCCAGCAGGCTGGTGGGACATCAGCGAATACGGCTTGAGCTCGGCCTCGATAGCCTGCAGCGTCCAGCTGGTCTTGGCGATGTCGGGCACCGCGGCCAGGTAGACGTCCGCCGCACTGTCCTCGTCGGCTGAGGACGCGCTTCGCTCTTGAGGCGGTCCTCCAATCGACATCGCCGTGACGTCGCGGGCAGCGCTGACCGATCCGTCGGACAGCAGCTCCTGGAGCACGTCGAGCATCTCGAATTGCTCCTCGAGCAGTCCCAGCTCCAAGATCAGGTTGCTGCGCACGATCTCTGCGGAGCCAGGCAGTCGCCAGGCACGGCTCGTCGACAGGAAGGCGCCGTGCATGCGCTTGGCCACGGCGACACAACCCGGGTGATAGTCCCCGGACAGCACCACGCCGCCACCGGACAGCGGCGCGATCCGCAGACGCATCCCCCAGATAAAGAGGTCTCGCCGGGCATCGGCCTGGGCGTCCGTGATCTTGCGGCTGAAGCCAGACCAGTCCTGGGATAAACGACCGTCGGACAGCTCGCCCAGCTGGTGAAAGAGGACGTCCAGGTCCTCAAGCAGCCGCCGTTGGGGCAGCCGCCAGTATCCAGACAACGGATGTTCGCCACGGCGAATGAAGGAGCCACCCCTGCTCGTCAGCAGGCGGTTGGCGCCTTCGAGATAGGGCATCTTCAGGCCGAAGTCGTACCCGTCGAACACCGCGCGCTGCAGTAGCTGGGTCGAGCCAGCGGTATTGCGAAGCGAAGGTTGCTTCATGCCGTGTGAGCCAGGCCGGCGACAGCGTCAGCAAGGCCCAAACGGTGCGTCAGCCACTCCCACAGGAATCGATGATAGTGCATACGCCAGGCATCCTTGGCGAATCGACTCATGGTGTGCGAGACATCTGGCCATTCCAGGGTGACCGACAGTCGGCCACGCCGTAGCGCGGTCATGAACCAGTTGAACGCAACCCCTGCAGGCTCGTCACCTGCAATAGCTCGATTGTGGCGTCCGCGCAGCTGTACTACCTGCAGCTCGCTGGGCGAGCGAGTCAGCCGCTGCGTATGTGTGCTCTTGGTGAGCCGCTCGGGGGGCATTACCAGCTCCGCCGAGGCAAGTGCGCGGCCTGACTCTCGGACGGAGAACAGCCGGCAGGCGCCGGAATAGGCGCGATAGTCGTAGTTATCGATGCAGTGACCCAGGGCGAGGTGCTCACTCATCAGGTCAGCAGGACACACCAGCTCCAGGATCTGCAGGCCATTCGGGCAATCGAAAGTGCGTGACTTGCTCAGCAGAGGCGGCCAGGAGGTGTGCGCATCCGTCTCCCGGAGCGGGCCCTGGCTGTCGGCAAATTCACGGGCCCTGGCCATGGCCTCGTGGAAGTCCTGCACCAGGCGTGCGATCTGGGCGTAAGAGGTACGCCCGAGGAAGTACTCAAGCCCCTTGGCGGCCCGCTGGGCGCTCGGAGACTCATCACACACAGCGCTGAGCAGCTCCCTGACGTCTGTCAATGTCGCGCGAATACCCGGCCATCGGGGGTCATCCCATGCCGTCGGAGTGCCAGCGAGTAGACGCGACCAGTCAATGAGGCCGGCGGCGTTGTGGGGCACGCTGCTGAGCAGCTCATGGACGGCCCGCCAATCACGGCGGTTCTGAGGCCTGCGATTGCCTAGTTGGGCGCCCACCAGCAGCCCCAGCCACCCCAAGCCACGACCCTCGCGCTTGATGAGGCTCAGCGCTGTGCCCGCGCAATTGGGGCGGACGCTTCCCAGAAAACGGATCGAGGCGGCCGGTGCGCCAAACACCCAGGTGAGCAACGGCACCAGAGGTAATCCTGCGTCTACGGCGGCGCCAAGTAGCGCCTCGTTGAGGGTCGAATCGCTAGGGTGATAACGGCGAAGCGATGCCTGCAGCTGGGCTGGGCCCTTGTCGAAGTCACGGCGCCTAAGAGGCCAGTCGTCGTCGTCGCACAGCACCAGTAGCGGTATCAGGATCGGCTGTGACCTCAACGCCTGATGTCGTCGTTCGGGATTACCCCGCGACAGCCAGTTGTAGAGTTCAGCCGAAGGACAGTTCGCGGAGCGAATCGCGAACAGACGCGGTTGATCGACCGCCGCGAGAAAGGCTCTTAGCGCTGCGCCGATCTGCGTGAGGTAGTAGGCCGAACGGGGCCTGAAGTAGCGGTTGTGCCTATGCGCATCGATGTCCCATGCCTTCCCGAAGGCCCCCAGATCGTCGCAGGCCAACTGCCTGGCAACCGACCGAGCGGTGTCGCAGAACGACGTCATCAGCGGTTGGAGCGGCCAGCTGATGTGAGGCAGCAGCAGGTATCGAGCCAAGCGCAAAGCCGATTGCTCCGCTGGTTTTCGCTTGGGCATACGGTCGATGGCCTTGACCTTCTTCGTCCGGATGCACACGCCATCGTAGAGCTGCACCAGGTGCCCCAGGCGAAGGATGGTGACAGGGCTTTCGCGACCGGGTACCTGAACGCATACACACCAGCAGCGGGAGAACCGCGTAGAGCGAAGGTAATGGTCGATGAACGTGTCGCGCTTAGGGCCGTTGATCTGGAAGTGCGAGGCCCAGGTATGAGCAACGGCAAGCTGCCGCTCGCTGTACCTGGTGGCCTTGCAGGCACTAGCGAGCTCACTCATTGGCAGGCCCGGAATACAGCCGGTGGCAATGCTCATCCGCCCGGCGCTCATCGTCCCTGGTCATTTCCCACATCACGCTATGACAGTGTTGATGCTGCTCGCAGGCCAGCGCCTCGGCGGTGAGAGCAATATCGTGTCGCACGTACTCAAGGTCGGTGCCCAGGGATGCTGCTTCAGCCTCGGACGTCTTACGCCTGATCCAGGCCTGCATGGCCTTGAGCATGGCCGCGCAGTCTTCGCGAGAGATAGGGTCCGTGCGCTGGCCATCGTTGCGCGTCCAGTCGAGATCGATGCCACCATGCCGCTGGAACAGGGTGAAGGTGTTGCGCGCAGCGAATAACCTCAGCACGTCGGGCGAGTACCAAGGATCGTCCTCGCGAAAGGGCTTCAACGGCGATGGGGAGGGAGGCGAGGCCGGCAAAGGGGCTTTCGAGTACTGGGGCAGCAGGCGTAGCGGGGTGTAGATCTGATGCCGGCCCGCAAGGCTCAGGCAGAGAGCGTCAACCTTGAGCTTGCCGGTCACTCGCCAGCCGCGATCCGCGAGGTCATCCAGGCGCTTGATGTCGCTGGTTTCAATGCCCGGGCCGTAGTAGGCCCTGAGCAATCCTTCCGCTGCTTCCCAGCGATCGCCATAGGTCAGCCGCTCGTTGATGAAATCGGCCTGGGACTGGGTGATCTCCCCACCAAGGGCCTCGACGTACCACTCGACGGCTTTCTTTTGGCGGCAATGATCTTGATGCTCCTTCCGGGCGAGAACCAGCAATTCCAGTGCGAACTTGGCCGCCCAGAAGGTCAGCAGCCAGCCCCAGCCAAGTGCGAGTGCACGGAACCCCAAAGAGAGGAAGGATTGAGCCTCACGCAGGGCGAAGTAGCCATACAACCAGTAAACGGCTGCGCCCGCAACAGCCAGGATAGTGATGACGGACAACCAGAAGAGGGTCCGAATAAACATAGCGAAGACCTTCAGAAGTGATCAGGAAGGTCTAGGGTCGCGGTGAGCCGGTCAGCGGCGGAAGGGGAAACCCTAACTGGAAGGGAATAGGTTGGCCTAGAAATCGAAGCTCTGCTGCTGGGCCTGGGCATACCCTTTGAGCCAGGACGACCTAAAGGCGGGATGCTGGTAGGGACAGGTATGAACACCGGCTCTGGCTAGAGCTGCTGCTTCACCAGAACGCATGGCGGATCGGTGAGCGTTCGCTCCGGATCGACCACCTACGGAAATCACTCTAGATTGAGCTTCGTTCACCATGGCAGTGTCCCGATTGATAAGACCAAGTCCACCAGCAGAGTCACGCTGAGCCGCGATCTACGAAGGAAACCCCATGCGTTCGCACTCCTGCTTCAGGTGGCCCATATAGGCCCGGCGCGCATCCCTCGGGCGCGTGGATTCGGCCTGACTCAACCAGTGCTCTTGCTCGGCCTGATCCATACCATTCCACCAGTCGATGGCGACTTCCACCTCGTGGGTGACGTCTGGAGCTTCATCACGGAAATAGGCCCCAACCAACTGCTCGCGTCGAGTCATTCGATTCTCGTTCAAGCTCCAGACCAGGCGCCGTACATCGTCTTCGTGCAGGCCCAGAAAATCGTGGCAGGCGTCGATGTAGCCCTGGGCGCGCATGGATACATCCCCGATGGCACGGAGCCTACGAACCTTTGCTACCTCGTTGACCTTCGCCTGGCACAGGCCCCGTATAGCATCCATATCGCAGCTGGCAATCTGTACGGCGCGTTTGAAACGGTAGGAGTTGTCCATGTGCAGTTCCATGCTATTCGAGTGAGTGACACCTGCGGCTTCACGTTGGGCCGCGGCTCCTGACAACCCCGAGGTTGAGCGGGTAGCAGGGGAGACACGAGGTGCGAGGTGGATCTCTCAGCAGCTTCACGCAGTGGCGCGACTTTTCCGCCACTACCCGGCCCGGGGCGACAGGCCCACGCTGAGTGAGCCATGTCTTCCGGCAGCTTCACGCTGGGGCGGCAAATTTTGCGGGGCCAGCTAGTAGGGGATCTGGTCGTCGAAGTCTTCGGACATCGGTGCCGGGGTGGGGGTAGGTGTACGCGACTGGCCGTTCGCTACCGGCCGTGACTGCGCCTGACCCGTACCCTGGCCCATGGTGATGGACTCAATGCGTTGTGGCAGGAACCCGACCCGGTTCGCCTGGACCTTCATCGCGGCTTGCTCGATGCCGTTGCCATCCTTCCAGTTGTCCAGGACCGCACGGCCTTCGACCAGGACCCGCATACCTTTCTGGTACAGCCGGCTATAGCTTTCCGCGTCGCGGTGCCAGAGCTCGACGTTGGCCCAGAAACCGCCGCGATCCTCGTAGGAGCCATCCTGCAGGCGGATGCTGTTATCGAAATAGACGTTCAGCCGCAGCAGGTGCCGCGGATCCTGATTGTCCTTCTGGAACCGCTTGTACTCGGGTGCGGAGCCAATGTTGCCTTCCCATACTACTGCTGTGCCCATGTCAGGCCTCCTGTTGGGATGCGGCGTCTTCGCCGCGGGATTGGATGATCTGTTGCAGCTGTTCGGTGTAAACGGCATCGGCCTGGGCCATCTTCTCGGCGCACTCGGCGGCCTGCCGGCCGATGGCATGGACCAGGCTGATCTGCATATTCAAAGCAATGCGCTGCAGCTCCATGGCGTGCAGGTCTTGGAGCAGTGTTTCGGTGACCAGGTCGTGGCGGCAGAGGTCCGCCCAGAGCCCCACGCCCATCTTTCGTGTCCCGCTCTGCTGCCAGCGTAGAAAGACTGGGCCAGCTGAGGTGTGCTGGTGGGTCATCCGGATCGGCAGGAGCGTGAAGGGGAAGCGCTGTGCCTGGGCGAGAATCCGCTCCTGGGCCAGAGTGTTCAGGTCGGCTTCAAGGGAACGGCACTGCTCGGCTAATTGGTCCAGTGCTCCCTTACCTTTAAAGGGTTTTAAAAGCCCTTTGTAGAAGGGGGCGTGTTGCAGGTTCGCGAAGACATCCTGTTGCAGGGGCTGGAAGGCTGCCTGTTGCAGGTCTGCTGTTTTCGAACCTTGAGTGGACTGTTGCAGTGCCATGGCGATCAGGCCTCACTCATCTCGGTGACGGCTTGGGCGCTGGTCATAGCGCTCAAATGCTCATCCTCGTCGGCGGAGTCGCCATCGAAGCCGTCGTCGCCATTGCTTGAGCTGGCCGGGGCATCGCCGGGACGCTGGATCGCCGGGGCGAACTTGCTACGGCGGGTCCCTTCCAAGACGTCCTTGGGCATTTCCAGGAAGCTGTACATCTGCTGGGCGTTGGTGGCGCGGGCATTGTTGGCGGCGATGTCGTCGCGCGATGCCCCGCTGTAGCCCTTGTAGCGCTGGCCCACGCCGTACAGGCGGCGAAGCACAGCGGCGCCTTCGTCCAACCAGGCCTCCTTAGAACCGTTATCGATCAAGCCGATATGAGCGGCCAGGAGGATCCTGCGCACCAGCTCGTCATAGCGGGTGAGCAGGTACACGCCCTTAAAGGCCAGCGGCGAGTTCAGGTATAGCGGCAGCTTGAGCGGCTGGATCGACAGATTGGTCCCCACGTCGAGCTGCTTGGGCAGCATGGCCATGACTTGGTCCAGTCGCTCGTCGATCGCGGTCAGCTGCTGCTCGGACTCCTCGATCTTGTCCTCGATGATGATGAGGAAGAGATCGGAATAGGGATCGTCCTTGGCGGCGCCGGCGGATATGCGGTTGATGATGTTGGAGAAGCCGGACAAGCCGATCATGCCGGGCTTGTTGTCGGAGCGCTGCCGGCCGAACCAGAGGCGGGAAGCATGATGGGTATGCAGGGTGAGGTTGACGCTCGATCTGAGCGAGCCCAGGTTGAGCTGGAAGGTATCAGCCATGAGAAGGATTCCTTGGGTTGTGAGATGACGCTCGGGCAGGGTGCCGAGACTGGCGCTGGAGGGCAGCGGAAAACCGTATTTGGGTGCGAAGAGGTTGACTGATTCCGTCATGTTGCCCCG
>NZ_FOED01000002.1:0-753460 GCF_900110545.1 Pseudomonas sp. Snoq117.2 | reverse complement strand
GCATGGGGTAGCCGGAGGTGTTGCCCCGGGCAACAGTGGGTACAGGCCAGGCAGATGTGTTGCCCCGTGCAACAGGGTGCATGGGGCAGTCGGAGGTGTTGCCCTGGGCAACGGGGCGCACAGGGCAGCCGGAGGTGTTGCCCCGGGCAACAATGGGCACAGGCCAGGCAGATGTGTTGCCCCGGGCAACAGTGAGGCCGTGGTAGCCGGGGTTGTTGCCCCGGGCAACATCACGAATGACGAAAATTGCGCGGCTATGCGCCGTGACGGTTGTGCGAAGGATCATCTGCTGACCCCACCACGTCCCATCATGGACCTGAGTTTATGCAAGGCATCACGGCCAGTCTGGGCGTCGGCTACAGCTTTTGGCTGGGGAGCGGCTGGCTCAAAGTGGGGAATAGTTGGGGCTGCAGGGGTTGGCTGGGCATGAGCGACTTGTTGTACCGCAGCGGGCTGCCAAACAGCGTTGAAGTCACCGGTCTGCGCTTTCTGGATGAGTCCCATGAGATAGGCGAAAGGCTTGGAGACCTTGCCAGAAGCGCAGCGAACACCCCATTGCTTGACTAGAGATGCCCGAATTTCAGCGGGAACGGCCAGTATCGCCAGCTGGGCCCGCTGCTGCTGCTCCGACGCCATCCGCTGATAGGCATCCGGCCACACAAGGTCCACGTCTGCCTGCTCGCGCAGTACAGAGCTTTTAGATACATCAGTATTTGTATTCGTATACGTACTAGATGAGTTCGGATTCCGAACTAAGGGCGAAACCCCCTGATTTGCACTGAGTTCGGAATCCGAACTGAGGCTCGAAGCCTGATCAACAATGCTTTTTTGACTGAGTTCGGAATCCGAACTCAGGTGATTCATAGCTGCCAACACCGGAGTTCGGAATCCGAACTCAGCGGGAGCGGTCGCAGCACGTGCCGGATCTTCGAGCCCCTGGGCGCGAAAGCGCTCTCTGAACACTTCCACGCGGGTGGGCAGGTCCTGGGTCTCGCTGACCAGCATCTCGTCAAAGGTTAGGCTGGCGATCTCGCGGACTGAGGTGTTGGTGTGCTCGAGGCCATTAGCCACGAGTGGCAGAAAGTCGTGATCGAGTTGGATGGCCTCGGAGTAGGCCACGGGCTCGTCGTGCAGAATGTAGATGTTGCCTTGGACCTGGCCGGTAATCGCGTCGCGAACACGGCGGCCGAGGCTCAGCCAGCGAGTCAGGCGCAGTACGGTCAGGGCCTTGGCCACGGTCTCACGCGAAGCAGGACGGCCTGGGTTATTGCCTAGGTGGGGACGCAGCTGATCGTAGGTTGGGAATGCAGTGACCCCATCACCATTCATGAGCAGGCGAAACACCTGCCAGGCATTGCGCTCAAGGGGCGAGAGGCGATCATCGAGCAGCAGTCGGCGAGGAACGGTCTCGTGAGGGTTACCGCTGAAAACGATGCCGGCGAATTCCCTGGGTAGGTCTTCGCCGGTTTTTTGCTTGTAGTCGCGCTGTGCTTGGACATGGACGTTCAGGTGTGACGCTGCAACGTCCAGGGCGCGACCGAGTAGATGGGAGCCGCGTGGAGCAGTGGTTTTCACCTATTGTCGCCTTCTGCCGAATCCAGCTCGATCAAGCTCATTTGCCCAAGGGCAGCGGACTGATCCTCTTCTTGTACTTGGGGCAGGGCATCGCCAGCGGCTTGCTCATCACCAAGCTGCCGATCTCGCCGCTTCCGAGCATCTGAAATCAGCAAGAGCGGTGCCCGGGCAATCTTGGGCGGATATAGGCCTTCGTTGAGCCAGGTCTGTACGAGATTCCAGATGAGGCCAAGGGTGATCTGATCGTGCTTGTCCTTGATGGACTCGAACGGGCCGTTGAGCTCCTCGGTGATCATCATGCAGATGTCGAGCAGAGCGATGGCGTCCTTGTGATCCACCTCATGAGTGCTCATCAGGTCCAGAAAGCGATACCAGACCTGATCGGTATCGTTGAGCCCTGCCACCCGGCCGGAGCGACCGGGGACGTTCAGAAGCTGGCGCACCACGCTGATCTCGCTGGGGGCCATGCCGAAGAACTCGCGGATCATGCCGTTGGTGGCACCCAGCTGGATGGCGCGATGCACGAGGCGGGTCTCGCGCTCATCGCGTTCGCAGTTCTCCAGGAGCTTCTTGACCATGTCGAGATCGATCTGGATCTTGCACCAGCGCGCCGGGGCATTTTTCAGGATGCTGTGAGCCTGGGGCTGACGCAGCAGGTTCAAGACTTCGACGTCTAGGCCAATGTCCAGGCAGCGCTGGACCTGGCCGTTGCGCAGGTGATGGAGGATCAGATCCATCAGCGCCTGGTTCATGGGGTTGTACTTCGTGGACATATGCGACTTCCTAATGCAGGTCCAGAAGGTGACCGGGCTACTGCCCGGCCTCGAGTTCGATTAGCCGGCGGGCGAGACGGATCACCCGGAACAACTTCACGACGGCGGCATCGGTCATGCGGCCTTCGGTGCTGGCTGGCTTGCTATCGAAAAGGGGATCGCCAAGGAGCAACTGGCCCAGGTTCAGGGCAAAGGTCGCGTTCTCTTCCGCGATGCTTGCCTTGAGCTCCTCGGCAGTGTCTGGATCACGCGACACCACGTAGCTGTACATGCCGGTCAACGACTGCAGGAATTGCCAAGACGTTGTTCCGCGTGCGGTCAGCTCTGACTGAGGGGTAGAAAGCGTGAAGCCGAGTGCGAAATCGGTGGGCTTGAGCAGCTCACCAGGAACGTCGCACAGCTGGGCAATTTCGAAGACCAGCGTTCGCAGGACCTTACGCAACTCCTCAGGGGTATCGGTGTTGCGCTCGATGTACCAGACATCCGAGATGGCATGCAGGCCGCCGGCTTGGACCGGGATCGCACGCAAGGCATCACTGTTGAAGTCAGGCAGGGTCTCGCCGTGCTCGGCCGCGATGCGGCGCTGAACGTCCCGCACCTTCTGACCAATGCCATCGGGCGTGACAATGTGGCCGTTCAGGCGAGCGGCACGTTCTTCTTCTGAGAGCTGCTCGGGAGCCGGCGGAGTGTGCTGCGGCGGGGTGGTGTCGACTGCACCTGAGCCACCGGTACGCTCAGGGGGTGGCGGTGGGGTGGAAGGGGAGACAGCTCCCTGCTTCTGCTTGCTAGGCGCTCCTGACGGTTGTTCCTGCGTAGTACTGTTTCCCGGCGCGTGCGCGATAGCACCGTTAGTAGGAACCTGCTGAACCTGACCGTCAGGTACCTGCACCCCTACCAGCTGCGAGCGGCGGCTGCTGTCCTGATGATCGAGGACTGCCTTGAGCACTTCCTCATAGCCTACTTTAAGCGCCCTGCGGATCTGACCGATCAGCTCGTCTTGGATGGCCTCGAAGACGAAGTTGTCAGTGGGGCCATCGAAGCTGTTGAGCACATCTTGATAAAGGAACTCGAAATCATCTTCCTGCCCATCAAAGCTCACCCATGCTTTTAAACCTGAGCTACGCAGCGTTAGGAGCTTCTCGACCTGATGCTTGCCAAGACCGCTGTACAACAAAGCAGGTATGGCAGGTACAAGCGTCCTGAGCGCTTCTTGCATTCGACTGATATGGGAGTTGGAGATCGAATAGCCATCCTGTTTGAGCAATCTCGCCAGCTCGCGTTGGGAGATGTCCTTGCCCAACTCTTCTGCATACAGTTGCCTCGCATTTTCAATGCTGACTGCGCGCTCGATGAACATGAGGTTGCCCCGCAGATCATTCTCTGCGAGGTGGCCAGTCAGCGAGACGATCTCGCCGCGGTCAGTCCAAGGACGGAACAGGCAATGGATGCGGTAGTAACGCTCGTCCCGGGTTTCCTTCCAGAGTTCATTGAGGATGGCCAGGCGTGTGTTGCCACCAGTACGGATGATGTAGTGATCCTCACCGGGCCGTTTGGTGACTGGCGGAGGCGTGTCCAGCCCCCGGGCCTGGATGGATGCTTTGATCTCATCGTGCAGCGGGTTTCGGGTGGTTCGGGGGTTGCGGTTGTAAGGGGCCAGCTCATCCAGCGTTAGGACCATGGGCGTTTCTTTGATCGGATCCGCCAGGCGTGCAACAGGAGTGCTCGAACCGGCAAAGCCGCCGGCCAACAGACGCTGAGTGACTGCTTCGTTGCTGGGCTTGCTCATGCGTGGATCTCCTGAGCGGCACGACTTACCGGCCGGCTGGGCTCATCATTGGCGGCCAGCAGTTGGTCGATGACGCGCTGCAGGCGAAAGACCTCATCCTCGAGCTCGAGCGTGCGGCCCATGCGGCTGATGATCTCGGCGTTCATCGACCGATGGGCCTGCTTGGCGGCCTCGGCGATTTGAGGACGAAGTCCCTTGGGAAAGCGGACGACGAACTTCTCATCCTCTGTTGCAGATTTCCGTACGGATGGCTTGCGCTTGGTTGCGGTAGTCATAGGGTTTGGTCCAATTCGTTCATAGGCTGGGCGCGGCGCAGCAGGGCGCGGGCATTGAGGCCGGCGCGGCGATCGCTGGGCGTGAAAGACGTGAAAATGGGGCAATAGCCGACTTTCAAGAACTTGACGTGGCCGCCCTTGGTACGAGCGACGATCCAGCCTTCATCCAGGGCGAAGGCCACCAGGTCCTGCAGGTTCTTGTTGGCACCGCGTAGGGCATGGGCGGGCGTCGTCATGAGCGGCTACCCCCTTTCACGTACCCGACTTTGAAAGGCAGGCGATGCGCTCTGGCAAGGGCATGACAACGCTCCAGGGGCTGCTGTAGGCGCTTGGACGCGGTACGCAGGGTATCTCCGAGCAAGGCGCGGGCTCGAAGGAGCCGCACCAGATCCTCTTCGGAGGCTTCGGTCGCCGGCTTGGCCTCGGCCAGCTGGCGCAGCTCTTCGCGCTGCGCGCTGATGACGAAGCTGGGACCGCCGGCGGCGCGCTCGGTGGGCTTCACTTCAACGACCTGGCCACCATTGGCCAGGAAGTCGTTCAGCGCTGCATCCAGCCTCTTCCGGTCACGTTCGCGACCGGTATGAGAGGGGAGATCCTGTTCCGGGGTGTGATAGGGGAGCATGTCATTGGCCTCCCGCCCGGTGCTGGAGCTGGTTACCCGACTCAATGGCAACGATCTCGGCAAGTCCATCGTCCTTGAACAGCAGATCCAGGGTCTTGATCAGCCCTGCCGCGTCATTGCGGGAGCCGGCGACGCGGAATACCACGGTGGTTTCGTGGTAAGGGCCAGGCTCGGGCTGCTCTACAGGCTCCAGCGGCTCTACATCGAACGAATGGCATACGCTGCAGACGAGGAGCTCATCTGGCGTTAGGGAGCGACGGCAAAAGTGATGGCCGCAGTGGCGGCACTGGTGAGTAACCCCAGACAACATAGCTTGCGGGCTCATCGAGCAGCTCCTTGCCGGCTCCCGCCGGCGAACGATCGAGGGGAAGGGCAGGGAAGAGGGTTGCGACTCATCGGTAATGGGCACGAGGGCATCGAGGATCATGCGTTCATCTCCTGCCAGGCCTGCGCGCTCAGGTTCTCGAAGCGCGTCTGCTTGGCGATGAAGGCGGCGCGGACCGTGCCGACTTCGCCGTTGCGGTGTTTGCCAACGATCAGCTCAGCAATCCCCTTGAACTCGGTTTCCGGGTGGTAGTACTCGTCGCGGTACAGGAACATGATCACGTCCGCGTCCTGCTCGATGGCGCCTGACTCACGTAGATCGGCAAGGCCAGGGCGCTTGTTCGGCCGGGACTCTAGTCCCCGGTTGAGCTGGGATAGCGCGATGACAGGGCACTTCATCTCTTTGGCGAGCGCCTTGAGCGAGCGAGAGATCTCGGCGATCTCGTTGGCGCGGTTCTCCTGGCCTTCGCAGCGCATCAACTGCAGGTAGTCGACCAGAATCAGCGCAGGCGGGCCGAAACGACGCGCGGCGCGACGGGCTCTGGCACGCAGCATCGTGGGGGACAAGCCAGCCTGGTCGTCGATGACCAGGCGATCGCCAAAGCCGTTGATGGTGTTGACCGCCATGGTTAGCTTCGGCCAGTCCTCGTCCTCCAACTGCCCAAGCTTGAGCTTCGTAGCATCGATGTGCCCGATGATCGCCACTAGCCTGAGCATCAGCTGTTCAGCCGGCATTTCCAGGCTGTAGACCTGTACCGATTTGCCAAGCGCATGGTGGAGCGCTTTGGTGATGCAGTTGAGCAAGAAGGCGGTCTTGCCCATGGCAGGACGGGCACCGACGATGATCAGGTCGGTGTCCTGCCATCCCGAGGTGAGGGTATCGAGGTCGGTAAGACCTGAAGGAACGCCCGTCACCGGCATAGGGTTGTTGAAACGCTCGTCGATGGTGTCGATCAGCTTGCTCAACGTTGCCGTGACGTTGCAGAACTCAGCGCCCTTGCGGTCTTGGCCAAGCGCGAACAGCCGCTGCTCTGTCTGCTCCTGCACTTCGGCGGCATTGGCACCTGGTGCTGACGCCTCGCGGCTGCTGGCAAAGCCCAGCAGGATCAGGCGGCGCAGATGCGCGCGCTGGGCGACGATCTCCGCGTAGGCGACAATGTTGGCCACCGAGGGGGTGTCCTTGGCCAAGGTCCCCAGATAGGCAAGGCCGCCTACCTCGTCGATGTCGGGCATCACCTCGGCAAGAGTCACGACATCGAAGGGCCGCGACTGTGAGGCGAGCAGGCCGATTCTCCGAAATATGAGCTGGTGGTGCCGGAAGAAGAAGTCTTCTTCCAGTAGGACGTCAGCGATCAGGTCCCAGGTGCTGTTGTCGAGCATCAGTCCGCCCAGGACGGACTGCTCGGCTTCTTGAGAGTGAGGTGGGACCAAGCCGGCCGCTACGCGCTCAGCGTCTGAGACATGCACGGAGTGATCGTGGGCGGGGGCTTCCAAGAGCTGAACGACGCTCATGGCCGACCTCCCAGCGCAACTTGGTCGCCGCGCTGGCCAACGCCGCGGTGGAGCTGTGCTTGAGTCCCCAGCTCGTAGCCCTGATAGCGCGCTCGCACATCGTGGCCTTTGGCCTCCAGGTGCTCAAGCTCCACGGTGGTCAGGTCCGGATGGTGAACGGCCAGGTAGGCATCGATGACGCGCTGGGTCTCATCTGGCTTGCCTTTGGCAAACTGGTGGACCTTGAAGCTGACCGCTTCGATCCAGCCTTCGGCGAAGACCTGGCCACGACGGCGTTTTGTGGCCAGCTTGCAGCGCGTTTGACTGCGGACGAAGACCTTGCGCGCGGCCAGGAGCTGCTGGTGGAGCGCGGAATAGGCGTAGCTGGCCATCTCAGGCCCGACACCAATACCGACGAACTTGAAAGCCCAGCCCAGGCGCTGATCGCGAAAGGCCAGGGGGTCGCAATCGAATGCCTGGGCGCACACCAGTGCAAGCTGGTGAAGCCAATGGGCGGGCGCTTTGCGGGTGCCGGTGGCAACGACTGACTCGCTGGCCAGCACCGCCTGGACGTCAGCGTCCATGAGGTTGTGCTGCTGCATGAGCTTGCGCGCTTGACGCAGCGCGATTTCAGCTTCGTTCGGCGCGGCGCCGGCGTCCTTGGCTAGAGCGAAGCATTTGGCAACCCGCTCCAGGATCTTCTGCTTGTTGGCATCCATTCACTTGCCCTCTTTCACCAGGGCATGCACGGCAGCTTCGTCTAGGGCCGTGAAGCGATCAGTCCACTCAGGGAAGAGTTCGATGGCGAGGTCACGTATGACCTGCAGGGCCGCAGGAGCCTTACGATCCGAGGGTTGGCGGTATTCAAGACGGTGAGCTGGGATACCACGGGTCGCGGACTCTCGGTAGACGACCGCCTTAGGAATGATGGTGCTCGTTACCTGAATGTCGGGATGATCTCTGAAGGTCTGGCGGATCGTCGCATCCAGCTGGCGAGCGTCTGAGGTGAGATCAAGGCCGTTCACGACGGCCTTGATGGGCGGTATCGGCAGCCCAAGGCGAGCGTAGGGCCGAAGTCCCTCCAACATCTGGAGAGTGCCGCGGTTGAATTCGCGGGCAGACAGCATTTCGGGGGGGAGGGGGGAGACGGCGAGATCCGAAGCGAGCATCACCATCTCGAGGAGAACGGTACGGGCGCCCTGTGTATCGATCAGCACCAGGTCGAAGTCGTCCTGGAAGATGTCCTTGAGATGAGCCAGGCGAAGCCGGCCATCAGGCGCCTGCAGGAGGAGGTTGATCAGGTGGTTGTGCGGATCGTTGGAATAGATCAGCGACAGGTTATGGATATTCGTCTTGGAGACGATGCGGTCGAGGCGTGTCTCGTTGCTGGCGATCAGCTCGAAGACGCCGCAGGAGGCGGGCTCTATGAGGTCGTAGTAGGACGAGAGGGAAGGCTGGACAGGATCCAGATCGATCAGTAGGGTGCGCAGCCCTGCATCGGCACAGAACGCGCCTAGGTTGGCTACCGACGTTGTTTTTCCGGTGCCACCCTTGCCAGAAATCTTGGATGTAGTTTTCAAATTTGCAGCCTCTAATGGGTTCATTAGAGGCCGCTTGTTTTCGCTGAGAGGTGCGTCGCGCCTGGGTGTAGCGGTGGATCAAAAGCAATTGGCTTTTAACCAATTGGTCGTAGGTTCGAATCCCACACGACCCACCATCTTCACCAGAAACCCTCCGCAAGGAGGGTTTTTGCGTTTCAGGGTGTTTGAAAGGCCGCGATCGGTACGTTTGATCCCTAGTTACACTGCCGCTTGCCCACTGAATGATGTGGCAGAGGCGTGACGATCCTTGCCGTGTCAGGCCATGAGTCGAGAAGAAGGCTTGCATACCGCAAGATCTTACGATCTGGGTGCGTTCTACTTAACCGACCCGCCACCTCAGGGTGCACTTTCTTCACACCATCACGGAGCACGGCAATGAGCCCAGATAGCAGCGAAGTGACAGAGGGTTTCCTCCTGCTAGGGTACGCAGATGCCCGGTTGTTGAAGCTTTACCGAACTGGTGAAGTGGACACCCTTGAACTGGTGCGTGATATGGCTTCGCTGACCCTCAACGCCGAGGGCAGTGGGGAAGCGGTACCTGTTTATGAGCAGACCCTTGCCTACGACTCCTTGCCCCAGGCGTGCATGAACAAGACCATTTGCCTTGCCGGAGCGAATGAGGAAGGCGCTATGGATACGCTGATTCGGCATCTTGAAGAGGGTCCCGCCGAAGGCCTTGAATTGCATCCGTTCGATGAGCATGAGCAGCGACTGGATCTGCCGGAGGAGGAGTTCGCGGATTACTCCGAAGAAGATCTGATTGAAGCCACGCGCCTGGCCATGGCGGAGCTCGCAGCTGATGAGGAGGCTAGCGGAGCGAGTTACCAGGGGCTGCCTCCCAGGTCCAAGCGCTAAGGGTTCTCGTAAAGCTGCCTTGATCAGCCTTTAGCCAAGATGGTAGGTCCTCACACCCTGCGGAGGATTGGCAACGGAGCCAGGAGCGCCTGACTGTCCGGCAGGCATTGAGCGAATGGCGTATCCAACGAAGTCTCGCTGCAAAAAAGGACGTAGTGGCAATTGGCTACTCTGACAGGTAAGGTTAATAACCTTAACATCGACCTGTGTCATTCTTAGTACCTTCTCAGCCTTTTCTCGTACGTATGACTGCCTCACGAAGACCTCCCCGCGGCGCGGGCCGCACCGCCAAGCCCGATTCGCTCCGCGCTGCCCACGAGCAGATCACCCGCAACAACGGCACGCTCGCCGATATCGCCGATCTTATCGAGATGGAGGGCAAGGCCAGGCCTGGGCGGCAGCAACCTGACCCTTCCAAGCGCTCCCGTTCCGCAGCCGACAGCCCGACCGGTACGCCCCAGGCGAAGACGGTGGAGCAGGGCAGTCATGGCTCTTTCCTCGCGCAGCCAGTGTTCGGAATCCCATTGCTGGCGCTGCTGGTTTGCACACTGATCCTGGGCGCTGCCGTCGGGGTGCCTCTCGGTGTGGTGACCTACGGAACCGCGCTCTACACGGCGGTGCTGGACGGAATGGCGATCTTCTAGGTTCTGTAAGAAAAATCGCCGAGCGAAGGTCAGGCGAGGCGAAAAAGGCTGAGGAAGCGGAGTTTACGAGCGGTAAATGAGCATTCCGAAGCCTGTTTCAACGAAGCGTCACCGAGCGTAGGCATTTTTCGTACAAAACCTAGGCAGTCTGTGGTGGGGCGTCGTGGTCGCCGCTCGGAACGAGTCGAGGGCAGTGGCTGGTTATTGCGCGTCAGGCTTCCAGAGACGCCGTAAGCTGCCGCTCCTGGCCATCCGGATCTGCCTCGGGTCTGCCCAGCAGATAGCCCTGGGCGAGCCGCACGCCCAGGTGTCGCAGCTGCGCCAACTGATCAGCAGTTTCCACACCCTCGCAGAGCACTTCCAGTTTCATGGCCTCGCCGAGCAACAGCAGGGAAGTCAGGACCTGGCCGCGCTGTTCTTCATCCTTGATCGCCAGAATCCGGCGATCAAGTTTGATCAGCTGAAAGGGCAGCTCCAGGATGGGGCCCAATCCAGCATAGCCACTGCCGAAATCATCCAGGGCCATGCGGATGCCCAGCAACTGGAGGAGGGCGAAGGACTGACGGGTCTTGGTATCTATGACCAGTTCCACGCCTTCGGTGACTTCCAGGACCAGCCGACTGGGGGCGAGACGGGAGAGCCTGAGCGCCGCGGATACCCGTTCGTGCAGCATGGGGTCGGCGAACTGCAGCGGTGAAAGATTGATGGAAACGCTCAGGTGAGGCGACCACTGGCTGGCTGCCAGGCAGGCCTCCTTCACTACCCATTCGCCCAGGGCGATGATGAAGTTGCCCTGTTCGGCCAGCGCAATGAAGATGTCCGGCGATACCATGCCGAGGGTGGGGTGGTTCCAGCGCAGCAGCGCCTCATAGCCGATCACCTGCTGCGGCTGAACGCGATAGATGGGTTGGTAGTGCAGCAGGAATTCATTACTGGCGAGTCCCTTGCGGACATCGTCCGGCGTGAGCAATGCCGCATGCTCAAGAGGCGCACCCAGGACGGCCTCGACACCACCTTCGAACACCCGATCACGGCCATCGCGTTTGGCGCGGTAGAGGGCTCGATCCGCGCAATCCAGCAGATCGTCCGCGGTACTCAAGCCGACGATGCCGCTACGCGCGATGCCTATGCTGACGGTGACATAGGTCTTGTCGTCTTGACGCCCCTGATGCGGAATCTGCAGGTCACGAATGCGTTGCAGGATGGTTTCCGCCGCAGCGAGTGCCTGAGCCGGACCGACGTGCCTTAGGATGACGACAAACTCTTCGCCTCCGTAACGGCCAACCAGGTCGCCAGCGCCTAGGCCTACTGCCAGGGTGGTAGCCACGGTGCGTAGGCATTCGTCTCCGGCGAGGTGGCCATAGTGATCGTTGTAGCGCTTGAAATGATCCACGTCGATCAGGAGCACGGCGCCTTGCTCACCTGCCAGGCGCGATTGCCAGAAGGCTTCGAGCAGCGGACGCAACTGACGGCGATTGGCGAGGCCGGTGAGCGAATCCGTTTCCGAGAGGATCTGCAGGTCCTGATTGGCCGAATTCAAGGACGCCAGGCGGACTTCTTCGCGCAACTTGTACAGATAGGTGCGACGACCCTCGACATTGAGCCAGTAACTGGCCAGAAGGGAAAAGAACGCCATCACGACGGCATTGGTGATCATCAAACCGCCCACGATGGCCGATACGGGGGCTTCGTGAACGGCGATGCAGATGACGGTTAGCGCGAAGCCGTTGAACGCAAGGGCAGGCGGCAGAGCGCTCTTCATGCAGGTGTTGACGAAGGTGAGCATCAGCGGCCAGGTGAAAATGAACAGCGTCTGGTTCATTTCCTTGCCGGCCGGGCCATTGATCACCAAGTTGTAGACCACCAGCAGACCGACGTAGAACGGTAGCAAGGCCAGAGCTTCACGCCAACGAACGGGGACTACCCGCAGCAGGCAGATGACTAGCAGTGTGAAGGGGGTGGCTATTCCCAGCATCTGGCCGGCTGCCCACGGCAGGGCATCTTCCATCAGCAGCCACCACCAGAGCAGGAAGCTGTTGTAGCTCAGGGTCCCGATGAGGAGGCAGCGCGTGAGATGGCGGCTACGCTGTTCATGGATGTCCTGATGAAACAAGCGCTCCAGCACCGGCGCGAAGGAAAAGGGCCCCACGGGCACGGCAAGCGTCTGATCGACGAGCCGACCAAGCTCTGGAGAGGTTTTCATAGGGGGTCCGGGCTGACAGGGTGAATAGCAAGGTCCGAAGGCTGACGTTTGGTGGCAATATGATGGCACTTTGTGACCGGCCTCTCGGTTAGAGATTCAGCCCACATGACCGGCGGTTGAGTTGGAGAACCTGACGGCTCGCCCCCTCCGCACCGCGGAGGAGGCTAGGGTCTTTTCAGACCTTGAAGCGAGCGGTCGTCTCCTGCAGCCGCACCCCGATACGTGCCAGTTCCAGGCTTGACGAAGCCGTCTCTTCGCTGGCCGCAGCGGTCTGTTCGGAGATGTCGCGGACAGTGGTGACGCTGCGGCTGATCTCTTCGCCCGCCGCACCCTGCTGTTCCGCGGCGCAGGCGATCTGGCCGTTCATCGACTCGATGTCCTTGACCGACTGGGTGATCCGCTTGAGCATCTCGCCCGCCTCGCGGGACAGGCCGACGCTGCTGTCGGTCAACTGCACGTTATGGTCGAGCACCGTCGCCATGCGGTCGGTGCTCTGGTGCAGACCGGTGATGAGCTGGGCGATCTCGTCCGTCGAGGAGCGGGTACGCTGGGCCAGACCGCGGACCTCGTCGGCGACCACGGCGAAGCCGCGTCCCGCCTCGCCTGCGCGGGCGGCTTCGATGGCGGCATTGAGCGCCAGCAGATTGGTCTGTTCGGCCACGGCCTTGATCACGTCGAGCACGCCGCCAATGCTGTCGGCGTGGCCGCGCAAGGTGGTCATGGCGATCTTGGTCGACACCATCTCGCTGGCCAGCAGCTCAATCTGGGCGACGGCCTTGCTGACGGCCTGGTCGCCCTGCTGAGCCTGCTGACTGGCTTCCAGCGCCGAGCGGGCGGCTGCCCCGGCATTGCGCGCCACCTCGTGGGTAGTCGCCGTCATTTCCTGCATCGCGGTGGCGATCTGATCGGTTTCGCTCTTCTGGGATTGCACGCCGGCGCTGGTCTGTTCGGTAACCGCCGAGAGCTGTTCGGCGGCACTGGCAACCTGGACGACGCCGTCCTTCATCTCGCCGATCAGCCCACGCAGGTTGGTGGTCATCTGCTGCATGCTGATCTGTAGCGCGCCCAGTTCGTCCTTGCGGGTCACTTCCAACTGACGGGTGAAATCGCCGTTGGCGACCGTTTGCGCCAGGAGGACGGTGTCCTTCAGGGGATGGACGATGGACCGCGTGATCAGCCAGGCGCCGATGAGGCCCAGGGCGATCGCGATGGCCAGCCATACCAGCAACAGCTGACGTGCACCGCTTACATCCGTCAGCTGCAATTCCTTCTGGATCGCGGTGAGCTTGTCGGCAATCGACAGCAGCGACGTGATGGTCGTGGTGATACCGGCCTGACCCTGATCCACCTGTACCTGGGTGGTGATCAGTTGCTGCAGGCGTTGCTGGTAGCCCGCGATTTCATTGCCAAGTGTCTGCAGGGCCTCGGTCGGCAGGCCGCTGGTCGTGCCGAGCAGCTTGACCTTTGCCTGAATCTCATCCAAGGCGCGGTGGGCAGCGCTCTCGTTTTCCTTGCCGGGCGTGGTGGCATAGCTGCGCAGGGCAATGCGCATCTGCTGCAAATCGATGAAGAGGGCCGCCACCTGCTGGCGGTCTTCGAAACGCCCCTCCTGGGCATTGGCTGCTGTGGCTAGGGCCAGCAGATAGGTGTTGGCCGCTTCCGCCGTGGCGGTGGCAGCCTGCTGGACGGCCGCGCGTTCGCGGGTTGCCGTCACCACCTGGTTGTAGAAGTCCCGATAGCGCTTGAGGGCGGCCTTGGCTTCGCTCAGCAGGGCTTCGTTGGCCTTCGAATTGAAGTTGGGCGTGACGCTCTGCAACTGAGCCTCGATCTTGTCGAGCGCGGCCAGCCATTTGGCCGCCTGGGTATCGTCGGCCTTGACGATATAGACGAGCCGCTCGATGCGCATGTCGCGCGCCAGGGTACTGAATCCGGAGATATCGCTGATCCTTTCACTGCGGTCGCGCAGAGCGTCCGTGGCCTGCCATCCGGTATAGGCAACCAGCAGGATCATGCCAATGAGTAGGGAGAAACCAAGCGTCAGCTTGGCCCGAACGCTGATGTTGCTGAGAAGATTCCAGCCATTGTGCTGCATGGTGACTACCTGGATAGGGGGCGGGGTTGAGTGAGCCTCAGCCGGACATACATTTTTTGTTATCGCAATACCTATCGGTGTAAGAGGGCACCTGGAATAGCTAGCGCGATGGAGTGTGATTTTTTGCTACCAGCCGCTCACCAGATCTGTGCAGTGATGAGCCCAGTGGCGCGCGTCTTTACGGACAACCTAAATGTTGCGAGTTAGTCTGACCTTAAGAGTGAAAAAGTGATCCATGTCACAGCTTTTGGGGGGATGGCTGGCGGTTATCTCTGGATAGACGGCTTATTGCCATTCTGGCTGATGGCTCGGGGCTGATCAGCCGAACGCAGGCGGAGTAGGATCCATGACCTTGACTCGGGGCCGTCAGCAAATCGAGGTGCTTGGCCTGGAGCGTTCGTCTGGCGTCAGTGCAGGAGAACGCTTGTTAGGCAATTGCCGTTCGGCGCTGGGCACCTCTGCCCGCACCACCGGTTCTGCTGGTGTCCGGAAACTTGCCAGTCGCCTGGATCGAGGGCTACTGTGTAAATAGACAGTTATGGAGCCTGTGCCCATGGCTCATAGCCAGCCGCCCCAGCCGACCTCCTATGAGCGCCTGACGATGCGAGTGTCGCGGCTGGTCAACAATGCGCGCGGGATCCTCGACAAGCACGTGCACGTGGAGCGTCTGGCGGCGAGCCGTGAGGACTGGGCACTGTTGCTGGAAGCCTTTGGCGAGACCGAAGGCCTGATCGTGGCCCATCGCGATGACGGTAGCATCGACCTGTTCTGGAGGGTCAGCTACGACGACTACTGAGCGAAGGCGCGGCCGACAGCGCCGGACAGGCGTCGCACGACGTGCCGGATCGTGACATTGTCGCAGGTCGAGAGCTGGCGACGTCACGGCCGTGCAGTAGGGCTGGCTTAGATGCCATTTCAGGGATCGTCGCTTGGAAGGAGATCAGGATGGACATCCAGCGCTTGGGAACGGCCTGGGCTCCGGCCTATCGGCAGCTGATGTTGGAGGCTTACACCGCACATCCGGAGGCCTTCACTTCGAGCCCGCAGGAGCGGGAGAGTCTGCCGCTCAGTTGGTGGGAGGGTCGTCTGCAGGAAGGCGCCCAGGCGGGCGAGCGGGTCTGGGGTGCGACCCATGGCGCGGATCTGCTGGGCGTTGTCGGCCTTGGCCTCGAGACGCGGGAAAAGGGCCGGCACAAGGCGATTCTGTTCGGGATGTACGTGCCCATCCAGTACCGGCGCCTGGGCATAGCGAAGGCCTTGCTGGACGAGCTGCTGGCCCATGCGCAGGAGCTGTCCAGGCTCAGGGTCATTCAGCTCACGGTCACCGAAGGCAACCATGCCGCTCAGGCGCTCTATGAACAGGCAGGCTTCACGGTCTTTGGCCGCGAGCCGCTGGCAGTCGCTGTGGGCAATACCTTTGTCACCAAGCTGCACCTCTGGTGTGATCTGGACACCCTGAGGCGCCGCTAGCGCTCAGGCGCTGGACTGCGTGACCGGGACCGGGCCAGGATCAGGGCTTTCAGCCAGCAGCACTATCGGCAGCGACCCGGGGCATGCCTTTCCTGCCTCGACCCTGGGTCGCCGTTCTGTACTCTATAAGATGTCGTAAAACCGCCTCGAAAGAATTGTCATAGCGTCACATCTGCCCTCTAGGCTCGCCGCCCCAGACAACTTGTAACAAGTTGTATCAAAGAGGCTAAGGGGAAGAGTCGGTGAAACGTTCAGGCAATAAACCCGCGGTAATCACGGCCGTGTTGACGGCATCACTGCTGGCGGTGTCGGTGCAGGCCGCTAGCCGCTCGGGTAGCAATGCCACCAATGGGGTCGATCTGCTGTCGGGATACAATAAGCTCTGGACGCCGGGCGCTACCTGGAATACTGGATCCCCGACCGCCCTGGGCGCGCCCATCCTGCAGCGCAACGTGCAGTATGTGATCGATCTGTCCCACACCCGTACCCACGACCAGGAAGTGGCTGCCTATTACGACGACCGTCGTGACCAGAGCTACAGCCTGATCAGTGGCCTGGGTCCCTTGGCCGAGGCCTATCGAGTCGGCGCGGGAGCCTTCACCACCATTCCCCAATTCGACGCCTCGACCCAGACGGTCAAGTACGAAGACCAGGGCAATGGCTCGGGCGACATCCATTCGCGCCTGGGCAAGGTCGCCCAACTGGTCAAGGCGATTCGCGACGACGCCTCCACCAGTTCGGCGAAGAACTTCTATCAGTATCCTCGGCCCTGGAGGCAAACCAGCGAAGACATCGTGGCGCCGTCCCTGCGTCCGGCGCGCAGCCAAACGCCCGCGAGCGATGGCGGCTTTCCCAGCGGCCATACCAATGCGGCCTATCTGGCCGGCATCGGCTACGGCTACGCCGTGCCTCAGCGCCTGGGAGAGGAACTCTTCCGCGCCTCTGAGCTGGGCAACAATCGCATCGTCGCCGGCATGCACTCGCCGCTGGATGTGATCGGTGGGCGCATCACCGCTACCTATTTCGCCATCGACAACCTGGTCAACAACGCCCAGTTGCGCAGCGATGCCTTCGCCCAGGCCCAGGCCTACTTCGCTCAGCAGTGTGGCGGCGACATCAACAACTGCGTGGCTCAAGTCGATCCGGCTACCGACCAGCAGTCGCAGCACGCGCGGGACCGGGCGCTGTACACCGCCCGCATGACCTACGGCTTCGCCCCCGTTGGCCCGACCAATCTGGCGCCGGTGGTACCGGTCAATGCCGAGGTGTTGCTGGAAACGCGCTTCCCTTATCTCAGCGCCAGCCAGCGCCGCGACATCCTGGCTAGCACCGAGTTGTCCTCGGGCTATGTGGTCATCGACGAATCCAACGGCTACGGTCGGCTCAACCTGATGGCTGCGGCCGATGGCTACGGCGCCTTTAACGGCAACGTCAGCGTCAACATGGATGCGAGCCAGGGTGGCTTCAACGTCCTCGATGCCTGGCGCAACAACATCGGTGGCAGCGGCAGCCTGACCAAGAATGGCAGTGGCGAACTCACCCTCACTGGTCTCAACATCTACAGCGGTGGCACGCTGATCAATGGCGGTACCCTGCGTGGCCATGCCCAGGCCTTCGGCAGCGGCGACATCACCGACAACGCCACCCTGATACTGGAGCAGTCGGTCAACGACAGCCTAGCCAACAGACTGCATGGCACTGGCAGCCTGGTGAAGACCGGGGTCGGCTCCCTGAGCTTGACCGGCAATAGCGATTTCGCCGGTACCACCCGCATCGATCAGGGTCGCCTGGCCATCAATGGCAACCTCGGCAACTCGGCGGTCACCGTCAATACCGGCGCCACCCTGGGCGGTAACGGCAGTCTGGCCAGTCTTCACGTCGCCCAGGGCGGCATTCTCGCTCCCGGCAACTCGGTAGGGCAGCTCGACGTCAACGGCAACGCCACCCTCGACCAAGGCTCGATCTATCAGGTCGAGACCGGTGCCAGCAACCGCGCCGATCGCCTGGTCGCCACGGGCAGCATCGCCGTCAACGGCGCCACCCTGGCACTGGTTTCCAGCCCCTACTGGCAGCCCCTGGGCAGCTATCAGCTACTCAGCGCCGGTAACCGCCTGAGCGGTCGCTTTGGGCAGATCCAATCCGATTTCGCCTTCCTCACCCCGACGCTGAGCTACAGCGCTAACCAGGCGATCCTAAGCCTGCCACGCAATGGCGTGGCCTTCGCCGACCTGGCCGATGGCCGCAATGCCCGGTCCGCTGCAGAGGGGCTGGATAAGGCCGGCGCCGGCAATGCGCTGTGGAATCAGGTCGTCGCGACCAATGCCACTGGTGCTCGCTCGACCTTCCAGAGCCTGGGCAACGAACTACATGCCTCGACCAAGACGGTGCTGGTGGAGGACAGCCGCCTGGTACGCAACGCCATGGCCGAGCGTCTGCACGACGCCCAGGACGACGCTCCGTCCGGTTCCGGCATCCAGGGCTTGGCCGGCAGCCCCGAGCGCGGCCTGGTCTGGACCCAGGCGCTCGGTGCCTGGGGCCGCAACGACGGCAGTCACGACGCCAGCAGCCTGGACAGCCACAGCCATGGCTTGCTGATTGGCAGTGACATCCCGCTGGACAACGGCTGGCGCGTCGGGGGGCTGGTGGGCTTGGGTCATACCGATCTGGATCTGCGCGACGAATCCGGCTCGCTCGACAGCACCAACTACCACCTGGGGCTCTATGCCGGCCAGCATTGGGATGCCTTTAGTCTCAAGCTGGGCCTGGCCCACAGCTGGCATTCGGTGGCGGCGCAGCGCGACCTGGCGGTCCTCGGCAGCAATCAGCACCTGGCGCCGGACTATGACGCCGACACCACCCAGGCCTTTGGCGAACTGGCCTATCGGATCGACGCGGGCAGCCTGAACCTCTCGCCCTTCGCCAACCTGGCCCAGGTGCACCTGCGGACCGACGGCTTCCACGAGCGCAGTGGTGCCTTGGCGCTGGACAATCCGCGGCAGAACACCGACGTGACCTTCAGCACCCTCGGTCTGCGCCTGGCGAGCAAACCGCTAGGTGACTGGAAGGTGGTGCCGAGCGCCACCCTGGGCTGGCGCCATGCCTATGGTGATACCACGCCCGAGCACGAGGCGGCCTTCGCCGGTGGCCCGGATCTCAAACTGATGGGGGCGCCCATCGCGCGTGAGTCCGCCGTGATGCAGGGCGCGCTGGACATGGCGCTGAGCGAGACGGTGTCGCTAGGCCTGGGCTATGACGGGCAACTAAGTGGCCGGACCAAGGACCAGGACCTCAAGGCTCGACTCAGCTGGCGATTCTGAACGGGGCGTGCCAAGTGCCGGAACGGGCAGGGCGCGCAGTTAAGCGCGAGGCGAGGCCGCCGAAGAAGGACGACCCCGCTGCGGCCAAGGGCTAGAAAGACGCCAGGTTGTCCGGGGTGATCAGCTGGAAGGGCACCTGGGTGAGCGTGTTGCTGGTGGGGCCATTGGCCAGGCGCAGCGCCATGTCCACCGCGCCTTCGCCCTGGCCCTTGGCATCCTGCAGGACGCTGACCGCCAGCTTGCCCGCGCGCATTTCCTGCAACCCGTCGGGCGTGCCGTCGATGCCGCCCACCAGGTATTGCGCCAGTGGCTTGCCGGCCTTTTCCAGACCCCGGATCGCACCGATGGCCATCTCGTCGTTGTTGGCGGCGACGATGTCGAAGGCCACGCCCTTGTTGACCCACTGCATGACGAGATCGGTAGCCTCGCTGCGCTGCCAGTTGGCCGAGGCCTTAACCACGACCTGCATGTCCGGGTACTTGGCCACCACCTTCTCGACGCTTTCGGTACGCAGCTTGGTCGCCGGGTGGTGCGATTCGCCCATCAGGATCGCCACCTTGCCCTTGTAGCCGGCGCGGCGGGCCAGCTCCTCCATCTGCATCGTCGCGGCTTCCACCTCGTCCGAACCGACGAAGCCCGCATAGGCCGGCAACGGCGAGACGTTGGGGCGATAGTTGATGAACACCAGCGGCACCTTGCTGCTCATCGCCAGGGACAGCATCTCCTGGGTGTTGCTGTCATCGATGAGATTGACGATGACCGCATCGACCCGGGCGGCGATCAGGTTGCGGTACTGGCGTAGCTGCAAGGCGCTGTCGCTACTGGCGTTTTCCAGGAACAGATCGGCGTCCAGGGTACGGGCGCGTTCCTCGACATTATTGATCAGCGCGGTACGGAAGTTGTCGCGCTTGGAGGTCAAAACGCCGATCAACGGGGCACTGGCCTGGGCCACGTTGACGCAGGTGGCGGCCAGCATGAAACCGGCGAGGAGACGAAGCGTTGGCTTGAACATGAGTCGATCCCCGATCAGACACTGAAACGTTGCAGCAGCTCGCGCTGCCGGCTGGCCATGAGCGAAAGGTCCTCGCTGCTGTGCGCGGCACGCTCGGCGCCTTCTGCAGCCCGGAGCGCGGCGTCGTTGATCTGCACCATCATGCGGCTGGTTTGCTGCACGGTGACGCTCTGCTCTTCGGTCGCGGCGGCGATCTGGGTGTTCATCTCGCGGATGGTGCCGACCGCCTGGCTCATGTTCTGCAGAGCTTCGCGGGTGGAGGAGGCCAGTTGCACGCACTCCCCGGAGTGGGCGCGACTCACCCCCATGATGTCCACTACCGAGTGGATCTTCTGCTGCATCTGTTCGATCTGCTGCTGGATCTCGCTGGTGGAGCTCTGGGTGCGACTGGCGAGGGAGCGTACCTCGTCGGCGACCACAGCGAAGCCGCGCCCCTGTTCACCGGCGCGGGCGGCTTCGATGGCGGCATTGAGCGCCAGCAGGTTGGTCTGCTCGGCGATATTGCGGATGGCATCGACGATGCCGTCGATGCTCTGGCCATAGCCCTGCAGTTCATCGGTGGCCTGGGCGGCGACCTGGATCTGCTGGGCCTGGCGCTGGATGCTGTCGATGGTCTCGGCGACGGTGGTGCCGGTCGTGGTGCTCAGCTCGAAGGTGTGGTCCACGGCATCCTTGGTGTCGAGCGCGCGCTGGGCCACCTCGGCCACGGTGCTTTCCATCTGAGTCATCGCCGAGGCGGCGGACCCGAGGCGTTCGGTCTGCTCCTCCACGGCGCGGGTGGTGCTGGCGCTGATGTCGGCATTGGCCTGGGCGGTACGACGGAGGTCGTCGGCCGACTGGGTAAGGGTGGTCACCGTGGTTTGCAGCGAGCGGATCAGTTCGTTGAGATAGCCGCCCAGCTCGCTGAATTCGTCGTTGCGACTCACATCGAACTGGACCCGCAGATCGCCAGCCGTGACCTGGCGCAGCGATTCGCGGAACGCCTGCAGCGGACGCCGCAGGCCGCGCGCGACCCACAGGCCGATGAGCACGGCGGCGCAGATCGCCAGCAGGGCGACGATTAAGAGTACCTGGCGACTGGTGGCCACGCTGGCATCGGTATCGTTCTTGGCTTGCTGCGCCACGGCGACGGCCCCGCCGCTGAGGGTGCGCAGGGCATCCAGGGTCGCCTGCAGCGCCGTGCTGGTACGCTGGCGTTGGTCGTCGAACTGGGCTTCGGCCGCGGCCTGCCGCTCATAGGCCTGGCGCAGCCCATCGGGCGCGGTCATCTCGTGCAGCAGGCGCGTGACCATCACGCCCACGATACGCGCGTTGCGCTCGTCGAGGGCGGCCAGATCGCGCAGCCGGTCGGTGATGACATCCTGCTGCTGGTTGAGCGCCACGGCCAGGCTCGGCAGATCCACGCGTGCCGCCTGGGCGGCGAAGGCGGCGTAGGTCTTGTCCGTTTCGATCAACAGCAACTGGGCGGCACGGACCGCCGAAGTGGCGCCTTCCGCCTTCCGTTGTGCGCTGTAGGCCTGCAGGTAGCTGGACAGTCGATTGGCCTCGGGCGTGGCATAGCCCTGCAGGGTCCGGGTTTCACGGCGCACGGTGACCAGCTGGCGGTAGCTGTCGATGAGGATTTTCGCCTGCTGGCCGTAGGCATTGCCCAGTTTCTGCTCTTGATCGAGTGCCTGGACCAGTTGCTCGTGGTCGCGCAACAGCGCCGGCAGGCGCTGGTGCAGCTGCAGGTAGTTGGCGAATTGCTGGTGGAATTGTTGTTCGCGCGTGGCGATCTGAGCGGTATCGGACTCGGCTAGCAGACCGAGCAGGGCTTGGTTGGCGCTCAGCAGCTGCACGTTGATTTCGCCGACCGCCTGGCCGAGCGGGGCGGACTGCTCAGTGATGACCGTCAGCCGTTCATGGATGGACTGGGTACTGTTGAAGCTCACGGCGACGATGCCCAGCAGCAGAAACACCAGGAGAGCGATGCCGCCGACTACCCGTTGAAGAAGCGTCATGGTTGTTCCCTGCTTTATTGGCGATGTTGAGGCAGGAGGCCAACGGCGGCAGACGTCATGGCGCGTCTCGATGCCTGTCCATGGCCAACAGCTCCGCAGCCTAGTCGTATCACCCGACCTTTCCGCATCGTCTGCGGACGTGCGGCCTTCGCCGGGCGACCAGCTGTTGTCGATAATGATCAGATGCGCGCGCTAGAGCCTGGCGGTGCGGTTCAGGCGCTCGACGACTATCAGCTCGCTGGGCAGGCATGCGGGTTCCGCCACGCCCACCGTGCGACGGACACCTCAGGTCGCAAAGCCGGTGCGGCGGGTCAGAAACCAACCAGTGCTTCTCCAGGTCTCTGAAAGGTCTCTTTTCACAGGAATACCCGATGTCGAAAGTTCTGCTGTGCTCCCTCGTACTGGCTACTGCCGCAACCCTGGCGGCGTGCGACAAGACTTCCGAAGACCATGCCCGGGAGGCTCAGGTCCATAGCCAGAAGGCCGAGGAAAAGGCTGCCGAAGGCAAGGTCGACCGGGCTGCCCAGGAGCAGACCAAGGCCCAGGAAGACCGTGCCCAGGCCAATGACGCCGCAGCCAGCGAAGGGCGCCACTCGCCTCCCGATTCCGCCGTGCCCGGCTACATCAAGACGCCCAGCAAGGAAAATCCCTGAGTCTCGTCCTCGGTCCGCTGTCGGTTTCGGACCGGTAGCAGAGGAGGGGAGGTGAGCGCGATACGGGCGGGCACAGCGGCTGCTGTCACTGATCGCGGGGGCCGCTCCTGGCGCCTCGCGAGTCGGAGTGCCCAGGGGATGAGGTAAGAAGGCCATGGCAAGGCCTTGCCCGGGCGCAGGACAACACCCCTGGGCGAGCGGATGACCGCTATCGCCCAGGCGCGCAACGGCTGTTTACATCCGGGCCAGGAGGATTAGAGTAGGAAGCCACTTCGCCATCACTCGCCTCTCCCTGGAGCCGCCATGAGCCCTTCGCGACCGATCCACTGGTATCGTACCCGCAGCACGCTCGAACTCGTCGTCCTGGGGCTGGGCGTCATCGCTCTGGTGGTTGCGCTCGATCAGGGGCTGCGCAACTCGCCTTCCGAACACCTCGCCGACTATCACGCCTGCAAGGGCGATGGTGGTCTGGCACGCATGAATGCCATCGGTGAGATCGTTTGCCGGCTGCCCAGCCCGGTGATCGGTCAGGTGGCGGCCAAGACCCCCGCGGTGTCCGGTCTCTAACGACTTCGCCGGCTTCTCTGGGGCCTGCTCAAGCCAGGCCTGATTCCCCTCCGGTCGGACCGTGCACGTTCGACCGCGGCTTTCTCCCTCCTTTCTTCTCCATTGCGCCCGCAGTACCAGGCGTGGATCACGGCTGCCTGTTCGCCGCAATGCAAACAGCTATTACTTAACGTAACATTTGATAATGAGAGTTTTTATCATTTAAAGTGCTGGCCCTCGCGCGATGCCGCGAAGAGCAGCCTTCAAGTGCACGGCGTCGGCTGCAACGCCACGGTCACAAGGATCACCATGAACACCCAAGGAACCCTCTGCCAGCCCATCCGCCTTCCTCGCGCGGCCCTTCGTCAGTTGCTCCTGATCGGCGCGCTGATTCCCTTTCCGCTGACGGCCCTGGCCGCCACGGTGGCCGAGCAGAACGCCACGGAACTGGACACCCTGACCATCGAAGGCAATCGCCTCTACGACATGGCGCCCTCGGAACAGACCGGCGGCTATACCGTGGATTCGGCGACCGTGGGCACCAAGACGCCGGCCGCCCTGCGCGACATTCCCCAGTCGATCACCTCCTATACCAGCGACTACATCAAGGATCGCAACTTCAACACCCTGGACGAGCTGGCCAAGTCCACGGCCGGGTTGCGGGTGCTGACCAACGACAGCGGGCGTTCCTCCATCTATTCGCGCGGCTACGAGTACGACGAATACAACATCGACGGCCTGCCGGCGCCCATGACCAGCATCTTCGGTACCGTGCCCATCCTCTCGCCCTTCGACCGGGTCGAGATCATGCGCGGCCCCTCGGGGCTGTTCAACAGCACCAGCGAACTGGGCGGTATCGTCAACATGGTGCGCAAGCGCGGCACCGACGAATTCCAGGGGCATATCACCGGGCGCTACGGCTCCTGGGACACCAATTACCAGGAAATCGACCTGGCCGGTCCGCTCACCGCGAGCAAGAACGTCCGTGGCCGCTTCGTCGCCTCCCGCGCCGACAGCAATGGCGAGGTGGATTACAACGCCAATACCGACCAGAGCTACTACGGCGATCTGGACATCGACCTGTCCGACGCCACCCAGATCTCCTTCGGCCTGATCCATCAGGTCAAGAACCTCACCCCGCACAACGGCTATCCCACCGATACCCAGGGCAATCTGCTGGATTTCAGCCAGTCGCGCTTCCTGGGGGCGGACTGGAACTACTTCGACGGCAAGACCACCGACGGCATCTTCGAGCTGACCCACAGATTCGATAACGGCGGCTATGGGCGCATCGCCGCGCGGGCGTCGCATCGGGAAGCGGATTACCTCTATGCCTTCACCGCCCAGAACAACGACGCCTATCGACTCCAGGCCAGCAACCGCGATTTCGGGCAGGATGCCTACTCGCTCGACGCCAGCTACAGCCAGCCATTCGAGGCGTTGGGACAGGTCAGTGAGTTCGTCGTAGGTGCTGATTACAAGCATTACGACACCGACTATCGCAATGGCAACATCAATCTGGGTAGCATCAATCTTGCGACCTATGGGCCGACACTGTTTGCCAAGCCGGCGAAGAGCTATCAAACCCGGGTCAATAGCGATGAGAAGGAATTCGGTCTCTATTCCAAGCTGACCTTCCGCCCACTAGAGCGACTAGCGCTGATCGGTGGCGCCCGGATCGGCTGGTACCGCGGTGAGGCTAATACTAGGACCTTCGCCACCGCGAGCGCCCCGGAACGTAACGCGCCTGCCGATCAGAGCCACGACGGCTATGTGACGCCCTACGCAGGCCTGGTCTATGACCTAGACGATCATCATTCGCTCTATGCCAGCTACTCAAGGGTCTACAAGCCGCAAACTTCTTACCTAGAAGCAGACGGCAGTCCTATCGATCCGCGCGAAGGCGAGCAGTACGAGACCGGTATCAAGGGCAGCTATTTCCACGGCGACCTGAATACTCGCCTGTCACTGTTCCAGCTCACAGATGAAAATCGCGCCAGCGCGCTGCTCAACCCGAACGGTACCTCCACCGGCTTCTACACCAACTCGGGCAAGACGCGGGTACGGGGCGCCGAGATTGAGGCCAGCGGCAAATTGACAGAGCAGTGGGAGGTGCTGGCCGGCTATACATACATGCGCAGCGAAAATCTCAGCGGTGTGGCCAATACCCTCTTCGAAAGCATGCCCAAGCACATGGCCTCGCTGTGGACCAAGTACACCCTGGCCGGTGGTCCGTTAACCGGGTTGAGCATCGGCGGTGGGGTGACCGCGATGAGCGATTTCTCGCAGACCAACAATAACGTCACCGTGTCCGCCCCCGGCTATGCCACCGTGGATGCCAAGTTCTCCTATCCGGTCACCAAACAACTCACCGCGACCCTGGACGTGAACAACCTCCTCGACAAGGAATACTGGTCGCGCGTAGGTTCGGTCTCCACCTTCAACTTCCAGGGCCCCTCGCGTAGCGTGATGGTCGGCGCGCGTTACGACTTCTGAGGTCCAGGCCGACCCGGGCCAAGCTCGGGTCGGTCGGCGCGATACAGGCCATGACGATCTCTTCCACGATGCACTGAGATGCGATGAAAGATTCACTCTTCCAGCGGGACGATGTGGGCAGCGAGTCCTGGTGGCAGGCCGTCGCCTGCCGCGGCACGCCGCTGATCGAACCCACCGTGGGCGGGCGCTATCGCCTGACCTTTGTCTGGCGCGATCCCGAGGGTTTGGCCGAGCGCTCCGGTACCCAGCGGGTCTGGCTCAATATCACCGGGGTCACCGACCACCATCAACCGGGCCTGCCGCAGAGCCTGCGGCGTCTGCCAGGCACCGATGTCTGGGCGTGGGAGACCGAGCTGGAGGGTCGCTGGCGCGGCAGTTACTGCCTGATCCCCAGTGGGGAGCCGGCGCCCTTCGAAGGCGAGGTCCAGCCTGATCTCCAGGGCATCCGCCTCTGGTGGCGCAGCGTCTTTCCCCTGGCCCAGGCCGACCGGCTCAATCCCCGCCGCGCCTGGCAGGGTGGCCGCGGGTTGGCGGTGTCGGGCGTGCATCTGCCGGATGCGCCTGCGCAACCGGCCTGGGCGGCCTTCGACACCGATCGCACCCTGTCTCCCGCGGCCTGGCCGAGCCTGCAGCAGTTCCAGTGGGACAGCGCCAGACTGGGCAACAGCCGCCCGGTGTGGCTCTTCGCTACCGGTAATACCACCCCTATGGAGCGGCCGCTGGCCATTCTGCTGGATGGGCAATTCTGGGCCCAGACGATGCCCATCGGCGTGCCGTTGCAAGAGCTCACGGATGCCGGCCAGTTGCCGGAAGCGGTCTATCTGCTGATCGACCACAGCGATCGCGCCCTGCGTGGTAGCGAGTTGCCCTGCAATCCCGAGTTCTGGCTGGCGCTGCAGGAAGAGCTGCTACCCCAGGTGCGCGACTGGGCGCCCCATGCCCAGTCGGCCACCTCGACCGTGGTCGCCGGGCAGAGCTTTGGCGGGTTGGCGGCGCTCTATGCCGCCTTGCACTGGCCGGAGCGCTTCGGCTGCGCGCTGAGCCAGTCCGGTTCCTTCTGGTGGCCGCAACGCGGCAAACCAGGCCGACTGTTCGAGGCGCTGGAAAGCGGGCGGGGGAGGGGGTATCCCTTGCGGCTGTTCATCGAGGCGGGGCTGCGCGAGCCGGCCATCCTCGAAGCCTCCCGGGCCTTGGTCCCGCGCCTGCGCGAGCAGGGCCACGCGCTCGACTATCGCGAGATCGATGGGGGCCATGATGCCCTCTGGTGGCGCGGAGGCCTGCTCGACGGCCTGGTCCGGCTCTGGCAACCCCTGGTCGCCGCCGACGCCCACCGCTAATCCCTACTGCCAGGAGGTCCGATGGACGCTCTCAATCCCTTCGACGATCCCGCGCAGGTGCTGCTGATCCTGCGCAATGCCCGGGGCCAGTGCAGCCTCTGGCCGGAGGCTATGGCCGTTCCCGCCGGCTGGGCGCCGGTGTTCGGGCCCGCGCCGCGCGCGGCCTGCGACGACTGGCTGGCCAGCCACTGGCGCGATATCCGCCCGGTCGCCTCTCTGCTTTCCTGACTGGAGTTCCTGTGTCCTCTACGCCCTCTTGCGTCTTTCCCGAGCTGCCCCTGGTCGCCGCCCAGCCCGGTATCTGGATGGCCGATCAGCTGTCGCCCCATGCCAATGCCTTCGCCGTGGCCCATCTGGTCGAGTTGCGCGGGCCGCTCGACGCCCAGGCGCTGCTGGCGGCCATCGTCCAGGGCCTCGGCGAACTGGACAGCCTGCAGCTCAGGTTCGCCGAGCGTGAGGGCGAACTGGTGCAGTGGATCGACCACACTGCGGTGATCACTGCGCCCGAGTGGCTGGATCTGCGCGATGCGGCGGATCCCGAGCATGCGGCGCGAACGGCCATCCGCGCCGATCTCGACGGCGACCTGCGGGCCACCAGTGGCGGTCCGCTGTGGCTCAACCGGATCTACCAGCTGGGCGACGATCACCTGTTCTGGTACCAGCGTTATCACCACCTGCTGATCGACGGCTATGGCTTCGCCGCCCTGGCCAAGCGGGTGGCCGCCCTGTACAGCGCCGCGATGCGGAACGAGACGGCCGAGGCCTCGCCCTTCGTCTCCTTCGCCGAGGTGGTGCGCGAGTATCAGGACTATCAGCAGTCGGCCGTCCGCGAGCGCGACGAAGCCTTCTGGCGCGAACGCGGTGCGACCTTGCCGCCGGCGGCCTCCCTGGCGCCGGGTGGCCTGTCGGGACAGGTGCCCACGCCGCGGGTGGTGGAGGCGCGCGCCCGGGTACCTGCCGAGGTCTTCGCCAGACTGGCCGAACAGGGCAAGGCCCAAGGGGTGACGCCAGCGGATCTGGCTGTGGCCCTGGCCGCCACCTGGTTCGCCCGTCTCAGCGGGCAACCGGCCTTCAGCGCCGGCTTCATCTTCATGCGGCGCATGGGGTCGGTGGCGCTCAAATCCGGTGGCGCGACCCTCAACGTCCTGCCGCTGGGCGTGCGTACCGACTCGACCCAGAGGCTGCCGGAGCTGGCTGCCGGGTTGGCCGCCGAGCTCAAGAAGGTGCGTCGCCACCAGCGTTACGACGCCGAGCAGATCGCCCGCGATCTCGGCCGGCCGGGCGATGCCGAGCCGCTGACCGGACCAGTCATCAACCTCAAGCTGTTCGATTTCGCCCTGGATTTCGCCGGGGTGCCGGGCATCACCCACGAACTGGCCTCGGGGCCGGTGCGCGACCTGGAGATCGCCCTCTACCTGGAGGCGAGCGGTGCCCTGGACATCAAGCTGCTGGGCAATGCCGAGCGCTATGCCGCCGAGCTGCTGCAGGGACACGCCGCGCGCTTTGGCCTGCTGGCGGAGCAATTCGCCGATCACCCTGGCCTTACCCTGGGTGAAGCAGACCTGTTGGCCCCGGCAGACCGGAACTGGCTGGCCGCGATCAACGCCACTGAGCGCGCGCTACCGGCGACCACCCTGGTGACCCTGTTGGCCGACCAGGCAGCGCGCACGCCGTCGGCGCCCGCGCTGGCCGATCTGCAGCACGCCTTCAGCTATCGGGAAACGCGCCAGCAGGTGCTGGCCCTGGCCCAACGGCTGAGCGCGGCCGGGGTAGGGCGGGGCGATATCGTTGCCGTGGCCCTACCGCGTTCGGTGTTCCTGTCCCTGGCGCTGCTGGCCACGATCGAACTGGGCGCCGCCTACCTGCCGCTGGACAGCGGCTATCCTGACGAGCGCCTGCAACTGATGCTCGACGACGCCCGGCCACGGGTGCTGGTGACCGATGCCAGCCAGCGCGGGCGTTTCCCGGGGTTGGACGATAGCCAGGTGCTGATTCTGGATGCGCCCCTGAAGGGGTTGGACCAGGATCCGGTGTTCGAAGGGCCGCGCCCCGGCGATCCGGCCTATCTGCTCTATACCTCCGGCTCCACCGGTCGCCCCAAGGGCGTGGTGGTCGGCCATGCCGCCATCGTCAATCGCCTGCTGTGGATGCAGGACAGCTATCCCATCGGCGCCGGCGACACCGTCTTGCAGAAGACACCGAGCAGTTTCGATGTCTCGGTCTGGGAGTTCTTCTGGCCGCTGCTAGTGGGCGCCCGGCTGTACCTGGCGCCGCCCGAGGCCCATCGCGATCCCGCGGCGCTGCAGGAGCTGTTCGCTCGCGAGCGGGTGACCACGGTGCACTTCGTGCCGTCGATGCTGGCGGCCTTCGTCGCCAGCCTGGACGAGCCGGCCGCGGTGGCCCGCTGCGCCAGCCTGCGTCAGGTGTTCTGCAGCGGTGAAGCCCTGCCCGCCGAGCTGGCCCGTACCTGGGAGCGCCGGGTCGGCGCGCCCCTGCACAATCTCTATGGCCCCACCGAGGCCGCGGTGGACGTCTCCTACCATCCGGCCCATGGCGCCGCCCTGGCGGCTGTTACCGGCAGCAGCGTGCCCATCGGCAAGCCGGTGTGGAACACCGGGCTGCACATCCTTGATGAACGCCTGCGTCCAGTGCCGCCGGGTGTGGCGGGGGAGCTCTATCTGAGCGGGGTGCAACTCGCCGATGGCTACCTGGGCCGACCGGAGCTGACCGCCGCACGCTTCATCGCCGCGCCGGACGGGCAGGGCGAGCGGCTGTATCGCACCGGCGACGTGGCGCGCTGGCTGCCGGAGGGCGTCGTCGAGTACCTCGGGCGCAGCGACGACCAGGTCAAGCTGCGCGGGCAGCGCATCGAACTGGCGGAAATCGACCATGCCCTGCTGGCGCTGCCAGGCGTGGCCCAGGCGGTCACCCATGCCCGGGTGCTGGGCGAGGCGGCCAACAGCGCGGGTGGCGATGCGCGCCAACTGGTGGGTTATCTGATCGCCCAGCCGGGCGCCGCACTGGACCTGGAGCGCCTGCGCACGCGCCTGGGCGAAAGCCTGCCGCCGCATCTGGTGCCAGTGGCCCTGGTGGAGCTGGACACCCTGCCTCTGGGGGCCACCGGCAAGCTGGATCGCAAGGCTCTGCCGGCGCCCCAGGGCGTGGCCAGGGCCGCGAGCCGACCCCTGGCGCCGGGGCTGGAGAGTGAATTGGCGGCGGCCTTTTCCGAGGTGCTCGGCTGCGCCATCGGTGGCGCGGACGATGACTTCTTCGCCCTGGGCGGTCATTCGTTGCTGGCCATGACCCTGGCGGCCAATCTGCGGCGGCGGCTGGGGCAGCCGGTGTCCATCGGCCAGATCATGGTGGCCTCCAGTGTCGCCCGCCTGGCGCGCCAGCTGGAGCAGGACGCGGCCCGCGAAACCCGTGCCGGCTTCGAGACCCTGCTGCCGCTGCGCCCGGGCGACGGTCCCACGCTGTTCTGTTTCCATCCGGCCTCGGGCTTCGCCTGGCAATTCAGCGTGCTGGCTCGGCACCTGGATCCGCGCTGGTCGTTGCTCGGTATCCAGTCGCCGCGTCCGGACGGCCCCCTGGCCCAGGGCGCCGATCTGGAAGCCGTCATCCAGCGCCATCTGCGCACCCTGCGCGAGGTGCAGCCGCAGGGTCCCTATCATCTGCTCGGCTATTCCCTGGGCGGTACCCTGGCCCAGGGCCTGGCGGCGCGGTTGCAGGCGGCCGGGGAGCAGGTCGCCTTCCTTGGCCTGCTCGATACCTATCCGCCGGAAACCCAGAACTGGCAGGAGCGCGAGGGCCAGCGCGAGCTGGATCCGGAGGTGCTGGCCGAAGTGAATCGCGAGCGCGAGGCCTTTCTCGCCGCCCAGCAGGGGCTGGCCGATCCGGCGCTGGGGGAGGGGGCGCAGCTGTTCGCCACCATCGAGGGCAACTACGCCGATTCGGTTCGGCTGCTGGCCACGGCGCGCAGCGCTCGCTTCGACGGCGAAGCGCTGATGTTCGTTGCCCGCCGCACCCTGCCCGCGGGAATGGACGTCAAGGCCACCTGGGCGCCCTGGATCACCCGCCTGCAGGCCCATGAGGTGGATTGCGCCCATGTCGACATCATCGCCCCGGCCCAGCTGGCGCAGATCGGTCCGGTGCTGAATCGGGCGCTGAAAGGACTCTAGCCAGCCGAGCGCCGTGCCAGGGGCACCACCATGGGTGTCCCGGCCACCGGGTCGTCGATGATCAGGCAGTCCAGGTCGTAGACCGCCTTGATCAATTCGGGGGTGACCACGTCGCGCGGGCGGCCGGTGGCCAGTACCTTGCCGCCGCGCATGGCCACCAGGTGGGTGGCGTAGCGGCAGGCGTGGTTGAGGTCGTGCAGCACCATCACCAAGGTATGGCCCTGCTGGCGATTGAGGTCTTCCAGCAATTCCAGCAGGTCGATCTGGTGGGTGATGTCGAGCCAGGTCGTGGGTTCGTCCAGCAGCAGCAGGGGTGTTTCCTGGGCCAGGGCCATGGCGATCCATACCCGCTGGCGTTGGCCGCCGGAGAGGGTGTCCACCGCCCGGTCGGCCAGTTCGAAGACGCCGGTGGCCTGCATGGCGTGGGTCACCGCACGCTCGTCGTCGGCGCGCACGCCGCCGAACAGGGTCTGGTGCGGATAGCGTCCGCGGGCCACCAGATCGCGCACCGAGATATCGCCCGGGGCCTGAGAGCTCTGCGGCAGCAGGCCCAGACGGCGGGCCACCTCCTTGGTGCGATAGCTCTGGATCGCCTGGCCGTCGAGCCAGACCTGGCCCTGGCTGGGCGCCAGCAGCCGGCTCAGGGTGCGCAGCAGGGTCGACTTGCCGCAGCCGTTGGGGCCGATGATGACCGTCAGTTCGCCATCGGGAATGGTCAGCGAGAGGTCCTCGGCGATCAGCTTGCGGCCGTAGCCCAGGGTCAGGCGCTCGGCGTGCAGGCGCGAGGAAGGGGCGTCGTTCATGAGCGGCGGGACTCCCAGATGAGCAGGCCGATCAGGTAGAGCCCGCCCAGGCTCACCGTGACCAGGCCCACCGGCAGGACATAGGGCAGGAACAGGCGCTGGGCGATGAGATCCGCGCCCAGCAGCAGGACCGCGCCGGTGAGGGCGGCGGCGGGCAGCGCCAGACGCTGGGTGCCGGTCAGGCGGCGGGCGATCTGCGGCGCGGCCAGGGCGATGAAGGAGATGGGGCCGGCCACCGCGGTGCCGGCGGCGGTGAGCACCACGCCCAGGCCCAGCAGCGACAGCCGGGTGCGCTCCACCGGCACGCCCAGGGCGCAGGCGGTGTCGTCGCCCATCTCCAGCAGGAACAGCCGGCGACTCAGCGCCAGGCTGGCCGCACCCGCCAGCAGGATGAAGACCACCGCCGGCCAGGCCTTGGCCCAGGTGATACCGTTGAGCGAACCGGCACTCCACAGGCCGGCGCTGAAGGCGGCTTCCAGGGAGGCGTGGACGATCAGCCAGGTATTGAGCGCCATCAACAGGGCGCGCACGCCGATGCCGACGATGATGAGTCTGAGGGTATCCACACCGCTGCCGCGCCAGGTCAGGGCATAGACCAGCGCCGCGCTGAGCAGGCCGCCGATCAGGGCGGCGGTGGTGCTCCAGAGGATGCTGGCCTGGAACAGCACCAGGGCGACCAGCACGCCGCTGTAGGCGCCGGTGTTGAACCCCATGATATCCGGGCTGCCGAGAGGATTGCGCAGCAGCGACTGGAACAGCGCCCCGCTCAGGCCCAGGGCGGCGCCGATCAGCAGGGCCAGGGCCACCCGCGGCAGGCGCCACTGGGTGACCACCAGTTCGATGCCGCGCGGCGCTTCGCCGAGCAGGGCGGCCACTACCTGGGCAGGGCTCAGGGCCAGGCTGCCGCTACCCAGGGCGAACACCGCCAGCAGCAGCGCGCCGCCGAGCAGGGCCAGCAGCACGGCGGGTAGGCGCAGGCGACCGGGGCGGTTCATGCTCGACCTCCCTGGCGCTGACGGCGCGCCAGCCAGATCAGCAGGGGTGCGCCAAGGAAGGCGGTCACCACCGAGACGCGCAGCTCGTTGGTGACCAGCAGGCGGCCGACGATGTCGGCGGTGAGGAGCAGGCTGGGGGTGAACAGCAGCACGAAGGGCAGCAGCCAGCGATGGTCCTCGCCGATGGCCCAGCGGCCCAGGTGCGGCACCATCAGACCGACGAAGGCGATGGGTCCGACCGCCGCGGCAGCGGCGCCACAGAGCAGGGTGATGGCCAGCAGGCCGAGCAACTGGGTCTGACGGACCCGGGTGCCGAGGGCCACGGCCAGGTCGGTGCCCAGGCTCAGGGCATTCAGTGCCGGAGCCAGCAGCAGGGCGATAGCCACCCCGCCCAGTACCGGCGGGCTGGCGCTGCGCAGCAGCTCCAGCTGACGCACGTCCAGCGAGCCGAATTGCCAGAATCGCAGCTGATCGTAGACCTGGGGATCGAGCAGGGCGATGCCCGAGCTGACACCTTCGAGCATGGCCCCCAGGGCCACCCCCACCAGCACCAGACGCATGGGATTGAAGCCGCCGCCACCGGCGATACCGGCCAGCAGCACCACCAGGCTGGCGAGCAGGGCGCCAGCGAAGGCATAGCCCAGGTAGTGCTCGGGACCGCTGGCGCCGAACAGGGCGATGCCCAGCACCACGGCGAAGCTGGCACCGGCGTTGACGCCGAGAATGCCCGGATCGGCGAGGGGATTGCGCGTCAGCGCCTGCATCAGGGTGCCGGCCACGCCCAGGGCCGCGCCGGCGAGCAGACCGGCGAGGGTCCGTGGCAGCCGTGCCTCGCGCACGATCAGACAGGCCGGATCGCTGCAACCGTGGCCCAGCGCCTGCCAGACGTCGGCCAGCGGTATGGCGGTGGAGCCGAGCGCCAGGCTGGCAGCCATCACCAGGAGCAGCAGGAGGGCGGCGCAGCCGAGGATGAAGAGGCGGCGCCTGGTCATCCGGGACGACCGACAGGAAGGGGAGTGGATGAGAACAAGGCGTATTAACACATGATAGTCTGTATTACATGCTAACAGCCTTGCCTCGGCGGCTCGATAGCGTCCCCTGTGTTTTTCCGGTGATTCATGTCCAAGACGTCCTTTCTGCTCGACTTCGGCCTGCTCAGGTCCCACGCCGCCTTTCGTACCCTGTTCATCGCCCGTCTGGTGTCCGTGCTGTCCCTCGGCCTGCTGGCCGTGGCGATACCCATTCAGGTCCAGGCCCTGACCGACTCGCCGCTCAAGGTGGGCCTGGCGCTGAGCATGGCCGGCATCGGCATGTTCGTCGGCCTGCTCACCGGCGGGGTGCTGGCCGATCGCCTGGAGCGGCGCCGGCTGATCCTCGCCGCCCGCTCCATCTGCGGCCTGGGCTTCATCGGCCTGGCGGTCAACGCCAGCCTGCCCGAGCCATCGCTGACGGCCATCTACCTGCTGGCGCTGTGGGATGGCTTCTTTGGTGCCCTGGGCGTCACCGCGTTGCTGGCGGTGACGCCGATCCTGGTCGGTCGGGAGTCCATGGTGCAGGCCGGCGCCCTGAATATGCTCAGCGTGCGGGTGGCGGCCATCGTCGCGCCGCCGTTGGGCACCTTGCTGATCGCCCAGAGCGGCGTGGCCTGGAACTACATGCTGACCGCCGGCGGCACCCTCATCACCCTGCTGGTGCTACTGCGCCTGCCGCCGCTGCCCCCGCCGGAACAGCCGCGCGAAACGCCCTGGCAGGCCCTGGGAGGCGGCATCGCCTTCCTCTTCGAGAATCGCCTGCTGGGCGCGGTCGCCCTGGTCGGCGCCCTGGTGACCATGGCCAATGCGGTGCGGGTGCTCTATCCGTCGCTGGGCGAGAGTTGGGGGCTGGATACCGGACACCTGGGCTGGCTCTATGCCGCCGCACCCCTGGGCGCGGCCATCGGCGCCCTCACCAGTGGTCGACTGAACCAGGCACCACGCCCCGGCCGTACCCTGCTGATGACCGCGGTGGCCACCTTTCTGGCGGTGGCGGTGTTCGCCCTGTTGCCCGGCTTCTGGCTGTCAGCGCTGTGCCTGGTGCTGTTCGGCTACCTGGGTGCGCTCAATTCCCTGGTGCAGTACGCGCTGATCCAGCGCCTGACCCCGGATCGCCTGCTGGGGCGCATCAATGCGCTGTGGACGGCGCAGAACATCGGCGGCGAGGCCATCGGCGCAGCGCTGTTCGGCGGCCTGGCCAGCCTGCTGCTGCCGGCGCAGGCGGCCTGCGTCTTTGGTCTGGTCGCCACCGGGGTGGCCGCCCTCTGCTGGGCGCTGGCCCGCGGCCTGCGCCGGGCGGAAAGCCTCGGCGCCTGATCCGCTCCGGTGCGTCTTGCGTAGTGTGGAAAACCGCGTAGCGTTTTCCACGATTTCTCGGTTCAAGGCTTGGCGTAGCGCTGTTCCAGGCGATCCAGCAGCAGGTTGGCGCTGTAGGGGTCGAGGCGGAAGGTCTCGGCGCCCAGGGCTTCCACGCGGTTGTCCTTGACCGCCGGCAGGTGCGCCAGCAGCGGATTGCCGCGTACCGCTTCGGCTTCCTTGGTGTCCGCGGCGAACAGCAGAAAGGTCTGGCCGGTGAGGCCGGTGGCGACGTTTTCGCCGGCCAGCTGCAGGATGTCGTGGCGCTGGCCCTGGCTGTGTCCCGTGGTCAGCCCGGCCGGCAGCGTCGCCAGGGTGAAGCCCAGGCTTTCCAGCAACTGGCCCTGGGACGAGGCCGCGGTCCAGAGATTGGCCTGGCGCGTCGCCGGGTTGTAGACGAAGGCGGACACCGGTTGCGGCGGTAGCTGCAGGCGCGCCTTGAGGTCGGAGACCCGCCGGTCGAAATCTGCGACTACCTTGGCAGCAGCGTCCTCGCGACCGGTGGCCTGGCCGAGCAGTTCCACCACCTGTTGCCAGCTGCGATTGTCGTAGCCCACCACCAGTACCGGGGCGATGGCCTTGAGCTGATCGACCAGGCGCAGCGCCGAGTCGTTACCGGCGGCACTGACCAGGATCAGGTCCGGCGCCTCGGCGGCCACCGCCTCCGCATTGGCCTCGCCGATGTACAGCCGCTTCACCTCGTGTTGCTTGGCGACCTGCCCCCACTGGCGCAGGAACCCCTGGTCATCGGCGAATCTGTTGTTGGGCGAGGTGGCGCCGCTGGCCACCACCGGCGCGCCGATGGCGAGCAGGGCGCCGGTGAGGGTGACGCTGGTGGAAACGATGCGTTGCGGCTTGGCCGGCAGGGTCACCTGATTGCCGTCGGCGCTGATCTGTCGGGGCCAGTCCGCCGCGCGGGCGGTACCGCCCAGCGCCAGAATGGCGAGGATCAGCGGGGTGAGAATGCGAAACACTGACGACGAGCTGAACATGGACGCCTTCCGGTTGTAAGATAATCACTCTCATTTTCAAAGATGCACCTCGCTACAGCAAGGGCTGTCGATGGCGGCCAGGGGCGAGCGCGCGCAAAGCGGAAGGCCAGAGCGGTCCGACAGTCTTGCCGATGTTCTGCCCAGTGGCGATTTGCCGACCAGATCAAAGGGTTGCGTGCTGTAGAGGGAAACCGTTTGGCAGCTAACGAATTGACTTCCGCTGATACAAAAGTTAATTTCTGCTTATTGATAAGCATTATCATTTGTGTAGAGGTCCGTAGCAATGTCGAGTAAAAGGGCTGACGTGGTCGGGCAGATCGCCACCGAGCAGCAGGAGCAGGCCGCCTTCCTGTTCCAGTCGGGTGACCGTGTCCTGCGCGGACGCGGCATCTGTGCCCGGGTCGAGACGCCAGCCAGCGGCGGCGCGCACCGGGACAGTCTGTTTTTGCATGCCGTGGAAGAGGCCTTCGCTCGTGCCCGTCAGGCCGGCATCGCCGAGCCGGTGATCATGGGCGCCATTCCCTTCGATACCACCAAGCCCTCCTGCCTCTATGTGCCCCGCGAGCATGCCTGGATGGCGCGCCCGGCACCGGTCAGCAGCGCACCGGTGACCCCGGCGCAGGTGCGCGAGGTGCGCAACCTGCCCAGCGCGGACGGCTTCTGCCTGGCGGTGGAGGAGGCCATCGAGGCCTTCCGCCGCGGTGAGCTGAGCAAGGCGGTGCTGTCACGCATCCAGGAAATCCAGCTGGCCGAGCCCGCCGACGTGGAGGCCATCCTCGCCAATCTGGCGCGGCAGAATCCCACCGGCTATCAATTCCGCATCCCTACCGCCGAGGGCGGCGAGCTGGTCGGGGTCAGCCCCGAGTTGCTGGTGCGCAAGCAGGGCGCGCTCGTCCATACCAATCCCCTGGCCGGTTCGGCCAAGCGCCGCGCTGATCCCCTGGACGACCAGCGGGTGGCCCGCGAACTGCTGGAGTCCAGCAAGGACCATTACGAGCACCGCCTGGTGATCGAGGACATCCGCCAGCAGCTGGCGCCCCTGTGCAGCCGCCTGGACGTGCCCGAGGCGCCGTCGCTGCTCAGCACCAACGCCATGTGGCACCTGTCCACCGCCATCGACGGCGAACTGGCCGACAGCCGCACCTCGGCGCTGCAACTGGCCTGCCGGCTGCACCCGACCCCGGCGGTCTGCGGCTTTCCGACGGTGGCCGCGCGCCAGCTGATCGAGCGCATCGAGCCCTTCGACCGTGGCCTGTTCACCGGCATGGTCGGCTGGTGCGATGCCCAGGGCAACGGCGAGTGGGTGGTCACCATCCGCTGTGGCACGGTGCAGGGCGACTGGCTGCGGCTGTTCGCCGGCGCCGGTATCGTCGAGGCCTCCGACCCCGCGGCGGAATGGGCCGAGGTCACCGCCAAACTGGGCACCATGCGCGCCGCCTGTGGCTTGCTCGACGAGGAGAACCCCACGTGAGTCTGGAATTCACCCCCTGGCCGGAAGACCTGGCCGCCCGCTATCGCGCCCTCGGCTACTGGTCCGACCTGCCGATGACCGAGATCCTGGCCCGCAGTCGCGCGGCCCTGCCGGACGCCCCGGCGATCCTCTGTGGCGAGCGCCAGCTGAGCTATGCCGAGCTGGACGAGCGCTCCAGCCGCCTGGCCGCCCACCTGCAGGCCGCCGGTCTGCGCCGCCACGACACGGCGCTGGTGCAGCTGCCCAACGTGGCCGAGTTCTATGTGGTGTTCTTTGCCCTACTCAAGGCCGGCATCGCCCCGGTCAATGCGCTGTTCAGTCACCAGAAGCTGGAGCTGCTGGCCTATGCGCGGCAGATCCAGCCGCGGCTGTTGATCGCTTCCACCGAGCACAACCTGTTCCGTGACGATACCTTTGTCGCCGAGTTGCGTGACGTGGCGCCCGGGCTGAGCGAAGTGCTGCTGGACGGCGCGCAGGATGCACGCAGCCTGCAGCAGCGCCTGGATACCCCCCTGGAGGGTTATCAACTGACGCCCACCGCGGGTGGCGAGGTGGCCTTCTTCCAGCTTTCCGGTGGCAGCACCGGTACACCCAAGCTGATCCCGCGCACCCACAACGACTACTACTACAGCCTCAGACGCAGCGTCGAGATCTGTCAGCTGACCCCGGCGACGCGCTTTCTCTGCGCCTTGCCGGCAGGGCACAACTACACCCTCAGCTCGCCCGGCGCCCTGGGCGTCTTCATCGCCGGCGGCTGCGTGGTCATGGCCCGCGATCCCGAGCCGCTGCGCTGCTTCGCGCTGATCGAGCGCCATCAGGTGGACTGGGTGGCCCTGGTGCCGCCGGCGGTGGCGCTCTGGTTGCAGGCCGCGGCGGCGCCTGAGCAACGCGCGCGACTGGCCAGCCTGCGCATGGTGCAGGTGGGCGGCGCCAGCTTCGCCGAGGCCCAGGCCCGGCGGGTGCCCACCGAACTGGGTTGCCAGCTGCAGCAGGTGTTCGGCATGGCCGAGGGCCTGGTCAACTACACCCGTTTGGACGACGAACCCGAGCGTCTCTTCACCACCCAGGGCCGGCCCATGAGTCCGGATGACGAGGTGCGCATCACCGACGAAGACGGCCAGCCGGTGCCCGATGGCCAACCTGGTCTGCTGTCCACCCGCGGTCCCTACACCTTCCGCGGTTACTACCGCAGCCCCGAGCACAATGCCCAGGTGTTTGATGCCGAGGGTTTCTACTTTTCCGGGGACGTGGTCCAGCGCGATGCCGCCGGTTACCTCAAGGTGGTCGGCCGGGTGAAGGACCAGATCAACCGCGGGGGCGAGAAGATCGCCGCGGCCGAGATCGAGGGCCTGCTGCTGCGCCATCCCGGTATCACTCACGCGGCCCTGGTGGCCATCGCCGACGAGTTGATGGGCGAGAAGAGCTGTGCCTGCCTGGTGGTTAGCGATCCGGCGCTCAAGCCGGTGGCCCTGCGCCGCTATCTGCGCGAGCAGGGCGTGGCCGAATACAAGTTGCCCGACCGTTTCCAGTTCCTCGACCAGCTGCCGCTCACCGCCGTCGGCAAGATCGACAAGCGCCGCCTGCGCGAGCAGCTGCAGACCCCTTCCACCGAGCGTCTCTAAGGTTTCCCATGGCTATTCCCCGTCTTGCCTCCTATCCCTTGCCCCAGCCCGACGGCTTTCCTGCCAATAAGGTCGACTGGACGCCCGCGGCCGACCGCGCCGTGCTGCTGATCCACGACATGCAGCGCTATTTCGTCGAGTTCTATGGCGACAGCAGCCCGCTGATCGACCAGGTGGTGGCCAACATCGCCGCCCTGCGCGCCTGGGCCGACGCCCAGGGCGTGCCGGTGGTCTATACCGCCCAGCCCACCGACCAGCCGCCGGCCGATCGCGCTCTGCTCAACGACATGTGGGGTCCGGGTCTGACCCAGGCCGATCCCGCACTGCAGCAGGTGGTGGACGAACTGGCACCCAAGGACGGTGACGTGGTGCTGACCAAGTGGCGTTACAGCGCCTTCCACCGCTCCAACCTGCAGGACCTGATGACCGAGTGGCGACGCGACCAGCTGATCGTCTGCGGCGTCTATGCCCACATCGGCTGCCTGACCACCTGTACCGACGCCTTCATGAGAGACATCCAGGCCTTCCTGATCGGCGACGCCGTGGCCGACTTCAGCGAAGAAGAGCACCGCATGGCGCTACGCTACGTGGCCACTCGCTGTGGCAGCACCCTGAGCACCGCCCAGGTCACCGGCGCGGGCGCGGTCGTGCTGGACGAAGCCTGGCTGCGCGCCCAGGTCCAGCCGCTGCTCGATGCCGACGACGAGGAGCCGGCGCTGGACGACAACCTCACCGACTTCGGTCTGGATTCGGTGCAGGTCATGACCCTGGTGGGGGAATGGCAGAAGCGCGGCCTGCCTGTCACCTTCGCCGATCTCGCCGCCCAGCCGACCCTGCAGGGCTGGCTGGATCTGCTGCGCGCTCGCGCCTAGGGAGCCGCTGATGACGCAACTGGATTTCACTGGCAAGCGCGTCTGGGTGACCGGCGCAGGGCAGGGCATCGGCCTGCAGGTGGCACGCCGCTTCCAGGCGGCCGGCGCCGAGGTGATCGGCCTCGACCGGCACTTCGCCGAGAGCAGCTATCCTTTTCGCATTCAGCTGCTGGATGTCGCCGACGCGGCCCAGGTGGAGGAAGTCTGCCAGGCGCTGCTGGCGGAAGAACGCCGGCTGGACGTGCTGGTCAATGGCGCCGGCGTGCTGCGCCTGGGCACCAGCGACAGTCTGAGCCTGGACGACTGGCAGGCACTGCTGGACGTCAACGTCTCCGGGCCCTTCTATCTGTTCCGCCAGCTGGTGCCGCTGTTCAAGGCCCAGGGCCGCGGCGCCATCGTCAACATCGCCTCCAACGCCGCCCATGTGCCGCGCCTGCAGATGGCCGGCTACTGCACCTCCAAGGCGGCGCTGGTGTCCCTGAGCCACTGCGTGGCCCTGGAACTGGCGGGCTCGGGCGTGCGCTGCAACGTGGTCTCGCCGGGTTCCACGGCGACCCCCATGCTGGCCGGCATGCTCGGCTCGCCCGAGGGTTATCAGCGCCTGGTGGACGGCCTGCCGGAAGACTTCAAGCTGGGCATCCCGCTGCGCAAGATCGCCCAGCCCGACGAGATCGCCAACACCGTGCTGTTCCTCGCCTCGGACCTGGCCAGCCATATCACCATGCAGGACATCGTGGTGGACGGTGGCGCAACCCTGGCAGCGTGAGGGCTTTTCGTAGGTTGGGTTGAGCGTTAGCGAAGCCCAACAGGCGTTGTCCGGCGACCGCCTGTGTTGGGCTTCGACGATGAGGCTGTCTCAGCCCAACCTAGGGGATGACGTCGAACCGGTAGGCCCGTAGGTTGGGTTGAGCGTGAGCGAAGCCCAACATCCCTATCAAACGAATCGCGGCCATGGGCCGCTCCTACGGTTCTGTAGGAGCGGCCCATGGCCGCGCTAGGTATCACTGAAGGGCTTCGTTAACGAAGCCGTTCCACTCAACCCGCCACCAGCACCCGAATGGCTTCCAGCCGCAGCGAGGCCTTGTCCAGGTAGGTCAGGCCTTCTTCGCGCTGCTGGCGCAGGCGGTCGATCTCGTCCTGGCGGACGCTGGAGTTGACCGCGCGCAGGGCTTCCAGGCGGGCGATTTCCTCGTCCATGCCCGAGAGGTACGCCTGGCGTGCTTTGGCGACGCGCTCCTCGTGGCGCGGCAGGGCCTTGCTTTCGCCGCCGCCGATCAGCTTGGCCAGGGAGTCGCGCTGGGCCTGGACGAACTTGTTGGCGCTGGTGCGTGGCACACTTTCCAGCTGGTCGTTGAGGGTCTCGAAGGCCACCCGGGCAGCCAGGTCGTTGCCGTTAGCGTCCAGCAGGCAGCGGATCGCCAGCGGCGGCAGGTAGCGACCCAGTTGCAGGGCGCGCGGCGCCACCGCCTCGCTGATGTAGATCAGTTCCAGCAGCACGGTGCCCGGCTTGAGCGCCTTGTTCTTGATCAGCGCCACGGCGGTGTTGCCCATGGAGCCGGACATCACCAGGTCCATGCCACCCTGGGCCATGGGGTGTTCCCAGGTCAGGAATTGCATGTCCTCGCGAACCAGGGCCACGTTGCGATCGTAGGTGATGGTCACGCCTTCGTCGTCGCCCAGGGGGAAGCCGGCGTCAAGCATCTTCTCGCTGGGTTTGAGGATCAGGGCGTTATCGGAGTGGTCCTCGCTGTCGATGCCGAAGGCGTTGAACAGCTCTTCCATGTACATGGGCAGGGCGAACTGATCGTCCTGCTCGAGGATGTCCTCGACCAGCTGCTCGCCGGCACCGGCGCCGGAGGAATTGAGCTCCAGCAGGCGGTCACGACCGTTGTGCAGCTCGGTTTCCAGCGCCGCGCGCGCCTGGGCGCCCTGTTCCAGCAGCGCCTGCCAGGTGGCGTCATCGCCGCCGGCCAATTGCTCTTCCAGTTCGCTGGCGAAGCGTGCCTGCAGGGCGCTGCCAGTGGGCGAGGTGGCCAGGAAGGCGTTCAGAGCCTGGTGGTACCACTGGAACTGGCGTTCCTGGCGGCTGCCTTCAAGGTAGGGCACGTGCAGCTGGATGGTGTGGCGCTGGCCGATCCGGTCGAGACGGCCGATGCGCTGCTCCAGCAGGTCCGGGTGGGCCGGCAGGTCGAACAGCACCAGGTGATGGGCGAACTGGAAGTTGCGGCCTTCACTGCCGATCTCGGAGCAGATCAGCACCTGGGCACCGAATTCCTCGTCGGCGAAGTAGGCGGCGGCGCGGTCGCGTTCGAGGATGCTCATGCCCTCGTGGAACACCGTGGTCGGGATGCCGGACTTGAGGCGCAGGGCGTCTTCCAAATCCAGAGCGGTTTCCATGCGCGCGCAGATGACCAGCACCTTGTGCGGCTTGAGCGCCTTGAGGGTATCGATCAGCCACTCGACGCGGCCGTCGTGGCGCCACCAGCGATCATTGTCGTCTTCCGGGGCGAATTCGGTTTCCGGTTGCAGCGACTGGCCGGGCATGACGCCCTCGTCCAGGTAGGCATCCGGGAAGGGCAGGGCATGGGCGTGCAGCTCGCGCTCGGGGAAACCCTTGACCGCGGCGCGGGTGTTGCGGAACAGCACGCGACCGGTGCCGTGGCGATCCAGCAGCTCGCGCACCAGGCGGGCGCGGGCCTCGGCATCGCCGGCGGCGGCCGCCCCCAGCAGGGTCTCGCCTTCCTGGCCGAGGAAGCCACCGATGGCGTCCTGGGCAGCCGGGCTCAGGGCGCCGGCATCGAGCAGTTCCTGTACCGCTTCGGCCACCGGGCGGTAGTGCTGGGACTCCTGCTGGAAGGCGGCGAAGTCATGGAAGCGGCTGGGGTCGAGCAGGCGTAGACGGGCGAAGTGACTGTCCTGGCCCAGTTGTTCGGGGGTCGCGGTCAGCAGCAGCACGCCGGGAATGACCTCGCCCAATTGTTCGACCAGGCTGTATTCGCGGCTGGCGCCCTCGGGGTGCCAGACCAGGTGATGGGCTTCGTCGACCACCAGCAGGTCCCAGCCGGCGGCGAAGGCCGCATCCTGGGCCTTTTCGTCGCGCACCAGCCAGTCCAGGGAGACCAGCGCCAGCTGGGCGTCCTCGAAGGGATTGCCGTCTTCGCTGGCCATGAAGCGCTCGGCGTCGAACAGCGCTACTTCCAGGTTGAAGCGGCGGCGCATCTCCACCAGCCACTGGTGCTGGAGATTTTCCGGGACCAGGATCAGCACCCGGCTGGCGCGACCGCTGAGCAGCTGGCGATGGATCACCAGGCCGGCCTCGATGGTCTTGCCCAGGCCCACTTCGTCGGCCAGCAGGACGCGCGGCGCGACGCGGTCGGCCACGCTGCGGGCGATGTGCAGCTGGTGCGGGATCGGCTGGGCGCGGGTGCCGCCGAGGCCCCAGAGGCTGGACTGCAGCAGGCGGTTGCGGTGCTCGTGGGTGTGGTAGCGCAGGCCGAACCAGGGCAGGGGATCGATCTGCCCGGCGAACAGGCGGTCGCTGGCCAGGCGGAACTGGATGAAGTTCGACAGCTGGGCCTCGGGCACGCTGCGTGCCTCGCGCTCGGCGGTGAAGCCGTGATAGGTCAGCAGGCCGTCCGCTTCGGAGACCTCGCGCACGGTGAGCTTCCAGCCCTCGAAATGGGTCACCTCGTCGCCCGGCGCGAAGCGCACCCGGGTCAGGGGCGCATTGCGCTGGGCATACTGGCGCGTCTCACCGGTGGCTGGATAGAGCACCGTGAGCAGGCGGCCGTCCAGGGCCAGGATGGTTCCCAGGCCCAGTTCGGCCTCGCTGTCACTGATCCAGCGTTGTCCCGGTTGATGTGACGCCATGTAGAAGCCTCTCCCCTGCTATCAAAAAGCCGGCTATTTTAGCCAAAGCGGAGTCATAAGCCCAACCTGCTGTTTTGACGCAGAGCCTGTTCAAAATCTCGCGAGCTAGAGCCAAACAAGGCGAAAAGGCCTGAGGAAGCGGAGTTTACGAGTGGTAAATGAGCATTCCGAAGGCATTTTCAACGCGGTTTGGCCGACGCGCAGCAGATTTTGAACAGGCTCTCAGTTCGCTAAATTCGAGGTGCTTGTCATGATCCCCATCATTCCACCCCTTGGCGTGACCCCACCGAACCAGTTGGACCCGGTCCCGGTACGCCCACCCGTGGCCCCGGTGGCGCCCGTGGAACCGGCGGCCGAGACGGCCCATGCGCCCCTGGAAGACGAAGCCACCCTGGATCGCGAGGCGCGTCGTCGCCGCCGGCAGCGCGAGGCCCTGCGCCAGGGCCTCGGCGCCGAACGTGCCCAGGCCCTGGAAGAGCCGGAGCAGGTGGGCGTCCAGGTGGATCTGCGGGTCTAACCCATGGTCGAGCACCTGGAGCTGGAAGACGCCGAGCTGGCCTTCTACCCGCAGTGGCTACCTCTGGAACAAGCCGACGCCTGGTTGCAGCAGCTGGAGGACGAAACCCCCTGGAGCCAGCCGCAGGTGCGGGTCTTCGGGCGCTGGCACCCGGTGCCGCGGCAGGTGGCCTGGTACGCCGATCCCGGCGTGTTCTACGGCTATGCGGGCCTGGATCATGCCGCTTTGCCCTGGACGCCGCTGTTGCAGCGGATTCGCGACGCCGTCGCGGCGGCCTGTGGTCAGGCCTTCAACGGCGTGCTGCTCAATCGCTATCGCGACGGCCAGGATTCCATGGGCTGGCACAGCGACGACGAAGCCAGTCTCGGCGCCAATCCGCTGATCGCCTCGCTCAATCTCGGGGCCGCGCGGCGCTTCGATTTCCGTCGCAAGGGCACCAGCCGCATCGGCCATTCCCTGGAACTCGGTCACGGCAGCCTGCTGGTCATGGGCGGCGCGACCCAGCATCATTGGCAGCACCAGATCGCCAAGACCCGCAAAGCCAGTGGGGTGCGGCTGAATCTCACCTTTCGCCGGATAGCCCCATGAGCGACGACAGCAATCTCATCGACTTCACCACCGAGCGCGGCAAGCGCATCCACGACCTCAAGGAGCGTCGCCTGCAGGAGGTGCGCTCGGCCTTCGAGCAGGCCCTGCCGCTGGCCGCCGCCAAGAAGAAAAAGCGCAAGCCGAAGAAGAAATAGCGGCACTACCGTTCGTCGGGATTGGCCCTTGAAATTTTTTGGGGAATTCCTATCTAGGTTCGTGCGGGATGCCGAAGTCGGGTCCCGCAGGCAATACCGAAACTTGCTGAACCTATCAGGAGATTCACCATGAGCAATGTACTGTCCCTGGCCCCGCTGTTCCGTCATTCCGTTGGCTTCGACCGGTTCAACGACCTGTTCGAATCCGCGCTGCGCAACGACGCTGGCAGCTCCTATCCGCCCTACAACGTCGAGAAGCACGGTGACGATCAGTATCGCATCGTGATCGCCGCCGCCGGTCTCCAGGAAGATGACCTGGACATCGAAGTCGAGCGTGGCGTTCTCACCGTCAAGGGTGGCCGGCGCGAGAACAGCGCCGAGAGCGTGACCTTCCTGCATCAGGGCATCGCCCAGCGCGCCTTCAAGCTGTCCTTCCGCCTCGCCGACCATATCGAGGTGAAGGGTGCCGATCTCAAGCATGGCCTGCTGAGCATCGAACTGGTGCGCGTGATCCCGGAAGAAGCCAAGCCCAAGCGCATCGCCATCTCCGGCCAGCGCCCGGCCCTGGACAACTGATCGTCCAGGCGTCCTGCCCAAGAGCCCCAGCCCCGCGCTGGGGCTCTTTCGTTTGTGGCGACTGCGCTAGCGATGGTGGCTGAAGAGCTCCAGCAGCACCCCGCGCAACCAGCGATTGCCGGCATCCTGGTGATAGCGCGCGTGCCAGTGCTGCCTGACCGCGAAGCCCTCGACTGGCAGCGGGCATTCGTGGACCCTGAGGCCGTAAGTCTGCGCCAGGGTGGTGCCGATGTGCCGCGGCAGGGGGACGATGAGGTCGGAGTTGCCGACCACCGCGCCGACGCCCAGAAAGCCGGGTAGCTCCAGCACGATGCGGCGCTGCAGGCCACCGAGTCCAGCGAAAGGGCACGGCTGGCCCGGGCGGCCAATGCGCTGAAGTTCGAGGGCGAGCGGGTGCTGGCGGAGAACTTCGATGGCATCGGCCTGCTGCGCGACATCGAGGTCAATCTCGGTCAACCCCTGGCCGGCAAGCGGGTGCTGTTGCTGGGCGCCGGTGGTGCGGTGCGTGGCGCCTTATTGCCCTTGCTCGCGGCGAAGCCGACGGAGCTGGTGCTGGTCAATCGCGACGGGCAAAAGGCGACGACGCTCGCCCAGGAAATCGACCATCCGCTGCTGAGCCTAAAGAGCTACGCGGCGTTGGAAGGGGAGACATTCGATCTGGTGATCAATGCCACCTCGGCCAGTCTGGTCGGCGAACTGCCGCCGGTGCCGGCAGGCGTCTTCGCCCAGGCCGCGCTGGCCTACGAGCTGGCCTATGGCAAGGGGCTGACGCCTTTCCTGCGTCTCGCCCGCGAGCAAGGCGTGGCGCAACTGGCGGACGGCGTGGGCATGCTGGTGGAACAGGCTGCCGAAGCCTTCGCCTGGTGGCGCGGCGTGCGCCCCGAGACCCGGCCGGTCATCGACCAGCTGACCCTTCCCCTGACCTGAGCGAACCCATGAAGATCCTGATGCTGCACGGTATCAACCACAACATGTTCGGCAAGCGCGATCCGCTGCAGTACAGCACCGTGACCCTGACGGAGATCGACGCCAGGCTAACGGCCCTGGGTGCTGAACTGGGCGTCGAGGTGGAAAGCTTCCAGAGCAACCACGAAGGGGCGATGGTGGAGCGCATCCACCAGGGCCACGAGGAGGGCGTGGATGGCGTGCTCATCAACGCCGGCGCCTGGACCCATTATAGCTACGGCATCCGCGACGCCCTGGCGATCCTCACCGTGCCGGTGGTGGAGCTGCACATGTCCAACATCCACGCGCGCGAGAGTTTCCGCCATCACTCGGTGTTCGCCGAGATCGTCCTGGGGCAGATCGCCGGCTTCGGGGTGGACAGCTATCTGTTGGCGCTGCGTGCGGCGGTGAGCGTGGCCCAGGCCAGGCGGTAGTGAACCCCTGGCCCTCTTCCTCGAGTAGAGGGGAGCTCCCGTAGGTTGGGCTGAGGCGGCTCTATCGCCGAAGCCCAACAGGGGCGGGTAACCATCGACACCTAAGTGTTTGGGAGCAGGCCGTGTTGGGCTTCGCTGCGCTCAGCCCAACCTACGAAAACAGGCCGCCAACGGGTGCCGCTATTCATCGGACGCCTGCGCCCTACCCAAATGCGGCCCCAGCTCCCGCTCAGGGCAGTCCCGCCACTGCTTATCCCCAAGACTCGCGGTGAATTCCGGATGCAGCGGATAGTGCAGCCGATTGTCCGCCCGGCTGGTATCGCCCACCACCAGCAGCTCCACCGGCTCCGCGGTCTCGTTGATGAAGGTATGGGCGACGCCGTCGCCGGCCTTGAAGCCCACGCCGTCCCCCGGCTTGAGCCGGTGGGCGTGACCGTCGATCCAGGCGGTGGGGTGGCCGGCGATCACATAGATGAATTCGTCCTCGGTGGCCTCGGCATGGGGCCTCGAGGTGCGGCGGCCGGGTGGCAGCCATTCATGATGGATACCCAGGCGGGCGAAGCCGAAGTGGCGGCCGAAGGCGGCGCCTAGGGAAAAGCGTTCGTCACTGTCGGGATAGCCCGGACCGTCGGGGGCCTGGAGCTGGGACCAGTGGACGATCTTGTCGAAATCTTTCCGGGATTGCATGGGGTGCTGCGCCTCGCGGGAAAATAGCTCAAGCTTGGTCATTTAGGCGGACATCACCGCCCAGATCTCTTTCGGTAGCGGAACGCGATGCCCAGACTGTCCAGACACCTTTTCGCGCTGTCGACCCTCGTGCTGCTCGGGGGTTGCTCACCCGCTGATACGCCGATCAACAGCCCCTATCGCGCCGGGGCGGAGGGCCAGAATACCCTCTATACCGCCTTTACCACCCGCTCGCCGAAATACTTGGATCCCGCCAGCTCCTATTCCGGCGACGAGACCAATTTCACCTACAACATCTATGAGCCGCTCTATAGCTATCACTATTTCAAGCGGCCCTATGAGTTGATCCCCCGCGGCGCGGAGCGGGTGGTCGCACCCTATTACCTGGACGCTCAGGGCCGGCGCCTGCCGGACGATGCGCCGCCGGCGCAGATCGCCCAGAGCGTCTATGACATCCCCATCCGCCGCGACGCCCGCTATGCGCCCCATCCGGCCTTTGCCCGCGATGCCCAGGGCCGCTATCGCTATTTCCCGATCACGCCCGAGGACCTGGCCGACCGCTACCAGATTCCCGACTTTCCCGAGACCGGCAGCCGCGCCGTCACCGCCGCCGACTACGCCTATGGCCTGCGCCGCCTGGCCAGTCCTCGGCTGGTGTCGCCCAGCTACGCGATCTTCGCCGAGCACCTGGTAGGGATGCAGGCCTTTGGCGATGGCCTGCGCGCCGCCGACAAGGCCCTGCGCGCCAGCCTGCCCAAGGGCGCACCGCTACTCTGGCTCGACCTGCGTCAGGGCGAGCTGCCCGGGGTGGAGGTGCTGGACAACCACACCCTGCGCCTGCGGGTGATCGGCAAGTACCCCCAGTTCAACTACTGGCTGGCCATGACCTTCGCCGCGCCGGTGCCCTGGGAGGCGGAGCGCTTCTACAGCCAGCCGGGTATGGCCGAACACAATCTCAGCCTGAACAGTTGGCCGGTGGGCAGCGGGCCCTATCGCCTCGCCGAATCCATCCCTAATCGCCGCCATGTGCTGGAGCGCAATCCCAACTACCGCGCCGATCCCTATCCCTGCGAGGGCGAGGCCGAGGATCGCGAGCAGGGCCGGCTGGACGACTGCGGCAAGCCCATGCCACTGATCGATCGGGCGGTGTTCAGCCTGGAAAAGGAAGGGGTGCCGCTGATGGGCAAGTTCATCCAGGGCTATTACGACGCGCCGCAGATCGAACGCGGCGAATACGGCGTGGCCTTGCGCACCCGCGCCGGTGACTCGCTCGACTCCGCCGAGCTCTATCGCGAACGTGGCCTAAAGTTGCCCACCGCGGTGGAGGCCTCCAACTGGTACCTGGGTTTCAACTGGCTGGATCCGGTGGTGGGGCAGGGTGCCACGCCCGAACAGCAGGCGCGCAATCGCAAGTTGCGCCAGGCGCTGTCCATCGCCTTCGACTGGGAGAGCTACATCACCGTCTTTCTCAACGGCAACGGCCTGGTCGCCAACGGCCCGCTGCCGCCGGGCGTGCTGGGCTATGAGCCGCCGCCGGCCGGCACCAACCCCGTGGTCTATCGGTTGGTGGACGGCAAGCCCGAGCGGCGTCCCATCGAGGAAGCCAAGCGGTTGCTCGCCGAAGCCGGTTACCCCGACGGTCGCGACGTCCAGAGCGGGCGACCGCTGATCCTGCAATACGATGCCCAGACCAGTGGCGACAGCGCCATGTTCGACTGGATGCGCCAGCAGACCGCCAAGCTGGGCATCCAGCTGGAGCTGCGCGGCTCGGACTACAACAGATTCCAGGACAAGATGCGCAAGGGTGCGGCGCAGATCTTCTTCTGGGGCTGGAACGCCGACTATCCCGATGCCGAGAACTTTCTCTTTCTCTTCTACGGTCCCCAGGGCAAGGCCAAGCATGGGGGCGAGAATGCCGGCAACTACAGCAATCCCGAATTCGACCGGCTGTTCGAGCAGATGAAGAGTCTCGACGACGGCCCGGAAAAGGTGGCGTTGATCCGGCGCATGGTCACCATCGTGCAACAGGACGCGCCCTGGCTGTTCGGCTGGAATCCCCTGTCTGGTGGCGCCTACCACCAGTGGGTCTACAACGCCAAGCCGACCCAGATGGTGCGTGACCAGCTGCGCTACCTGCGCCTGGACCCGGCCCTGCGCGAGCGCAAGGTGCTGGAATGGAACCAGCCGGTGCTCTGGCCGCTGTGGTTGCTGCTGGGCGTGGCCCTGCTGCTGGTCTGGCCGGCCTGGCGCATCCTCAAGCGCCGCGAGCGGCAGACCGCCTTTGGCGACTCGGCAGGGGAGGAGCGGCCATGATCGGCTATCTGCTGCGACGCCTGGCCTATGGCGTGCTGATCCTCATCGGGGTGAATCTGCTGACCTTCGTGCTGTTCTTCACCGTCAATACCCCGGACGACATGGCGCGCCTGGCCATCGGCGGCAAGTACGTCACCGCCGACGCCATCGAGGACTGGAAGGCGGAGCACGGCTACGACAAGCCACTGCTGATTAATACCACCCGTGAAGGCGTCGAGCGATTCACCGATACGCTCTTCTTCGAACGGTCGGTCAGTCTGCTGGTGTTCGATTTCGGCACCGCCGACAACGGACGCGACATCGGCCGGGAGATCGCCGAGCGCGCCGGACCGAGTCTGGCGCTGGCGCTGCCGACCTTTGTCCTCGGTCTGCTGGCCAGCGTCGGTTTCGCCCTGCTGCTGGTGTTCTTTCGCGCCACCCGGCTGGACTTCTGGGGCGTGGTGCTCTGTGTGGTGCTGCTGTCGATCTCCTCGCTGTTCTACATCATCGCCGGCCAGTGGCTGTTCGCGAAGATCCTGCGGCTGGTGCCCTATTCGGGCTATGAAGAGGGCTGGAACCTGTTGCGCTTCCTGGCGCTGCCGGTGGTGGTGGCGGTGATTTCCGGCCTGGGCAGCCAGGCGCGCTTCTATCGCGCGCTGTTTCTCGAAGAGATCGGCAAGGACTATGTGCGCACCGCCCGCGCCAAGGGCCTGGCCGAGCGCCAGGTGCTCCTGCGCCATGTACTGCGCAATGCGGCGCTGCCGATCCTTACCGGGGTGGTCTCGGCCATTCCGCTGCTGATCATGGGCAGCCTGATCGCCGAATCCTTCTTTGGCATCCCGGGCCTGGGCAGCTACACCATCGACGCCATCAACGGCCAGGACTTCGCCGTGGTCCGCACCATGGTGTTCCTGGGGTCGGTGCTCTACATCGTCGGCCTGATCCTGGCGGACCTGTCCTACACCCTCGCCGATCCGCGCGTTCGCTTCAGGTAGCCGCCATGCCGAAATTCGTCTTGCTCTGGACCGACCTCGCCCTCTACCTGCTGGTGGCCGGCAGCCTGTTCTATGCCTGGCGTGCGCGTCGCCAGCCGGCGCTGCGCGCCAGTTGGCGACGGGTGCTGCAGGATGCCCCGGCGATGAGCGCGGCCGTGGTGCTGGCCAGCTTCGTCACCATTGCCCTGCTGGATTCGGTGCACTACCGGCCGCAGTTGCCGGCCGCGCCCGGTGCCACGGCGCCGATCTATTCGCCCACGGTGCTCTCCGCCTTCGATGGCCTGCTGGCCGACACCAGCCTGACCCAGCGCGAAAAGACCTATTCCGCGCCCCTGGCCACCCACCAGTTCACCAAGGAAACCTTGGGCACCAGCGCCGAGGGCACGCCGCTGCGCGACTTCCCGCGCCTCAAGCACGCCGGCACCACCCTGGGCGATCCCGCCCGCGAATGGCGTGGCGACGTGCTCCGGCGCCTGGGGCTGGGCCTGCTCGGTGGTCTGGGGTTGGCCCTGGCCACCGCGGCCCTGGTGGCGGCGCGGCTGCGCGAAGGGGGCAGCTTCGCCGCGCGTACCGGACTCATCCTGCGCGGCCATACCGCCACCCCCTGGCGCGCCATCCTGCTGACCTGGCTGGGCGTCTGCCTGGTGGCCGGCAGCGTGATCGCCCTGGCCAGCGGCTATCACGTGCTGGGCACCGACAGTACCGGCAACGACGTCCTCTACCAGTCGCTCAAGAGCATCCGCACCGCCTTCGTCATCGGCAGCCTGACCACCCTGGCCATGCTGCCGCCGGCGATCGTTTTCGGCCTGGCCGCAGGCTACTTCAAGGGCCGGGTGGACGACGTCATCACCTATCTCTATACCACCCTGACCTCCATTCCCGGGGTGCTGCTGGTGGCGGCCTGTGTGCTGATGATGCAGGTGTTCATCGACCGCCACCCGGAGCTGTTCGACACCGGTGCGGCGCGCGCCGACCTCCGGTTGTTCATGCTCTGCCTGATCCTCGGCCTCACCGGTTGGGCCGGGCTCTGTCGGCTGCTGCGCGCCGAGGCGCTCAAGCTACGCGAGCTGGAATACGTCCAGGCGGCGCGCGCCTTCGGCGTCTCCCATTTCACCATCCTGCGCCGGCACCTGCTGCCTAATGTCTTCTACCTGGTGCTCATCACCCTGACCCTGGAATTCTCCAGCCTGGTGCTCTACGAAGCGGTGCTGTCCTACCTGGGGATCGGCGTGGACCCGACCATGAATTCCTTTGGTTCCATGATCAACGACGCCCGCACCGAGATGTCCCGTACCCCCATGATCTGGTGGAATCTGTTCAGCGCCTTCGCCTTCATGCTGGCCCTGGTGCTGGCCGCCAATCTATTCGCCGATGCCGTGCGCGACGCCTTCGATCCACGCAGTCGCCGGCTGAGGTCCGCCTGGCTCAGACGCCGTCCCGGCCAGGGTGAGGTGCAGCCATGACCCCGGTGCTGGAGATTCGCGATCTGGAGATCCTGGTCGAGGGCGAGGAGGGCACACGGCAGGCGGTCCGTGGCCTGAGCCTGGCCATCGCCCGTGGCGAGACCTTCGCCCTGGTAGGCGAGTCGGGCAGTGGCAAGAGCGTCACCGCGCTCTCGCTGTTGCGGCTGCTGCCACCGTCGCTGGGTATCGCCCGCGGCGCGGCGCTGCTGGCCGGGACCGACCTGCATCGACTGCCGGAAGGACGCCTGCGCGAACTGCGCGGCGGGCGCGTCGGCACCATCTTCCAGGAGCCCGCCACCAGCCTGAATCCGGTCATGCGCATCGGCGAGCAGATCGAGGAAACCCTGCGCGCCCATACCGCGCTGCGCGGTGCCGCCGCCCGTGCCCGGGTGGTGGAATGGCTGCGCCGGGTCGGCATTCCCGAGCCGGAGCGGCGGATCGACGACTATCCCTTCCAGTTCTCCGGTGGCCAGAAGCAGCGCATCATGCTCGCCCTGGCACTGGCCGCCGAGCCGGACCTGCTGATCGCCGACGAGCCCACCACGGCGCTGGACGTCACCGTCCAGACGCAGATTCTCACCCTGCTGGCCGACATCCAACGCGAGCTGGGCATGGCCATCCTGCTGATCACCCATGACCTGGCGGTGGTGCGCCAGGTGGCCGATCATGTGGCCCTGATGCGCCATGGCGCGATCGTCGAGAGCGCCCCGGCGGCGGAATTCTTCCAGGCGCCCCGGCATCCCTATGCCCGCGAGCTGTTCGCCGCCATTCCCACCTTCGCCAAACGCGGCCAGACCTTGACCGGTAGCCCACGCACCCTGCCCGAGCGCCAGCCGGGCGACCGCTTGCTGGAGGTGCGCGACCTGGCCGTGCACTATCCGATCCGCCGCGGCGCCTGGGGCCGGACCCGCGACTGGGTCAAGGCGGTGGACGGCGTGAGCTTCGACCTGCACGCCGGCGAGACCCTGGCGCTGCTGGGCGAATCCGGCTGCGGCAAGACCACCACCGGCAAGGCGCTGCTGCGGCTGCTCGATGGACCGCGCATCAGCGGCAGCGCCCAGCTGGGCGGCGAGGACCTGCTCACGGCCGACCGGCGCACCCTGCAGCGGCTACGGCGGCAGATCCAGATCGTCTTCCAGGATCCCTTCGCCTCGCTGGATCCGCGCATGCGCATCGGCGCCACCCTGGAGCAGGGCTTGCTGGCGCTGCGTCCCGAGCTGGATGACGCCGAGCGCCAGCGCCGCGCCGCGGCCCTGGTGGAGCGGGTCGGGCTGCCCGGCGACACCCTGCAGCGCTTCGCCCACGAATTTTCCGGCGGCCAGCGGCAGCGCATCGCCATCGCCCGGGCGCTGATCGTCGAGCCGCAGGTGCTGGTATGCGACGAACCCACCTCGGCGCTCGACGTCTCGGTGCAGGCGCAGATCCTCGATCTTCTGCGCGAGCTCCAGGCGGAGCGGGGGCTGGCCTATCTGTTCATCACCCACAATTTCGGCGTGGTCGAGTACCTGGCCGATCGCATCGCGGTGATGGACGGCGGCCACATCGTCGAACAGGGCAGCGCCGAACGGGTGCTGCGTGCGCCCGCCCACGCCATGACCCAACGCCTGCTGGCCGCCGTGCCGCGCCTGGATTTCGGGACCCCGCCATGAATCTTCCACCGCGCATCGCCCTGGCCGACTTCGCGCTGGTCTGGCCGCAACCGCGCCTGGCCGAGGCTTTCGCCGAGGCGCTGAACTGGAGCTATGCCGAGCATCGCCGCTTCCTCGGCTGGGCCCGGGAACACACCACGGTCGCCCAGGCCCGCGACAGCCTGCTCGCCGCGCGCGGTGCCTTCACCCTGGCCCAGGGCGAGAAACGCTACTTCCTGGTGCGCGGTCACGCGTTGCTCGGCTGCCTGGGGCTCACGCCACTGGACGGCGGGCGGCGCTACGAGATCGGCTACTGGCTGCACAGTCTGCATACCGGCCAGGGCCTGATGACCACCGCGCTGCGCTACTTCGTCGAACAGCGCGGCGAAGTGGGGCTCTATCTCACCACCTCGGCCGCCAACGACTCCAGCCAACGGCTCGCCGAACGGGTGGGTTTCCGGCGCGTCCGGGTGCTGGAAAACGATCGGGAAGGCCCGGACGGGCAGCGCTGCGCCACCTGGGTCTACGAATTGCCGCCGCAGGTCAGGTCATGACCGCCCTGAGCGTTCCGCTGCAGTATCCACCCCGCTTCGCCGTGACCGAGGCGGTGGAGCTGATCGACCTGACCCTCGCCGATCCCGCCGCGGTAGCCGACTACTATCGGCGCAATCGCCAGCATCTGGCGTTGTCGATGCCACGGCGCTCCGATGGCTTCTATACCCTGGCCCAGTGGCAGGGGCAGGCGGCCGCCTATCGTGCCGGTGGACCGGGCCTGAGCGATTTGCGCCTGGTCCTGCGGACGGGGCCGCTGGTCATCGGTACGGTTAATTTCAGTCAGATATTCCGGGGTGGTTTCCAAGCCTGCTACCTGGGCTACGGCCTGGATGAAGCCTGGCAGGGACGCGGGCTGATGCGCAATGCCGTCCGCCTGGGCCGCGATTTCGTCATCGCCGAGCTGGGCCTGAATCGCATCATGGCCAACCATCTGCCGGATAACCTGCGCAGCGCTCATCTGCTCCAGAGCCTTGGCTTCGAGCGCGAAGGCCTGGCGCGGCGCTACCTGGAGATCGATGGGGTCTGGCGGGATCACGTGCTGACCAGCTATGTACGTCCCGCCACCTGAACGACGAAACCCGGCGGATCGATCCGCCGGGTCCTGGTTCAGACGCGTGCCGCGGTGACCGCCGCCGAGCCCCAGGTGGTGCGCCAGCGGCGCTTGACGCTGAGCAGGCCGAACCAGGCGAGTACGCCGAGGGCGGCGAACAGCCAGAGGCCCAGCTGATAGTCGCCGGTGGCCTGCTTGACCGCGCCCAGGCCGGCGGTGAGGGCGAAGCCACCGATGCCGCCCGCCATGCCGATCAGCCCGGTCATGACGCCGATTTCCTTGCGGAAGCGCTGGGGCACCAGCTGGAATACCGCGCCGTTGCCGGCGCCCAGGCTGAGCATGGCCACCACGAACAGGGCCAGGGCGGCCATGGCGCTGGGCAGGTGGAAGCCCACCGCGGCGATGCAGATGGCCGCCACGGTGTACATGCCGAGCAGGGCGCGGATACCGCCGATACGGTCGGCCAGGGCGCCGCCCAGGGGCCGCATCAAGCTGCCACCGAAGACGCAGGCGGCGGTGTAGTAGCCAGCCATCAGCGGATCCAGACTGTACTGGTCATGGAAATAGCCGGGCAGGGTGCTGGCGAGGCCGAGGAAGCCACTAAAGGTCACGCTGTAGAAGAACATGAACCACCAGCTGTCCCGGTCGTTCAGAGCGCGACCGTAGTCCGCCAGCTTCTTCGGCGCCGGACGTTCCGGCGCGTTGCGGGCGCAGAGCACGAAGACCACCAGGGTCAGGATCAACGGGATCAGCGCGAAGCCGAACACGTTGGTCCAGCCAAAGGCCTTGGCTAGCGCCGGGGCGAAAAGGGCGGCGAACACCGTGCCGGAGTTGCCGGCACCGGCGATGCCCAGCGCCTTGCCCTGATGCTGCGGCGGATACCACTGCGACGCCAGCGGCAGGGCCACGGCGAAGGAGGCCCCGGCGAAACCGAGGAACAGCCCCAGCAGCAGGGTCTGCTCATAACTGTGCACGCCATGCAGCCAGGCCACCAGCAGGGCGAGAATCACCACCACCTGGCCGATGATGCCGGCGGTCTTGGGCGACAGCCGATCGGCGACGAAGCCCAGGATCAGCCGCAGGACCGCGCCTGCGAGGATGGGGGTGGCAACCATCATGCTGCGCTGCTGGGTGGTCAGTTGCAGGTCGGTGGCGATCTGCACGGCCATGGGGCCGAGCACGTACCAGACCATGAAGCTCAGGTCGAAGTAGAGAAAGGCGGCGAACAGGGTCGGCGCATGGCCGGCTTTCCAGAAACTGGGACTCATGGAGGCACCTCGGGCACGTCACGGGCATGAAAAAGGCGCCAGTCCCCCTTGCCCGTTGCCGGGAGGTGAACTGACGCCTTTGTCGGTAAGGTGACCGCCGTTGGCCACCGCTATCCGGGTCTTTGCAAGAGCGAAGCCAAGTCGTCCGAGCCCTGGCCAGATCGCGCCTGGGAGGATCGGGGGTGGGTATCAGGGGTAGGTTGCCGCCCAAAGATTGGGCGCTGCTCCAGACCTTCGCCCTTTATTGGCGCTCTACAGCGCCGTGCCATGGTCGCGACCGTCGATGTAGGTTGGGTTGAGCGGCGCGAAGCCCAACAGTGCCGCTGGCTCCATGGCACTGTTGGGCTTCGACGATAGCGTCGTCTCAACCCAACCTACGATCCGCCGCTGTTACTTCGCGTACTTGGTCTGCAGCGCCTTGGCTTCCTGGAGGTGGTGCTCCAGCTTCGGCAGGGTCTTCTCGGCGAAGGCCTTGAGCGCGGCGTCATCGCCGGTCTTGGCTTCGTTACGGAAGATCTCGATGGTCTGCTCGTGGGCCACGACCTGATTGTTGGCGTAGGAGCGATCGAAGGAGTCGTCACGCACCTGCAGGATCATGGCCTTGGCCTTGTCCATCAGCTCGGCGTCGGTGGAGACCTTCAGCTTCTTCTCCTGGGCCAGGCTCTTGAGTTGCTCGTTGGCCTTGGTGTGGTCGTCGATCATGCTCTGGGCGAAGGTCTTGATGTCCTGGGACTTGCTCTTTTCCAGGGCCAGCTTGCCTGCTTCGATCTCGGCGATGCCCTTGGCCGAGGCGTCGTCGACGAATTCGGCCGGAGACAGCTTGTCAGCGGCCTGGGCCAGACCGGCACCGGCAGCCAGCAGGATGGCGAGGGACAGGCTGGAGGCTTTCTTCAGCATGGGCGTCATGGACGTGCTCCTGATTTTCTTGGGCAGTTAGGGAAGGGCATCACCGCAGGGCAGTGAAGGCGCCTGCAAAATGGGACCTGCCTAAAAAGTCATACGTTCCCTGGAAAACGATACGAAGCCACATCAGGTGCGGCTTACGCTTGAGCGAAACGCTTCGTAGGCGTCGAAATCGAAGCGCGTCGCCGAGACGATCTGGCTCTGTTTCAGGGTCAGGTAGATGTCCTTGCCCTTGTCCGCATAGTGGGTGGTGAAGGTCACCCAGAGTTTGTCCTTGTCGCGGTAGCCGCTCATGATCGGCTTGATGCAGACGTCCTGGTCGGCCCCTTGCGTTTCGCTCGGTTCGCCCAGGGTGGTGATGCGGCCGACGTACACCTTGCGCTCTTCCAGGGTCAGCATCAGCGTCTCCCGGTTGATCGAGGCGGTCATCAGCAGATCGTCCAGCGGACTGTCCTTGAGGATGCCGGCCAGGATGAAGGTGCGGTAGTTATCCTCGGTGAGGCCGTACTTGCGCTTGATGGTCCAGCGCGCCAGTGCGGCCCAGGCCGTGGGGATGAGCAGGGCCGTCACCGTTACCAGCAGGATCCAGGCGGCCTGCAGCGGATCGTCCAGGGTACCGGTGCGGCGCAACAGCTCGGCGAGACCGGTGAAGTAGTCGAGGGAGAAGGTCCACCCGCCCAGCGACCAGCTACGTCTCTGCAGCAATTGGGCGATGCCCAGGTGCAGGACCACGGCGAGCAGGGTGCAGAACAGACCGAAGCGGGCGCTCTGCAGATAGAGGTACTGGCCCTCGTAGCGATGCAGGCGATAGAAGTACAACGGATGCTTGTGACAGACGAGAAATCCGCTGACCAGGATCGGCAGGAGCAGCAGCAGGAACATCAGCGGGTGATGAGCCGCCGGGCGCGGTCCAGGTCTTCCTTGAATTCGGGGGAGTCGAAGACCTCCGCCGGATCGATGCGCAGGGTGCCGCGGCCGACCACGCGCATGGACTTGTAGGAGTTGTTGATGCTCGCGGCCAGCTTGAGATCGTCCGCGGAGGGCGATTTGAGCAGGTTGAACAGGCCTTTCAGCATGACGATATCCCGAGGGTGCACTAGGCGCTTATAGCTTGGAACACCAGAACCGGCAAGGATTCGCCGCGCCGCCGGTCGACGGCGCGGCGCGGGCTCAGGCCGGTTCGACCCCGGTTCTACGCGCGGCTGCCTTGGGCAGCAGGCCGTCGGCGCGGAACATCTGCTTGATGCCGCGCACCGCCTGGCGGATGCGGTCCTGGTTCTCGATCAGGGCGAAGCGCACATGGTCGTCGCCATAGTCGCCAAAGCCCAGGCCCGGCGAGACGCAAACCTTGGCCTCGGCGAGGAGCTTCTTGGCGAACTCCAGCGAACCCAGCTGGGCGTAGGGCTCGGGAATCTTGGCCCAGACATACATGGAGGCCTTGGGATTCTCCACCATCCAACCGGCCTCGTGCAGGCCGCGCACCAAGACATCGCGGCGCTGCTGGTATTGCTGAGCGATGTCGCGCACGCACTGCTGGTCGCCTTCCAGGGCGGCGATGGCCGCCACCTGCAGCGGGGTGAAGGTGCCGTAGTCGTGATAGCTCTTGATGCGCGCCAGGGCGGCGACCAGCTCGGGGTTGCCGACCATGAAGCCGATCCGCCAGCCGGCCATGTTGTAGCTCTTGGACAGGGTGAAGAACTCCACCGCGATGTCCTTGGCCCCGGGCACCTGCATGATGGAAGGCGCCTGCCAGCCGTCGAAGACGATGTCGGCATAGGCCAGGTCGTGCACCACCAGCACGTTGTAGCGCTTGGCCAGTTCCACCACGCGCTCGAAGACGTCCAGCTCCACGCACTGGGCGGTGGGGTTGGAAGGAAAGCCGAGGATCATCATCTTCGGCTTGGGAATGCTCTCGCGAATGGCCCGCTCCAGCTCGGCGAAGAAGTCCATGCCCTGCACCAGGGGCACCGAACGCACCTGGGCGCCAGCGATCACCGCGCCATAGATGTGGATCGGATAGCTGGGGTTGGGCACCAGCACGGTGTCGCCGGCATCCAGGGTCGCCAGCATCAGGTGCGCCAGGCCTTCCTTGGAACCTATGGTGACGATGGCTTCGCTGTCGGCATCGATTTCCACCTGGTAGCGGTCGCGATACCAGTGGGAGATGGCGCGACGCAGGCGGGGAATGCCCTTGGAGCTGGAATAGCCGTGGGTGTCTTCGCGCTGGGCGACCTGGCAGAGCTTCTCGACGATGTGCGGCGGGGTAGGGCCGTCGGGATTGCCCATGGACAGGTCGATGATGTCCTCGCTCCGACGGCGTGCGGCCATCTTGAGTTCGGCGGTGATGTTGAAGACGTAGGGGGGCAGGCGATCGATGCGCGCAAAGCGGCGCACGGGACTGGAATCAGTCATGCGTTCCTCGAAGTACGTAAGCGCCCGGAACCGTCCGAGCGACGTGGGTCACGGGAGGTGACCTGCAGCGGACATTAGCCGCAGGCCGCTGCGCTTGTCGAGGACTTTGTCCGCTCCAGACGCACCAGGGGCCGCAGCGCCTCCAGCCGGGCGTCGATCAGGGGTGTGAGCAGGGCATAGCAGCCTTCCGGGCTGAGCCTGACCTGGGGCGTGTCCAGCACCTCCTTGTTCAGCCGCTCCAGGGCCTGGGCCAGCGCGGGTTCCAGCGGGCCGTTGAGCAATTGCTCGCAGAGGTATTGCAGGCGTACCCGCAACGCCAGGGGGCAGCGCGAATGCCCGGCCGCTCTTACGCCGATGCCGCGGATCAGCCCCAGATTCTCGATGGCCTGGCAGTGCTCGACCAGTGACGGCCGCTGGGGATGCAGCGCTCTCAGGCGCAGTTCCAGCAGCCGCCAGCGCTGCAGCAGGTTTTCGATCAGTTGGCAGTGGGCCTCCAGATCGGTCGGTGCCTGACGCACCTCCTGCCAGCGCCGGTACTGACCGTCGTCGTCCCATAGCTGCCACAGCGGCTCCAGGCGCTGGTGCAGGGCCGTGCGGCGCTGCTGCGCCTCACGGCTGGTCTGGCCGCCAAGTCCGCGGTGTTGCTGGATGCCCTGCAGCAGATCGAGGCCTACCTGCAGACCCAGAATCAATTCCTGGCTGGCGTCCTGGTCTCGCCGGCGTTCGAGCAGGTTCCAGCCGACCACCCATCCGGCGGACAGAGTGGCAGCGGTGAGCAGCGTACCCAGCATCGTCATGGCTGCACTCGCCTGGTCAGCTTGCGCAGATAGGCGGTGAGGCCATGCAGGGCTTCGCGCTGTTCGGCGTAGGCCTGGGCGCCGAGATGCAGCTGGTGCAATTGTTCGCTCAGCGCATGGTTGGCCTGGCCATGTTCGGCCAGCGCCTGGCGCATCTGGCCCAGTTGTTCGAGATTGCGGTGACTGCGCTGGGCAATGGCATCCAGCTCCTTGGCCAGACCTGCGCAGCGGTGCTGCTGTTGACCCAGCAGACCCTCGTGCTCGTCGACCTGGCTGGCGACCTGGCGAATGGCGGCGACGATGGTGCCGGTGACGTCGGTGATGCTGCGGGTCGCCTGATCAGTGGCCTGGGCGAGATGCCGCACCTCCTCGGCGACCACCGCGAAGCCGTGGCCCTGCTCGCCCGCCCGTGCCGCCTCGATAGAGGCGTTGAGTGCCAGCAACTGGGTTTGCCGGGCCAGTTGCTGGATGGCCACCACGGCCTGTTCCACGTGCTGGGTGCCGCTGAGCAGGGTGCCTACGGTGGTCGCAGTGGCGTCCAGGCTGTGGCGGATGGAGGCCATGCCCTCACCCAGCTGGCCGGCACTGGCATGGCCGGCGAGGCTTTGTTCGTGGCTGTCAGCGAAGGCCTCGCCGGCGGCCTCGGCGAGGCCGCGAATGCTGGCCAGGGTACGTTCGATTTCCTCGGCCGCGGCGGCGATCATGGCGATGCCGCGCGCCTGCTCGTCGCCCTGACGGCGTGACTCTTCGCTCAGCTGGCCCAGGGCCTGACCGGCGTAGTCCGTCTCGCTGCGGATGCGCTCGCTACGTTCCAGCCGTTCGGCCGCGGCGACCAGCAGGGCGGCAGGATCGATGTCGGCCGGTGTCTCGAGCAGCCGGGCAAGTTCGGCGTGCCAGAAGCACTGTTGACGGTGATGCTGGTGCAGCGCCAGGTGGAAGCGCCAAGCCAGCAGCAGCAACAGCCCAAGGCTGCCGACCGCGGCGCTGGCCTGCGCGTTGCCTGCCAGCAGGGTCGACAGGGTCGCCAACAGCACGCCACCCCCCGGGCCCATGGCGAGCCTTGAAGGCAGGGCGGTAGCGGAGGGTGGACGCCGATCGAGAGCGGTGGACGAGGCGCTGGCAAAGGAGGGTGCGGTCATGACGACTCCAGTAGGGGCGGCATCCAGGGGCGACCGCGCTAGAGCGGTTGAGCGGGTTCCTCGACCAAGCAATACCTTTGCCAGAGAGCCAGGAACGCGGCCAGTCCGTCTCTCTCGTGATCGCCGCCGCCGCGCGCTGCACCAGCTTCGATCGAGGTGCTCCACGGCGGGGCGCTGTACCGCACCGCGATCCGCCAGGTGGCGGCTGCATCCGACTGTGCCGCTGGCGCCAGCGCCGGTATTGGCTGGCACCCACCATGGACCGTTGCCGACCCGGAGTGCCAGCAGGGATGGCCGCGCCGGTACGATCCGGGTGGCCACTGCTTCCCGCGCCATCCCAGGGCGAACCGGCGTCCCAGCCGGCGGGTTGCCGCGCCGCGTTCAGGTCACTCAGGGCTGACGGATGGCATCCAGCAGATCCAGGCGTTGCCACTGCTCATGGGCGGGGTCCAGGCCCAGTTCGGCGACGCCATGGGACTTGGCCAGACGGGTCTGGGCCGTCGCAAGGGATAGCGTGGGGGCCATGGCCTGGAGCAGCGCTGGCGCCCCTTCCGGGACCTGGACCGGCCGCCCGGCGGAACCCGCGACAGCAGGTAGGCCATAACTCAGGGTGTAGTGCTGGAAGGCCACCGCCGCCTGACTGTTCCAGGGGTCCTGGTCAGCGGCGCTACCTGCCGCGCACTGGGCCAGCGCCATCCCACAGGCCTTGGTCAGCGCCGTGCGCAACTGCTCGCGCGCCTCGTCGAACAGGCGGCGATAGGCCGGATCGGCCAGGTAGTGGGCGACGTTGTACTGGGCGATCATCCGGCCGCCGATGACGTCCAGCGGGTAGTGCACCCCCAGCACCTGGCGCGAGTAGCCATAGCCGGCACCGCGCGCCAGGATCGCCGTGGCGCGCTCGGGCAGCATGGCGGCGAGCAGCAGGGTGTCAGTGTAACCCACGGTGCTATGGCCGCTGGGGAAGGCGCCCGCCGAGGCCAGGTAGGGCTGGTGGTTACCGAGCACGACCCGGTCCTGGACCAGGGTCACCGGGTGCTCGGGGCGCAGGAAGGGCCGGGGATAGTCGAAGTGTTTCTTCGCCGGTGCCGTGCTGACTTCCGAGGCCTTGATCAGGGCGGCCGCCTTGCCCAATTCACCTCTTTCGTAGGCGTCGAGAAACGCCTGGCCCAGGCGCGGGCCCAGGGCATCGGCGGTGAAATACAGGAAGGCGATCCCCTCGGCATCGAGCAGCGCGCGATCCTGCAAGGCCGGTGAGGCGTCGTGGTTGATCCGGGCGACGGTGGCGGTACTCGCGGTCAGCAGGCTGGCGGGCAATTGGCGGAAGCCTTCGAGGACCTGGATATCGGCCTGCTGCAAGCCTTCCTTGGCGAAGTCGTAGTGCTGGGCGGTCAGCCAGGCCTGGTCGGCCAGGGGCGTACCCTGCTTGACCCGTTCGATACCCGGCTGATCGAAGGGCTGGGCGGACTGGCGCAGGCGCTGCACCAGCAATTCCCGCTGGCGTTGTTCCAGTTGGGCGAAGGCACCTTGCTCGCCCGCCTGTTCCAGGTTGGCGAGAAAGGCCTGTGGCTGAGTGCTGGCCGCCTGGGCCAGGGGGGTGAGCAGGAGTCCACAAACGAGGGGCAGTAGGGTAAGGCGCATGCTAGAGCTCTCGGAAAGGTTGAGCTCCAGTTTCGGCTGTCCCAATTGCAAGAATGTTACAAGGTGTGTCAGCCCAGCAATTCGCTCATGGCGATAATCTGGTCGGCTACCTGGATCAGCTTCTGTTGCTTGCTCATGGCCTGGCGGCGCATCAGGGTGTAGGCCTCGTCTTCGCTGCAGCCACGCATCTTCATCAGCAGACCCTTGGCCTGGTCGACCTTCTTGCGCTCCAGCAACTGCTGCTCACGGGCCTGGAGTTCGGCGCGTAGCGCCTGGTCGGTCTCGAAGCGGGCGCGGGCGACGTCGATGATGGCCTGCAGGCGACTGGTCTGGATGCCCTCGACGATGTAGGCGCTGACCCCCGACTGGATGGCCCGGCGCATCACCGCCGGGTCGTGCTCGTCGGTGAACATGACGATGGGGCGCGGCAGATCGCGGGTCACCAGGCAGACCTGCTCCATGACGTCGCGTCCGGGTGATTGGGTGTCGAACAGGATGACGTCCGGGCGCAGCGCCTCGATGCGCGCGGGCAGGTCGATGGTCAGGCCGGATTCCTCGATGACTTCGAAACCGGCCTCGATCAGCGCGGCCTTGAGGCGGCCGACCTGCTTGGGGGTGTCGTCGATGAGCAGAATGCGCAAGGTCGTTCTCCCTAGTGATCGCTGAGCGCGTGGATGGCGAAGCTGCGGACATAGCCGGCTGGGTCGCTGCCGTCCCAGGTGCGCCCGTCGAACAGGGTGCTGCTGCGCCGGGTGGGCGGAATCGCCAGGCCGGCGTCGATGGCCGCCTGCCGGTACAGCTCGGTGCACTGCACCGCCTCGGCGATGTCCAGGTAATCCGGATCCTCGCGCAGCAAGCCCCAACGACGGAACTGGGTGAGAAACCAGAGGCCGTCGGACAGATAGGGCGGATTGACCTCACCCTGGCGATGGAAGGCCAGCGGGTGCTGGTCTTCCCAGCGGCCATCGAGGCCGTCTTCGTAGTGACCGAGAAAGCGCTGGGCGAGCAGCGCCGGGTCGGTGTTCACATAGTCGGCGCCGCTGATCAGCTGGGCGGTGCCCAGACGATTCTCGCGACTCTCCTCGATGAAACGACTGGCGTCGAGCAGGGTGCGGATCAGCGCCCGGGCGGTGTTGGGATAGCGCTCGGCGAAGCGGCCGGTGCAGGCCAGCACCTTTTCCGGGTGGTCCGGCCAGATGGCCTGGGTGGTGGTCAGGGTGAAGCCCTGGCCGCGGGCCACGGCAGCAGCGCCCCAGGGTTCGCCGACACAGAAACCGTCGACCCGGCCAGCGGCCAGGTGCTCGGGCATCTGTGGGGGCGGCACCAGGGCAGTGCGCACATCGCGCAGGGGATGGATGCCCTGGGCGGCCAGCCAGTAGTAGAGCCAGAAGATATGGGTGCCGGTAGGAAAGGTGTGCGCCAAGGTCAAGGGCCTGGCGTCCGGTTGGCGGATCCGCTCGACCAGGGAGGCGGTATCCTGCACGCCTTCCCGGGCCAGGCTGCGCGCCAGATTGAGGCTCTGGCCGTTTTGCGCTAGCCCCATGAGCACCGCCATCGGCGTAGCGGCGGTGCCGCCCAGGCCCAGATGCGCGCCATAGACCAGGCCATAGAGACAATGGGCGGCATCGAGCTGGCCATTGAGCAGGTTGTCGCGCAGGGCCGACCAGGAGGGCTGGCGATGCAGATTCAGCGTCAGGCCATGGGGTTCGCCGAAACCCTGAGTCGCCGCCACGATCAGCGAGGCGGCGTCGCTCAGGGGCAGGAAGCCCAGATTGAGTTCGGGCTTTTCCGGGGCATCCGAACCCGCGACCCAAAGATTCGCGGCATGAGGGGAAGACAGGGCAGGCATGGGGTCTCCGGCAACTAACGGACGCCAGGGCACCTCTCTGTGCACCGCCATGGACGTCTCGACTGGGGCCTGCACCATTATGGTGACAGACACGGCACCATCACCGGGCGCCTTCGCGGTCAGGGCGCCTGCGGGAAAGCGCCTCCGCAGCGGTCCGCAACACGGCCTAAAGAGGCGATACCGGCTAAGGTTTGCCAGGAGACCGGCAAAACCCGCGCCAAGTCGCGGGCTGCCAGCGGAAAAGGCTACCGTTGCGGAATCAGCAGCAGGCGGTCGCGCCCATAGACGCGCTCCAGATTCTGCGGCTGCAGCGGCAGACTCTGGTACTGCCCCTTCGCCCAGCCCTTGCCCGGGGTGCCGGCCTGACTCGCCTGCAGGGGCTCGGCCAGGCTGAAGTCCACCACCAGGCGCAGCGTCGGCGCCAGCCAGGCCTGGTCATCGCCGCCCCAGTGGCTGGCGGTCAGGTCCAGGGTCGAGCCGTCGCCACCGCTCGCCTGGCCGTCCAGGCGATGCAAGCGGCCCCACTGCCAGGCGGCGCGATTGCTGCCCAGCTTGGCCTCGCAGGTTTCGACGGCTCCGGCCAGCGCGCGGGCGAAGATCGCCGGCTTGTCTTCACGGGTAGGCGTGCTGACGTCATCCCAATAGGGGCTGTCGTCACGGGCCAGGAGATGATCGACGATGGCGTTGTAGCCGGTATCGCTGAGGGTGGTGAAGGCCTGCCAGGCCGGGCTCCTGGTGCCCCCCAATTCATCGGCGAAGGTCTTTTCGGCCAGGGCCTGCAGGAAGGCCTCGTAGAGCGCCGCATCCGCGGAGCCGGCGGCCAGGCGACCGTCGAAGCCCTGCAGACGGCGCAGGGCTTCTTCCGCCTGCTGGCGCTGGGTGGCCGGCAGGGCGGCGATGGCCTGGCGCAGTGGCGCGGCGAAGCCGGGGGCGTCGAGCTGCGTCTTGAGCTTGGCCGCCAGGGTGGTGGTCTGGTCCTGCTGCAGGGCCATGGCATCGCGGGTATCGAGGCGCGCGGAGCGCCCGGCCAGTTGCGCCAGGCGCTCCTGGCGCTCGGGGCCCGACCAGTTGCTGGACAGCTGCATGCCGTAGCCGCGCGGTACCACGCGCTGGTTGGCGGCGCCCAGCCAGCCCTGGGCCGGATCCTGGTCGTAAGGGTGCAGCATGGGATCGGCGTAGCCATCCCAGGCGTAGCGCTCGTCCCAACCGGGCGAGGGCAGCAGCCCCAGACCGCTGCGGCGATTGGGATAGCGCCCGGTCACCTGCCAGCCGACGTGCTCGGCATCGGCGAACACCAGATTCCAGTCACTGGCGCGCAGCTCGCGGGCCAGTTCGAAGGCGCGCTCCACGTCCTTGGCGCGGGTGAGGTCGAAAAGGGCGTCCAGGCTCTTGTCGGCTTCCAGGCGGCTGCTGCGCAGGGCCAGGCCATAGCCGTTGGCGCCCGGCGCCAGGGCCAGGTTCAGCAGAGGGCCGCGTGGGCTGGTGTAAAGGGTCTCGCGGCGCGGTTTTTCACCGCGGACGAAAAAGGTTTCCACCCGCTCGCCGGCGGGTTGCCACTGACCGCCGCTCTGCACCTGGAGACGACCGCCCTGGCGTTGCAGGCGCTCGAGGTAGAGGTCCTGGCTGTCGCCCATCAGGGTCGCGGCGCCCCAGGCCAGCTTGCCGTTGTAGCCGTCGAGCAGCAGCGGCAGGCCGGGCAGGGTGGTGCCCACGGCCTCGAAGCGCGGCGCCCTCAGGGTCACCAGGGTAAAGGGCGACTGGCCGTTGAAGGCGCTGACCTTGTCCACCGCGAGCAGGCTGCGCCCACTGCGGGTATGACCCGGTGTCGCCGCCCAGGCGGTGCCGGTGGGGCCGCCGAAAGGGGCGAGCTGAGCCAGCTGGCGCTGGACGTCCAGCAGGGCGTCGAGGCCGGGCAACTGGCCACGCAGATTCAGGCCGCGCAGCTTGGCGGTCTCCTCTTCCGGCAGGGGTTCGTCCGGGTAGGTGGGCAAGAGCCAGGCCAGGCGCTCGGGGCCGACCTGAGTGGCCAGGGCCAGCGCCGCGGTCTCCTTGCGCAGGTCCACCGCCTGGGCGAAGTTCAGCAGCTCGAAGAGCAGGGCGCTGTCTTCGGCTTTCCAGTATTCGGCGCGGTAGTCGTGGCCATCCAGCTCGACTCGCTCGCCGGCGCGATAGAGATAGGCGTTGACGCCCCGGGCATAGACTTCGAAGAAGGTCTTCAGACGCGGCGAGGCATTGCCGTAGGCCACCTGGGCAGCCTTGCGCAGATCCACGGTGCGCATGAAACGGTCGCTGTCCAGGCGGCTGTCACCGTAGGCCTCGGCCAGTCGACCCTGGGCCAGCAGGCGCAGCTCGACCATCTGCGCCAGGCGCTCGCTGGCGTGGACATAGCCGAGGGCGAAGAGGGCATCGTGGAAGGTGGTGGTCTCGATCAGCGGCTGGCCGTCGGCGTTGCGGCGCACCGAGGCGGTCTGCGCCAGGCCGCGCAGCGGCAGGCTGCCCTTGACTTGCGGTTGGCTGTGGGTCGGCTGCTCTTCGCCGAAATACTGGCAGCCGGCAAGGGCGGTCAGCAGGCCGAGGGTAGCGAGGCGCAGAGGCGCACGCGGGCGAAACAGCAGAGGCGAGACCATGAACAGCGGACACTCCGGGCGGATGGATGCGAACGGGTGGCTACGTTAGCAGGGTCCGCCGGGGGAGCAAGCCTCGGGCGAGGGGTGGCGCCTGGGCGCTGCCGACAGGTCGTCTGCAGCGACGTCTAGCGCAGCGCCATCCAGATCAGCAGGGCGGCCTGGAACAGGCAGAACACCGCCAGGCAGCCGATGGCGAAACGCAGGGAGATGTCGTCACGGCGATAGAGGGCGATGCGGTCCTCCAGTTGGCGCAGGCTGGCATCGCGCTCGTCGATCACCCGGTCGCACTGCTCCAGCAGGGTGGCGCCGTCCAGCAGCGACAGCAGCTGGACCTTGTCGGCGTTCCAGTCCTCGCGCAGCTGGCTGACCCGCGCTGCCCGGCAGAGCTGCTGACGTTCGTCGTCCGTTGCGGTTTCGATGGTGAAACCCTGGGCGCCGAGCACGTGGTCGCGGCGTTTGCGGCTGTCTTCGTCGAGGGCGTCGCGGCGCGCCAGGGGCAGGTCCTGCACCCCGTAGTGGCTCCAGCGCAGGCGCGCCCAGGCGGCGGCCCGGGCCAGCAGGAAGCGGCCCAGGCCACGTTCTTCCGGCTCAATCTGCAAGCCGCGTTCGGGCCCCAGGCGGATCTGGCCCTGGCGATGGTCGACCCAGACCTCCAGCACGTTCACCTCGCGGTGCAGCAGCTGACCAGGAATCTGCACCGTCAGTCGCAGCAGGCTCTCCTCGTCGCCATGGCGCTCGACCAGGCCGAGTTGCACGAAGCGCAGGGGGCGTGCCCCGACCCGTCGATCCGCGGGCTGGGGCATCAGTCGCAGCAGCTGAAAGCGCTCCGGCGGCAGGCTGGCCCAGGGATGGGGTTCATGGGGCGCGGCTTCGACGGCCGGCGATGCTTGGTCAGGGGTTTCCACGGGCAGGCTCCAGCTGTGCGCCTCCTGGGCGCCTTTGCCGGCTTATCGGCCAGTGGGCGGGGAACCTGAGCGCGCGACGAAGGCGGTCACGCGCTCGACCAGCGCGCGGGCCAGCGGCAGGTTGGGGTTGTCGTAGGTGGGCAGTTGCGCCTGGAAGTCCGCCGGGGCGATACGCAGCACATGGTTCATGCCGGCAATGATGGCCAGTTCCGCATCCGGCTTGGCCCGCTGCAGGGCGCGGGCATCGTCCACCTCCACCTGGACGTCATGGGTGCCCTGGATGATCAGCGCCGGGGCGTGGATGCCGGCGAAGGCCTTGGCCGGATCCTGGCGGAACAGCGAGATGAGATAGGGCTGGACGCTGGGGCGGAACAGCACCAGCAACTCCTTCGGCACCTCGGGCACCGGCGTGCCGCGCAGCAACTGGTCGATGATCCACTGGGCGCTGGCCAGACCGGCGGGCGACAGCTTGCCGGCCAGTTGCTCGCGCAGCACCACGTCGATGGGACGGCCGCTGCCGGCCAGGGTCACCACCCCGGCGACCGGCACCCGGTCGGCGGCCAGGCTGGCGATCAGGGCGCCTTCGCTGTGACCGAGCAGGATCACCTTGGAAAAGCGTGGATCGGCGCGCAGCAGGCGGATCCAGCCAACCAGGTCGTCGACATAGCGCTCCACGCTGAGACGACTCTCGTCCGGCTCGGCGCCGCGACTCTCGGCCACCCCGCGCTTGTCGAAGCGCACGCTGGCGATCCGCTGCCGGCCCAGGGCCTCGGCCAGTCGCTGCAAGGCCGCGTTGCGCGCGCCGGGTCCGTTGCCGTTGCGGTCAAGGGGCCCGGAGCCGGAGACGAAGAGCACCACGGGTTGCGGCCGCTCGCTGCGCGGCAGGATCAGGCTGCCCTTGAGCACGCCGCTGCCGGTGTCAAGCTGGACGGGGCGATAGAGCACGGGGTCGGCCGCGGTGGCGAGGGCGGGCAGGGCGAGGCACAGCAGCAGGGAGAACAGCAGACGCATGACGAAGAGGGCACCGGAGGGCTGGGGTGTGAGGGCCTATCCCGCACACAATCCGTGTAAAAGACCACGGCGCGTGTAAAATCGCCCATTCCCATTTTGCATCCATACCTTTCACCCGTAGCGCGGAGCCCTCGCATGTCCGGCAATACCCTCGGCACGCTGTTCACCGTCACCACCGCCGGCGAAAGCCATGGCCCGGCGCTGGTCGCCATCGTCGACGGTTGCCCGCCCGGACTGCCCCTGGACATCGCCGACCTGCAGCGCGACCTGGATCGGCGCAAGCCCGGCACCAGCCGCCACACCACCCAGCGCCAGGAAGCGGACGAGGTCGAGATCCTGTCCGGGGTCTTCGAGGGCGTCACCACCGGTACCCCCATTGGCCTGCTGATCCGCAACACCGACCAGAAGTCCAAGGACTACTCGGCGATCAAGGACCTGTTCCGCCCAGCCCATGCCGACTACGCCTATCACCACAAGTACGGCCTGCGCGACTACCGCGGCGGCGGTCGCAGCTCGGCGCGGGAAACCGCCATGCGCGTGGCGGCCGGTGCCATCGCCAAGAAGTACCTGGCGACCCAGGGCATCCGGGTGCGCGGCTACATGAGCCAGCTGGGCCCCATCGAGATCCCCTTCAAGACCTGGGACAGCGTGGAAGAAAACGCCTTCTTCAGCCCCGATCCGGACCGGGTGCCGGAGCTGGAAGCCTACATGGACCAGCTGCGTCGCGATCAGGATTCGGTAGGCGCGCGCATCACCGTGGTCGCCGACGGCGTGCCGCCGGGTCTGGGCGAGCCGATCTTCGACCGCCTCGACGCCGAACTGGCCTATGCGCTGATGAGCATCAACGCGGTGAAGGGCGTCGAGATCGGCGCCGGCTTCGCCAGCGTCGCTCAGCGCGGCACCGAGCACCGTGACGAGCTGACCCCGGAGGGCTTCCTGTCCAACAACGCCGGTGGCGTGCTGGGCGGCATCTCGTCTGGTCAGCCCCTCGTCGCCCACCTGGCGCTGAAGGCCACGTCCAGCATCACCACTCCGGGGCGCTCCATCGACGTCCATGGCAATCCGGTGGATATCATCACCAAGGGCCGCCACGATCCCTGCGTGGGCATCCGCGCCACCCCCATCGCCGAAGCCATGATGGCCCTGGTGCTGATGGATCACCTCCTGCGCCACCGCGCGCAGAACGCCGAGGTGAAAGTGCACACGCCCGTCCTGCCCCAGCTCTGATCCGCGGACGGACGATGCCGGTTCCCTATTGGCGGCTGTCGGGCTTCTACTTCGCCTACTTCGCGCTGCTGGGGGCCACGGCGCCCTACCTGGGGCTGTATTTCCACCACCTGGGCTTTTCCGGCACCGCCATCGGTCAACTGGTGGCCATCCCCATGCTGATGCGGGTGCTGGCACCCAACCTCTGGGGCTGGCTGGCCGATCGCACCGGCCGCCGGCTGAGCATCGTCCGCCTCGGCGCCGCCTGCACCCTGCTGTGCTTCTCCGGCATCTACCTCGGCCAGGGCTTCGCCTGGCTGGCGCTGATCATGGCCGGTCATGCCTTCTTCTGGCACGCGGTGCTGCCCCAGTTCGAAGCCATCACCCTGGCTCATCTGCGCGATCAGCCGCAGCGCTATGCGCGCATCCGCCTCTGGGGCTCCATCGGCTTCATCGCCGCGGTGGCGGGGCTGGGCTGGGCCTTCGAGTACGTCAGCCTGGATCTCTATCCGGCCTATCTGCTGCTGGTGATGGCGATCATCCTGCTGGCCTCGCTGGCGGTGCCGGGGGTCAAGGTCGACCCCGGCCAGCGGCCCGAGGCGCCGGCCGAGCCCTTCCTGACCACCCTGCGCCAGCCGCGGGTGCTGGCCTTCTTCATCGCCGCGGCACTGATGCAGCTGTCCCACGGCCCTTACTACACGGTCTTCACCCTGCATCTGGAAGAACTCGGTTATGGCCGCGGCGTCATCGGTCAGCTCTGGTCGCTGGGCGTGGTCGCCGAGGTGCTGATCTTCCTGGTGATGCCGCAACTGCTGGCGCGGATCGCTCTGACTACCCTGCTGGTCGGCGCCTTTCTGATCGCCGCCGGGCGCTGGCTGCTGCTAGGCGCCCTGGCCGACCAGTTGCCAGTGCTGTTGTTCGCCCAGCTCCTGCATGCGGCCACCTTCGCCTGCTTCCACGCCGCCGCCATCCAGTTCGTCCAGTCCCATTTCGACCGCCGCCGCCAGGGCCAGGCCCAGTCGCTCTACGCCGCCCTGTCCGGAGCTGGCGGTGCGCTGGGCGCGCTGTATGCTGGCTATGCCTGGCAGGTATCCGGCGCCCTTGCCGCCTTTGCCGGCGCCTCCCTGGCGGCGCTGGCAGGCGCCTTCCTCATCCTCTTGTCCGTTAGGAGAACCCTCCATGATCCAGCAGCGTGAGCAACTGGCCCGGGAAATCATCGATGCCGGTCGCTTCCTCTATGGCCGCGGCTGGTCGCCGGCCACCAGCAGCAACTATTCGGTACGGCTGTCCGACAGTCGCCTGCTGTTGACCGTCTCCGGCAAGCACAAAGGTCAGCTGGAGCTGGACGACATCCTCGCCACCGACCTCGACGGCACCCCGCTGGAGGCCAAGAAGCCTTCCGCGGAGACCGCGCTGCACACCCAGCTTTATCGCTGGCAGCCGGAGATCGGCGCCGTGCTGCACACCCACTCGGTGAACTCGACTGTGCTCTCGCGCCAGCTCGAAGGCGATCGCCTGGTGCTGGACGGCTACGAATTGCAGAAGGCCCTGCATGGCGTCACCACCCACGACGTGCGGGTGGAGATCCCGGTGTTCGACAACGACCAGGACATCCCGCGCCTGGCCGACCAAGTGCAGACCTGGCTGAACGTGCATCCCGACTGCGTGGGGTACCTGATCCGCGGGCACGGCCTCTATACTTGGGGCCCGCGCATGGCCGATGCCTTGCGCCACGTGGAAGCCTTCGAATTCCTCTTCGAATGCGAACTCAAGACCCGGAGCCTGCGTCCATGAGCCGACTGACCGTCTACCACGATGCCGAACCCCGCCAGCCGCTGAAGGTGATCAGCGATGGCGAGCACATCGCCGCCACCCTGGCCGAGGTTGGGGTGCGTTTCGAGCGCTGGCAGGCCACCGCCCCGGTGGCGCCCGGCGCCAGCCAGGAGGAGGTGATCGCCGCCTACCGACCGGAGATCGATCGCCTCATCCAGGAGCGCGGCTACCAGACCGTCGACGTCATCAGCATGCATCCCGAGCATCCGCAGAAGGAGGCGCTGCGCGCCAAGTTCCTCGAAGAACATCGCCACAATGAAGACGAGGTGCGCTTCTTCGTCGCCGGCCAGGGCCTTTTCACCCTGCACATCGACGACCAGGTCTATGCCGTGCTCTGCGAGAAGGACGACCTCATCTCGGTGCCGGCCGGTACGCCGCACTGGTTCGACATGAGCGAGTCGCCGTCCTTCGTCGCCATCCGCCTGTTCGACAATCCCGACGGCTGGGTCGCCCACTTCACCGGCGTGGACATCGCCCAGCGCTTTCCGCGCCTGGAGGTCGAGGCGTGACGATCAAGGCCATCCTCACCGATATCGAAGGCACCACCAGCGCCGTCAGCTTCGTCTTCGACGTGCTCTTCCCCTATGCCCGCGCGCACCTGCCGGCCCATGTGCGCGCCCATGCCGGAGAGCCGGCGGTGGCCGAGCAACTCGATGCCGTGCGTGCCGAAGCCGGCGAGCTGGACGCCGACGTGGAGCGGGTGATCGCCATCCTGCTGGAGTGGATCGCCACCGACCGCAAGGCCACGCCGCTCAAGGCGCTGCAGGGGCAGGTGTGGGAGCAGGGCTATCGCGCCGGCACCCTCCGGGGGCACGTCTATCCCGACGCCGTCCAGGCCCTGCGCCAGTGGCATGCCGCCGGACTGCCGCTGTACGTCTATTCCTCGGGCTCGATCCAGGCGCAGAAGCTGATCTTCGGTTGCTCCGAGCATGGCGATCTCACGCCTTTGTTTTCCGGGTATTTCGATACCCTGACCGGCGGCAAGCGTGAAGCTGCGTCCTATGCCCGCATCGCCTCGGCGACCACCCATGCGCCGGCGGAACTGCTGTTCCTTTCCGATGTGGTGGAAGAGCTGGATGCCGCGCGCCAGGCCGGTCTGCCGACCTGCGGCCTGGTGCGTGCCGGTGGCCAGCTGGGCGACCATCCGTGCGTGGCGTCCTTTGCTAACATCGATCTCACCGCCTTCGGTTGAGGCCCATGGCCGGCGTCGCTGCCAAGCGAGCCGGCCGAACTCCACGCCCTCATCGCCAGTCCCAAGTGACGAGACCTGTGTCCTCGCAACGGGAGTCGCGACATGATCAATTCCACCATCGGCGGTGTACTGGGCTTCATCGTCTTCCTGCTCGACATCTGGGCCATCGTCAACGTCATCCGCAGTGACAGCACCAGCAATGCCAAGATCGGCTGGACCGTGCTCATCATCGTGCTGCCGGTGATCGGTCTGATCGCCTGGGCCGCCGCCGGTCCGCGCGGCAATCGCTCGGCCACCGCGCCTACCCATAAAGGCTAACCAGCACAACGCTGGAGCCTGTCACATCCAGCTCTTACAATGCCCGGCTTTTGGCCGGGCATTGTCTGTCTCGGCCCGCCACCTGCGGAGATCGACATGAGCGACTACCTGGAAACCCTCTACGACGGCTATGGCCAGAGATTCACCGTCGAGCGCCTGCTCCACGAGGTGCGTACCGAGCATCAGCACCTGGTGATCTTCCAGAACGCCGTGCTGGGCAAGGTGATGGCCCTGGATGGCGTCATCCAGACCACCGAGGCTGACGAATTCATCTATCACGAGATGCTCACCCAGGTGCCACTGCTCGCCCATCCGGCGCCGAAGCGGGTGCTCATCATCGGCGGTGGCGACGGCGGTATCCTGCGGGAGGTGGCCAAGCACCGGGGTGTCGAGCACATCACCATGGTCGAGATCGACGGTTCGGTGGTGGAAATGTGCAAGGAGCACTTTCCCGGTCATTCGGCTGGCGCCTTCGAGGATCCGCGGCTGAATCTGGTGATCGACGACGGCATGAATTTCGTCGCCAACACCACCGAGCGCTATGACGTCATTATCTCCGACTCCACCGATCCCATCGGTCCGGCCGAGGTGCTTTTCTCGGAGAACTTCTACCAGGCCTGCCATCGTTGCCTGAACGACGGCGGCGTGATGGTAGCGCAGAATGGCACGCCCTTCCTGCAGCTGGACGAGGTCAAGACCACCGCCAGCCGGATGTCCGGGCTGTTCGCCGACTGGCACTTTTATCTGTCAGCGGTGCCTACCTACATAGGGGGCGTGATGACCCTGGCCTGGGGCAGCAAGGACGTGACCTTGCGTCGGCAAGGTGCCGAAACCCTGGCGCAACGCTACAGTGATACCGGCATCCAGACCCGTTACTACACCCCGGAGCTGCATGCCGCCGCCTTTGCTCTACCTCGATACGTGCTGGAGGCCATCGGCAAGGCGTAAGCCCTGACGGTCGCGGCACCGTTCGAGTGCTCAGCCGCAACTCGCCGGGCGTCGGTAGCGACGGCTCGGCGAGAAGATCATCCGAACCAGAGGAGGGTTGTCCTATGTCCTTGTCGTTTGCCGATGATGTGAGCTTGAACCTGCTGCAGCGGATGAAGGAGGGTGGTTTCGACTTCGCCCGCTTCCATCCCATCGACTTCTTCGCCATCTTCGCCGACGAAGGCAAGGCCCGCATCGCTGCGGACCAGTTTCACGGCGAGTCCCTCAACACCCAGGTAATGCCCCACGAAGAGGGGGGCTGGCATCTGCAGGTCAGCAAGGTGATGTTCGCCACCCACGCCACCATCGATGATTTCGAAAGCGATCTCGAGGCGGTGGTGGTGCCTCTGGGCGGCCAACTCGATGGCTGGGGCGTCACCCAGGAAGTCAGCCGCAGCTCCGCCTGATCCCTGGCTTGTCGAGGCGGCATCCCGAAGGGGATGCCTGTCTCACTCTCTGTAATCACTCCGCCGCTCAATCATCGCACTTTCCGCCGGGCGCACCGTCTTAGGCTCATGACGGAAACGTTGCGGTGCATGCGCACGCTTACGTGCCTGGCTTTGGTGCACCGCGCGACCCGCCGCCTCGCAAGAGCTTGATCCACAAGGCTCTGGTGCTGGCACGCGGCTTGCGAAGCTGCACCGTGGGTGACAAGGAGATCGGCATGAGCCGCCAACTGTATAACGAGATGTATGACGCCCAGGCGCACTGTCGACCGCACTACGGTCGCTATGCGCAATGGCTGAGTGAGACACCCCCGGAACTCCTGGCCCAGCGTCGTCGCGAAGCCGACCTGCTTTTCCATCGCGCCGGTATCACCTTTACCCTCTATGGCGACGAGCAGGGCACGGAGCGCCTGATTCCCTTCGACGCCCTGCCGCGAGCCATCCCCGCCAGCGAATGGCAGATCATCGAGCGCGGCTGCATTCAGCGCGTCCAGGCGCTGAATCTCTTTCTCCACGACCTCTATCACGACCAGCGCATCATCAAGGCCGGGGTCATACCCGCCGAGCAGGTGCTGGCCAATGACCAGTACCAGCTGGCCATGCAGGGGCTGGACCTGCCCAATGGCATCTATGCGCACATCGCCGGGGTCGACCTGGTGCGCGATGGCGACGGCGCCTACTACGTACTCGAAGACAACCTGCGCACTCCCAGTGGGGTGTCCTACATGCTCGAGAACCGCAAGATGATGATGCGGTTGTTTCCCGAGCTGTTCACCCTGGAGCGCATCGCGCCCATCGACCACTACCCGAACATCCTGCTCGATACCCTGCGCAGCTCCACCCCGGTCAACAACCCCACGGTGGTGGTGCTCACCCCGGGCCGGTTCAACAGCGCCTACTTCGAGCACGCCTTCCTGGCGAGGGAGATGGGCGTGGAGCTGGTGGAGGGGGCCGACCTGCTGGTGCGCGACGAACAGGTGTTCATGCGCACCACCTCGGGCTTTCGCAAGGTCGATGTCATCTACCGCCGTCTCGACGACGCCTTCCTCGATCCCCTGGCCTTCAATCCGGACTCCCTGCTGGGCGTACCCGGCCTGCTGGCCGCCTATCGCGCCGGTAACGTCATCCTGGCCAACGCCATCGGCACCGGGGTGGCCGACGACAAGTCGATCTATCCCTATGTGCCGGAGATGATCCGCTTCTACCTCAGCGAAGAACCCATCCTCTACAACGTACCCACCTGGCAGTGCCGCAAGCCGGACGAGCTGTCCCATGTGCTGGCCAATCTGCCCGAGCTGGTGGTCAAGGAGGTCCATGGCTCCGGCGGCTACGGCATGCTGGTCGGCCCTACCGCCAGCAGCCTGGAGATCGAAGCCTTCCGCGCGCGGCTCAAGGCCAATCCCAGCGCCTACATCGCCCAGCCGACCCTGTCGCTGTCCACCTGCCCGACCTTCGTCGAGAGCGGTATCGCACCGCGGCACATCGATCTGCGGCCCTTCGTGCTGTCCGGGCGCAAGACGCGCCTGGTGCCCGGGGGCCTCACCCGGGTCGCCCTGCGCGAAGGCTCGCTGGTGGTGAATTCCTCCCAGGGCGGCGGCACCAAGGACACCTGGGTGGTCCAGGACTAGATCGCCAAGAAACAGTGGCCGCTACGGCGGCCTCGCAAGGACCTTTGAAAGGCGACCCCACCATGCTGAGTCGTACCGCTGCCGATCTGTACTGGATGTCCCGCAACCTGGAGCGCGCCGAGAATCTCGCGCGGATGCTGGACGTCAGCTATTCGCTGTCGATGATGCCGCAGAGCGGGCAGGGCGGAGGCCTGGACGAGCTGGCCATGCCGTTGCTCATCACCGGCACCCTGGATGACTACCGGGAAAAGCACGGCGCCCTGCACCCCGAGCGCCTGCTGCATTTCTTCGCCTTGGACGAGCGCAACCCCGGCAGCATCTATTGCTGTCTGCAGGCTGCGCGCAGCAATGCCCACGCGGTGCGTGGGCGCATCACCGCCGACATGTGGGAGAACGTCAACTCCACCTGGCTGGAGATGCGCGAGATCGCCGTTACCGGCCTGATCCGCTTCGGCATCAGCCGTTTCTGCGAGTGGGTCAAGGAGCGTTCCCATCTGTTCCGCGGCGCCACCGTCGGCACCATCATGAGAAACGACGCCTATCGCTTCATCCGCCTGGGTACCTTCGTCGAACGCGCCGACAATACCCTGCGCATGCTCGACGCCCGCTACCAGGTGCTCGGCGAAGAGGAAGCGGAAGCCATCAGCGATGCCTCCGCCCGCGGCTTCTATCAGTGGAGCGCCTTGCTGCGCGCCCTGAGCGCCTTCGAGGCCTACACCGAGCTCTATCGCGATGCCCTCAACGTGCGCAACGGCGCCGAGCTGCTGCTGTTGCAGGAAGACCTGCCGCGCTCGCTGCTGGCCTGCGTGATCGAGCTGCACCGGGTGCTGGTCAGTCTGCCCGGGGAGAATGGCCGCGAGGCCAAGCGTCTGGCCGCGGGTCTCGAGGCGCGGCTGCGCTACACCAGCATCGACGAGGTGCTGGACGAAGGCCTGCACGCCTGGATCGGTGATTTCATCGTCCATGTCCGCCAGCTCGCCAGCGCCATCAACACCGCTTACCTGGAGGCCGTATGAGGCTCGCGATCCATCACGAAACGCTTTATCGCTATGCCGATCAGGTCCGCGCCAGCATCCAGTACCTGCGCCTCACGCCTCAGGACGATGCACGCCAGAAGATCCTTGGCTGGGAGCTGGCCTTGCCACGGCCGGCGCGGGCGCAACGCGATCCCTTCGGCAACATCCTCCATGTGCTGACCCTGGACACCCCGCATGACGCCATCACCATCACCGCCAGTGGTCAGGTGGAAATCGACGAGGGCTTCGAATCCGAGCCCTGCCAGGCCTCACCCTTTCCCTTCCTGCGTCAGACCCGGCTGACCGAGGCCGACGAAGCGCTGACCGCCTTCGCCCGCGAGGTCTGCGACGGGCGCCAGGATCGCGACAGCCTGATCCAGCTGATGGAGCGCCTGCACGAGCGCATGATCTATGTACCCGGCTCCACCGAGGTGGACGGCAATGCCGCCCAGGCCTTCGCCAAGGGCGCCGGGGTCTGCCAGGATCATGCCCATGCCTTCCTGGCCTGCGCCCGCAGCCTGGGCATCCCGGCGCGCTACGTGTCCGGCTATCTGTGCACCGACGACAGCGCGCACCTCTCCAGCCATGCCTGGGCGGAAGCCTGGCATGACGGCGCCTGGTACAGCTATGACGTAACCAATCGCCTGACCCGACCGGAGCGCCACCTGCGGCTGGCCATCGGCCTGGACTACCTGGATGCCTGCCCGGTACGCGGCATGCGCCGCGGTGGTGGGGTGGAGCACATGGAGGCCAAGGTGCTGGTCGAGCCGTTGCAGCAGGTGCAGCAACAGCAATAATCAGCACTGCCGGCAGCGTACGAAGAGACGGCCAGGGGCCGTCTTTCTTTTTCCTCGCCGCTGCGGCAAAAATCGTCTCGATACCCGAGGTTCGCATGACCTATTGCGTCGCCATGAAACTGCACGACGGCCTGGTGTTCGTCGCCGATTCCCGCACCAATGCCGGAGTCGACAACATCGCCACCTTTCGCAAACTGCATCTGTTCCGGATTCCTGGCGAGCGCCTGATCGCCATCCAGTCGGCAGGCAACCTGGCTACCTCCCAGGCGGTCATCAGCCTGTTGCGGCAGCGCCTGGACAGCGAACAGGACAACCTGCACGGAGTGCCCACTCTGTATGAGGCCGCCCGCTTGCTAGGGCAGACCTTGCGCGAGGTCCTGCAGCGCGATGCCGAGGATGCCCCCAGCGGTCATGGCCTGGATCTGAGCTGTTCCTTTCTCCTGGGCGGGCAGATCCGCGGCGCGGAGCCGGAGTTGTTCAACCTCTATCCGCACGGCAATTTCATCGGTGCCACCGAGGACACGCCCTATTTCCAGATCGGCGAGAGCAAGTACGGCAAACCCATCCTGGATCGGGCGCTGACCTTCGCGACGCCGCTGGAAGAAGCCCTGCGCTGCGCGCTGCTGTCCTACGACGCCACCATTCGCAGCAATCTATCGGTGGGGCTGCCGTTGGATCTGGTGGTCTATCCGCGCGATGCGCTGGCGCAGGTTAGCAGCCATCGAATCGACGAGCACGATCCCTACTTCCAGGCCTTGCGCAAAGGCTGGGGAGAGGGGCTGCGTGACCTGCTGGCAGCCTTGCCGGCAGCACCAGCGGATTATTGGCGCTAGGGATCAGCCAAAGAACCGGGAAAGATTGGGGATGACCAGTACGACGGTGGTGACGATGAGCACGAAACTCGCCTGACGCCACTTGGGGACGGGATTCTTGAACATGACTCGGGGCCTTTATTGTTAGCTGTTTGAAGCCTTTACGTCTTCAGCGGGAAGCGCTTGCGCGACAGCGGCATGCAGTTACTGATACCCGCAGGCTTGAGCACTATCCAGTAGCTATAGAACATAAATTTCAGTTTTGTGGCGATGACCGGCCAGCCGGTTATCAAAAATGTCGCACTAGACGATTTCTCCTTTGCTTTCAGGCAATTGGAAAAATGCTTGCGACGCTACCGTTGGTCGGAGGTATAGAAGGTAACGCAGGGCAGAGAGGCGACTGACCGGTCATCCCGTGAACGGCGCAGAGCAGCGGACTTTCCCAGCCCTGCGTGCAAATGTATGAATCGATTGAAGAAAAAGCTTGCCATCGAAATCGCCTTTGCCTATAGTTGCGCGCCTCGGTGATGCAGATGCAGCCGCCGAGCAAATCTGGTGAGGTGTCCGAGCGGTTGAAGGAGCACGCCTGGAAAGTGTGTATAGGAGAAATCTTATCGAGGGTTCGAATCCCTCCCTCACCGCCAGATCTGAGAGAACCCCTGAGAGCCCAGCTCCAGGGGTTTTTTCTTGCCTGCGATTCGGCCAGGCTTCGGTGGATCAGGCCGCCTGGGCGAAGGTCGCGGCGGTGTCCCGCGCGTTGGGCAGCACGGCCGTCAGCTGTTCCAGGTCGATGCTGGCGAACAGCGGACCGCTCAGGTCCTGCACCTTGCTGTCACCGACATTCTCCTGCAGCACCTCGGCCACGGCGACCGCCTGGGCCACGATCAGCGCATAGCCGTTGCCTTCCGGTGCCTGCAGCGGGCGGGCCTGGTAGCCGATGGCGTCGCGCAGGACCTGGGGTAGCTGCCAGCGGCGGGCGAGTTCGGCACCCACTTCCGGATAGCCGAAGCCCAGTTGCAGGGTCTCGTCGGCGGCGCGATGGCTGCTGGCGGTGGCGCGACCGGCCAGGCTCGGTGCCAGTTCGGGGGCGCCGCTCTGGATCAGCAATTCGCCGATGTCGTGGAGCATGCCGCAGGTAAAGGCGGTTTCCTGGTCTAGGCCGGCCTGCTTGGCCAGTGGCTTGCACAGGCTGGCGACCAGAAAGCTGTTGTACCAGAAGGCCTGCAGATCGAAACCGGGCGCGGCCTTGAAGCCGCCGGCGAAGGCCGAGGCCAGTACCAGGGTGCGCAGGGTGTTGAAGCCCAGGCGCAGGGCGGCGTCTTCGATGCTGGTGGATTCACGGGCGCCGCGGAAGCGCGCCGAGTTGGCCAGGCGCAATACCTTGGCGGCGATGACCGGATCGCGCGCCACGGTGCGCGACAGGGTTTCGATGCTGGTGTTGGGGTCGTCGAACTGCTGGATCAGGACCTGCGCCACTTCGGGGACGTTGGGCAGGTTGTGCAGCTGGGCAAAGAGGGTGTCGAGTTGCATGGGCGTCTCCGCGGAAAAGGGTTACATCTCCTTACACCCTCGTCATCGGTCACCCGTGCGGATTTCTGTAGCGACCATGTGACGATCGGTCGCAGTCCTGGCAGCGGCGATCTGGCAGGCGCGCGGAATTACCTTTTAGGCCAGTCACTTGTCGCGAAAAAGCCAGGTACGCCTGGTGAAGGCCTTACCGTTCGTCGAGGGCGAAATCGACCTGGCTCAGGCCCGCTTCGCTGGCTTCCAACACCCAGCCACGGCGGTCCCAGTCCCCCAGCACGATACGCTCGGCCGGCTGGCCATCGAGCAGCAGCTCATGGTGGGCGGGTCTGTGGGTATGACCGTGGATCAGCGTCGTCGCCCGGGCGGCGCGCAGTTCGCGCTCGACTTCGGCCTCGGTGACATCGGTGATGTCCATGGCCTTGGCGCGGGTCTGCTGGCGACTCTCGCTGCGCAGCTTGCGCGCCAGCTTCTGGCGGCTGGCCAGCGGCAGGTGGCGCAGGACGAAGAGGGTGAGGGGATGGCGCAGGATGCGACGCAGCTTCTGGTAGCCCTCGTCGCGGGTGCAGAGGGTATCGCCATGCATGAGCAGCACGCGGCGACCCGGGAAGTCGGCGATATGGCGATCCGGCAGCAAGCGGCAACCCGCCTGGCGGCAGAAGGCCTTGCCGATGAGGAAGTCGCGATTGCCATGCATCAGATAGACGGCCGTGCCGCTGTCGGCCAGCTGGCGCAGGGCGGTGGCGATCTCCTGCTCGAAGGGCCCCATGGCGTCATCGCCGATCCAGGCTTCGAACAGATCCCCAAGGATGTACAGCGCCTCGGCACCGCGGGCACGGGTTTCGAGGAAATGCAAAAACGCCCGGACCAAGTCCGGGCGTTGCGGTTCGAGATGCAGGTCGGAGACCAGTAGAATCACTCGACGATCTCGGCCTTCTCGATGATCACGTCTTCGCTCGGCACGTCCTGGTGACCGGCCTTGCTGGTAGTGGCGACGCCTTTGATGGCGTTGACCACGTCCATGCCCTCGACCACCTTGCCGAACACCGCATAGCCCCAGCCCTGGCTGGTGGGCGCGGTGTGGTTGAGGAAGGTGTTGTCGGAGACGTTGATGAAGAACTGCGCCGAGGCGGAGTGCGGATCCATGGTGCGGGCCATGGCGACGGTGCCGATCGCGTTGGAGACGCCGTTGTTGGCTTCGTTCTTGATCGGGGCGCGGGTCGGCTTCTGCTTCATGCCCGGCTCGAAACCACCGCCCTGGACCATGAAGTTGCTGATCACGCGGTGGAAGATGGTGCCGTCGTAGTGACCGCTCTTGACGTATTCCTTGAAGTTGGCCGCGGTTTCCGGCGCCTTGTCCTCGAAGAGTTCCAGGGTGATGACGCCGTGGTTGGTGTGCAGCTTGATCATGGCAGCGAATCCGTAGCTAAGGGGGACAGCATCCAGACCCGGCGAGGGCCTCAAGGGTTTCGCCGGGACTTGACGGGTTGGGCTATGATACGGGTTTACCTTTGCCCGGCCTACCCTGGCCGTGCGTCTGCCCAGTTAAGGATCCCATGAGCAAGCCGACTTCCGACTCGTCCACCGCCGCCAAAGCCGCCCCCGCGCATTTCCTGCGGCAGATCGTCCAGGCTGACCTGGACGCCGGCAAGCAGGCCAAGATCGTCACCCGTTTTCCCCCGGAGCCCAATGGCTACCTGCACATCGGCCACGCCAAGTCGATCTGCGTGAACTTCGGCCTGGCCAAGGAATTCGGCGGCGACTGCCATCTGCGCTTCGACGACACCAACCCGGCCAAGGAAGACCAGGAATACATCGACGCCATCAAGAGCGACGTGCACTGGCTGGGCTTCGACTGGGCCGGCGAGGTGCGCTATGCCTCCGCCTACTTCGACCAGCTCTACGCCTGGGCGGTGAACCTGATCGAGCAGGGCCTGGCCTATGTCTGCGACCTGACGCCCGAGCAGGCTCGCGAATACCGCGGCAGCCTCACCGAGCCGGGTCGCAACAGCCCCTTCCGCGACCGTTCGGTGGCCGAGAACCTGGACCTCTTCGCCCGCATGAAGGCCGGCGAGTTCAAGGACGGCGAGAAGGTGCTGCGCGCCAAGATCGACATGGCCTCGCCCAATATGAACCTGCGCGATCCCATCCTCTATCGCATCCGTCACGCCCATCATCACCAGACCGGCGATGCCTGGTGCATCTATCCGAGCTATGACTTCACCCATGGCCAGTCCGATGCCCTGGAAGGCGTGACTCACTCCATCTGCACCCTGGAGTTCGAGGACCACCGTCCGCTGTACGAGTGGTTCCTGGCCAAGCTGCCGGTGCCGGCCCAGCCACGCCAGTACGAATTCGCCCGCCTCAACCTGAACTACACCGTCACCAGCAAGCGCAAGCTCAAGCAACTGGTGGACGAGGCTCATGTGCACGGCTGGGACGACCCGCGCATGTCGACCCTGTCGGGCTATCGCCGCCGTGGCTACACCCCGGCCGCCATCCGCAACTTCTGCGAGATGATCGGCGTGACCCGTTCCAATGGCGTGGTCGACGTGGCCATGCTGGAATTCGCCATCCGCGAGGACCTGGACCAGAACGCCCCGCGCGCCATGTGCGTGCTCAAGCCGCTCAAGGTGGTGATCACCAACTACCCCGAAGGCCAGGTAGAGAATCTGGAGCTGGCACGGCATCCCAAGCAGGATCTGGGCGTGCGCCAGCTGCCCTTCACCCGCGAGCTGTACATCGACCAGGGCGACTACGAAGAGAATCCGCCCAAGGGCTACAAGCGCCTGGAGCCGGGTGGCGAGGTGCGCCTGCGCGGCAGCTACGTGATCCGTGCCGATGAGGCCATCAAGGATGCCGACGGCAACGTGGTCGAACTGCGTTGCAGCTACGATCCGGACACCCTGGGCAAGAATCCCGAGGGCCGCAAGGTCAAGGGCGTGATCCACTGGGTGCCGGCCGAGGGCAGCGTGGAGTGCGAGGTGCGCCTCTACGATCGCCTGTTCCGTTCGGCGCAGCCGGAGAAGAGCGAGGAGGGCGGTAGCTTCCTCGACAACATCAATCCTGATTCCCTGGTGGTGCTCAAGGGCTGCCGTGCCGAGCCGTCGCTGGCCCAGGCCCAGCCGGAAGACCGCTTCCAGTTCGAGCGCGAAGGCTACTTCTGCGTCGATCTGAAGGATTCCGCGCCGGGCAAGCCGGTGTTCAATCGTACCGTGACCCTGCGCGATTCCTGGGGGCAATGATGGGGCTGCACCTCTACAACACCCTGACCAAGACCAAGGAAGCCTTCACGCCGCTGGTGCCGGGCCAGGTGCGTATGTACGTCTGCGGCATGACCGTCTACGACTACTGCCACCTGGGGCATGGTCGCAGCATGGTGGCCTTCGACGTCATCACCCGCTGGTTGCGCCATAGCGGCTACGACCTGACCTACGTGCGCAACATCACCGACATCGACGACAAGATCATTAAGCGCGCCAATGCCAACGGTGAGCCCTTCACCGACCTGGTGGCGCGGATGATCGAGGCGATGCACGAGGACGAGGCGCGGCTGAATATCCGCAAGCCCGACCAGGAGCCGCGCGCCACCGATCACATCGATGGCATGCACGCCATGATCCAGACCCTGATCGACAAGGGCTATGCCTATGCCCCGGGTAACGGCGACGTCTACTATCGGGTCAATCGCTTCGCTGGCTACGGCAAGCTGTCGCGGCGGCGCGTCGAGGACCTGCGCATCGGCGCGCGCATCGAGCCGGGCGAGGCCAAGGAAGATCCGCTGGACTTCGTGCTGTGGAAGGCCGCCAAGCCGGGCGAGCCGAGCTGGCCGTCGCCCTGGGGCGCCGGGCGACCGGGCTGGCACATCGAGTGCTCGGTGATGTCCACCTGCTGCCTGGGCGAGACTTTCGACATCCATGGTGGCGGCAACGATCTGGAATTCCCGCACCACGAGAACGAGATCGCCCAGAGCGAGGCGGCCACCGGCAAGACCTACGCCAATGCCTGGCTGCATTGCGGGATGATCACCATCAACGGCGAGAAGATGTCCAAGTCCCTGGGCAACTTCTTCACCCTGCGCGAGGTGCTGGAGAAGTATCACCCGGAAGTGGTGCGCTACCTACTGATCGCCAGCCACTACCGTAGCCCGATCAACTACTCGGAAGACAACCTGCGCGAAGCCAAGGGTGCTCTGGAGCGCTTCTATCACTCGCTCAAGGGCCTGCCGCAAGCACCGGCGCAAGGCGGCGAAAGCTACGCCGAGCGCTTCGCCCAGTGCATGGACGACGACTTCAACACCGCTGGTGCCTGCGGCGTGCTGTTCGAGCTGGCCCGCGAGATCAACCGCCTGCGCGAGAGCGATCCTGCCGCGGCGGCTGGCCTGGCCGGGCGTCTGCGCGAACTGGGTGATGTACTGGGCGTGCTGCAGCTGGAGCCGGAAGCCTTCCTGCGCGCTGATGCGGCGGGGCGGGTGGATGCCGCCGAGGTCGAGGCGCTGATCCAGGCCCGGCTGACTGCGCGCGCGGAAAAGAACTGGGCGGAATCCGACCGCATCCGCGACCAGCTCACCGCTCTGGGCGTGGTACTGGAAGACGGCAAGGGCGGCACCACCTGGCGCCTGGCGGAGTAAGCGACGCCTAGCATATCGCGGCCATGGGCCGCTCCTACAAAAGCATCACCCCCTGTAGGAGCGGCCCATGGCCGCGATTAGCAACACACCAGACCCCTTAGGCGTAGCCGCATCGGCGGACCGCCATGGTCGCGATCAGCACTTGGGGTGGATGACGGCGCTAGCCTCATCCACCATCCCTGCGACAGTTTTAAGGCCGCCCCCGGAAAACGCTGCGCGGTTTTCCAGGCTACGAGGTGGGGCCGTAGGGTGGACAACGGCGCAGCCTTGTCCACCCTTCCTAGGCTCAGGGCTTCTTGCGCGCCTTGCCGAAACCCGGCGCCTTGCGTACCGACTTGACCTTTGGCTTGCCGTCTTCCACCCAGCGACCCAGGGGCTTGTCCGATACCGGACCGCCCACCTTGGGTTTCTTCGGCTTCTTGGGTTTCTTCATGACCAGGCCGCCCGGGCCGGTCTGGGGGACGCGATGGTCGGGGATCAAGTCCGGCTCGTCGCGGCGCATGAGGATCTGGCCGATCAGGGTCTCGATGGCCGCCAGCTGCTCCACTTCATCGGCGCACACCAGAGACACCGCCTGGCCCTGGTTGCCGGCGCGGCCCGTCCGGCCGATGCGGTGGACATAGTCCTCGGCGACGATGGGCAGGTCCAGGTTGACCACCAGCGGCAGGTCCTGGATGTCCAGGCCACGGGCGGCCACGTCGGTAGCGACCAGGATGTCGGCCTCGCCGGCCTTGAAGCGGGCGAGGGAGCGCAGTCGCGCGGGCTGGGGCTTGTCGCCATGGATGGATTCCGCCGCCAGCCCCTCGGCCTGCAGCGCCTCCACCAGTTGTTCCACACCCTTGCGGGTCTTGGCGAACACCAGCACCTGGCCCTGGCGACCGCTGCGATAAAGGTGCAGGAAGAGTTCGGTCTTGCGCTTCTTGTCGACCGGCACCACCCACTGCTTGACGGTGACCGCGGCGGTGTTGCGCGGACTGACGTCGATAGTCTGGGGATCGCGCAGCACCGGGGCGGCCAGCTGACGCACGGCGTCGGAGAAGGTCGCCGAGAACAGCAGGGTCTGGCGCTTGCGCGGCAGCATGACGAACAGCTCGCCCAGTTGCCGGGAAAAGCCCAGGTCGAGCATGCGATCGGCTTCGTCCAGCACCAGCAGCTGTACCTGGTCGAAGCGCACGGCGTTCTGGTTGAACAGGTCGAGCAGGCGCCCGGGGGTCGCCACCAGCACGTCCACGCCCTTGCGCAGCTTCATCATCTGCGGATTGATGCTCACGCCACCGTAGGCCACGGCGGTACGCAGGGGCAGGTGCTGGGCATAGTCACGCAGACTGGCATGAACCTGCTCGGCCAGCTCGCGGGTGGGGGTGAGGATCAGGGCGCGAATATGGTTGGGCGCTACCGCCGGGCCTTCCTGCACCAGTCGCTGCAGGAGCGGCAGTCCGAAGGCGCCGGTCTTGCCGGTACCGGTCTGGGCGGCGGCCAGCAGGTCGCGACCGGCCAGCACCGCCGGGATGGCCTGGCGCTGGATGGGCGTGGGGGAGCTGTGCTCCAGGGCGGTGAGCGCCTGCAGCAGCGGATCTATGAGGCCGAGGTCGGCAAAGGTCATGACAGGCCCGGATGGCGTCGAAAAGGGAGCGAATTCTAGGCCGACTGTGAAGCGCGCTCAAACTTTGTAGCCAGGCGGCGGCTGCAGCCGGAATCCCGGCACGGCATAGTGGTCAGTTGCGTGGCTACAGGAGACCCCATGAGCGCTACCCCTACCTTGCCCCCGGTGCTGGCCGGTCCGCTGCTGCGGCGCACCGAAGCGTCCCGGTTGCTGCTGTGGCTGGTGACCCGCTCGGCCGAGACGCCCGTGCCGCGGCTGTGGCAAGGGGCGACCGAGCTCGGCGTGCAGGGGGAGACCCAGTGCCTGCGCCTGGGCGAGCAGGCCTATCTGCAGCTGATCGAGGTCCGGCCGGACACCGAGTTGCCCACGGACGCCTTCCTCCACTACGACCTGCAGCTGAGCGCCGGCGGAATCCGCGACTGGGCGCCGCATCTGCTCTCCGCCGAGGGTGAATTGCCGCGCTTCGTCCTGCGCGCGCGTTTCGATCATCTGCTGCACGGCTCCTGCCGCAAGCCCCACCATGCCTCGGCCGATGGCCTGCTCGCCGTGGATCGCCTGCTGCAGGCCTGCACGACGCCCGAGGAGCGGCCCGCGGCCTTGCTGCTCACGGGCGATCAGGTCTATGCCGATGACGTCGCCGGGCCGATGCTGCTGGCGGTGCAGGCGCTGATCCGCCGCCTCGGGCTCTATGGCGAAGACCTCGAAGGTGCGGTGGTGGCGGACAGCGAGGCGCTGATGGCCCATGCCGCCAACCTCTATCACCGCGAGGACCTGCTACCGGCTTTCAAGTCCAACCGGGCGCTGCGCGAGAAATTCTTCGGCGGGGTGGAGAAACCCATCTTCACCTCCACCAATGCCCACAACCACCTGGTGACCCTGAGCGAGGTGCTGGCGCTCTATCTGCTCTGCTGGTCGCCGACGCCCTGGACCCTGATCGAGGTCGTGCCACCGGCGCTCGACGCCAAGGACGGTGAGCGCTACGCCACCGAGTCGCGCTGCATCGAGGGCTTCGTCGCGACCCTGCCCCAGGCGGCGCGGGCCCTGGCCGGGGTGCCGACGCTGATGATCTTCGACGACCACGACGTCACCGACGACTGGAACCTCTCCGCGCGCTGGGAGGAGACCGCCTACGGCCATCCCTTTTCCCGGCGCATCCTCGGCAATGCGTTGCTGGCCTATCTGCTCTGCCAGGCCTGGGGCAACGCCCCGGAAGCCGTGGCCGAACCCCTGGCCGCCACGGCCCGGCTGCTGGACACGGCGGGGGACGACGGCAAGCTGGAATGTGCGACGCAGAACGCCTGCATCGACGACCTGCTGCGCTTCCAGGGCTGGCACTACGTGCTCAAGACCAGCCCGCCGCTGATCGTGCTGGACACCCGGACCCGTCGCTGGCGCAGCGAGCGACGCCTGGAGCACCCCTCGGGGCTGATGGACTGGGAAGCCCTCTGCGAATTGCAGCAGGACCTGCTGGACCATCCCTCGGCGGTGATCGTCTCGGCCGCGCCCATGTTCGGCGTCAAGCTGATCGAGGCGGTGCAGCGCATCTTCACCTGGTTCGGCCAGCCGCTGATGGTGGATGCCGAGAACTGGATGGCCCACCCCGGGGCGGCCAAGACCATGCTCAACATCTTTCGCCACCGCCGCACCCCGGGCAACTACGTGGTGCTCTCCGGCGACGTGCACTATTCCTTCGTCTACGACATCCGCATCCGGGACCGACGCGGTGAGCCGCGGCTCTGGCAGATCACCAGCAGCGGCATCAAGAACGAATTCCCGCCGCGCCTGCTGGCCACCCTGGACCGGCTCAATCGCTGGCTCTATGCGCCCTGGTCGCCGCTCAACGGCTTCACCAAGCGCCGCCGCTGGGAGCTGCAACCGCGCCTGCCGGATCGCCGCGAGGCCGGCGAGCGACTTTGGAACGGTGCCGGCATCGGCCAGGTGCTGCTGGACGCGGAAGGGCGCCCGGCGGTGATCCGTCAGCACAATGCCGATGGCTCGCCGGCCACCGAGTTCGTCGAGCGCCCGGGCTGAGCTCGGCGCCGCCGTGCCTTAGGGCCTTCCGGGTGACAGGCGCCTGATCAGCCAGGTCGAGAGCCAGTACACCGGCTCCAGCACCAGAAAGCCCAGCAGGATACCGCCCAGCCGGGCCAGGCCCGCCACCGGGTCGATATGGTCATAGTGGTCAGGCACCATCACCACCAGAAACGCCAGCGCGAACTGCATGCCGAGATAGCCGATACCGAGCGGACCGTTCTCGAGGTGTCTGCCAATCAGCACACCGAGCGCAACGCCCGCCAGCGTCAGCCAGAGGCTTTCCTGGCTGACCAGCAGCAGGAGGGCCGCCAGGCCACCCCCGAGCAGGCAGCCGAGCATTCGATGCAACAGCCTTCTGGAGACCGCCTTGCCGGCGCTGCTCAGGCCGTCGAAGGGAACCACCATGACCGCCAGGATGGTGATGGCCGCCTGGCTGACATCCACCCCGATCTCTGCCGTCGCGCCCAGGGACAGCAGGGCCAGGGCCAGACCTCCCTGCAGTGCATGGCGCAACGCCAGGGGCTGCCAGACACCCAGGGTCCGCGGCGTCGAGGCCACCGTGGTTGGCGTCCTGGGCCACAGGCGCGCACGGACGCCGTAGGTGGACAGCGCGCTCACCAGCACGCAGGCCGAGGTGCCGAGCGCCACCTCCAACAGCCGTGACAGGGCGTATCGCTCGAGCTGATCGGGCGCCTGGAGGCTCGCCAGGACCACCATGGCGTAGGTGAGGCCGCCCAGCAACCAGGCATAGCCATAGCGGCCCACCAGTGTCAGATAGAGGGTGACGCTGCCCACCGTGCCCAGCAGGATGGCCTGCTCGTAGGGGTTCAGCTGCAGGTGGCGCAGGACCAACAGGGCACCGGCGGCGCCGATACCGGTACCCAGCACCCGCAGGCAGCCGCGCGAGAAACTGTCGCGGACATCTGACCTCATCACGATGTAGCCGCTGAACGCCGCCCAACCGACATGCTGAACCCCGGCCAGGTGGCCGAGCAGGATCGCCAGAAAGACCGAGGTCAGGGTCTCCAGTTCGTCGACCAGACGGCGCCGGTCGCGGCCGAACTGGCGGAGATCGCCTGCCAGATCGCGCAACAACTGCCTGAATTCCGACAACGCCTGGGAAGGGGGCATGGATCCATGATGAGTGCCGTGGTCGCTGCCTATGCTACCGCGCCCGAGCGCCGTCTGGCAGCACAGGGGCCGGCCGCGAACGGCAGAGGCGCATCGCGACCGGACCGCTCAGGCCGAGCTGCCGCCAGCGGCCAGCCAGCGCAGCACCCCCTGGCCCGCTGCCCGGCCGCTGGCGAAGCAGGCCGTGAGCAGATAGCCGCCGGTGGGTGCTTCCCAGTCGAGCATCTCGCCGGCGCAGAAGACGCCCGGCAATTGCCGCAGCATCAGGCCAGCGTCCAGCGCTTCCAGGGGCACGCCGCCCGCGCTGCTGATCGCTTCCGCCAGGGGCCGTGGCCTGACCACGGTGAGGGGCACGGCCTTGCAGGCCTGAGCCAATCGGCCCATGTCCTGGAAGGTCTCCGGCGGAGCCAACTCGCGGAGCAGGGCGGCCCGGGCGCCGTCGATCCCGGCATGGCGCCGCAGGTGGTTGGCCAGGGACTGGCTACCGCGGGACTTGGCCAGGGCCCGGCCGAGTTCGGCCAGGTCACGCTGCGGCGCCAGATCCAGGGTCAGGGTCGCCTGGCCATCCCGTTCGATGGCCGTGCGGATCTCGGCGGACAGCGCATAGACCAGGCTGCCCTCGATCCCTGTGTCGGTCAGCACGAATTCGCCCTGGCGTGGCGGCTGACCCGGAAGGGCCAGGGCGGCGGGCTTGATCGGCGCGCCGGCGTGGCGGGTCTTGAGGAAGTCACTCCAGCCAGCCACCTCGAAACCGCAATTGGCCGGTTCCAACGGGCGCAGTCTGATCCCCCGCGCCGCCAGCAGCGCCTGCCAGGCCCCATCCGAGCCGAGCCGCGGCCAGCTGCCCCCGCCCAGTGCCAGCACCGTGGCCTGGGGCTGCAGCAGACGCTCGCCCTCCGGGGTGGCCAGGCGCAACCGGCCCTCGGCGTCCCAGCCCAGCCAGCGACTGCGGGTGTGGATGCGCACGCCCTGGTCGCGCAGCCGATGCAGCCAGGCACGCAGCAGGGGCGCGGCCTTCATGTCGGCGGGAAATACCCGGCCCGAGGTGCCGACAAAGGTCTCGATGCCCAGCTCATGGATCCAGGCGCGCAGGGCATCGCTGTCGAAGCTGTCGAGCCAGGGGCTGACTCCGCTCTCGCGCTCGCGATAACGCTGGCGAAAGGCGGCCTGCTCCTCGGCATGGGTAATGTTCATGCCACCCACGCCGGCCAGCAAAAACTTGCGGCCCACGGAAGGCATCGCATCGAAGAGATCCACAGGGACGCCCGTGGCGGCCAGGGTCTCGGCCGCCATCAGCCCGGCGGGGCCACCCCCTATGACAGCGACGGCGGGCGTGGCGGAGAGGAGAGACATGGCGGCATCCAGGAGCTGAGGAAAACCGCCATTGTACGCGACGCGACTAGAGCACGCCGGCTTGGCCCAGGGGCGCTGCCAGGGGTTCTTCCAGCCGCTCGGGAATCAGCGGCTCGCTGCGTCCGGGCGTCAGGATCACCTTGCGGCAGTCCTCCTGCTTCTTGTCGAAGATCTTGTAGCCCTCGACCGCCTGCTCCAGGGACATCCGGTGGGTGATGATGGCCTCCGGCGCCAGGTCACCGCGCTCGATGTGTTCGAGCAGCTCCGGCAGATAACGCTGCACGTGGGTCTGGCCCATCTTGAAGGTCAGGCCCTTGTCGAAGGCGTCACCGAACAGGAAGCCGTGGATGAAGCCGGCATAGACCCCGGGCACGCTCACGGTGCCACCGCGCCGCACGGCCGCGATGCACTGGCGCAGGGCCTTGCCGCTGCTGCCTTCCAGCTTGAGGTTGGCGAGGATGGTCTCGGTGGTGCTGCCCTTGGCCTCGAAGCCCACGGCATCCACGACTCCATCCACACCCCGCTTGCCGGGCGTCTGCTCGATGATGGTGGCCGCCGGATCGTCGTCCTCGTCGAAGTTGATCGGGATGACGCCATAGGTCTGCTGGGCATAGGCCAGGCGATAGGGGTGGTGATCGACCATGAAGATACGCTCGGCACCCAGCATCCGCGCACAGGCGGCCGACAGCAGGCCGACCGGTCCGGCGCCATAAATGGCGATGCTCGAACCCTGGCCGATACCGGTGTTGAGCACGGCCTGCCAGGCGGTGGGCAGGATGTCGGACAGGAACAGCACCTTTTCGTCAGCCAGGGTGCCGGGCACCTTGAAGGGGCCGGTATTGGCTTTAGGTACGCGCACGTATTCGGCTTGGCCGCCCGGTACGCCACCGTAGAGATGGCTGAAGCCGAACAAGGCCGCGCCCGGCGGGATCTGCTTCTTGTTGAGGATGGCGCCGCGCCCGGTGTTGGTGGTCTCACAGGCCGCGTAGAGATCCTGGTTGCAGAAGAAGCAGCTGCCGCAGGCGATGACGAAGGGAATCACCACCCGGTCGCCCTTCTGCACGGCGGTGACCGCCGGGCCGGTCTCTTCGACGACGCCCATGAATTCGTGGCCGAAGATATCCCCGTGCTCGACGGTGGGGATCTTGCCGCGATAGAGGTGCAGGTCCGAGCCGCAGATGGCCGTGGCGGTTACCCGCAGGACGATGTCGTCGGCGTCCTGGATGGTCGGATCGGGGACGGTATCGACACGGACATCGTGGGCACCGTGGTAGGTCAAGGCTCGCATGGCGGTCTCCGTTGGGTAGCGTTTACCTAGAGGTGGAGGCCGCCGCCAGCCGAGCGGTTCCGCGATGTCTGACCGGTGGTATGGCACCTTGATGGCGACCGATCACGGCTTTTCGCCGCCAAGGCCCGGGCCAGAGCCGGGCAGGCGGAACGGTGTCAGCGGTTGCGGATGTACACGGCCTTACCCGCGCTGCCATCAGCAGGATCGCGTTCCTGCACCTCGAACCTGTCGCCATGGGCCTTCACCAGGCCACTGAATTTGCGATGCCCATAGAGGCGGGCATCGAAGTCCGGACGCACCTTGCCCAGGTTGGCCCCGACCATGCCCAGGTTGGCCCAGCCGCCTTCGTCGGAGGCGTCCTCCACGGCCTGTTCGATGAGCTTGAGAATGGTGTTCAACTTGGGCTTGCCACGGTTGGTGGTCGCGGGCTTGTCGGTGGCGCTGGTGGTTTCGCGAGCCTCTTCGCGTGGCTTCGACCTGAGGATCTCGGTGTAGATGAATCTGTCGCAGGCCGAGACGAAGGGATCCGGTGTCTTCTCCTCGCCGAAACCGTAGACCGTCAGGCCTTCCTCGCGCAGCCGCGCCGCCAGGCGGGTGAAGTCGCTGTCGCTGGAGACCAGGCAGAAGCCGTCGAAACGACGGGTATAGAGCAGGTCCATGGCATCGATGATCAGGGCGCTGTCGGTAGCGTTCTTGCCCTTGGTGTAGCCGAATTGCTGCACCGGCTGGATGGAGTGGTCGAGCAGCACCTTCTTCCAGCTGTTCAGTTGCGGCTGGGTCCAGTCGCCATAGATGCGCTTGACGCTGGCCACGCCGAAGCGGGCGATCTCGGCCATGAGGCCGTCGACGATGGCGGCCGGTGCGTTGTCCGCATCGATCAGCACCGCCAGGCGCGCCTGGCTGGATTCGGAGGTCTTGGCGGTCTTGCTCATTGAAGCTCCCGTTCAGTTCAGACCCAGCTCCTGCCAGACCTGGGTCGCGGTGTGATGGAGGATGCCGTGCCGGCGGGCCAGCGCCAGGCGATCGGCCGAATAGCCGCCACCGATCACCCCTACGACCGGTATATCCGCCGCCAGGCAACGCCGCAAGACCAGACCGTCGCGGGCGGCGAGACCGGCATCGGTGAGGTCCAGATAGCCCAGGGCGTCATCGCGATGGACGTCCACCCCAGCGTCGTAGAGCACCACATCGGGCTGATAGAGGGGCAGCAGATAGCCCAGGGCGTCATCGAGCACCCGCAGGTAGCCGGCGTCGTCCAGACCGCGGGGCAAGGGGATGTCCCAGTCGCTTTGCGCCTTGCGCGCTGGATAGTTGGTGGCGCAGTGCAGGGAGACGGTGATGGCGTCAGGGACCTCGGCGAGGATGCGCGCCGTGCCGTCGCCCTGGTGCACATCGCAATCCAGGATCAGCACCCGCCCGGCGCGACCGCTTTCCAGCAGCGACAGCGCCAGGATCGCCAGGTCGTTGAAGATGCAGAAGCCGGCCGGATAGTCATGGTGGGCGTGGTGGGTCCCTCCGGCGAGGTGACAGGCCAGGCCATGGCGCAGCGCCAGCTCTAGGGTGAGCAAGGAGCCGCCCACCGCGCGGATGGTCCGGCGCACCAGGGCTTCGCTCCAGGGCAGGCCCAGCTGGCGCTGCAGCGGCGGTGCCAACTCTCCGGCCTGGAAGGCCCGGATGTAGTCCGGTGCATGGGCCAGCGTCAGCAACTCGTCCGGGCAGGGTTTGGGGCGCCGCCAGTTATCGGCGCCCAGGATGCCGCTGGCACTCAGGTGCTCGTGCAGCAGACGGAATTTCTCCATCGGAAAGCGATGGCCGGCGGGGAAGGACGGACTGTAGTCCTCGTGGTAGACCAGCGGCAGGCGGGCGCTCAAAACACCAGGAGCTCCAGGATGAACCAGAGGATACCGGTGCAGAAACCCAGCGCCAGGAGGAACAGCAGGCCGTCACGGGCGATCAGCGACAGGGCGAAAGAGGTCAGCGCCAGCCCGGCCGTGGTGTTGGCGAAGGGCACCAGATCCAGCACCGGCATGGTCGCGGCGATGAGAATGCAGAGCAGGGCGGTGACGAAGTGCGCGGGCCGCGAGGTGAGTACCCGCAGGCGCGACTTGACCACCTTGTCCACCCAGCGCGCCGGCCGCTGCAGCAGGCGCAGCGACTTGCGCAATTTGCCGCGCGAGATCGAGCGCTGCAGCACCCAGCGCGGCAGCCAGAAGTGGTCACGCCCCATCAGCAACTGGCCGCTCACCAGCATGACGAAGACGGCGATGGCGGTGGCGATGCCGGGAATGCCGGTCAGCGGCGAGATCGCCAGTACCCCTGGCAAGAGGATCATGGGACCAAAGGAGCGACTGCCGATGGCATCGATCAGGTGCTGCACCGAGACCTGGCTGGGGCTGTTGCCCACCCGCTCCAGACAGGCCAGAAAGCTCTGGAGGTCCACCGGGCCATCCTGCCCGGTGTCGCAGCTGGCGGGCTCGCGCTCCAGGGCTTCGTTCTTCATGGCTGGGCGCTGTCCAGCATGCGGCGGATCCAGCGGGTCAAATCCTGGCGGCCATAGGGCTTGTTGAGAATGGGGAAGCGCTCGCCGTTGCCTTCCTCCAGTTCCAGGGCGTTGTTGGCATAGCCCGTGGTGAGCAGGATGCGCAGCTCGGGTTGGCGCCGCTGCGCCTCCTTGGCCAACATCACGCCATTCATGCCGCCGGGCATGATCAGGTCGCTGAATAGCAGGTCGATGGCGGGTTCGCGGGCAAGGATGTCCAGCGCCTGCTGGCCATTGTGGGCGACCAGCACCTGGTAGCCGGTCTCTTCCAGAATGGCCTGGGCCAGGGCCGCCACGTCCGGGCGATCGTCCACCACCAGGATGGTCTCGGAACCGCCGCCGTCCTCGTGCGGGGTCGGCAGGGGCGCCGGATGGTCGCGCGCCTCCTCTTCGGAGACCGGGAAGTAGAGACGCACCGAGGTGCCTATGCCGACTTCCGAATATAGCCTGACCAAGCCGCCCGACTGCTTGAGAAAGCCATAGACCATGGACAGGCCCAAGCCGCTGCCCTGGCCTTCGTCACGGGTGGTGAAGAAAGGATCCAGGGCCCGACCGAGCACGTCGGTGGACATGCCGCAGCCGGTGTCGGTCAGGGCGATGCAAACATAGTGCCCCTGGGCCAGGCCGCCGTGAGCCAGATCCTGGCCATTGACCTCGACGTTGAGGGTCTCCAGGGTCAGGGTGCCGGTACCGCGCTCCTGCATGGCCAGGCGGGCGTTATCGACGATATTGAGCAGCGCCGTCTCTAGCTGGATCGGATCGAGCCGGCAATTCCACAAGGCCGGTGCCGGCCGGAAGATGAAGCGGAAGGGCCCGCCCAGCGCCTGGGACAGGCGCCCCTGACGGGCCTCAATGAGTTTGTTCAGGTCCACCGCGCGCCCGGTCAGGCGCTGCTTGCGGGCAAAGGCCAGCAACTGCTGGGTCAGGGTGGCTGCCCGATTCACCGCGTCACGGGTGTTGTCGACATGGCGCTTGGCCTTGTCCTTGTCCAGTTCCGGACGATCCAGATTGATCCTCAGGATGTCCAGGTAGCCGACCATCACCTGCAGCAGGTTGTTGAAGTCGTGGGCGATGCCCCCGGTGAGCTGGCCGAGGGCTTCCATCTTCTGCGCCTGCCGCAGGGCGTCCTCGGCGTCGCGGCGGCGGGAGACGTCCAGCTGCGAGGCGAAGTAGTAGAGCAGCTGGCCCTGGGGATCGAGCACCGGGGAGATGAACAGCGCGTTCCAGAAGGTCGAACCATCCTTGCGGTAGTTCAGCAATTCAATGTCGCAATCCCGTTGCTCGCGCAGCGCGCTGCGGATTTCAGCGATGTGTTCCGGGCGCGTGTCCGGGCCCTGCAGGAAGCGGCAGTTACGGCCCATGACCTCGTCCAGCGCGTAGCCCGTGGTGCGCAGGAAGGACTCGTTGGCGAAGATGATCGGATTATCCGGCTGGTGCGGATCCGTCACGATCATCGGCATCCGGGTCTTTTTCACGGCGGCAAAGAAGATGTCGTCGTGCCCGAGACCCTTGCCCAGCTCCGCGATCTTGGCCGCGGACGGATGGGGAGACGAGGCGTTGGCGGTTTCGGTCATGGGGAGGAAGCCTGCGAGCGGACAGCGGTACCCTAATTGTGACCGCTTATGGGGCCACAAGCTCCACCAGTTATCGTCATACGATGAGTAATGTGTCTGGAAGCACGGCGAACGCACAGGATTTGACCGGTTTTGCGTATGATGATCGCTCTCTGTCAAGGAACCCTTCCCATGAGCAAGGTGCTGGACAACCTGGTCGAACTGCTGACCCTCGAATCCCTGGCCCCCGATCTGTATCGCGGCGGCAGCCAGGATCTCGGCTTTCCCCAGCTCTTTGGTGGGCAGGTGCTGGGGCAGGCGCTGTCAGCGGCCAGCCAGACCGTGCCCGAGGCGCGCCAGGTGCACTCCCTGCATGGCTATTTCCTGCGCGCCGGTTCGGCCGTGGAGGCGGTGACCTACCAGGTGGATCGCATCCGCGACGGGGGCAGCTTTTCCACCCGCCGGGTCACTGCCTTCCAGGGTGAACAGCCGATCTTTTTCTGCAGCGCTTCCTTCCATATCGAAGAGCCGGGCTTCGAGCATCAGACCACCATGCCGGACGTGCCCGCGCCCGAGACGCTGCAATCGGAGATCGCCCACGCGCAAAAGTACGCCGAGCTGATTCCTGCGCCCTTGCGCGACAAGCTGCTCGGGCCGCGGCCGATCGAGATGCGCCCGGTGGTCTTTACCGACCCCTTCAAGCCGGAGCCCACCGAGCCGGTTCGCCACGTCTGGTTCCGCGCCACCGGCGATCTGCCGGACCAGCCGGCGCTGCATCGCTATCTGCTGGCCTATGCCTCGGACTTCAATCTGCTGCCCAGCTCGCTGCTGCCCCACGGCACCAGTTTCTGGGATCGCTCGCTGCAGATCGCCAGCCTCGACCATGCGGTCTGGTTCCACCGCGATTTCCGCCTGGACGACTGGTTGCTCTACGCCATCGACAGTCCCTGGGCCGGCGGAGCTCGCGGTCTGTGCCGCGGCAGCATCTACAACCGCGCGGGACAGCTGGTGGCCTCGGTGGCCCAGGAAGGACTGATTCGCAAACGCGGCTGAGACCAAGCCCTCTAGCTGGCTATTTCGGTAGCACCCTTATAGGCTCTTGCCTGCGAAGCACCGGCCGCCTAGTTAGGCGTCCCAGACACATCATTAGTTTGAGGCATCGTTCTTGAATCGACTCGAGCGCGTCGTAACCGGTATCCAGGGGCTGGATGAGATCTTGAAGGGAGGCCTGGTTGCAGGCGCGTCCTATGTCATCCAGGGCCGTCCGGGCTCCGGCAAATCGATCATGGCCAATCAGATCGCCTTCAACCATGTGCGCGGCGGTGGCCGGGTGCTGTTCGCAACCATGCTGTCGGAAACCCATGAGCGGATGTTCCAGTTCTTTTCCACGCTGGATTTCTTCGACCGCTCCTGCATCGGGGATCAGGTCCAGTACCTGAGCGCCTTCGATACCATGGAAGGCGAGGGGCTGGATGAGGTCGTGCGTCTCCTGCGGCGGGAAATCAGCCGGCAAAAGGCTAGTCTGCTGGTGGTGGATGGTCTGCTGAACGCTCGGTCGCGTGCGGAAACGCCCATAGACACCAAGAAGTTCATCGCCGAGTTGCAGGGGCATGCGGCCTTTGCCGGTTGCACGGTGATCTTTCTCACCAGCGCGCGTCTCGAAGACGGTAGCCCGGAGCACACCATGGTCGATGGCGTGCTGGATCTGCACGAGGAAGAGATCGGCAGTCGCACCATCCGCCGTCTGGCACTGCGCAAGACTCGCGGTAGCGGCGCGTTGCCGGGCTTCCACGAATTCACCATCTCCGATGCCGGCATCACCGTGTTTCCACGGTTGGAAACTCTCTATCGCGATCCCTCGGTGGGCGCGACCTACCGCTTTGGGCACCAGCGCGTAACCAGCGGCGTGGCTTCGCTGGATGCGATGATCGAGAACGGGCTACCGGAAAGCTCGACCACCCTGCTCATGGGGCCTTCGGGTGCCGGCAAGACGTCCATCTCGCTGAATTTCCTGGCCGCCTGCACGTCCGAGGCCCCCGGTCTGATGTTCAGCTTCTATGAACCGCCGGAGCGGCTGCAGCTCAAGGCCGACGCCCTGGGGCTCGATCTGGCCGGCCGTATCGATCAGGGCGCGCTGCACATGCACTGGCAGCCCACGACCGAATTGCGCCTTGATGAAGTGGGTCTGAAGCTGCTCGCGCTGGTCCAGCAGCACGGCATCAAACGGCTGGTGATCGACAGTCTGGGCGCCATTGCCCGCTTCGCCTTGCCCCAGGGGCGGCTCATCGAATACTTCAGTGCATTACTGAACGAGCTGCGTACCCAGGGCGTCACAGTTCTAGCTACCTGGGAACTACGGGACATGTTTGGCGCGGATATAGCAGCGCCGGCTCCCGAACTTTCCAGCATGGTGGACAATCTGATTTTGCTGCGATTCGTCGAGGCCGAGGCGGAGATCAAAAGAGTTCTGTCCATCCTCAAGGTGCGGGATAGCCTTTATGACCCCTCGCTACGCGAGATGGTGATAGACAACTCGGGAATCGAACTGAAAAAGGCGTTCAAAGACATGGTGAAGGTGCTTTCCGGTTCAGCCATGCCCTCAATACAACCATGATCGCGTCGGCTGGGAGAGTCTCCACATGACGACGATACTGGTAGTCGATGACGAATTTCTGATAGCGGACATCCTGGCCTTCGCTCTTGAAGACGAAGGCTACATGGTGGTCAAGGCGAGCAACGGCCGCCGAGCGCTTGATGTCTTCGATCGAGAACTACCGTCGCTGGTCATCACCGACTTCATGATGCCGGTGATGAATGGCCGCGAATTGGCGGAGGCCCTGTGCGAACGCCAGGGCCTGCAACACCTGCCCATCATCCTGATGAGCGGTGCCCAGGCGCACCTGGCCCAGGAAAGCGCTGAGCTGTTCGATGCCGTGTTCCAGAAGCCCTTCAACATCGGCGATATCGTGGACACGGTGCGCAAGCACCTCGTTGCCCTGGAATCCTGAGCGAGTCCCAAAACAAAAAGGCCTGTCTGAGCAGGCCTTTTCGTTTTGGGGCTGGCGCATCGGCCAGCCCCGCGTCTCCGATCAGGAGCGCGACAGCAGTACGCCCAGAACGAAACCGACACCGCCGGCGATGGCCAGGGCAGTGAAGGGTTTGTCGGCGGTCACGTTGCGTGCGCAGTCGATGGCCTGGCCATATTGCTCCTGCAGCTTGCCTTCCAGTTGACGGGCCTTGCCCTCGGCTTGCCAGTCGGCATTGCCGGTCGCGGCGCCGAAGCTGTCCTGGACCTTGCCGGTAGCGTCCTTGGCATTGCCTATGATCTGATCGGTATTCATGAATGCACCTCGTGTTGGGAAACGGGAGAGGTCATGCCAAGCGGCATGCTTCCCTTATTGATCCGCGCCAGACGCATTTCGTTCAGGTCAATTTGCTGTTCGCGACAGCCATCGCGGTTTTCAGCCGAGAGGAACCATGATCTCCAACCGTATTTACGCCTTCTGCCTGCTGTCGCTGCTGGCCGGTTGCAGCACCCAGCAGCCGCCTGCCGAACCGGTGACCGATGCCGAGGAGCTCTTCACCCGGCCCGTTATGGCTGAAAGCATCCTGCGCCAGGGCTCTCGCCTGCAACTGGCGCTGGCCCTGGCGGATGGCGGCGCCGCGTTGGTGGCCTTGGATTGCGTGGATGAACAAGCCGAATTGCTCTTTCTGGAGGGCGATCAGCGCGTCTATCCCGGACGGGTGAATGGCTATGCCGCGCCCCTGGCGCTGAGCGCCGCCAAGGTCGAGGCGCTCAAGCAGCGTCCAGACGTGGCTGCGCTCTGCGCCCAGCCGGCCAGTGAGGATTGGCGTGTCCTCGCCAGTGGCGCCGGTGGCGACACCCTGGTCATCGACCGCAACAGCCTGGTGGACGCCAACGGGGTGCGCCGCTTCTGGGGAGGCCAACAGTTGCCCGTCCAGCTGCAGACGCCGCGCTATGGCGCTCCGGTGCGCCAGTGGCGCGAATCCCTGGCCGCCGACTGTACCGCGCGCCGTTATCTGCTGCTGGCGCGTTACGGCCTGGATGACGCCGGGCGGATAACTGACAGCCAGCCAGGCGCCCAGGGGCAAGAGACCTTCGCTGCCGCTCCCGTCGAGCGGCGCACCCTGCTGGAAGCCGCCTGTGACCGCCGGGATGCCTTACTGGCCACGCCACGCCTGGGCGGGATCAAGGCCGCCGCGACAACGCCGGCTGCACCGTCGCCCGCTGGCGAGTTGCCCGCGGCCCAGGCTCAGCCTCTGCAGGCGCTCAAGGCGCTGGCGCTACCCGCGCCAGCCATGGCCGTGCAGCGCTTCGTAGAGGCGGGCGAGAGCCGTTACGAAGGCCAGACCCAGGCCTATCGCGAAGAGGTCCGGGTCAGCCCTGGCGCGCAGCCAGGCTTGTTGCGCTTCAGCGCCCAGGGCAGGGCGGCACGGGTCGACTCGCTCAATTGGCGCGGGCTGATCGACCTGGTACGCCGCACCCGCCTCGACAACGGCAATCTGCCGGTGGAAGAACTCGCCAGCCTGGATCGACTGAGCTTCAGCGGCGACTGGCGGAGGCTCGCGGTGGGCAGCCAGGTCGGCTACCAAGCCCGGCAGACCCTGACCGGCAATCTGAAGGGCGCGGAGCAGCGGGAGATCAAGCTGTCCTGCAAGGTGGTGGGCGAGGGTGAGGCGCGCAAGGTGCTGGCTACTCTCAGTGGCAGGGCCAAGACTCTCGAATGCCGACATGGCATCTCAGGCAATGGTCCTTTGAGTCGCTGGACCTATCTGGAGGCCTATGGCTTGTTCCACCTGACCAGTGTCGGGGCAGGCCAGGCCATGGGCCTGGAAAAACAGCTGAGCGAGTTGCAATAGGTGGGCAGCGCGCCTGGCCGATGAGCGAATTTCCGAGGCAGTATCAAGACGTTCCCTGGTGATATTTGCCTAATAGGTAAATATCACTCACGGAAACGCGACTTTTTGGCGGATTAGTACTGGGAGTACGCTGTGTCTATCGAAACAGCACAACCAAGAGGTATTCGCTATGAAAGTCCTGGGTATCCAAGCGCTCGTTGCCGTCCTGTTCATGGGCCTGCTGTCGGGTACCGCATCCGCGGCCAGTCGCGACCTGTCCAGCAAATCGATCCGGGCCAATGCCCAAGCGCAATTCCAGTCGGAACATCCCGCCCGTGCTTCCGCGCTGTACCAGAACAACGCCAACTAGTCTGATGTTTGTCGCGACGCCCCGGCGATCCACTCATCGCCGGGGCGTCGTTCTATCTGCCTGCCCGTCCGCACCGGCTGAGCGGTCGCCAACGTCTCTTCCCACCGCTTGCCGGTAGTTCCAGAACCCTTGCCCCAGGGCCGCGAGCGCGGCAGGCTGTCCGGATGTCAGCGGAGCGAGAAAGGCACGATGAAGATTGGCGAATTGGCCCGGCGCACCGACTGCGCGGTCGAGACCATCCGCTACTACGAGCGTGAAGGCCTGCTGCGCCCGGCGGCGCGTAGCAGCAGCAACTACCGCAGCTATGACGAGGATCAGGTCGAGCGCCTGATCTTCGTGCGTCATTGCCGTTCCCTGGACATGACCCTGGAAGAGATCCGGGCGCTGCTGGCGCTACGGGATACCGCCACGCCGGGGTGCGCCCAGGTGGACGCCCTGATCGGCGCCCATCTGCATCATGTCGAGGTGCGCATTCGCGAGTTGAATCAGCTGCGCGAACAGCTGGTGACCCTGAGACGGCAGTGCCAGGGGGAAGGCGAAGGCGACCGTTGCGGCATCCTGCGCGAACTCGGTCAGCCGGCGGCGCCATCGGCGACCACCGCCAGCTGCAGTGCGGCCGGGCACGCCCATGTGCCCGGCACCCACCGTCTGCATGACTAGCTAGGGATCAGAGCGCCTCTGCCCAGAGGTCGTACTCGTCGGCGTCGGTGACCCGCACCCAGACCTTGTCGCCTGGCTTGAGGGGATTGGCGCTGTCGACATAGACGTTGCCGTCGATTTCCGGGGCATCGGCGTAGGAGCGGCCAATGGCGCCTTGCTCGTCCACCTCGTCGATCAGCACCTCGATCTCGCGACCGATCTTGAGCTGCAGGCGCGCGGCGGAGATGGCCTGTTGATGCGCCATGAAACGCTCCCAACGCTCCTGCTTGACCTCGTCCGGAACGGCTTCCAGACCCAGCTCGTTGGCCGGCGCGCCCTCGACCGGCGAATACTGGAAGCAGCCGACGCGATCCAGCTGGGCTTCGGTGAGCCAGTCCAGCAGGTACTGGAAGTCTTCCTCGGTCTCGCCGGGGAAGCCGACGATGAAGGTGGAGCGGATGGTCAGCTCCGGGCAGATCTCCCGCCAGCGCTTGATGCGCGCCAGGGTCTTGTCCTCGAACGCCGGGCGCTTCATGGACTTGAGCACCTTGGGGCTGGCGTGCTGGAAGGGGATGTCCAGATAGGGCAGCAGCTTGCCGGCGGCCATCAGCGGAATGACGTCGTCGACGTTGGGGTAGGGGTAGACATAGTGCAGGCGCACCCAGACCCCCATGCCCGACAGCGCCTCGCAGAGTTCCAGCATGCGCGTCTTGACCGGTTGGCCGTTCCAGAAGTCCAGTTTGTACTTGAGATCGACGCCGTAGGCGCTGGTGTCCTGGGAGATCACCAGCAGCTCCTTCACGCCCGCCTTGACCAGCCGCTCAGCCTCGGACAGCACGTCGCCCACCGGGCGGCTGACCAGCCTGCCGCGCATGGAGGGAATGATGCAGAAGCTGCAGCTGTGGTTGCAGCCTTCGGAAATCTTCAGGTAGGCGTAGTGGCGCGGGGTCAGCTTGATGCCCTGGGGCGGGACCAGGTCGATCAGCGGATTGTGCTCCAGCTGCGGCGGCACCACCTCGTGGACGGCGCTGACCACCTGCTCGTACTGCTGGGGACCGGTCACCGCCAGCACGCTGGGGTGCACGCCGCGGATGTTGCCCTCGTCGACGCCCATGCACCCGGTGACGATCACCTTGCCGTTCTCGGCGATGGCCTCGCCGATGGCGTCCAGGGACTCGGCCTTGGCGCTGTCGATGAAGCCGCAGGTGTTGACCACCACCACGTCGGCGTCTTCATAGGTCGGCACGATCTCGTAGCCTTCCATGCGCAGCTGGGTAAGGATGCGTTCGGAGTCGACGGTGGCCTTGGGACAGCCGAGGCTGACGAAACCGACCTTGGGGGCGGACGTTTGGATGGACATGGGCTAACCTCGGCGGGCGCTCAGGAGGCGCCTTGATCAAAAAACGCGCGATTCTAGCCATCTCTGCCGCTGCTTGGAAGGGGTACGCCGGTCCTGGCGACCGCACAGAGCTTTTTGCCGACCAGAGAGTCTATGGTCCTTGAAGCGCTGCACCGAGAGGTTGCCCGCGCCACGCTACCGGCCTTTTCAACTTGATCCTGACGCCGCTTCGGCGCAGGATGCGCCGATTTTAGACTCTAGGAGCCCTGCATGAGCCGTCCGGAACACGAGCACGGTGGTAAAGCCCCTTCGGCCTTGGGAATGATCGTGCTCGCCACCGGCGTGGTATACGGCGACATCGGTACCAGTCCTCTCTATACCCTCAAGGAAGTCTTCTCGCCGCACTATGGCCTGGCGCTGAACCACGACAGCGTGCTCGGCATCCTGTCGCTGATCTTCTGGTCGCTCATCTGGGTCGTCACCCTCAAGTACATCACCTTCGTCATGCGCGCCGACAACCAGGGCGAGGGCGGCATTATGGCCCTCACCGCCCTGGCCCGTCGCGCCGCCCAGGGCTCGCCGCGCCTCGCCACCACCCTGGTATTGCTCGGCCTGTTCGGCGCCGCGCTCTTCTATGGCGACAGCATGATCACCCCGGCGGTCTCGGTGTTGTCGGCGGTGGAGGGGCTGGAGCTGGCCTTCGACGGTCTGGAAGCCTGGGTCGTGCCCATCGCCCTGGTGATCCTGGTCGGCATTTTCGCCATCCAGAAGCGCGGCACCGCCACCATCGGCAAGTTCTTCGGCCCGGTGATGGTGCTCTGGTTCACCACCCTGGGCGCCCTGGGCGTCTATGGCATCGTCCAGCAGCCCGAGGTGCTCAAGGCCTTCAATCCCTATTGGGCAGTGGAGTTCTTTGCCGCCAATCCGGTGAAGGGTTTCATCGTCCTGGGCGCGGCCGTGCTGGCCCTGACCGGGGCCGAGGCACTCTATGCCGACATGGGCCACTTCGGGCGCAAACCCATCGCCCGGGCCTGGCTGCTGCTGGTGCTGCCGGGGCTGGTGCTCAACTACTTCGGTCAGGGCGCACTGCTGCTCGCCGATCCCTCGGCGGTCCGTAATCCCTTCTATCTGCTGGCCCCGGAATGGCTGCTGCTGCCGATGATCGGGCTGTCGACCCTGGCCACCGTCATCGCCTCCCAGGCGGTGATCACCGGCGCCTTCTCCATGACCCGCCAGGCCATCCAGCTGGGCTATATTCCGCGCATGCAGATCCAGCACACCTCCAGCCAGGAGCAGGGGCAGATCTACATCCCGCTGATGAACTGGGCGCTGATGCTGGGGGTGATCTTCCTGATCCTGACCTTCCAGTCCTCGGCCAACCTGGCCGAGGCCTATGGCGTGGCCGTGACCGGCACCATGCTGATCACCAGCTGCCTGGTGTCGGCGGTGATCCTCTTGCTGTGGAAATGGCCGCGCTGGATCATGGTGCCGTTGCTGATCGGCTTCCTGCTGGTGGACGTCCTGTACTTCTCGGCCAATGCGCCGAAGATCTTTTCCGGCGGCTCCTTCCCGGTGATCGCCGGTATCGTCATCTTCATCCTGCTGACCACCTGGAAGCGGGGCCGGCAACTGGTGGTGGAGCGCCTGGACGACGGCGCGCTGCCATTGCCGATCTTTATCAGTAGCATCCGTGCCCAACCGCCATTCCGCGCCAAGGGCACCGCGGTGTTCCTCACCGCCCGGACCGACGTGGTCCCCCATGCCATGCTGCACAACCTGCTGCACAACCAAGTACTGCACGAGCAGGTGGTGCTGCTCACGGTGCGCTACGAGGATCGCCCGCGGGTATCGCGTGGCGAGCGCATGGAGGTCGAGGACTTCGGCGACGGCTTCTATCGCGTGGTGCTGCACTACGGCTTCATGGACGAGCCGGACATCCCCCTGGCCTTGAGCCACTGCCCTTATCCAGGCCTGGATTTCACCCCGATGCGCACCACCTATTTCCTCAGCCGGGAAACGGTGATCGCCTCCAAGCGCCTCGGCATGGCGCCCTGGCGCGAGAATCTCTTCGTCTTCCTGATGAAGAACGCCAACGGCAACCTGAGATTCTTCAAGCTGCCGGTGAACCGGGTGATCGAGTTGGGCACCCAGGTCGAGATCTAGCCGAGCGCAGAAAGAACAAAGGCCCCAGCAGGGGCCTTTTCTTTGCCTAGTTGAATACCGGCGGCGGCAGGGCGTCAGGATCGGTGATGAAGGGCATCTGCCAGCTGTCGAGGGTCTGGCCGCGGCCTTCCAGCTCGCTGCGCACCGTGCCTATGTAGCCAGCCAGGCGCAGCGGATCGCTGTAGTCCGTCTCGCTGAGTTGTTCTTCGGTGTAGAGCGTCTTGCCCTGGGCATCCACCACGCCCAGCGCCAGGTCATGGCCATCCGCGCCGGACGATACCACGCAGCCGAGGGGTTGGAAGGCATCCACCAGGATCTTGCTGGCGGCGTCGGCGGAAAGCGGTGTGCTCATGACAGAGGTCTCCGTGGCTGTTGCAGCCATAGACCGTTGGAGACCGCCCCCTTGTTCCGGCCGTTCGTCCGGGCCGCAGGCCCGGACGAGGTACGCTATTGCGGCGTACGGGCCTCAATGGCCTTGACCATGAAGTCGGCCAGCTTGTCGTAGTTCTCGTCGAAGTGATGACCGCCCGGGCGGGCCAGCTTCTCACCCGGTTGACCCGGCTGGGTGCAACCACTGTCGTCCTTCTCTTCCTCGCCATAGACGCAGAACAGCTTGGCGGCGGGAATCCTGCTGGTTTCCGGCAGGGTATCGGCCTCATCGCCCGGTTTGCCGAGCCAGCCTTCCACGGCGATCTCGAAATTGCTCTTGCGGCTGAAGGCCAGCAACAGCAGCGAGGTCACCTGGTCCTGATCCGCCTTGGGCAGGCGGTTGTAGACCGCTGGCAGGATGTCGGCGCCAAAGGAGTAGCCGGCCAGGACGAAGTGCTTGGCGTTCCACTTCTCGCGGTATTCCTGCATCAGGTTGGCCAGATCGGCGGCGACCTGCTCGGGACTCTTGTGCTGCCAGAAGTAGCGCAGGGAGTCCACGCCGACGACCGGATAACCCGCTTCGTTCATGGCCTGGGCCGAGAGACGGTCGATGTCGCGCCAGCCGCCGTCACCGGAATAGAAGATGGTCACCACGTCGGGGTGGCTGGGCTTGACGTCCGGATCGGCCGGCATCTCGATGGTCGGGATGTCGTTGTGCTGGCCCAGCAGACGATTCTTGAGCTGGGTGCGCAGGACCACCGGCAGGGCGGTGCCGTAGTCGGCGATGGTCAGATCGGCGTTGCTCTGCTGGCGCACGAAGATGGCCGAATCGTCGGTTGGATGATCGTTCCAGGCGATGTGCCATTGACCCGCGGCTGCCTTGGCCGGCAGGGCGTCCGGGCAATCCAGGGTTTCCAGGTTGAAGCCGACGCTCAGGGCAGCGGCCTTCGGATTGTCCTGGGTGGCCAGCCAGCGCCAGGCGCGGGCGGCGCCTGGGCCGATGCCGCCGACGAAGGTCGGGGCGCCACTCAGCTGCTTGGCCGCGTTGGCGAAGTCATCGCTCTGCGCCTGGCAGCCATTGGATACCCTGACCTCGTACTGGACGATTTCGGCGCCGGTGTTGGTGGCCAGGCCCAGCAGATCGGCATCCGCCAGCTGCAGGTCCGACGGCGTGGCCAGCACCACGCGAGCATGGGGCTCGCCCTTGGGCGCGGCCATGGTCAGCAGACGACCATCCGGCTGCTCCAGGACCTTGACCTGGGGCGCCGACGGCCAACGATGGAGCCACCACCAGCCCAGGCCCCCCGCGATCAGCAGGATGACGAGCAGTACTGCGAGTGCACGTTTCAGCATAGGAGTCTCAACGTTTGACCAGGCCGGTGTAACCCCCGGCGATTAGGGCGGCGGTATCGGCGAAGGCGACCAGGGGGTCCAGGCCGGCGGGTACCGCCATGTAGCGCGGCTCCCACTCCGGATCGAACTTGTCCTTGAAGCGGCGCAGGCCCTGGAAGTTATAGAACTGTTCACCGCGTCTGAACACCATGGCGCCCAGGCGTTGGGTGATGGGGGCGCCACGGCGGGGATGCAGTCCGGCCAGCGGGACCATGCCCAGCGAGAAGCGGGCGAAGCCGGCGGCCTTGAAGTGCAGGATCAGCCCGAGCATGAGGAATTCCATGGTCTGCTTGGGCGCATCCGCAGTGACCCGCATCAGGTCGATGCTGGCCAGATCCGGGCGTTCGGTTTCCAGCAGGTTGGCGAAGGCCACCGCCTTGCCCTGGAAGCGCACCACGGCGATGCGGAAGTGCTGGAGATAGGCAGGGTCGAAACGACCCAGGGAAAAGCCTTTCTCGCGCACCTGCTTGCTCTCCAGCCAGACGTCGGAGATCGCCTTGAGTTCGTCCAGTGGCGCCTCGCCCGGGGCATGGAATTCGATGGCCAGGCCATCGCGCTGGCCACGATTCCAAGTGTAGCGCAGGTCCTTCTTACCCTTGCTGTCGAGATCGAAGGCGTGCAGGTCCACGCGCGCCTCTTCGCCGAGCTTGAGCGCGGTGAGGCCGATGTCCATATAGAAGGGTAGATTCTCGGCGCGCACCTGATAGAACACCGGTCGGGCGTGGTGCAGGTCGCAGAGATCACGAAACTTCCAGATCAGCTCGGCGCGTGGCTGGGAGCGACCGATAGGGTCGAAGAGGGCGATCAGGCTGCGCCCACGCCGGCCGTACATCAGGAAGGCATCGTCGCTTTCATGGAAGAGCAGGGCCTTGTCGCCGGTCATCACCAGTCCGCCATCCGGCTGACTGGATTTGCGCACGATACCGAAGGCGCGCTCGAGCTCGGCGTTGGTTGGGGCTTCGATGGGCGGCGGCGCGGCGCGCAGCAGCCAGCCCAGGGCGATGATCAGCAGCAGGACCGAACTGCCCAGGGCGGCACGCAGGCCGCGTGGCGCATCGGCGTCCAGGGCGAATTGCCACCAGAGACGGGTATCGTAGGGCACGTCCTGGTAGGCGAACAGCAGCAACCACACCGAGGCCGCGACCACGCAGATGCTGGCGGTTACGTACAGCGGCGAGAAGGGTTGCTCCATCAGCCGGCTGCGGCGATAGAAGGATTTGCGGAAGGTGGCGAGCAGCGCCGCCGTCAGCGCCAGGATGGAGGCTTCCTCCCAGTCGAAACCTTTCAACAGGGACAGCAGGGAACCGAGCAGCAGCAAGACCAAGGTCACCGCCCAAGCCGCGGACAGGCGCCGGCGCAATCCCTGCGCCAGCAATAGACAGACGACGCCGATCAGGCTCGCGCCCAGGTGGGAGGCATCGATCAACCGCTGGGGCAGCAGGAAATCCATGCCCTCCAGGCGGGTGTCTATTTCAGGGGTGACCCCAGAAAAAAGCAGGACCACCCCAGAAAAAAAAACCAGGATGGCGAGGATGGGTGCCGCGAGTCCCGAGGCGACCCGTACCGCAGGACTGTTCGACAGCAGGCGCCGGCCTTCGCTGAACAGCAGCACCAGACAGGCGATCACGAACGGCAGCAGCACATAGAACAGCCGGTAGACCACCAGCGCCGCAGCGAGCTGAGCGGCACCCAGTTCGTTGGCGAAGGCTGCCAGCAGCACCGCTTCGAACACGCCGACGCCGCCCGGGACGTGGCTGAGCACGCCCGCGGCCAGCGCCAGCAGATAGACCAGCAGGAAGGCACCGAAGGGCGGAGCCGTCGGCAGCAGCAGATAGAGCACCATCGAGGCGGCGGTCACGTCGAGGATGGTGATCACCAGTTGCAGCGCGGACAGCCGCAGGGTCGGCAGGCGCAGGGCGCGCTTGCCGATGCGGAAATGCAGGGCATGGGCGCAGGGCTGCTCAGGTGCCCGCCAGCGACGCAGCGCCAGGATGCCGATCGCATAGCCGATCAGGATCACGGCGGACGCGGTAACGATCACCGCTTCCGGTACGCGCAGGGCCTGGGTGGAGGCGGGCAGGTTGGTCAACGCGGCGATGGCGGCCAGGGGCGGCAGGGCGGTGCCCAGCGCCAGACTGGAAAACACCGTCATCCGCGCCACTTCCAGGGCGCTGAGGCCCTGGCGGGCATAGAGGCGATAGCGTACCGAGCCGCCGGACAACATGGAGAGCCCGACCGCGTTGCCGATGGCGAAGGCGGTGAGGCCGCCCATGGTCCAGGCGCGGGCCGGCAGCTTGACGTCGGCGAAGCGCATGGCCGACCACTCGTAACCGAGCAGGATGGTGAAGCCGGCCGCGGCGGCGATCAGGGCGCCGATCAGGGATGAATGTGGGATATCGTGAAGGGCATCGTGGAGCGCCTCGCCATCGATGCTGCTCAGCAGATGCCAGCAGACCACCAGCGCGGCGGCGAACAACACCAGGGTCACACCCAATTCGATGGGTTGTCGATAGGCCGTCAACCGCTCCAGCAGGCGCCAGGGCAGCGCTTGAGGGGGCGAAACAGGATGGTCCGCAGGGGATGCCGGCTTCGAGGAGACCTCTTTGGCTGGATCAGGTGCAGTCATGCAAACTCCTCTAGACAGGAACGCGCGTCAGATTACTGGTCGCGCGCGGTTTGCCAAGCCTTGTACAGATAAAAAAGCTCTATACCAACCTTTGTAGCTCGCGTAGCTACAGAGTTCGCACCGCTGTGATCTGACCCCGGTCAAATTCAGCGCAAAAAAAAACCACTCAAGAGAGTGGTTTTTTCGAATTTGGTTGCGGGAGCTGGATTTGAACCAACGACCTTCGGGTTATGAGCCCGACGAGCTACCAGACTGCTCCATCCCGCGTCCGATGTGGCTCAGTATAGGGCCAAGAAAAAATTCGTCAAGGAAAAATTTAATATTCTTCAAAGGCTTATTTAGTCAGGCAGGGTCGAGGTCACTTGTCGCCGTCGCTCTTCTGCATCTGGACCGAGGCCTTTTCACCACTGGAGCGATTCTGCTGATCAGACTGATCGCGATCGAAGCAGCCGCCGAGCGCCAGGGTGACGAGCAGGGCGGAGGATAACAATAGAGGGCGTTTCATGGGTGGTCTCCTAGATGTACGTCCTCAGTCGACCTATGAGGATGGCAAAGAGTCCGAAAAGCCGATGAGAGTCCACCGCGCTGACAAGTGAGACGGTGATAGCAAAACGCCGCTTGGTCGCTCAAGCGGGTGGTGGCCATGTGCTATCCTCGCTGGGTGTTATGGAGAACCTCATGCACCCTTCTCAGGATTCGAGTGGTCTGGACCAGCGCATCATGCGCGTGATGGAGCACGACATCGCGACGCTCGTCGCCCAGTTGTGCAATCTTTCGCTGGCGCTGACCGGCAGTAGTGCCAATGGCGCCGCCGATATGGCACTTCAAGTCGTGGAAAAAGTCGAATTGCTCGTCGACGACATGAAGACACTGCGCGTTTCCGCGCAGGCGCTGCTGGACACCACGTCCCGCCATGTTCGATCCGGCCATTTCGAAGAGCGGATCGTCATCGCCGACGACGAGAGTGCACCTTTCGACGATGGGCAACGCGACTGAACCGTTTGACCAGGAAAGTCCAAGGGGTCGCCATGAATCTCCTGCTGGAAACCTTGCTTCAGCATCTCCAAGGTCTGGGGCGTATCGAATTCTTCGAGCGCAGTGAGCATTTCGCGCGCCTGATGATCACCACCCCGGATGGGGTCATCGCCGAGCGCCACCTCTATTACGATCAGTTGCACCATGCCCATGATCTCAAAGCGGTGGTCGACGAGCTGCGCGAAGAGGTCGTGCATCGGCAGCGCCTGCTCCAGGACGTCGGTTAACCGGCGATTCGTCGTCCGCCATGGACAAATCCGGGCGGTCTTGGCTTACTGTACGGATAATCAGCCGCAGTGCCCGGCCCGGCATCTTTCTCCATGGCTCCGGACAATTCCCCCGCCCAGCTCCCACCCAAGCGCCAGCGCAAGATCATCCATGTCGACTGTGACTGCTTCTATGCGTCCATCGAGATGCGCGATGATCCGCGCCTGGGCAACAAGCCGCTGGCGGTAGGTGGAACCCCTGATCGCCGTGGGGTGGTCGCCACCTGCAACTACGAGGCGCGGGCCTTTGGCGTGCGCTCCGCCATGTCGTCCCATCAGGCGCAAAAGCTCTGTCCCGACCTGGTCTTCGTCAAGCCGCGCTTCGACGTCTACAAGGAGGTGTCGCGGCAGATCCACGCCATCTTCCAGGACTACACCGAGCTGATCGAGCCGCTGTCCCTCGACGAGGCCTACCTGGATGTCACCCAGTGCGAGCTGTTCAATGGTAGCGCCACCCTGATCGCCCGCGACATCCGCCGCCGGGTCTGGCAGGAGTTGAACATCACGGTGTCGGCGGGCGTCGCGCCGAACAAGTTTCTCGCCAAGATCGCCAGTGACTGGAAAAAGCCCAACGGCTTGTTCGTCATCGCGCCCCATGAGGTGGACGACTTCGTCGCCGTGCTGCCGGTGGCCAAGCTGCATGGCGTCGGCAAAGTCACCGCCGACAAGCTCAAGCGCCGTGGCATCGTCCTGTGCAGCGATCTGCAGACCTGGTCGCGCTTCGATCTGCTGCGTGAATTCGGCAGCTTCGGCGAGCGCCTCTGGGCACTGGCCCATGGTATCGACGAGCGCCAGGTCAAGGTGGACAGCCAGCGGCAATCGGCCAGCGTCGAGCGCACCTATGACCGCGACCTGCCCGATGCCGCCGCCTGTGCCAAGGAGTTGCCCGAGTTGCTGGCCAAGCTCGAAGAGCGGTTGACGCGCCTGGCCGACCGCTATCGCCCGGAGCGGCCCTTCATCAAGGTCAAGTTCCACGACTTCACCCAGACCACCCTGGAACAGCAGGGCGCCGGACGCGATCTCGACAGCTATCGGCGGCTGCTGGAGCAGGCCTATCGGCGGGGCAATCGACCGGTGCGCCTGCTCGGCGTGGGCGTGCGCCTGACCGATCTGCGCGAGGCGGCGCTACAGTTGCGGCTGTTCGAGGACTAGCCCGCTAGAGCGGGCTCTTGGCCTGGGTGGACAGATTGACGATGGCCGCGTCCAGTTCTTCCAGCGCCGGGCTGGAGGTCGGGGCGCCCTGCTTGAGCAGGGTTTCGCTGTGCTGGCAGGCAGCGCGCAGCTGGGGCACGCCGCAATAGCGGGTAGCGCCATGCAGGCGGTGGACGCGCTCGATGAGGGCTATGCGGTCACCGTCTTCGCGGGCCTGGCGAATGGCCTGACGGTCCGCTGCCAGGGAGGCGAGCAGCATGCTCAGCAAATCCTTGGCCAGATCCGGCTTGTTGGCCGCCAGGCGCAGGCCTTCGTCCGCATCCATCACCGCCAGCGTGGAAATGTCCTGGCCGCCACTGTTGAGGCTGGTGACCTCGGGCGCCGAGCTGTGCAGCAGGCGCAGGCCGGTCCATTTGAGAATGACCTGGGCCAGTTGCCGATCGCTGATGGGCTTGGTGAGGTAGTCGTCCATGCCGCTTTGCAGCAGGGCGCGTTTCTCGTTGGCCATGGCGTGGGCGGTAAGGGCGACGATGGGCACCGGAGTGCCGCCTTCGCTGGCTTCCCAGTCACGGATCGCCTCGGTGGCCTGGCGGCCATCCATGCCGGGCATCTGCACGTCCATGAACACCAGGTCGAAGCGCTCCTGCTGGACGGCTTCCACCGCCGCATAGCCGCTCTCCACCGCGGTGACCTGGGCGCCGAGATCGGTCAGCAGGGTCTCCACCAGCAGCAGGTTGGCTGGATTGTCGTCGACGCAGAGCAGGCGCGGTGGTCTGTCGGTGATGCCCAGGCCGCCACTTTCATTGCGTTGCGGACGCTGGTTGAGCAATTCCGCCACGGCCTGTTCCAGCTTGCGGCTGCAGGCCGGCTTGGAGTGCAGTTGGCAATGGACGTCGGGCAGCGAGGCATGGAACACCGCCTGGTCGGTGGTGGGGCAGTAGACCAGGGTATTGCAGTCCTGGCGACCCAGTTCCCAGATGCGTTCGGTGAGCAGGTCCGGCGGAATGCTGCGCGCGCTGACGCCCAGCACCGCCAGGCTGACCGGTAGTTTGCCGGAGGCCGGATGGGCGACGGCTTCGCTGAGCTGTTCCAGGGTCTCGAACGGCTCCACGCTCAGGCCGCATTCTTCCAGCTGATGCTGCAGCGCCTGGCGGGTGAGGGGGTGGGGCTCGACCAGGCCGACGCGACGGCCGGCCAGGGCGATGCGCTTGTGGCTCTCGACGCTGCCGTGGGCCTTGGGCAGGTTGAGGGTGATCCAGAATTCCGAGCCCTCGCCGGGAATGCTCTCCAGGCCGATCTCGCCACCCATCTGCTCGATCAGGCGTTTGGAGATGACCAGGCCGAGACCGGTTCCGCCGGCCTGGCGGGTCAGGGAGTTGTCGGCCTGGGAGAAGGCCTGGAACAGCATCTGGCGGTCTTCGTCGGTCAGGCCGACCCCGGTGTCCTGGACGCTGATGCGCAACTGGGCGTGGTCGTCGGTCTCTTCCTCGACCATGGCGCGCACGGCGATGGTGCCGGAGTGGGTGAACTTGATGGCATTGCTCACCAGGTTGGTGAGCACCTGGCGCAGGCGCTGCGGATCGCCGACCAGGTGGGTCGGGGTGTCGCGGTAGACCAGGCAGACCAGCTCCAGGTGCTTTTCATGGGCCGACGGCGCCAGGATGGTCAGGGTGTCCTGGATCATGTCGCGCAGATTGAACGGCAGATTCTCCAGCACCAGCTTGCCGGCTTCGATCTTCGAGAAGTCGAGGATCTCGTTGATGATGCCCAGAAGGCTCTCGGCGGAATTCTGGATGGTGCTCAGGTAATCCTGCTGGCGCGGGGTCAGCTCGCTCTTCTGCATCAGATTGGTGAAGCCGATGATGCCGTTGAGCGGGGTGCGGATCTCGTGGCTCATGTTGGCCAGGAATTCCGACTTGATGCGGCTGGCCTCCAGCGCCGCCTTGCGCGCCAGATCCAGCTCGATGTTCTGGATCTCGATGGTTTCCAGGTTCTGGCGCACGTCCTCGGTGGCCTGATCGATGTTGTTCTGCATCTCGAACTGGGCATTTTCCATGGCTTCGGCCATGCGGTTGATGCCGGTGGCCAGTTCGTCGAATTCGGGGCTGCCGAGCTGGGTCGGCAGGCGTGTCTCCAGGCGCCCCTCCTGCAGCTGGCTGACGCCCTGGGCGATCACCTGCAGCGGCCGGTTGATGCGCCGGCCCATGCGCACGGCGATGAAGGCGGTGAAGGCCAGGCCGAGCAGGATCAGCAGGAGGCCGGCCACCAGGTTGCGATAGCCGCGCAGCAGGGTGGCGTGATGGGAGAGTTCGAGCTGGATCCAGCCCAGGGTCTGGGGCGTGGCCGGGTTGCCGTCGCTGCGGGTCAGGCGCAGGTCGTGGGTCTGCACCGGCAGATTGAAGTGGGTGATGTCGAGGCCAGACCTCATGCTGATGGTCTGGTAGTCCCGCCCGGTGAGCGCCACCGTCATCGAGGGGCCCGCATGGGCGAGGACGTTGCCATCGTCATCCAGGAAGGTGATGGCCCGGACATCGGCCTGGTCGAGGGCGCGCTGGGCGATACGGTTGAGCTGGTCGTTGTCGCCGGTACGCATGGCCGGGGCAATGAGCGGGGCCATCTGCTGGGCCACCAGCTGACCGTGCTCGATGAGCTGGTTGCGCATGTCGGACAGCTGCACCCAGCTGAAATAGACCCCCAGCAGCGCCGCCATGCAGCAGGTCGGGAGGACGCTCAACAGCAAGATGCGCCCCTTGAGTCCCAATTCGTCCAGCACTGCACGTCCCCCGAGGAAAATGGCGAGTCTAACCCCTTTACCAAATGTAAAGAGAGTCTTTGCGAAAGGGGTCGCACCCCTTGGCGCGCTGATTCGAGAAAATCCGCGAAGGCTGCCACGGCTTCTGGCCGAGGTGCACAACCATTGACCCCGTCGGCGGTCTGGTAGGGACTGCCGGTCGTTCCGGTACGGTTGCGTTCGAGGAGATCCTTTGAAGAAGAGTTGCAGTCTGATGCTGGCGGGTGCCCTGTTGCTGGGGACCGGCTGGATGGTGCCGACCCAGGCCCAGGAGCCCAAGAAGACCACCCTGGTGGAGCGGGGGTCGATGTACTACAGCTTCGAGACGCACCTGCTCGACTCGGCGGATGGCAAGCGCCGCTATCGGGTCTATATCGGCATCCCCAAGCAACCGGCGCCGATGATGGGCTATCCCGCGCTCTTTCTGCTCGATGGCGATGCCGCCCTGGCACAGCTGCAGGATGTCTGGCTGTCCCCGCATAAACTGAAGAGTCCGCCGGTGCTGGTGGCCATCGGGTACGCCGATGCCGCGGACGCCATGCAGGAACGCACCTACGACTACACCCCGGCGATCGGCAGTGGGCGCAATCATGACGACGTGCGCAAGGACTGGCCAGCAGGGGGCTCGCGGGCGTTTCTCGATCTGATCGAACAACGCATCAAGCCGCTGCTGACCCAGAGCGTACCGGTGGACCCCAACCGCCAGACCCTCTGGGGCCATGGCTACGGCGGGCTGTTCGTGCTCGATACCCTTTATCGGCAGCCCCAGGCTTTCCAGCGCTATGTGGCGAGCGATGTCGCCTTTGGCTGGCAGCAGGGTTTCATCCTCAAGCGGGCGCAGGAATTCCAGGGTGTGGGGGGTGCCCGTCCGGTGCAGCTGTGGCTGTACTCCGGTACCGAGGACCTCACCCGCAAGGTCGCGCCCGAGGCCGCCAAGCGGCTGGCCGAACGGCTGGCCGGGTTGCCGGGGCTGCAGGTGACGCCGCAGGTGCGGCCCAACCTGGGGCCGGAGGGCATCCTGTCGCTGAGCCTGCCCGCCGCCCTGGAGGTGGCCAGCGACGGCGCCGCCACGCCGCGGCCTTAGCCAGGCGCCGGATGGGTAGGGTCAGCGGTGCTTTGGGAGTATCATGGAAGGCTTTCACCCCTGGCGGAACGAGCTGATTCATGAGTCTGCACTATCCCACCATCGCCGATTGCATCGGTAACACGCCGCTGGTGCGCCTGCAGCGCCTGGCCGGCGACACCCGCAGTACCGTGCTGCTCAAGCTGGAAGGCAACAACCCGGCGGGTTCGGTCAAGGACCGCCCGGCGCTGTCGATGATCCGCCAGGCCGAGGCCCGTGGCGACATCCTGCCCGGGGATACCCTGATCGAGGCCACCTCCGGCAACACCGGGATCGCCCTGGCCATGGCCGCCGCGATCATGGGCTATCGCATGATCCTGATCATGCCCGACAACTCCAGCGCCGAACGCAAGGCGGCCATGACCGCCTACGGCGCCGAGCTGATCCTGGTCAGCAAGGAAGAGGGCATGGAAGGCGCGCGGGATCTGGCCACCCGCATGCAGGCCGAGGGCCGCGGCAAGGTGCTCGACCAGTTCGGCAATGGCGACAACCCGGTCGCCCACTACCTGGGCACCGGTCCGGAAATCTGGCGCCAGACCCACGGCAGCATCACCCATTTCGTCAGTTCCATGGGGACCACCGGGACCATCATGGGTACCTCGCGCTACCTCAAGGAGCAGAATCCCAAGGTGCAGATCGTGGGTCTGCAACCGGAGGAGGGCGCGGCCATTCCCGGTATCCGCCGCTGGCCGGAGGCCTACCTGCCGAAGATCTACGAATCCAGTCGCGTGGATCGCATCATCGACATGGGCCAGCAGGAAGCCGAGGACACTATGCGCCGCCTGGCCCGGGAAGAAGGCATCTTCTGCGGTGTGTCGTCCGGCGGTTCGGTGGCGGGCGCCCTGCGCATCGCCCGGGAAGTGGACAATGCGGTGATCGTCGCGATCATCTGTGACCGAGGCGATCGCTACCTGTCGACCGGCGTCTATGACCCGCGCTAAGCGAGGCGGCGGCGGGCTGCGCTTCCAACCCGCCGGTGGCGCCCGGGCGGCGGCGGTGCCGACTGGCAAGCGGCAGCTGCTGGCCATCGAGCGGCTGTCCCATGACGGCCGCGGCGTCGCCCGCGAAGGCGGGCGGACCTGGTTCGTCGCCGGTGCCCTGCCGGGCGAGCAGGTCGAGGCGCGGGTGCTCGGTGCTCGTAGCCAGGTGGTCGAGGCCCGTACCCTCAGGGTGCTGGAAGCCAATCCGCTGCGGCGCACACCGCCCTGCAGCGTGGCCGACCGCTGCGGTGGTTGCACCCTGCAGCACCTGCCCCATGCCGATCAACTGACCCTCAAGCAAGACGCCCTCGCCGAGCAATTCCGCCGGCTGGCCGGGGTGCAACCGCTGGCCTGGGCCGCGCCCATGGTCGGTCCCGAATTCGGCTATCGCCGGCGCGCCCGCGTCGCGGTGCGCTGGGACGAACGCCAAGGGCGCCTGGAGGTGGGTTTTCGCGCCGAGGCCAGCCAGGACATTGTCACCCCCGACGACTGCCTGGTACTGGTACCGGAACTGCAGCCGCTGCTGCGGGCGCTACCTGACGTGCTGAGCGGGCTGGAGCGCCCCCAGGCGATCGGTCATGTCGAACTCTTCCAGGGTACGGCCACGGCCCTGCTGGTGCGCCATACCCAAGCGCTGCTGCCAGGCGACCAGGCCCGCCTGCGCGACTTCTGCGCGGCCGCTGGCGTCCAGCTCTGGTGGCAGGGCAAGGGCGAGCCGCAGCCGGATCAGGCCGACGCCAGGCTGGGCTATCGATTGGCGCCCTGGGACCTGACGCTGGCCTATCAGCCGGGCGATTTCGTCCAGGTCAATGCCGCCATCAACGAGGCCATGGTCGCCCAGGCGCTGGACTGGCTGGCGCCCACCGCTGACGACCGGGTGCTTGATCTGTTCTCCGGCCTGGGCAATTTCGCCCTGCCATTGGCGCGGCAGGCAGCGGCGGTCACCGGGATCGAAGGGGTCGCGGCGATGACATCCCGGGCAATACAAAATGCGCGTGACAACGGCATCGGCAACGCGCACTTTCTACAGGTGGACCTGTCGAACCCGCTACCCGCCGATCTGGGCAGCCATTCGCTGGCCTTGCTGGATCCGCCGCGCGACGGTGCGCTGGAGGTGGTCCGGCAGCTCAGAGGGCTCGGCATCGGGCGACTGGTCTATGTTTCCTGCAACCCGGCCACCTTGGCGCGGGATGCGGGAGAGCTGGTCCGACAGGGCTATCGCATGACAAGGGCGGGCATTCTCGACATGTTCCCGCAGACCGCCCATGTGGAAGCCATGGTGCTGTTCGAAGCGGGCAGGATGCCCGGGTAACGACGGCTCGCCAACCGATGCGAGCCAATCCGGCGAGAAGGCTACGCCGTGAGGAAGGGGTAGATGGTACAGGTCAGAGCGCATCAGCCAGTCAACGTCGATGGCAGCATCAACCTCCACGCCTGGCTGGATCATATCCAGAGCGTGGATCCGAATCTCGATCGCGAGGCCTTGCTGGATGCCTGCGGCTTCGCCCGCACGGCGGAAGAGAATTCCGGCCAGGTCGAGCACACCTGGGCGGAGGGTACTTCCAGCTTCCATACCGGGCTGGAGATGGCCGAGATCCTGGCCGACCTCAAGCTGGATCAGGACAGCCTGATCGCGGCCATCGTCTATCGGGCGGTGCGCGAGGGCAAGGCGACCCTAGAATCGGCGACCGAGCATTTCGGCCCGGTGGTGGCCAAGCTCATCGAAGGCGTGCTGCGCATGGCGGCGATCAGCGAGAGTCTCAATCCGCGCAAGTCCATGGTGCTGGGCAGCCAGACCCAGGTCGACAACCTCCGGCGCATGCTGGTGGCCATGGTCGACGACGTCCGCGTGGCCCTGATCAAGCTGGCCGAGCGCACCTGTGCCATCCGCGCGGTCAAGAACGCCACCGAAGAGCGCCGCAACCGGGTGGCCCGCGAGGTGGCCGACATCTATGCGCCCCTGGCTCATCGCCTGGGCATCGGCCATATCAAGTGGGAGCTGGAGGACCTGTCCTTCCGCTATCTGGAGCCGCAGCAGTACAAGCAGATCGCGACCCTGCTGCATGAGCGGCGGCTGGATCGCGAGCAGTACATCGCCGACGTCATGCAGCAGCTGCGGGACGAACTCACCGCCACTGGCATCAAGTCCGACCTCAGCGGTCGGGCCAAGCACATCTATTCCATCTGGCGGAAGATGCAGCGCAAGGGTCTGGAGTTCAGCCAGATCTACGACGTGCGGGCGGTGCGGGTACTGGTGCCCGAGATGCGTGACTGCTATACCGCGCTGGGCATCGTGCATACCCTCTGGCGGCATATTCCCCGCGAATTCGACGACTATATCGCCAATCCCAAGGAGAACGGCTACCGTTCCCTGCATACCGCGGTGATCGGCCCGGAAGGCAAGGTGCTGGAGGTGCAGATTCGTACCCACGCCATGCACGAAGAAGCGGAGCTGGGGGTCTGCGCGCACTGGCGCTACAAGGGGACCGACGTCAAATCGGCCTCCAACCACTACGAAGAAAAGATCTCCTGGCTGCGTCAGGTACTGGAATGGCACGAGGAGCTGGGCGACATCGGCGGCCTGGCCGATCAGCTGCGGGTCGACATCGAGCCGGACCGGGTCTATGTCTTCACCCCCGACGGCCACGCCATCGACCTGCCAAAGGGCGCGACGCCGCTGGACTTCGCCTATCGGGTGCACACCGAGATCGGCCACAACTGCCGCGGCGCCAAGATCAACGGCCGCATCGTGCCGCTGAACTACCAGCTGCAGACCGGTGAGCAGGTGGAGATCATCACCGGCAAGCAGGGTTCGCCCAGCCGCGACTGGCTCAACCCCAACCTCGGCTACGTCAACACCTCGCGGGCCCGGGCCAAGATCGTCCACTGGTTCAAATTCCAGGCGCGCGACCAGAACGTCGCCGCCGGCAAGGCCATGGTCGAGCGCGAGCTGTCACGTCTGGCGTTGCCGCCGGTGGACTTCAACACCCTGGCTGAGAAGGTCAACTACAAGGGCGCCGAGGACATGCTCGCGGCCCTGGGCGCCGGCGATCTGCGCCTGGCCCATGTGATGCACGCCGCTCAGCAACTGGTGGAGCCGGACAAGGGCCTCGATACCCTCGATCTCCTCCCGCGCAAGCCCACCAACAAGCCGGGCAAGCGCGGCGATGTACAGATCCAGGGGGTGGGCAATCTGCTGACCCAGATCGCCGGGTGCTGCCAGCCGGTACCGGGTGATGCCATCGTCGGCTACATCACCCTCGGCCGCGGTGTGACCATCCACCGGCAGGATTGCGCCAATGCCCTGCAGCTGGCCAGTCGCGAGCCGGAGCGGACCATCCAGGTGAGCTGGGGCCCGGTGCCGGTGCAGACCTATCCGGTCGATATCGTGATCAAGGCCTTCGACCGCTCCGGTCTGCTGCGCGACGTCTCGCAGATCCTGCTCAACGAGCGGATCAACGTGCTGGCGGTGAACACCCGCTCCAATCGCGAGGAAAACACCGCCAACATGCTGCTGACCATCGAGATCCCCGGCCTGGACGCCCTCGGCCGCCTGCTCGGGCGCATTTCCCAGCTGCCCAATATCATCGAAGCCCGGCGTAATCGCACCGCCTGAGCGGTGTGACGACGGCCCCACGAGGCGCCTCTGGCGCCTCGTGCTTTTTCCAGCGACAGGATTCACTCATGTACCAGCTCGACGACCTGCTGCACCTCATGGCCCGGTTGCGCGATCCCCGGCACGGCTGCCCCTGGGATTTGCGCCAGGACTACGCCAGCATTGTGCCCCACACCCTGGAAGAGGCCTACGAGGTCGCCGACGCCATCGCCAAGCAGGATTTTCCCCAGCTGCGCGACGAGTTGGGCGATCTGCTGTTGCAGGTCGTCTACTACAGCCAGTTGGGGCGTGAGGATGGCCATTTCGACTTTGCCCAGGTGGTGGACGGCATCACCCGCAAGCTGGTGCGGCGTCATCCCCATGTCTTTCCCGATGGCGACCTGCATGGCCCCCTGGACTTGCCACGGCTGGACGAGGCGACCATCAAGCGGCGCTGGGAAGAGATCAAGGCCGAGGAGCGTGCGGAGAAGGCCGCGGTGCCCGAGCAGCTGTCGCTGCTGGACGACGTACCGGCCGCGCTGCCGGCCCTGAGTCGGGCGGCCAAGCTGCAGAAGCGCGCCGCCAATGTCGGCTTCGACTGGGCCGATGCCACGCCGGTGGTGGCCAAGATCCAGGAGGAACTGGATGAGGTGCGCGAGGCCATGGCCAACGGCCAGGCCGCCCAGGTGGCGGAAGAGGTGGGCGATCTGCTGTTCGTCATGGTCAACCTGGCGCGCCACCTGCAGGTCGATGCCGAAGACGCCCTGCGCCAGGCTAACGCCAAGTTCGAGCGACGCTTCCGCTATATAGAAGAGGCGCTGAAAGCCCAGGGACGCACGCCGCAGGAAGCCAGCCTGGAGGAGATGGACGCGTTCTGGGACGCCGCCAAGGTGGAAGAGAAGGGCGTCGTCGGGCATTCGTTGCAGGGTCGCTGAAACCGGGCGTAGGTTGGTGCTCAGCATAGCGAAGCCCAACGCTGCCGAGATCTGGACGGGTTTCGACGTGTCGTCCAAGCCCGGCTGTTGGGCTTCGCTGCGCTCAACCGCAACCTACGGCATCCGCTCCCAGCCGTAGGACAGGTCCGGCTGGTCGGCCAGGTGGGCCGGGCACTTGCCCTTGAGGTGCCAGGCGAAGGCGATGATCTCGGCCAGGGTGCGGTAGAGCGCCTCGGGGATTTCCGCGCCCAGCTCCAGGCGCGCCAGGATCCGCACCAGGTCGGCGTTCTCGTAGATGGGCACCTCGTGCTCGCGGGCCGTGGCCAGGATGAGTTCGGCCAGTTCGGCGTCGCCCTTGGCGGACAGGATGGGTGCACTGCTGCCGTCATAGGACAACGCGATGGCCTGGCGGGGGGCGGACGTGCTCATGCGGTATCGTCGATCCAACGTTGTTCGAGAGAGGTGCGCGGATGGCGCGCAGGGCGGCCCTGGCGACTGCTGAGGTCGCCGACCACGAAGCCGGCGGCCAGCAGCCGGTCGCGCAGATGGGGCAGTTCGGTATCGATCAGCGTCGCGGTGGCGCCTTTTTCCGCCCAGAACTCGCTCGACAGCCGACCGCTGGCCAGCTGTGCCCGTACCTGCAGCGGGCCGAGCGGTGCCAGGTCGAAGGCCAGTTCCACCTTCCACAGGCTGTCGCGGGCTTCGCCGCGGGTATCCGGCGGCGGTCGTTCCTCCTGGAAGCGCACCTGCACCGCACCGAGGCGCTCGCCATCGCGCCAGGGAATCTCGGTCTGCCAGGTGGAGAGGTAGTAGCCGTCCGGCAGGACCTGGGTCTGGGCCAGGCTGGCGAGCTGGTGGGTCTGCAGGCGGGCGATGACGCCGGTGGCCAGTTGCAGCAATTCGTCGAGTTCGGCGTTGGCGGCGCTGAGGCCGCGACCGTCGCGTTCGCCCAGGGGAAAGTCCAGGGCGGTGGGTTGGCGACTGGCGGTGGCGGCGCCGCCCAGGGCCCGGCGCAGGGCATCGGGCAGATTCTGCTGGGCGGCCTGGGCCGCGACCTGGGGATTGCGCAGGGCATCGCCCGGTACGCTGGCCAGCAGTCGATCCACCAGGCGTAGCAGGTTGGCCTTGAAGTCTTCCTGGAGATCGGGACCGCCGCGCTCCAGCAGTTGCTGCTCCAGTTGCAGGCCGCTACGGGCCAGGGCGCGGGTCCAGCCCTGGGCCGTGGTGAGCGCCTCGGTGTGCTCCAGATTGGCCAGCAGCGCCTTGAGCGCGGCGCCCACCGACGGTGGCAGCTCCGCCTCGGGGACGTCCTCCAGCCATTGCAGCAGGGCGTTCATCGACAGCTGCCGCTGTCCCTGGCCCTGCAGTTGCCGATCGATGTCGAGCTGGTCGAGGCGCTGCGCCATGGGCAGCACCGTGACCTCCTGGCGGTCCTTGATCACCACGGTCAGCAGGCTGCCCACCGGCACCGGACGAGCTGACTCCAGCTTGAGCTGGCGGCCTTCGAGGTTGGAGCTCAGGGCCTTGGCGATCACCTCGTAGGTGGGTGCTGCGCCGGGCTGCTGTTGCAGCAGGCTGCTCAGCACCCGTAACTGCAGGGTGGTCCCCACCGGCAGCTGGCGCAGGTCCAGTTGCTGCAGCGGTGGTGGCGGGGCGTCGCCTTCCAGGCTCTGCAGCAGCACCGCCAGCTGGGTGGAACCCAGGGTGCTCACCAGCAGCTGGCTGCCCACCGGCAGGTTATTGGTCGGACTCTGGGTGGTGAGCAGGACGCTGCCGCCCTGGGCCAGCTGCAGCTGCAGCAGGAACTGGAAATTCTGGCCGGCTGGCCGGGTGGCGAGCACCTCGGCGGTGGCCGTGCTGCCGGGCGGTATCAGGTCATCGAGGGATTGCAGGGCCTGCAGGATCTGCGCGCCGGCATCCGACGCCTGCGCCGCCGCGGCCCGGACGGGCAGGGCGGGCGTGACGCCGACGCTGGGTGGAATCGCGGAGATGGGGGTCATCGGGCAGGTCCGGTGGAATCGCCTGTGTATAATGGCGCGCCTTCAAGGGCGTGTGCCGGGTTAACGGCCAGCGCCCGACCGACTTTAGTGCCGTGAGATCGCCTGTCTTGAATCAGCCCCTGCTCGACGCCGTCGCGCTCCGTTGCGAACGGGGCGGTCGCCTGCTGTTCGACGACCTGAGCCTGAGCCTGGCGGCAGGCGAGTCGCTGCAGATCGGTGGCGTCAACGGCAGCGGCAAGACCAGCCTGCTGCGCATCCTGGCGGGACTGTTGCCGGCGGATGCGGGCGAGGTGCGCCGACCCGCGGCGGCGGAACTGCTCTGGCTGGGTCATGCGCCTGGGATCGCCGAGGGGCTGACCGTGCTGGAAAATCTCTACAGCCTGGCCAACCTCTGGCGCCCGACCACGCCGGCTGCCTGCCTGGCTGCCCTCGCGGCGCTGGGTCTGGCCGACTGGACGGACGAGCCCTGCAGGCAGCTCTCGGCCGGTCAGCGCCGCCGCGTCGCCCTGGCCCGTCTCCACCTGCCCGCGCCGCCGCGACTCTGGTTGCTGGACGAACCCTTCACCGCCCTCGACGCCGCCAGCTGCACCCAGCTGGAAGAGCGCTTGCGCGCGCATTGCGCCGCGGGTGGCGCCCTGGTGCTGACCAGTCATCGCGAGCTGGAGGTCCTGCCCGAGGGGCATCGCCTGCTCTGGCTGGACGGTGGCCGATGAGCGGCGCCTGGCTGGCCATCCTCGGGCGCGAAGGGCGCCTGGCCTGTCGCCGTCCGGCGCTGTGGCTCACGCCCCTGGCCTTCCATGCCCTGGTGGTGACCCTGTTTCCCCTGGCGCTGGGTCCCGATAGCCAGCAGCTGGCCGCCCTGGCGCCGGGACTGCTGTGGATCGCCTTGCTGCTGGCCTTGCTGCTGGGCCAGGAGGCCCTGTTTCGCAGCGACTGGCAGGACGGCTCCCTGGAACTCTGGCTGCTGGCGCCCCAGCCCTTGCCGCTGCTGGTACTGCTCAAGCTGCTGGTGCACTGGTGCTTCGCCGGCCTTGGCCTGGTGGCCCTGACGCCGCTGCTGGCGCTGATGCTGGGGCTGCCCGCCGCGGCCCTGCCGGCGACCCTGGCGGCCCTGACCCTGGGCAGTCTGGCCCTCACGCTGATCGGCGCCATCGGCGCGGCCCTGACCGTGGGCCTGGCTCGTGGCGGGCTGCTGCTGGCGCTGCTCAACCTGCCGCTGCAGATCCCGGTGCTGATCCTGGGCGCCAGCACCCTGGACGCGGCGCGCCTGGGTCTGCCGGTGACCGGCTTGCTGCTCTGGCTGGGCTGCCTGACCCTGCTGGCCCTGACCCTGGCGCCCCTGGCGGTCGCCGCCGGCTTGCGCATCGGCGCGGCCCAATGACGAGGACGACATGAACTGGACCTGGCTGCACCGCCTGGGCTCTCCCGCCATCTTCTATCGCCTGGCCGGTCGGCTGCAGCGGCCCTGCCTGGCGCTGGCCGGACTGCTGCTGGCCGTCGGTCTGGTGTGGGGGCTGTTCCTGGCGCCGCCGGACTACCAGCAGGGCGACAGCTTTCGCATCCTCTATGTGCATGTGCCGGCCGCCTTTCTCGCGCAGTCCTGCTATCTGCTGCTGGCGGTCGCCGGAGCCGTCGGCCTGGTCTGGCGCCTCAAGCTGGCCGACGTGGCTCTGCGCGCGGCCGCGCCGATCGGCGCCTGGATGACGGTGATCGCCCTGGCTACCGGGTCGCTGTGGGGCATTCCCACCTGGGGCACCTGGTGGATCTGGGACGCCCGGCTCACCTCGATGCTGGTGCTGCTGTTTCTCTATCTGGGCGTGATCGCCCTGGGGCAGGCCATCGACCATCGCGAGAGCGCCGCCCGGGCCTGCGCCATCCTGGCGCTGGTGGGCTCGGTCAATCTGCCGATCATTAAGTATTCGGTGGAGTGGTGGAGCACCCTGCATCAGCCGGCCACCTTCAGCCTGGTGGAGCGTCCACCGATGCCCGCGGCCATGTGGCTGCCGCTGCTGGTGATGGTGCTGGCGTTCTATCTGTTCTTTGCCGGCGTGTTGCTGCAGCGCATGCGCCTGGAGGTGCTCAGGCGCGAATGGCGCAGTCGCTGGGTGCGCCTGGAGTTGGGCGAGGAGGGCGCGTGAGCGGCGTGGACTGGGCGCAAACCCTTGGCATGGGGCGTCATGGCCTCTATGTCTGGCCGGCCTTCGGCCTGACCTTGGTCATCCTCGGCGGCCTGCTGCTGCACGGCTGGCGGGCGCGTCGCCGGCTGCAGCGGGAACTGCGCCAGCGCTGGTTACGGGAGCGGCGGCCATGAATCCGCTTCGTCGTCGCCGGCTGCTGTGGATCCTGCTGCTGTTGCTGGGGGTGGGGGGCGCGGTGGCGCTGGCCCTCAGCGCCCTGCAGCAGAACATCAACCTCTTCTATACCCCGAGCCAGATCGCCCAGGGTGAGGCACCGCGGGACACCCGCATCCGTGCCGGCGGCATGGTGGAGCAGGGCAGCCTGGTGCGCGCCGCGGATTCCCTCGCGGTGAGCTTCGTCATCACCGACTTCCAGCGCGAGGTGTGGGTGAGCTATGCCGGCATCCTGCCGGATCTGTTCCGCGAAGGTCAGGGCGTGGTGGCCCTGGGCCGACTCGACGACCAAGGCCGCCTGGTGGCCGACCAGATCCTCGCCAAGCACGACGAGAAATACATGCCGCCCGAAGTGAGCCAGGCACTGCGCCAGGCCGGGCGGCCACTGGACGACGCGAGGCCGGCGCCATGATCCCGGAACTGGGGCAACTCTGTCTGCTGCTGGCGCTGGCCATGGCCCTGGTGCAGGGCACCTTGCCGCTGCTGGGCGCCTGGCGCGGTCAGGTCGACTGGATGCGGCTGGCGCGCCCGGCCGCCTTTGGCCAGTGGCTGTTCCTGGCGCTGGCCTTTGCGGCCCTGATCTGGGCCTTTCTCCAGGACGACTTCTCGGTGGCCTATGTGGCGGCCAACTCCAACAGTCGCCTGCCCTGGTACTACAAGGTCAGCGCCACCTGGGGCGCCCACGAGGGCTCACTGCTGCTCTGGGCGCTGATCCTGGCGGGCTGGAGCCTGGCGGTGGCCGTCTGCTCGCGCCAGTTGCCCCAGGCCCTGCTGGCGCGGATGCTGGGTATCCTCGGGCTGGTGGCCACGGGGTTCCTGGCCTTTCTGGTCGCCACCTCCAATCCCTTCGCGCGCCTGCTGCCGCAATTTCCGCGGGAGGGCAACGATCTCAATCCGCTATTGCAGGACCCGGGTCTCATCCTGCATCCGCCCCTGCTCTACATGGGTTATGTGGGCTTTTCGGTGGCCTTCGCCTTCGCCGTGGCAGCGCTGCTGGAAGGTCGGCTGGACGCTGCCTGGGCGCGCTGGGCCAGGCCCTGGACGCTGCTGGCCTGGGCCTTTCTCGGCTGCGGCATCGTGTTGGGCTCCTGGTGGGCCTATTACGAACTGGGCTGGGGGGGCTGGTGGTTCTGGGATCCGGTGGAAAACGCCTCCTTCATGCCCTGGCTGGTAGGGACGGCGCTCCTGCATTCCCTGGCGGTGACCGAGAAGCGCGGCCTGTTCAAGGGCTGGACGGTGCTCCTGGCCATCGCTGCCTTTTCCCTCAGCCTGCTGGGGACCTTTCTGGTGCGCTCGGGGGTGCTGACCTCGGTGCACGCCTTCGCCAGCGATCCCACTCGCGGCGTCTTCATCCTGGCCTTCCTGCTGCTGGTGGTCGGCGGTTCGCTGGCGCTGTTCGCCTGGCGCGCACCGGCGCTCGGCGGCTCGGCGTCCTTTGGCCTGGCCTCCCGGGAGGCCTTGCTGTTGATCAACAACCTGATCCTGGTAACCGCCGCTGCCATGGTGCTGCTCGGCACCCTCTATCCGCTGATCATCGACAGCCTGACGGGTGCCAAGCTGTCGGTGGGGCCGCCCTATTTCGACCTGCTGTTCGTGCCGCTGATGGCGCTGCTGATGCTGGCGCTGGGCGTCGGGGTGCTGGTGCGCTGGAAAAGCAGCCCGGGGCGCTGGCTGGCCCGCTTGCTGGCGCCCATCCTGCTGGCTTGCGCCGTGCTCGCCGGACTCGCCGGTTGGTGGCTGGACCAGCCCAGGGCGGGGATCCTGGCGGTGCTGGCGCTGGCGGCCTGGATCCTGCTGACCGCGCTGCGCGATGTGCTGGGCAAGGTGCTGGCGCTGGGCTGGCGCCGTGGCCTGCGCAGCCAGCCGCGCAGCTACTGGGGCATGCACCTGGCGCACCTGGGCCTGGCGGTGCTGGCCCTGGGCGTGGTGCTGGCCAGCCAGCTGGATGTGCAACGCGATCTGCGCCTGGCGCCGGGCGAGCATGTCGAGCTGCAGGGCTATCGCTTCGGCTTCGCCGGGACCCAGCATTACCAAGGGCCGAACTTCACCGCCGAGCGTGCGCTGCTGCAGGTCGAGCGTGAGGGGCGGGTGATCGCCCTGCTGACCCCGGAGAAGCGCCGCTATCTGGCCAGTGGCGCGGTCATGACCGAAGCGGCCATCGATGCCGGCCTGACCCGCGATCTCTATGTGGCCCTCGGCGAGCCGCTGGGGGAGGGCGTCTGGGCCGTGCGCCTGCAAATCAAGCCCTTCGTCCGGCTGATCTGGCTCGGCGGCCTGCTCACCGCCTTGGGTGGCCTGCTGGCCCTGGCCGATCCGCGCTATCGCCGCCGGCGCTCGTCTTCCCCTGTCGCTGCCACGGAGTCCGCCTGATGCGCCGTCGCCTGTTGCTCTGCCTGCCACTGCTGGCCTTTCTGGTGCTGGCCGGCTTGCTCTTTCGCGGGCTCCATCGCGATCCCCAGGCGCTGCCTTCGGCGCTGGTCGGCCAGCCCTTTCCGGCGTTTTCCTTGCCGGGCGTGCAGGATGAGCGACTGTTCACCCGGCAGGATCTGCTCGGCCGCCCGGCGCTGGTCAATGTCTGGGGCACCTGGTGCGTGGCCTGCCGGGAAGAGCACCCGGTGCTCACTCGACTCAAGGCCGAGGGCGTGGTGATCCACGGCATCAACTACAAGGACGACAATGCCAGCGCTCGGCGCTGGCTGGCGGAATTCCACGATCCCTACCAGCTCGATATCCGCGACGACGAAGGCCGGCTGGGCCTGGACTTGGGCGTCTATGGCGCGCCCGAGACCTTTCTCATCGATGCCCGCGGCGTGGTGCGCTATCGCCATGTCGGGGTGGTCGATCAGCGCGTCTGGGACGCAGACCTCGGGCCGCGCTACCGAGCCCTGGTGGCGACGCCATGAGGGTCGGCTGGCTGCTCCTGTTGCTGGTCTGGTCGACCCTGAGCCAGGCGGCCATCGACCCCTATGGCTTTCGCGACGACGCCGAACGCGCGCGCTTCCAGGCGCTGACCCGCGAACTGCGCTGTCCCAAGTGCCAGAACCAGGACCTGGCCGATTCCAATGCGCCCATCGCCGGCGATCTGCGTCGCGAGATCCAGCGCCTGATGGCGGCCGGGCGGAGCGATGAGGAGATCATCGCCCACCTGGAGCAGCGCTACGGCGAATTCATCCGCTACCGGCCGCCCTTCGAGGGCCGCACCCTGCTGCTCTGGCTGCTGCCGGGCTTGGCACTGCTGGCTGGGGCCGGGCTGTTGTTGGTCCTGACGCGGCGCCGCCGCCCGGAGCAGACGCTGAGTGACGCCGAACGCCAGCGACTGGCGCAGCTGCAGGCGGAGGAGGAGCCGTGATACTGACCTTCTGGGGGCTGGCGGGATTGCTGCTGATCCTGGCGGTGCTGATCCTGCTGGTGCCGCTGCTGCGCGGTGGACGTGTCATGGCGGATCAGCGGGCGGTGCTCAATCGTACCCTCTATCAGGAACGCCTGGCCGATGCCCGGGCGCGGGCCGCACGGGGGGAGCTGGACATCCAGGCCCTGGCGCTGGCCGAAGCCGAGGCGGGCCGCAGCCTGCTCGCCGACAGTCCTGCCGAGGGTTCTTCGCCGCTGCGCCAGGGCCGGCGCCTGGGTGTCGCGGTCGCCCTGGGCGGCCCGGTCCTGGCCCTGGGGCTCTATCTGCTGCTTGGCGCCTGGCCGGCGCTGCAGCTGAGCCAGCGCCTCGCTACGCCGCCAGCGTCGCCCCAGGCGCTGCTGGCCGATCTGGAAGCGGCGACGCGACTGCAACCCCAGGCGGCCGACAACTGGTATCTGCTGGCGCGTGCCTATGCCGGCCTGGGCCGCTACCAGGCGGCGGTAGCGGCCTTCGAACAGGTCATCTCGCGTGATGGCCGGCGGGCGGAGGTCCTCGGCCAACTGGCCCAGGCCCGTTTCTTCGCCGCGGGCCGCACGCTGGATGCCCGCACCCAGGCGCTGGCCGACGATGCCCTGGCCGCCAATCCCGGTGAGCCCACCACCCTGGGACTGCTGGGCATGGCCGCCTACGAGCGGGGCGCCTACGCCGATGCGGCAGGCTACTGGCAGCGCCTGGTCGCCGTACTGCCGCCGGCCGATCCCCTGCGCGGCACCCTGGCCGAAGGGGTCGCCCGGGCGGAGCGCGCGGCGCGGGCCGCCGGTCAGGTGCTGACCACGCCGGGGCTGGAGGTGGAGGTCAGTCTGTCGCCCGCGGTGGCGCAGCGGGTGCGGCCCGAGGACAGTGTCTTCGTGCTGGCGCTGGCGGTGGATCAGCCCGGTCCGCCGCTGGCGGTACGGCGGCTGCGGGTCGCCGATCTGCCCCGCCGGGTGCGCTTGGATGACGGCGATGCCATGCTGCCCCAGCGCAAGCTGTCCGACTATCGCCAGGTGCGACCGGTGGTGGTCATCGCCCGCAGCGGTGATCCGCTCAATGGGGACTGGCGTCTGGAGGGGCGTCCGCTGGAACGCTCTTCTAGTACGTTCAGCCTATTGCGCGTGGAAGCCGACGATGCCATTACGCCATGATCGCGCAGGATGTCGACAATCAGAGCAAGGACGCCATGTATACCTACGAAGACGCCGTCGCCGCGACCACCGAACTCTGTAGCCAGATCGAGAATCTGCCCGCCAGGCGGCGGGCGGTCCGTGAAGATTTCTACAGGAGCTTCGGCGACGCCGATAACGATGGTCTGAGTTATGGCGACTCGGAACTGGCCTTTCTCGACTGGGAAATCCAGGCTGGCGTCCTGGATCCGGTGACGGGCAGCGCCTGGTGGCGCAACGTCAATCTGCACTTCATCTACCTGTCCGAGTTGGCGGGCTGCCTGGCGACTTATCAGCTGCCAGGCGCCCTATCCGACGCGCTGCTGGTTGACCTTTATCGCCGATCCCACGCCGCGCCATTGGTACCGGGCGCACAATGCCTCCATCCTGGCCGGTTTCGCCCTGCATCAGGAGGACGCCCGCGCGGAAAACGCGGTGGGTCAGCTGTTTCTCAACATCACCCTGTATCGGCTGATGTTCGCCCAGGCGCTGGTGGAGGAGGCGACGCTGTTTGCCGAGCTGGGCGCGCTGCTGGCCGATCCGCGTGGCTTCTCGGTAAAGTTGCTGGTCAGCCTGGCCGACTTCTATCCGCCGCACTATCCCCTCACCGAGGCCGATCGCGAGGTGATCGAAGGGCATGGCCTGGGCATCGAGGAGCTGGGCGTGCGTCTCATGGACGGCTGGATCCGCCTGGAATTGCGCAAGCTGTACCGGGAGGCCGCCGAGTGGAATCAGGCCCCCGAGCTGTTGAATTACCTGGATGGCGACCAACCCGCCTATCCGCCCGCCCTGGACCGCTGCGCTGTCTACGCGACGGCCCAGGCGGTGGCGTCACTGGAAGGCGTCCTCGCCGGGCAGGATCTCGCGGTGGCCGAGGACGGCACGAGCGGTCTGCAGGCCGGATAGGGTCGCCGATTCCACGCAGCCCATGTTGAAGCCGTTGCGGATCCAGTCACCGGTCAGATAGAGGTTGCGGCAGACGCTGCCGTCGGTCGCCAGGCGATAGCGACTGCTGCCGGCCACGCTCTGCACATAGCGTTCGCTGGGGTCGACGTTGGCGCGCCAGTATTGATAGTCGAAGCGCGCCACGCCGCTGACCGTGGCGGGAGCCAGCAGGTATTCCCAGCGATAACCCTGGTCGGTCCCGGCGTCCGGCCAGTAGTCGCGCAGGTTGCCGTTCATGAAGTCGATGAAGGCCTGGTGCACCCGGGCTGCCTGGCGCGCGGGATAGTCGTTCTGCGTGCCGATGGGGGGCGCGGCGTCGGCAGCGAAGACGCCGCAGAAGTAGCTGATGTCCTGGGGCGGGGTGCCGCTAGACCAGTCTTCGCGCGCCACCAGATAGCTGACGTCGGCCCAGGAATCCATCGCCTGGGCGGCGAAGCCGAGCAGTTCCGGTGCCTGGCCGCCTTGGGGCGAGCCGGTCCAGCCCAGTTGCCAGACGTCGCGATCCTGCCAGAGCTGCACCGCCTGGGTAGCCACGGTAGCGACGGCCCGGGTCATCTGGGCGAAGGCCGGATCCAGGGCGCAGAGGCTGGGGGAGAGATCGGCCAGACCGGCGACGGAAATACCCAGGATCACCTCGTCGAAGTCGCGGTCGACCTGCAGTTCCAGTTGTTCAACGCCCGACCAGCCGCTCCAGTTGGACTCCAGATTGATGTGCTGCTCCTGCAACCGCTGGGCGACGTCGTCGGAGATCTGCGCGCACAGCGGCGCCGAAGGCCAGCAGGGCAGGCCCTTGACGTCCACCAGGGGCTGGTAGGGCTCCTGCTTGAGCGATACCTGGCGCTGGATCTGCAGGCGGGTCACCCGCGGTCCCTGGCCCTCGTCGGCGGCCTCGATACCGGTCACCTGATGGAAGAACTTGAAGTTCACGCCTCGCTTGGCCAGCACCTCGTAGTAGGGCGCGAAGACCACGTCGCCCATGCCTGCCTGCATGCGCCAGATGAAGGAGCCCTTCGACGTGGTCAGGGCCAGCAGCGCCGCTCGCAGCACGGTGCCGGCCTCGACATCGGGTTGGGCGAGATCGCCGTCGCGATAGGCGAAGATGCCGCCATGCAGCGACTTGAGCACGGCGCCGTCCAGGGTCGCGGCGCTGGCGCCATGGCGGCTCAGCCAGGCCTGGAAGGTTTCCGCGTTGAGCATCTCGAAGCCCTTGGAATAGACCTCGTCGGCGAGCATGCCGATAAGTACCGTCAGGCCGAAATCCATCAGCAGCCACAACCGGTGAGCGCCGACCTGGGTCTGGCTGCGTTCGTGCAGGATCTCGCCTAGGAGGCTGCGTGCCTTGCGCAGGAGCCACAACAGCAACGGATGATCGACGCCGTCGGGCAATTCCGTGCGCGCGCGCTGCAGGTGCCGCTCGGCTTCGTCCAGGGCCAGCTCCTGCAATTCCTCGCGGCAGTGCGCACGCAGGCGGGCGAACAGGCCGGTCGGCGCGGCGGTTGGCGGGGTATCGTCCACCTCGCCCAGGCGTAGCAGCCACTCCAGCAGATCGCCGAGGGCGCCCATGAACGGCTTGGGGTTCCAGCCCTCGCCGGGCTTGCCGGGCAGGGCCAGGGTGTCGATGGGCCAGGTGGTCCATTGATCCTGGAAGTTGTCGGCGAAGGCGGTATGGGAATGCGGGAAGAAGGCCTGGTCGAGGGTCGCCAGGGGCGCGCCGGCGGGTCGGTCCAGCTCCTCGTAACACTGCCTCAGGCTATGGAAGGCGTTGTAGTAGAAGCCGAACCAGACATGGATGCCGTGTTCCTCGATGCGCTGGTGGTCTTCGGCGTTGCGCCCGCTGGCGCCCTTGCCGCCGAGTCGCCAGCCCTGCTGGTAGAGAGTGAGCTGATAGCGTTCCTGCCAGTTGGGCTCGCTCGTAATACGAAAGGCGGCGGTGACGGCGGACACGCCGCCACCCAGAATGGCGATCTTGCGGACAGAAGGGATAGCTTCCATGCCTATTGCTCCGAAGTGTGCAAATTGTTGCACCAGTGGACGAATGCCAAGTGATGGCTAAGGTAATATCACTTTATCGAAAAGTTCCCTTGGGACTTTAGCAAGGCAACGGAAATAGTTGAGGTGCTGACCCGGTGTGCCCGGTTGGCCGAGGATCGAGGCGAGCGCGGTGTTGAGGATTCCAGGCTATAGCTGCAAGACGCAGGTGAGCGAAAGTCGCCATGCCCTGATCTACCGCGGCACGCGCCTGGCCGATGGTCAGCCGGTGATCCTCAAGCAGCTGGCCGCCGACTATCCGACGCCCCAGGCCCAGGCCGGGTTGCGCCATGAGTTCGACCTGACCCGGCGCGCCAGCGCCAGCGGCGCGGTGAGCGCGGCCCTGGAACTGCTGGAATTCCAGGGCCGCCAGGTACTGGTACTCGAAGACATCGGTGGTACCGACCTGGCCGAGCTGCTCGCCGCCGGGCCGCTGGCGCTGGACGACTTCTTCGACTGGGCGCTGGCCATCGTCCGCGCCCTGGCCCGGCTGCACCGGCTGCGCATCGCCCACAACGACCTCAATCCGCGCAACATCGTCTGCAACTGCACCACGGGCAGTCTGCGCCTGACCGATCTGGGCATCGCCACCGTCTTTGGTGCCGTCAAGGGCGGCGACGCCCGCCTGGAGGGCTCGCTGACCTATCTGGCGCCGGAGCAGAGCGGCCGGACCGGACGTCACCAGGACTATCGCAGCGACTTCTATGCCCTGGGCGTGACCTTCTACGAGATGCTCGCGGGCGAGCCGCCGTTTCGCGCCCAGGACCCCCTGGAACTGGTGCACGCGCACCTGGCGATGCGCGCGCCCTCGCTGGTCGAGCGGGTGCCGACGGTACCGCCCATGCTGGCGGCGCTGGTGGACAAGCTCATGGCCAAGGCCGCCGAAGAGCGCTATCAGGGCTGCTTCGGCATCCTGCGCGATCTGCAGCGCTGCCAGGCGGCCCATCAGGCGGGTGAACGCAGCCCCTTCGCCCTGGGCGAGCAGGATCCGCCCGCGCGACTGGTACCGGTACGCACCCTACAGGGCCGCGGAGCCCCCCTGCGGCTGCTGGAAGAGGCGCTGGCGCGGGCGACCCTGGGCCGGATCGAAGCCGTCTTCGTCAGCGGCCCTTCCGGGGTGGGCAAGTCGGCGCTGGTGCAGGCCTTCGTCCGCCGCCAGGGCGAGCGGGTGCTGCTCGCCCATGGCAAGTTCGAGACCCTTGGCAGCGGCGTGCCCTATGGCGCCCTGCGCCAGGCGCTGCGCGAACTGGTGGAAATCGGCCAGACCCTGGGGGAGCCCTTCGCCGCTCGCCTGGTCGAGGCCCTGGGCGGCAACGCCGGGGTGCTGACCGAAGTGTCCCCGGAGCTGGCCGCCTGGCTCGGTCCCCAGCCGCCAGTGGCCGAATTACCGCCGCAGCAGGCCGAGCAGCGCTTCGACGAAGCCGTGATCGCGCTGCTGCTGGCCTTTGCCGCGGATACCCGTCCGCTGCTGCTGTGGCTGGACGATCTGCAATGGGCCGACAGTGCTTCGCTGCGACTGATCGAGCGCCTGCTGGCCCGTGCCGACCAGGGTCCGTTGCTGCTGGTGGCGACCCTGCGGGAAGAGCAACTGTCCGGCAGCGGCCTGGAGCGGCTGCTGGGCGCGGCCCTGATCCGCACCCTGTCGCTGGGTCCCCTGTCGCGGGTGGAGATCGAGCGGCTGATCGCCGAACTGCTGCCGGCGCCGGCCGCGGACCAGGCGGCCCTGGCCGGGCTCTGCCTGGACAAGACCCTCGGCAATCCCTTCTTCATCGAACAGCTGCTGCGCAGTCTGCAACAGGAAGGCCTGCTGGAATTCGATGGCGAGACCGGCCAGTGGCATTGGGAACTGGCCCGGCTCCAGGCACTGGACGTCTACGACAACGTCGTCGATTTCATGGTCGGCAAGCTCAAGGACCTGCCGACCGCCACCTCGCAGTTGCTGCAATGGGCAGCCTGCCTGGGCACTCATTTCTCCAGCGACCGCCTCGCCGCGCTGATGGCGGAATCCCCTGCGGATATCCGCCGACTTTGCCAGGCGCTGGTGCAGGAGGGGCTGCTCACCGAACCCGAAGGCGGCCAGGTGGGCGAGCACACGCCCACGCACTACAGCTTCCTGCACGATCAGGTGCGTCATGCCGCCCACTCGTTGCTGGCGCCTGCCGAGCGCGAGCGGGTCCACCTGCGCGCCGGTCAGCTGTACCTCGCCGAAGGCAGCACCGCGCGGCTGGACGCGGTCAGTCACCTCAACCTAGCCCTGGCGCTGATCGAGACGCCCGCCGAGCGGCTGCAGCTGCTGGAGCTCAATCTGGACGCCGCGCGCAAGGCGCGCCAGGCCAACGCCTATCCGGCCGCCCAGGCCTTTCTGCGCACGGCGGTCGCGCTGATCGACGCCGGCGCCTGGGAGACCCGCCATGTGCTGCTGTTCCAGCTGCATCGGGAATGGGCCGAGGTCGCGCACCTCTGTGGCGATGCCAACGAAGCCTTGCGCATCTGCGAACTGCTGCTGCCACGCGCCCGCACCACCCTCGAAGAAGCCGGGGTCCGCGCCCTGCAGATCGACCTCTACAGCGGCCTCGGGCGCTTCACCGAAGCCCTGACCGTGGCCAAGGCCGGCATTCAGGTGCTGGGCGAGCCCTGGCCAGAGGCACCGGACGACATCAATCAGGCCATCGGCAGCGACAGTGCCGAGGTCGAGGCCTGGCTCGCCGAGCGCCATCCCGCGGCGCTACTCGATCTGCCGCGCATGGAAGACCCGCGTGCCCAGTTGCTGATCCGCCTGTTGGGCCTGCTCTGGGGCCCGGCGATCAACGTCGACCTGCCCATGAGCCTGCTGGCGGTCATGCGTATCGTCAAGCTGTCGATCCAGTACGGCAATGGCGATCTCTCGCCCTTCGGCTACGCCAACTACGGCTCGTTGCTGTCAGCCTTCCATGGCCGCTACGAACTGGGTTACCAGGTCGGGCGGCTGGCCGTCGACCTGGTGGATCGCACCGGCAATCTGCCGCTCAAGTGCAAGGTCTACACCATGTTCGCGGTGACCAACAGTCCCTGGTCGACCCCCATCGCGGACAATGTCGCCCTGCTGCGCGAGGCCCTGGCGGCCGGTCAGCGTACCGGCGACGTCATCTTCACCGCCTACAGCGCCTTCCACATTCTCAAGCACCTGCAGCACGCCGGCGCGCCGCTCGACGACATCCTGGGGGAAACCGCGGAGGTCGAGCGGATCCTGTTGGGGGTCGGCGATCCCAATACCCTGGAGATCTTCACCATCCTGCGCCAGTCGCTGCGCCTGCTGCAGGGCCTCACCCCGGGTCAGGCGACCTGGGACGAGGAGGGCCAGGACGAAGCGGCGTTGGTGCGGCAGATGCAGGACAGCGGTCATGTCCTCTGTCTGAACTACTACGACTTCAACAAGATGCAGGCGGCGCTGCTGTTTCGCCGACTGCCCCAGGCACGGCAGCACGCCGAGGCCATGGAGGCTTCGCTGGCGGCGAGCTTTGGCTGGTTCAGCATCGCCGAGCACGCCTTCTACCAGGCGTTGATCCTGCTCGCCGAGGGCGAACTGGCGGGCGAGGCGCTGGCCAAGATCGAGGCCGCCCAGGAGCGGTTGAGCGGCTGGGCGGCGCACTGCCCGGAAAATTTCGCCCACAAGCGCGATCTGGTGGCGGCCGAGCGGGCGCGCCGCGAGGGCCGCGTCGAGGCCGCCATGGACCTCTACGAGCAGGCCCTGGAATCCGCGCGGCTGCATGGCTTCCGCCAGGGCGCGGCGCTGGTCGAGGAACTCTATGGGCGGTTCTGGCTGGAACAACAGCGTCCGCGGATCGCCCGGACCTACCTGCAGGATGCCCAGCGCAGCTATCTGCACTGGGGCGCCGTGGCCAAGGTCCAGGCGCTGGAAAACGAATTCCCGCACTGGCTGCGCGCCGCCGAGACCAATGCCCTGACCGTGCAGCGCACTCAGGGCCAATCCACCAGCGAGATGATGCGGCTGGACTGGCTGTCGGTGCTCAAGTCGCTGCAGACCATCTCCAACGAACTGGCGCTGGACCAGCTGCTGGCGCGGATGATGCGCATCATCCTGGAGGAGGGCGGAGCCCAGCACGGTTTGCTGCTGTTGCCCGAAGGCGGTCGCTGGCTGGTGCAGGCCTCGGTCTGCAGCGGCGCGACCGAGCCTCAGGTATTGCAGAGCCTGCCGCTGTCCCTGAACGAACAGGAGTCCGGCGAAAGCCTGGTGCCCCTGACCCTGGTGTCCCAGGTGATCCGGCAGCGCGAACCGGTGATTCTCGATGACGCCGCCCGCGCCGGCCGCTTCGTCCGCGACGCCTATATCCGCGCGCGCCGGCCGCGTTCGGTCTGCTGCCTGCCGATCCTGCGCCAGGGTCGCCTGATCGGCATCCTCTATCTGGAAAACAACCTGCTGGCCCAGGCCTTTACCCCGGGACGCCTGCAGGTGCTGGGGATCCTGGCCACCCAGGCGGCGATCTCCCTGGAGCACGCGCAGATCTACGAGACCCTGGAGCAGCGCGTCGGCGAACGCACCCGCGAGCTGGACCAGGCGCGCATTCGCGCCGAGGAGGCGGCGGCGGCCAAGTCGCTGTTCCTGGCGACCATGAGCCACGAGATCCGCACCCCGCTCAACGCGGTGATCGGCCTCAGTCGCCTGACCCTGGGCACGCGGCTGTCCAGCGAACAGCGTGGTCACGTCGGCAAGATCCTCGACTCCGGCGAGACCCTGCTGGGCGTGATCAATGACGTCCTCGACTATTCGCGCAACGAGGCCGGCGGTACCCAACTCGAACAGCTGGGCTTCAACCTGGCCAAGGTGCTCGAACGGACCCTCAACCTCTGTGCCCTCAAGGCCCACGAGAAGGGCGTCGAGCTGGTGCTGGATTGCGGTCCGGACATTCCCCTGGCGCTGGAAGGCGATCCGCTGCGCCTGCAGCAGGTGTTGGTCAATCTGCTGAGCAATGCGGTCAAGTTCACCGAGCGGGGCCATGTGCTGATTCGCGTCGGCGCCATCTGCGAAGCCGGTCGCGCCCATTTCAGCCTGGCGGTGGAAGACACCGGCATCGGTCTGACCGAAGCCCAGCAGGCGCAACTCTTCCAACCCTTCACCCAGGCGGATGGCTCCATCAGCCGCCGCTACGGCGGTACCGGACTGGGCCTGGCGATCTCCCGCCAGCTCACCGAGCTCATGGGTGGCACCCTGGAGGTCCACAGCGAAGCCGGGCGGGGCTCCTGTTTCACCCTGCGTCTGACCCTGCCGGTGGTGGGCGAGCCCGAGCGGCCGCTCAGCCAGACCTCCCGGCAGGTCCTGCTGGTGGACGACCACGGCCTGGCCCGGCGGACCCTGGGGCAGCGCCTGCGCGAACTGGGCATGCAGGTGGTGGAAGCGGAATCCACCCAGCAGGCCCTGGCGGCCATGGCCACGTCGGTCTTCGAGCTGGCCATCGTCGACTGGCGCCTGGGCACCGAAGACGGTTTGGCCTTGGCGCGTCAGCTGCGTGCCCGGCAGCCGGAGCTGGCGTTGACCCTGCTGGCCTCGCCCTATGAGGCGGAAGAGGTGCGTAGCCTGGGCGAAGACCTGGGCGGCCTGGAACTCCTCGACAAACCCGTCACCGGTCCCGCGGTGCAGCGGTTGCTGGCCGGTCTGGGACTGGCGCCGGTCGCCACCCCGACGGTGGGCCAGAGCGTGGTGGATCTGCAGGGCATTCGCCTGCTGCTGGTGGACGACAACGCCATCAATCGCCAGGTGGTCATCGGCTTCCTGCAGGGCAGCGGCATCCTCATCGAGGTGGCCGAAGATGGCCAGGCCGCGCTGGACCAGCTGGAACGGCAGCGCTATGACCTGGTGCTGATGGACGTCCATATGCCGCGCCTGGACGGCCTATCGGCCACCCGCGAATTGCGCACCCGCCCGGCGCTGGCCGGGCTGCCGGTCATCGCCATGACCGCCAACGGCCTGCCGGGCGATCGGGAGCGCTGCCTGGAGGCCGGCATGAACGATCACCTGGTGAAGCCGCTCGATCCCGCCGAGCTGTTTCGCATCATCGCCGCCTGGGCCAACCTCGAACAGCTGCAGCGCGCCGAGCGCAAGGCGGTGGAGGAGGTGGTCGAGATCAAGGAGGCCGGCGTGCTGGCGCGTGCCCGTGCCAGTGCGGCGCTCGAACCCGAGTCGGCGTTGCGCCTGCTGCGTGGCAGCGCCGAACTCTATGAGCAGTTGATGCGGGATTTCCGCGTGCAACAGGCCGAACTGCCGGGGCGGATCGCTGCCTGGCGGGCAGCGGACGATGTCACCGCGTTGTTCGAGTGCGCCCATGGCCTGCAGGCCACCGCCGCCTATGTCGGTGCCATCGCCCTGCAGGAAGCAGCGCAACGCCTGACCAACCGGATCCGCCTGGCCCAGCCCATCGGCGAGGACGTGCGCCGCCTGCACGCCGAAGCCGAGCGCTGCCTGGCGTCCCTCGACGAGATCCTGGTCGAGGTCGCGGGTGACGAGGAAGCCACCGTCGAGGAACTGGAGGCCCTGCTCGAACGCCTGGTCGGACTGCTGCAGACGTCGGACTTCGCCGCCGAGGAACTGCTCGACCTCTTGCTGCGCGCCTGCGTGAGCACCCCCCACAGCGCCGATCTGGTGCGCATCCGTGAGTGGGTCAATGACGTCGAGTTCGAGCATGCCGCCGATGCCACCGCGGATCTGCTGCGGCGGGTGCGGCAGGCCGGACAACGGTCGGGATAACTGCCCATGGAGGGGCGTCGTCCCGACCTGCCATTGATCCTCATCGTCGACGATCAGAAGAGCAACCTGCGTGTCCTCGGCGACCTGCTGCGCGATGAGGCGCGCATCATGCTGGCCAAGAGCGGGGTCCAGGCCCTGACCAAGGCCGCCCGCGAACACCCCGATCTGATCCTGCTGGACGTGGTGATGCCCGGCATCGACGGCCTGCAGCTGATCCAGCTGTTCAAGCGCCGCGCCGAGACCAGCGCCATCCCGGTGATCTTCATCACCGCGGCCAACGACCTGCATCGCGAGGTGGAGTGTTTCGAACTGGGCGCCAGCGACTTCATCCAGAAACCCTTCAATCCGCTGGCGGTGCTGGCGCGGGTGCGGCTGCACCTGCAACTGGCCCGCCAGCGGCGGCTGCTCGAACAGCTGGCGCACATGGATCCGCTGACCGCCGTGGGCAATCGCCGTCGCTTCGACGAGCAGCTGACCATCGAGTGGCAGCTGGCGGTCAGCCGGCGCGGCGCCTTGGCCATCGCCATGCTCGATATCGACTACTTCAAGCAGTACAACGATACCCATGGCCATGGCGCCGGGGATCAGGCCTTGGCGCGGGTCGCCCAGGTGCTGGAGCAGCGCATCCGCGAGCGCGATTGCCTGGCGCGCTACGGCGGCGAGGAATTCGTGCTCTTGCTACCCGGCGCCTCGCGCACGGCCGCGGAAGCGGTGCTGGAACGCTGTCGGCAGGGCATCGCCGAACTGCGCATCGCCCATCCGCTGGCCGAGGATCGCCTCTGGTTGACCATGAGCATGGGCCTGGCCTGCTGCAATCCGACCCCCGAGCAGACCCCGAACGGTCTACTCAAGGCCGCCGACGACCTGCTCTATCAGGCCAAGGCAGAGGGGCGTGATCGCCTGGTCAGTCGCAGCTTCTAGGTCGGTGCCGCCGCGTCCCTAGGCTGGAAGGTCCTTGCCGCTGCCCTCGACCAGATGCACCCGGTTGCGGCCTTCGGCTTTGGCCTGGTACAGCGCCTGGTCGGTACGTTCGATAAAGGCTTCATGATCGTCGCCGCTTTGCGGCTGGATGCTGCCGACGCCAATGGAGATGGTGACGAAGCCCAGGTCGCTGCTGGAGTGGGCGACCTGTAGCCGCTCGACCCCTGCGCGACAGCCTTCGGCGACCTTGCGTGCGCCCTCGGCATCGGTTTCCGGCAATACCATGGCGAATTCTTCGCCACCGTAGCGGGCCACCAGGTCGGCCGGGCGCTTGAGCTGTTCGGTGAGCACCGCCGCCACCTTCTTCAGGCAGAGATCGCCGCTGAGATGACCATAGGTGTCGTTGTAGCGCTTGAAGTGGTCGACGTCGCACAGCAGCAGGGCGAGCGGCTGGCGATTGCGCCGGGCACGCAGCCATTCGCCTTCGTAGGTCTGGTCGAAATGACGCCGGTTGTTGATGCCGGTGAGGCTGTCGATGGCCACCAGCTTCTGCAGCTGGATATTGGCCTCGGCGAGCTGGCGCTGGCTCTCGCGCAGGAAGCGAAAGGCCTCGTCGCGCTGGGCGCGCAGGACATGGGCCTCGGAGTGGTAGCGCACCCGCGCCAGCAGCTCCAGCTTGTCGGGTAGCTTGACCAGATAGTCGTTGGCGCCGGTGGCGAAACTCTGCGCCTTGACCTGGGGATCTTCCTTGGAGGAGAGCACCACGATGGGCACGTCGCGCAGCCCCGGCTCGGCACGGAACCGTCGGACCGTTTCCAGGCCGTCGATCTCGGGCATGATCAGGTCCTGCAAGACCACCGTGGGCTTGAGTTGCAGGGCCATGTTGACCGCCTGGTGGGCATCCAGGCAGTAATGCAGCTCGATATCGGGCTGATCCGCGATCATCCGCCGCAGGGCTTCGATGATGATCAACTGATCGTCTACCAGCAGCAGGCGTACCTTGGGTGCGGTCAGGCTGTCCAGAGTGCTGCCCTCATTCGTGGCCATTACTGCGAGTCCTTGTGCGGGCGGGGTCAGGCATCCCGCGTCTCACCTTGGCCAATCCCTGCCACTGCGCCGTCCAACGCTCCTGTTGGCGACCGGTCATGTCATGCTACGCGAGCTGTTGCCGAAGCGCCGTTGCAGCCAGGCACCGATCTGCGTGGGGCTGAGAACACGTTCCGCGGCGCCCATTCTAACCGCAGCAGCGGGCATGCCGTATACGGCACAACTGGCCTCGTCCTGGGCCAGGGTGGGGCAACCGCTCTGGCGCAGGGCGTAGAGGCCACTGGCGCCGTCCCGTCCCATGCCGGTCAGCAGGATGCCCAGGGCCTTGCCGACCCGGCGCGGGTGGCTGGCGAGGTTGGCGAAGAACACGTCCACCGAGGGACGATAGGGATAATCGGCCGGCTCGACGGTATAGGCGAAGCGGCCACGTGCATCCAGCAGCAGGTGATCGTCGCCCAGGGCCACCGAGACCTGACCGGGCTGCGGCAGGGCGCCGGGCATGGCCGCCGTGACCGGCCAGGCGATCTGGGTCCCGAGCCAGCCGATGAAACTAGGGGCGAAACGCCGATCGATGTGCTGCACCAGCACCACGCTCGCCTCGGGGGTCGGCGTCCAGGTTTCGAACAGACTCACCAGGGCCGCCGGCCCACCGGTGGAGGCGCCGATGGCGACCAGGGTGTCCGGCGTCGCTTGAGCGTGCTCGGTCGGTGCGGTGGCACTGACCAGCTGCGGGCGGGCGGCGCGTTCCGGCAGGCGCACCAGGGGCTCGATGCGGGCGATCTTGCGCAGCAGGGCACCGCCATCGGCACCGCCGCTGAGTGCCGGGGTGGCGGTCACGTCCAGGGCACCGGCGCCCATGGCCCGAAACACCCCCTCGCAATCGTCGGGGGTGGCGGTGACCATGAGGATGGCGCAGGGCGACTGCGCCATGATCCGGCGCGTCGCCTCGATGCCGTCCAGCCGCGGCATCTGCAGGTCCATGAGAATCAGGTCGGGGCGGTCCTCGGCGCAACGGGCCACCGCTTCCTCGCCGTCGTGGGCGATCCAGGCGACCGTATGGCGCCCATCGCTGGCCAGCAGGCGGCGCAGGGCTTCGGTGGCCAGTAGCAGATCGTTGACGATGGCGATTCTCATGGTGCTCCGATGAGGTCCTGTACGGCGGTGATGAGGGCATCGTCGTGGAAGCTGCCCTTGGTCAGATAGTAGTCGGCGCCGGCTTGCATGCCCTTGAGGCGGTCTTCGGGGCGATCCTTGTAGGACACGATCATCACCGGCAGGGCATGCAGACGCGGATCGCGGCGCACCAGTTCCACCAGTTCGATGCCATTCATGCGTGGCATGTCGATGTCCGACAGCAGCATGTCGAATTCGCCGCCGCGCACCGCGTTCCAGCCGTCCATGCCATCCACCGCGACCTCCACCTGATAGCCCTGGCCTTCCAGGAGCTTGCGCTCCATCTCGCGCACGGTGAGGGAGTCGTCCACCACGAGGATGCGCTTGACCCGTCGGGTGGCGACAGCGGCACCGCCCTGCACCTGACGCAGCTGCCCCTCGCCGAGCAGGCGCTCGATACCGGTGAGCAGATCGGCGACGTCCAGCAGCAGCACCGGGCTGCCGTCGTCGAGCAGGGCCCCGGCGGTGACCGAACGTAGCTTGCCGAAGATCTCGTCCAGCGGCTTGAGCGCCAGGCCCTGCTCGCCGCGCAGGCGATCCACCACCAGCCCATAGCGGCGCGCCCCGCTGCCGATCACCAGCACCGCCAGGTCGCCGCTGGGCGGCGCGCCTTCCAGCTCCAGCAACTGATGGGCGGCGACCAGGCCCAGGCGATCCTCGCCGAGCAGGAAGAAGGCCTTGCCCTCCAGCGCGTGGACCTCGGCGGGATCCAGGCGCAGTACCCGTTCAATGCGGTTGACCGGCAGGGCATAGGCCTCGCCGGCGATGTCGACGATCAGGGCGCGGACGATGGAGCGACTGACCGGTACCAGCAGGTGGGTAGTGAAGCCCAGGCCAGGGCGGGTTTCCAGGCGGACTTCGCCATCCAGGGCGCGGATGGCATCGGCCACCACGTCCAGGCCCACCCCACGACCGGACAACTCGGTCACCGTCTCCTTGAGACTGAAGCCGGGCAGCAGCAGGAATTCCAGCAACTCGGCCGCGCTCAGTTCAGCGGCCACCGGCGGCGGACTCAGGCGGCGGGCGATGACCGCGGCGCGGATGCGTTCCAGGTCCAGGCCGCGGCCGTCGTCGTGCAGGCTGACCTGCAGGCGCCCGGCGACATGCCGGGCTTCGAGGCGGATCTGGCCGCACTCGGGCTTGCCCAGGGCGCGGCGTTCGGCCGGGGTTTCCAGGCCATGGTCCACGGCGTTGCGCAGCAGGTGATTGAGCGGACTTTCCAGCCGCGCCAGCACCTCGCGGTCGATCAGGGTATCGGCGCCTTCGACCTGCAGCACGGCCTCCTTGTCCAGCCCCCGGGCCAGGTCACGCACCAGCCGTGGAAAGCCTTGGACGGCATCGCGCAGTGGCCGCATGCGCACCCCGAGCACCTCGTCCAGCAGCCCCTGGCAGACGCCGAGCAGGCGCCGTTCGTAGGCTTCCAGCGCCTGGAGCTGCTGCTGGTAGCGATCGAGCAGGCCTTCCTGGCGCTGGCGCACGTCGCTGCTGACCGCCTTGGCCTGACCGAACAGCCCCTGCAATTCCGCGCGATAGCCCTGGAAGCCCTGAACCAGGCCGTGCAGACCGAGGCCCATCACCCGGGCCTCGCTGGTGAGGGCGAGAATCTGATTGAAGCGGCCGCTGTCCACCCGTAGCGGATCACGGCTGCGCTCGGCTTCGGGGGCCGGGTCTTCCGCCACGGCGGGCGCCAGCTCCCGGGCTGGCGCCGGCGCCATCGGGGCAGGGGCAGCGGCGCCAGCGCTCAGCGCCTGTGCCAGCGCCCGCTGGGCATCCCGCTGTTCGCTCTGCCAGCGCTGGCTGGCGGCTTCGTCCAGGCGGCTGACCTCACCGAGGACGTCGACGCAGCGAAACAGCTGATCGATGTCCGCCGGACCGAGCTGGCGGCGACCGGCCTGGACGGCGACCAGGCAATCCTCCATGGCGTGGGCCAGCTCGACCAGGCCGTCGAGGTCGACGATGCGTGCCGCGCCCTTGATGGAATGGGCCGCCCGCATCATCGGTTCGATCACCCCGGTGTCGTGGGGATCGCGCTCCAGGCGCAACAAGCCGCTGTCCAGCGCCTGCAGATGGCTCTGCACCTCGCTGGCGAAAAGATCGTAGAGGGACATCTCGCGCACATCGCGCGGTGGCTGACTCATCGCAGCGCCTCTTCCAGGGCCCGCTCCAGGCGCGGCAGATCGAGCAGCCCGACCTGATGCGCGCCTTCGCGATAGACGCCACTCAGGTAGCTGAGCAACTCGCCGCCCAGGGTCGCGGGCGGCGGTTGCACCTCGCTGGGGGCATAGCGCTGCAGTCCTAGCACCTCGTCCACCTGCACGGCCCAGTCACGGCGACCGATATGCAGCAGCAGCAATCGCGGAAAACCGCCGGTCTGCTCGCCCGGGGCCACCGCCAGCAGCAGCTGCAAAGCGATGCAGGGCTGCAACTGACCCCGCACCGGGACGATACCGCGCAGCAGCGGCGAACGCCGGTGGGGCACCCGATGGACGGCGGTGGGTTCGGTGGCCGTGACCAGGCAACCGCCGGGCAAGCCCAGCCATTCCGCGCCGAGGCGAAAGACCAGCGCACTGGCCGACTGCGCCTGGCGATCGTCCAGGGGTTCGGCATAGCGCTCGGCCCAGTCGGCACGCTCCAGGGCGCTGAGTTCGCGGTTCAGGCTCATGCGTCGTCACCGGCACGGGTCTGGATGCGCGCGGCGCGGTCGCGCAGGCGTCCGGCTTCGTCGAGTCGGCCGGCTCTTTCGCAGATCAGCGCCAGGCGGCACAGGGCCGGATAGTGCTCCGGCTCCAGATAGAGCGCCTGGCGTAGCGCCCGCTCGGCCTCGGCGGCGCGGGCATCGGGCAGGATGAGCGCCAGCAGGAAATGGGCACCGGCCTGGCTGCGATCCGTATCGAGCAGGGTGCGCAACAGTGTCTCGGCTTCGGCGCCTCGTCCGGTATCGGCCAGCCGCTGGGCTTCTTCCAGGGGCGGGCAGACGGCCGGGATGGGCGCGGTCGGTAGCGGTGCGGGAGCACTTCTGGCCCGCAGGCGGGTAGGGAGCGTCGTCGCCGGGGGCGGCGGGCGCACCGCGGCCTTGCGCCGGGGCGCCGCAGGCGGTGGCGGCCGTAGCGGATCGGCGGTGTCCGCCTGGCGCTTGATCAACGCCGAGGCGTGCGCGACGCCCAGGCTGGCGAAACCATGGCGCATGGCGCTGACCATCTCCGAGCTGCCGACGCAGAGCAGGCCGTCGTCGTGCATGAGCGCGGCCAGGTGGCTGAGGGCTCGGCCCTGGGTCTGGTCGTCGAAATAGATCAGCAGGTTGCGGCAGAGCACCACGTCGAAGGGGGCGCCGTCGCGCAGACTGCCCAGCTGCAGGATGTTGCCCTGACGAAAGCGCACCTGGTTGCGCACCCGTTCGGTCAGACGCTGGCGATCGCCTTCGGGCTGGAAATAGCGCTCGCGAAAGGCCAGGTCGCGGGCGCGAAAGGAGTTGCGCCCATAGAGGCCGCGGCGGGCGCGCTCCAGGGACGGCTCGTTGATGTCCACCGCGGTGACCTGGAACGCCTGGGCCGGCAGGCCGGTATCGAACAGCGCCATGGCCAGGGTGTAGGGTTCTTCACCGGTGGAACAGGGCAGGCTGAGCAGGCGTACCGGCGCGCCGCTGCGGGCATGGCGCTCCTGGGCGAAGCGCGCGGCATGGGCGATGGCCTGGGGGTCGCGAAAGAACCAGGTCTCGGGAATGACCAGCAGGTCCAGCAGATCGGCGAATTCGCTTTCGTCGTCGAGGATGCGCGCCATATAGACCTCGGCATCGCTCTCCTGGCGCTCGCGTAGGCGCTGGCGAATGGCGCGGCCGAGCATGTCGTCGGCGATGGCCAGGCCGGTGCGCGCCCGCACCAGGGGCGCCAGCCGGGGATCGAGCTTCACGCGGCCTCCTGGAACAGCAGGGCGGCCAGGGCAGGTGACAGCAAACGATCCTGATCGAGCCACAGCCAGAGGCCTTCTGGCGTCTCCAGCACCTCGCCGAGCCAGGGATAGTCAGGCAGCCGGATGCCCGCGGGGCGAGGCGTGGCGGCGCTGATCCGCCGCACGCCGGCGACGCCTTCCACCACCAGGCCGAGCGGGCGACGGGTGCCATCGGGCAGGGCATGGTCGACCAGCAGGATGCGGGTGTCCTGGCGCGCTTGGGCGGCCGGTCCGCCGCTCATGGCGGTGATGTCCACCACCGGGATGGCCGCGCCGTGCAGATTCATCAGCCCGGCCACTCCGGGTGGCGCGGCGGGAAACCGTGTCAGCTGCAGAAAGGGCAGCACCTGGCGGATCGCCGTCGTGGGCAGGGCCGCGGCAGCGTCGGCCAACTGGAAGACCAGGATCTGCATGGTCAACGGGTGACCGAGAAGGTGGCGACGCTGCTCTGCAGGTCCTGGGCCGCCTGCTGCAGATACTGCACCGCTTCGCTGGTGGCCTTGAGCGCCTCGGTGGTCTGCTGGGTGCTGTCGTTGAGCTGGGTGATGGTCTCGGCGATCTGGCCGGCGCCAACCGCCTGGGACTGCATGCCTTCCAGGACGATATCGAAGCGTGCCGGCAATTTCTGCACGTCCTCGATCACCCCGGCCAACTGATCGCTGACGCTGGCCACCTCCTGCACGCTGCGACGGATCTCTTCGGAGAACTTGTCCATGCCCATGACGCTGGCGGATACCGCGGAATTCATGTCCTTGAGCATCTGCTCGATGTCGTCGGTGGCGGCGGTGGTCTGGTCCGACAGCCGGCGGATCTCGGTGGCCACCACCGAGAAGCCGCGGCCCGCCTCGCCAGCCTTTTCCGCCTCAATGGCGGCGTTGAGCGACAACAGATTGGTCTGGTCGGCGACCTTGGTGATGGTGGTCAGCACCTTGTTGATATGACTGGACTTCTCCGACAGGGCGGCGAGCTTGGCATTGATCGAGTCGGTCGCCGCCACCATGCGCTGCATGGTGCTGTCCATGCTCGCCAGGTTGCTGCGCGCCTGCACCGCGCCCTGGGTGGTCTCGTCCGCCACCTGCACGGCTTCCTCCATGGTGCGCACCAGGGCATTGGCGTTGGCGGCGATTTCCCGGGTGGTGCTCAGCACTTCCACGCTGGTCTGTACCTGTTCGATGCTGGTGGCTTCCTGCTGGCGCGACGAGGCGGCGATCTCGGTAGTGGAGGAGGTCACCTGGATGCCGGCGCGCTGCACCTTGGCGATCATCCCGCGCAGGTCTTCGATCATCTTGCCCAGGCCACGGGCCAGCTGGCCGATGGCGTCATCGCCGCTGACCGCGGTGCGTCCGGTGAGATCACCGGCGGCAGCCCGGTTGACCACGCTCAGCAGATCGTCGACATCGGCGCGCAGGCGCTGCATCAGGACCTGCTCGCGGGCATGGTCGTCCTGGATCTGTTGGGCCATCTGGTTGAAGGCCAGCCCCACCTGGGCGAGTTCGTCTCGGCCCTGCACGTCCACGCGGGCGCCGCTTTCGCCCGCGGAGATGCGCGCCACGGTAGCGGTCAGGCGGCGGATCGAGCGCAGCAGATGACGGGAGAGCAGCCAGGCGATGAGCGCGGCCAGCAGCACGCAGAGGGCACCGCCGGCGACCAGGGTCCAAGTCAGCTGGTTGCGTACCTCCTCGGTATGGCCGGCGCGTTGCGCGGACAGGCGTCGCTCTTCATCGGCAATAGCCTGGATCTCCTGGCGCATCGCCGCGACCTGGCTGGTGAGGTTGTCGATCAGCGGCTCGTTGGCCAGTTGGACCGCGCTGAGATTACCCGTGGCACGCAGGCGCAGCAGCGGTTCGAAGGTGTTCTGTCGCCAGCTGTCGAGCTCGGCGATCAGGCGCGCGAAGCGTTGTTGCTGACTGACATTGTCCTGGGTCAGTTGCTGGGGCACACGCAGGGCAGCGGCCAGCGACGGCAGGGCCTGGCGCGCGGTCTCCGCATCGGTGGCGGTCCCGGAATACCAGTAGGTACGCAACTTGGCGCGGGTTTCGAGCAGGTTGTTGTCCAGCGCCGTGACCGACAGCAGCACCTCGGCGGTGTGCCTGTCCCAGCGATTGGCATCGACCAGGCTCTGCAAGGCGGCATAGGTCAGCCAGAGCAGCAGGACCACCAGGGCGATGATGGCGGCGAAGCCGGCGAAGAGTTTGTTCTGGATGCGAATGTTGTTGAGCATGGGCACCGGTGCAGGCGGACGAGGGCGAAAGGAGTAGGCCCTAAGGGCCACTCGGGCTGTCCGATAACGGTAGCACGGCCATGCATTTATGTGAGTTGGGGCTCACTTGGGAAGGCGCAATAGGAGAGGGGTACTGGTCTGGCAGGGATACAGAGGCAGCCTTCTGGCGTGGAGGACAGGAGGCTGCCGGCAAAACGGTGGATTTCAGGTCGCGGCCGCTTCGCTCTCTGCTTCTGTGCGCCGGGTGCCATGACTGTTCTGGCCACCCTTGCGCCCGGCTTCGGAGGCACGAGCGGGATTGTTGGCGAAATTGCCACCACTGGCACGCCCACCCTTGCGCCCGGCCTCGGCGGCGCGGTCGCGATTATTGGCGAAGTTGCCTGGGTTGCTGCTCTTGTTAGCCATGAGGACTTCTCCCAATTACGGTTATTGATGAAGCGAACGCCGTACCCGCAAAGGCCAAGCGGCTCAACTATTAGGAGTAGGGTTTTGTAAGGGCGGTTCGAATGTGGTGATAGAGGGTGGTTTTATTCGACGGACTTCAGGTTGGATACAAGGTTGGTGATGACCATGATCGTGCCAGAGCCCTTGGTAAAAAGGCTGTACAGGAGTTGTAAAAGAATCCGGAAGGTTCGCTAGCAGAATTTCTTACGCACAGCTGAAAAGAGTGAAATCTTTTGAAATATTTTGTCGCAGGGTGCGTCAGCGCTGATTTTTTTGCTGCTGGAGGCTGAGACGATTTTTCTCGACGCTGGTTCTTTTGCACGGCCGAAATCATCGCTGGCAAGGCGCTTTTTTCTGAGCGGTAATTGTTACGGGTCGTTCTTTCAGTGATCTGCAAGAGCTCGGCAAAGGTGTCTTCCAGAGCCTTTTGTAAAGTTGGCAGACGATAATGTCTGTAGTCATCAATATTTAAAAGCTAATAATTTTTCCGATAAAGATTAAGGCGATAGTCAGAGCGAAAGTTAGAAGCAAGGGGCTCTCCCACTACGAGACGCTTGTGCTGTTCTCTCTTTTGTGAGAAAAAATCCCCAATATGGGAGGTGGTCATGCTCGATGAACGTTTGGCATCCAGGCTCAGGGCCCTGCGCCTGGAGCGCGGGCTGTCGCTGGACCAACTGGCGGCCCTCAGTGGGGTCAGTCGCGCCACGCTGTCGCGGCTGGAAAATGCCGAGGTCAGCCCGACCACGGCGGTTCTCGGGCAGCTCTGTTCGGCCTACGGCCTGACCCTGACGCGCCTGCTGCATAGCGTGGAAAGCGCCTATCCGGCCCAGGTCGAGCGCCAGGCGCAGCAGATCTGGGCCGATCCCGAGCAGGCCTTCACCCGTCGTTCGGTTTCGCCGCCGGCCCAGGCGCTGGCGGGCGAGGTCATCGAGAGCCAGCTGGGGCCAGGGGTGGATATCCGCTATCAGGCAGCGCCCCGTCCCGGGCTCGAACACCATCTGCTGTTGCTCGAAGGCGAGTTGCAGCTGTGGATCGAAGAGCAGCCCTATCGGCTGGGCGTCGGCGACTGCCTGCGCTATCGCCTCTGGGGTAGCAGTCGCTTCCTGAGCGGCCCGGCGGGCGCCCGTTATCTCCTGTTCATGATCTGAGGTGTGTCCATGAGTGCTTCCCTGCGTATCGAACAGCTCGATGCCGCCGCTTTCACGAGGCATCTGAATGAATTCCAGCAACTACTGGCCGCCTGTGTCGAGCAGGGCGCCAGCATCGGCTTCATCCTGCCGCTGGGTGACGCCGTGAATCGGCGCTTCTGGACCGAGGCCGTGGCCCCGGGCCTGGCCCAGGGTACCCGGCTGCTGTTCGCCGCGCTGCAGGGCGACCGGGTGGTCGGCAGCGTGCAACTGGTGCTGGATACCCCGGCCAATCAGCCGCACCGCGCCGAGGTGGTCAAGTTGCTGGTGCATCCGGACTGCCGTCGCCAGGGGCTGGCGCGTCGGCTGATGCAGGCGGTGGAGGCGGCCGCCCAGGCCCAGGGGCGGGACTTGCTGACCCTGGACACCCGTAGCGACGACCATGCCGAGCCGCTCTATCTGTCCCTGGGCTATCAGGTGGTCGGCCGGATTCCCGGCTATGCCCTGGATGCTCGCCAGCCCGAACGCCGAGACAGCACCACCCTGATGTACAAGACGTTGGCGGTCGCGCCCGCTAAGCTTGGCGCCCCCCGTTAAGGACCCTTTCCTGCCATGCCGCCTCGCTCCGCTACCGAACTCTGGCAACTCCTGCGCGCCCAGGCCGAAGCAGGGTGCCGCGACGCCCCAGCCCTGGCCGAGGGCCTGACGCGAGCGCTGCTGCAGCCGGTGGATCTGGCCGCCGTCCTGGTGCGGCGCTGCGCCGAGGCCCTGGCGGAAGATCCGCGACAGGCCGAGGCACTCGCCGAGCGCTTCGCCGCGCTGCACGCCGAGTGGCCGGAATTGACCGCGGCCGCCTGCGCGGACCTGGAAGCCGTGCTGGCGCGGGATCCGGCCTATGCCAGCCTGCTGGAGATCCTGCTGTTCTCCAAGGGCTTCCTGGCGTTGCAGACCCAGCGCCTGAGCCATGCGCTCTGGCGCAACGGCGAGCGCCTGCTGGCCCTGCACCTGCAGGCGCGCTGCAATCGCCTGCTGGCCATCGACATCCATCCGGCCGCGCGGCTGGGGCGCGGCATCATGCTCGACCACGGCACCGGCATCGTCATCGGCGAGACCGCGGTGGTGGAAGACGACGTCTCCATCCTGCAACAGGTGACCCTGGGCGGTACTGGCAAGGAACAGGGCGATCGCCATCCCAAGGTGCGGCGCGGGGTGATGATCGGCGCCGGGGTCAAGATCCTCGGCAATCTGGAGATCGGCGAGGGCGCCAAGATCGGTGCCAACAGCGTGGTCCTGCACCCGGTGGCGCCCCACACCACGGTGGTGGGCATTCCCGCCCGCCCGGTGGGCCGTCCGCGCGACGCCCATCCGGCCGAGAGCATGGATCAGTCCTTCGACGACTGAGCGAGAAAGACTTCGGCCTTAGGATAGCGCTCGCTGTTCAAGGCGCTGGGCGCCAGCCCTTCGGCATGGGCCAGGCTGCGCACCAGCTCGCGATTGAAGGCGCTGTTGCCCGGGTCCGCCAGGTAGTCGGGCAGCGCCAGCCAGCGGGCATCCTCGATCTCGTCCGGATCCTGGATGGCGATCTCCGCACTCAGGGGGTCGAGGCGGCAGACCACATAGAGATTGGACTTGCCGAAGCGATAGGGGTGGGTGGTCACCAGCCCGACCACGCCGCGCAAGGCGCTGCGGATACCGGTTTCCTCCCAGACCTCGCGGATCACCGCAGGACCCAGGTCCTCGCCCAGCTCGACATGGCCGCCCGGCCGCTTGTAGCCCTGGCTGCCGCGTTCGCGGATCGCCAGGAGTTCGCCATGGCTGTTCAGCACCAGGCCGCCGACACCCAGGCTGTGGGTCGGGACGAAGGGCGCGAAGGCGGTCGGTGTGCCGCGCCAGACCAGGGTCAGTTCCTCTTCCAGGCAGTTGTGAAAGACGAAACCGGCGGCGGTGGCCACGCCGACCAGTTCGCCAAGGGCGAGGGGCAGGGTCAGCCAGATCAGGTTGCGACCCTCGCGGCGAGCCCTGTCGAGCAACTCGGCCAGCGCCGGGGCAAAGGCCTCGCGGGTGGCGGGCAGCGAGGCGGCATCGATGATCAGGCCGTTGAAGGCGTCTTGGCGATACTGCACGGGGTTCACTCCGCAGGCCGTGGCTGGATGGGCGAGGAGGGCACGATACCGGCTTCGCTAGGCAGCAGCAGACTGGCGCGCGGATTGGCGATCTCGATGCCGCGCTCGCGGAAGCGTTCGAGGATACGTCGGTTGAGTTCGCGCTGCACGCCCCAGCGGCCCTTGTCTAGGCATCTCATCTGCCCGGCGATGGTCACCATGGCGCCGTCGACGGCATCTACGCCCCAGATCTCCAGATCGGCGAGGATCAGGTCCTTGAAGGCCTCGTCGGCACGCATGCCGGCGCCGATGTCCTTGAGTTCGGCGATGACGCGCTCGATGTCTTCGCCGTAGCCCACGCTGATGCGCAGGGCGGCATTGCCCAGCCCGCGGTTAATGTTGTTGACCGCCGACACCGAGCTGAAGGGCACGATGTGCAGCGAGCCATCGCCGGCGCGCAGGCGCACGGTGCGGATCGACAGGTATTCCACGGTGCCCGAGACCCCGGCCACGGTGACCCAGTCGCCTACCTGCATGGCGTTTTCCAGCAGCAGGAAGATGCCGGTGATGAAGTCCTGCACCAGCTTCTGCGAGCCGAAGCCGAGGGCCACCCCGATGATGCTGGCGCTGGCCAGGAGCGGCGTGGTGTTGATGCCCAGTTCGCTCAGGGCGGTCAGGCCGACGATCAGCGCGACCAGGATGAACAGCCCGGTGCGCAGCATGGGCAACAGGGTGCGCAAGCGAGCGGCCCGCACCGTGTCGCCGCGTTCGTTCCAGCTGCTCAGCCGACGATTTACCGTGGTGTTGGCGCCTTCCCAGACCACTACGGCGATGACGGCGGCGATGAGGATGGTGAGAAAGGCGGACAGCAGGCTGCGCCCGATGCTGCCCGTGCCGAACCAGTCCAGCACGCTCCAGCCCCAGGACTGGAACAGCGCCAGGACGGTGATCAGGGTGACGATCACCCCCACCAGCCAGCGCGCCAGCGGATAGTAGCGCTGCAGGTGCAGCTCGGTGCCGCTGGCGCCTTCGGTGGTGGCCGGCTGGAACAGCCGACCCAGCAAGCCGAGCAGGAACACCGCCGCCAGGCGTCCGAGGATGACGATACCGGCGGAGAGGGCGACGAAATTCATCAGCCGCGGCAGCCCGTTCTCGATGTCCAGCGCCCACATGGTCCAGCCACCCATGACGAACACGGCGGCGAATACGGCCCAGACCTGACCCAGCCAGGCGCGCAGCACGGTCAGGGCACCATTGCCGTCCTGGCGCCCGGCGATCCGCGCGGCCACCGGTCGACGCATGTGGAAGATCAGCCCTACCACCAGCAGATGGGCCAGCAGCGAGACCAGCTTGACGATGGCTTCACGGCCCTCTTCGTTGGCCCCCAGGATGTCCGCGGCCTGGGCCAGCGCCAGGCCGAAGGTGACCAGGGCAACGAAGGCGTGCAGCCAGCGCAACAGGGTGCAGGCGAGGGCCGTCTTGACCTTGAGCAGGCGGATGCCGTGGGCGGCAGGATCGATCAGCAGGCGGATGACGATCAGCGCCAGGCGGGTGGTGAGATAGGCCCCGAGGAAGCCACCGACCAGCTCGCGCTGATTGGCATCCGACCCCACCAGATAGTGGATCAGCAGCGCCGCCGTGGCCCAGAAGGCCAGCAGTGGCAGCACTTCCAGCAACAGCAGTCCCAGGGCGAAGGGCAGGTGCCGCAGGGTGGTCCAGTGCTCCTCGCCGCTGGGTCGGGCGCGGTTGGCGGGTGTGGGATCGGTGGCGGCGGACTCGGTCGCCGGCGCGGCTGGCGCGGGCGCCGCGCTGTCGGACGGGGCGATGGGCACCTCTTCGAGCCGATCCACCCCATCGATCTGGGTCTTGACCAGCGCCACAGCAGGTTCCGTGGGGCGGGTAGCCGTGTCTTCGGTCGTAGTCGCCGAGGCTTCAGGCGGAGGCTGCTGGGCCGCCGTCTGCTGGGCTTGGCGCCGGGCGCGACTGTCGGCGAGATCGGCATGGCGCTGCAGTCGTTGCCGCGGGCGCCGGAGCGCCCGATGGATCAGCCACTCGCCCACCAGGCCGGCGGCAAAGAGAGTGGCCAGGGTCAGCAGGGCTTGCAACAGGGCATGGCGACCCGCTGCGGAGGTGAAGCTGGCGCGCGACCAGTCCGGCAGGGTACGCACGGCCCGCTGTATCTGGTTCAGCTCGCTGCCCAGGTTGTCCGCCCAGCGCCCGACGCGACTGAGGGTCTGGGCGATCAGGCCATTGGCCTCCAGCGGTACCAGCGCCCTTTCTTCGCCTGCCGCCGGGGGGGTGGCCGCACTGGGCGCGGTGGCGGCCGCGGGCGCCGTAGCGGCCGGCGTCGCCTGCGTCCCGGTAGTGCTCGTCGGCTGGCTGGCGATGGCCTGCAAGGTCAGGATCAGCTCCTGGCGGCGTTGCGGATCCTGCAGCAGGGCGGCGACCTGGCGCGCCTGCTGGGGGTCGAGGCCGGCCGCTGCCTGGGCAGGGGGTTCGGCGGCGCGCAGGGGCAATGCCAGGCACAACAGCAACAGGGCGAGCAAGGCTTTGAACATGGTTAAGACCTGAGCAGTACCGGAAGACGAGTCTGGCCTCATAGACTCGTCAGGCAGCGCGATGACTCCCTGGCGAATGACGACGCCAAGAAATGGCCTGTCCTGCATTCAATCGGTCTTAAATGTAAATTTTGCATATTAGATTAGTTCTAAATTGAATTTTACCAATGATCCGCCTGTGTTTTACCGTCGCGCTATTGGATCGCCGCGGCGTATCTGACGTCGGTTCCCGGTCAGGCTCAGCGTCCGCAGCAGGGGGAGCGAGCGGGCGCCTGGTACCTGACTCGGAATCGGCTCGATCGCGCTGGTCCGGCCTTAGCGCTAATGCGCGCCCCACGTGGATTCACTCCTCTCGGGCATGACGGGAGACGGCTCGCCGCGGCCGTCGCAAGTCGGTTCATCCGTTCTTTACATCTTCATCGGCACGCCACCCGACGCTGTGGAGCCTGCCCGGATACGTTCAGGAGGCTTCATGACCATCCATACCTTCAATCGCCGCCGCCTGCTCGGCATGGCGGGTGCCGCTACCGCTGCAGCGCTGGTCGGCCGGCTGGGCTTCGCTGCCGAGGCGGGCGATGTCCATGCAGGGCATGCCGGCCATGGGGTGGCCCCTGCGGCCAGTCCGGTGGATTTCCTGCAGGACACCGCGCGCTGGGCCTTGCCGGAGCCGCGCAAGGTGCGGCTGGCGGTCAATCTCAATGCCGTCTGCCTGGCACCGGTGACCGTCGCCGATACCCAGGGCATCTTCAAACAGCACAACCTGGACGTGGAGTTCGTCAACTTCGGCAACTCCACTGAAGTACTGCTAGAATCCATGGCCACCGGCAAGGCCGACGCCGCAGTGGGCATGGCGTTGCGCTGGCTCAAGGCGCTGGAGCAGGGCTTCGACGTCCAGCTCACTGGCGGCACCCACGGCGGTTGCCTGCGACTGCTGGCGCGGGAGGGCGGCCCCGGCGACCTGGCGGCGCTCAAGGGGGCCACCATCGGCGTTACCGACATGGCCGCGGCGGACAAGAACTTCTTCGCCCTGATGCTCAAACGCCATGGCGTCGACCCCAGCCGCGACATCACCTGGCGAGTGTATCCGGTGGACCTGCTCGGCCCGGCGCTGGACAAGGGCGAGATCCAGGCGGCCAGCGGCTCGGACCCCATGATGTACCGGGTCAAGCAGCGGCCTGGCATCGTCGAACTGTCCAACAACTTGGTGGAGGATTACGCCAACCTCAGCTGCTGCGTGATCGGGGTCAGCGGCACTCTGGCGCGCCAGGACAAGCCGGTGGCAGCGGCCATCTCCCATGCCATCCTGCAGGCCCACGCCTGGGCGGCGCAGCATCCCGAGGTGGTGGCCGAGCGCTTCCTGCCACTCACGGTGAACAGCTCCCGGGAGGAGTTGCTGGCCATCCTGCGGGAGCACACCCACGCTCACTACTCGGTGGGCGAGGCCTTCGTCAGGGAGATTGCCGTCTACGCCCGTGACCTCAAGCAGATCGAGGTGCTGCGGCCGCGGACCGACCCCCTCGCCTTCGCGGAGAGCATCCATGCCGACGTCTTCGCTTGAGCGCATCCACTCGGTCCCGGCGACCGCTCTCACCTGGCGGGGTGGTCTGCTCGCCGCGGCGGCCTGGCTGGCCCTGGCGGTGTTCCTGCCGTTCTATCCCGAGCACGGGCGGCCCTGGCCTTTTACCCGCGAACTGGCCGTAGCGGCCACGGTGTTCGCCGGACTCCTGGCCTTGCTGGCACTGCTGCCCGGGCGTAGCGAACGGCTGCTGGCGAGGCTGCGGCGTGCGGGGCCCTGGCTGATCGCGCTACCCCTGCTACTGGGGCTTTGGACCCTGGCGACCGCCAAGCTGCGGCTGCTGCCGGTCCCCTTCTTCGCCCCGCCCCAGGCACTGGTCGAGGTGTTCGTCGACGACTGGCCGCGGCTGGGCTTGAGTCTGGCGCACTCGTTGTGGCTGTTGCTCAACGGGGTCGCCGCCGGCGCCTTCTGCGGTTTTCTCGCTGGTCTCGCCATCGGTTGGTCCCAGCGCATCGGCTACTGGGTGCATCCGGTGCTGCGCCTGCTCGGTCCCATCCCGTCCACCGCGCTATTGCCAATCTGCTTCTTCTTCTTTCCCACCAGTTGGAGCGCGAGCGTCTTTCTTATCGCCCTGGCCACCTGGTTCCCGGTCACCGTACTGACCTGGTCCGGCGTCGCCAGTGTCGATCGCGCCTATTACGAGGTGGCACGGACCCTGGGCGCGAGCAATGCCTTCCTGATCCTGCGGGTCGCCATCCCGGCGGCCTTGCCACAGGTATTCGTCGGGCTGTTCATGGGACTGGGAGCCTCCTTCTCGGTGCTGGTGGTGGCCGAGATGATGGGGGTCAAGGCCGGTCTCGGCTGGTATCTGCAATGGGCCCAGGGCTGGGCAGCCTACGCCAACATGTATGCGGCACTGCTGGTGATGGCGCTGCTCTGTTCGGGGTTGATCACCCTGCTGTTCGCTATCCGCGACCGGGTGCTGGCCTGGCAGAAGGGGACGATGAAATGGTGAGTGCAGCAACTTCGATAGTCTCGGAAACCAAGGGGATGGTCATTGCGGTGCGCGGTCTGAGCCACGCCTTCGAGTTGGCGGATGGCCCGCTGCCCGTGCTGGACCGAGTGGATCTGCAACTGGCGGCCGGCGAGAGCCTGGGGTTGCTGGGTCCCTCGGGCTGTGGCAAGTCGACCCTGCTGCGGCTGGTGGCAGGCCTGGAGCCTGTGCAGAGTGGCAGTCTGCTGGCCGATGGCGCCGCCATTCCGGGGCCGCATCACTCCCGGGTCCTGATGTTCCAGGATCCCACCCTTTATCCCTGGCGCCGCGTCTGGGACAACGTCGCCCTCGGTCTGCAGGCGCGTGGCCTGCTCGCCACCCAGCGCGAACGGGTGGACGAGGCCCTGCGCCGGGTCGGGCTGCTGGAGTTTCGCAACGCCTATCCGCGACAGCTGTCCGGGGGCATGGCGCAGCGTGCGGCTCTGGCGCGGGCACTGGTCAACGAGCCACGGCTGCTGCTGCTCGACGAGCCTCTGGGCAAGCTGGATTCCCTGACCCGCATCGCCATGCAGAGCGAGCTGATTCGTCTCTGGCAGCACCAGCGCTACAGCGCCTTGCTGGTCACCCATGACGTCGAAGAGGCCCTGCTGCTGTGCGACCGGGTACTGGTGTTCTCGGCGCGACCGGCTCGGGTGCTGGCCGAGATCGTCGTCGATCGCTCCTATCCCCGACGGCGCGATGATCCCCGGCTGCTGGAATTGCGCCACCACGCCCTGGAGCTGCTTGGGCAGGGCAGCGACTGGTAGCGCCTGGGCCGCACGTGGCGGGGGACCGCGCAGGTCAGGCCAGGCGCGCGGTCCGTCGCCAGTCGCCGGGCGTCTGTTCGGTCCAGCGCTTGAAGGCGCGCTGGAAGGCCGCGGGAGAGGCGAAACCGAGCAGGTAGGCGATCTCGCCGAAACTGGCCTCGGTGTCGCGGATATAGGCGAGTGCTAGGTCGCGACGCGTCAGGTTGAGCAGGGTGCGGTACTGGGTACCTTCCTCGGCCAGCTTGCGCCTCAGCGTCCAGGGGGGCAGGCGCAGTCGACCGGCGATCTGCTCCAGGGTCGGCTCGCCATGGCGCAGCAGTGGCCCCATGACCTCGACCACCCGCTCGGTGAGGCCGCGGGTCCGGGTCAGGCGGCCGTGCTCGGCTTCGCTCAGGGCCAGCAGCTGGCGCCAGGTGGCCGGACAGTGTTCGGGGCCGGGTAGGCTGAGGCTGGCGGCATCGAGCAGCAGGGCATTCTCGGCGGCGCCGAATTCCACCGGGCAACCGAAGGCGGCCGCGTAGGGTGCCGGATCCGCCGGCGCGGGGTATTCGATGAGCACGCGACGCGGTTGCAGCGCCTGCCCGGCCACCGTGCCCAGCAGCGCCAACCAGGCGCTGAGCACCACGTCCACCACGAAGCGGTTGTAGCCGTTGTAGGGGCTGATGCTATAGAAGTGCAGCCAGGCGTCGCGGCCCTGGGCCGCATAGCGCGATCGGCCCCGGTAGTTGCGGCCATAGAGCGGCTCCAGGGTCAGCAGCGTCTCGGCGGCATGCCGCACGTCCGGCGCCTGGCCCACGGTGATGCCGGCAAGGCCGAGCAAGGCCGGGCGCATCGCCTGGCCCATGGCCAGGCCCAGCGCCGGATCACCGGTCAACTCCAAGGCGGCATGGCCCAGGCGCATGTAGTGAGGGATCGACAGCCGTCCGCCGGGTTCGGCCAGCCGCGCCGCGGTCAGGCCGAAGCGGGCCAGCAGGGCGGCGGCATCGGTCCCCCGCTGGCTGACGGCAGCCGCCAACGCCAGCACGAAACCGGTGGAGAGATCGCCCAGGCGCAGCGCCGGCGCACTCATAGCCGCAGATTGATCAGCTTGCTGCCGGCCCGGGCGGGATCGGTAGCCGCTGCCGCATCCGGGGTAAAGGCCTGGCTGCCGCCAGCGGCCTGCCATTCCCAGAGACGGCCGCGCAGCTGCACTTCCAAGGCGGCGCGAATGCCGGCGGCGCGCAGGCGCTGCACATCGAAGGGCGCCGGTGCGGGGGTGGTGCCCGAGGCGAGGGCAGGGATCGCCAGCAGGTCCACCTGGGGATCGTCGAGCACGCCGACGCGACCGGTGTCGCTGCCCTGGATGACGCCCAGGCGACCCAGCGGCGTCTCCAGCCGCAGCAGCGGCGGACTGAGATCATCGCCGTGCGCCTGGGCCGTCAGCGGTCGCACCAGGGGCTGGCCCAGGGGCTTGCCGTCAGGACCAAAGACCAGGGTGACGTTGCGCAGCGGTCCGCTGCCCACCCGCAACTCGCCGTCGACCAGGGTCGGGCCGGGCAGAACGATGGAGCCGGCCACCAGGGTGACGCCGTACTGGCGGGCGAGTCCGGCGAAAAGCTGCTGATAGGCGCTGGCCATGTCCCAGGCCTTCATGCGCAACAGGCTGTCGGCCAGGCGCCGGTCGCCCTCGGTCTGGAACCAGGCGCGGGCCACGCGCAGCGGATTGCCCAGCAGCAGCCATTGGATGGCTTCTTCGCTGCGGGCCGCGGCATAGACCTCGGGTTTCTCGCCCATCAGCGCCAGGGGTGTGCCCAGGTGTTCGGGCAGCACCACGATGGTCTGGGTGCCGATCAGCCCCAGCCGGCGGGCGTTGGCCAGAGAGGCGTCGAGCTTGAGGCGCAGCCGCTCGGGATTGCCGTAGTCCAGGGCGATCAGCTCGGGCTCGATCCCCAATAGATTGCCGGTGGTGGCCGCGGCTGGCGTGGTGGTCAGGTCCACCGCCAGGCTGCTGCGCAGGTCCGACAGATAATGGAAGGCTGGCCGCTGGGCCACCCAGCCCGCCAGCACGGCGAACAGGGCGATCAGCACCAGGAACACGAGCTTGCGCATCGGCACTCCAGAGCGGTCCCGGCCCCTGTGGCCGGGTGAGATGAAGGTGCTCAGGGTAGGAGACCAGACCGCCACTGCCAAGGGGTGGCTGTGCATTTGGGTAAAGAGGTTGTCATTTCTGGTGATTGAGGCCGGGGCGCGCCGCTCCTATCGTGGCGCCAGGCTTTCCCAGAAAGGCCAACCACCGGAGACCGCCATGATCGAGTTTGCCCCTCGTAATACCACCCCTGTGAATAGCTATCCGCATCTGCTCGAACCCCTGCCCGTGGGGTCGATCATGTTGCGCAATCGTGTGGTGATGGGGTCCATGCATACGGGGCTGGAAGAACGGCCGGGCGGTTTCGCGCGGATGGCGGCCTTCTTCGCCGAGCGGGCGCGGGGTGGGGTCGGCCTGATCGTCACTGGCGGCATCGCGCCGAACGAAGAGGGCGCGGTGGCCAAAGGCGCGGCCAAGTTGACCACACCCGAGGAAGCCGAGCACCACCGGCCGGTGACCGAGGCGGTGCATGCCGCCGGCGGGCGTATCTGCCTGCAAATCCTGCACGCCGGTCGCTATGCCTATAACCCCCAGCTGGTGGCGCCCTCAGCGCTGCAGGCACCGATCAATCCCTTCACCCCGCGCGAACTGGACGAGGCCGAGGTGGAGGGGCAGATCGCCGCCTTCATCCGCTGCGCCACGCTGGCGCAACAGGCCGGCTACGACGGCGTCGAGGTGATGGGGTCCGAGGGCTACTTCATCAACCAGTTCATCGCCGCGCGGACCAACCACCGCACGGATCGCTGGGGCGGCGACTTCGCCCAGCGCTGCCGCTTGCCGCTGGCCATCGTCGCGGGCATCCGCGCCGCGACTGGCCCGGACTTCCTGATCATCTTCCGGCTCTCACTGCTTGATCTGGTGGAGCAGGGCAGCACCCCCGAGGAATGCCTGCAGCTGGCACTCTGGCTGGAAGACGCCGGGGTCAGCCTGATCAACACCGGCATCGGCTGGCACGAGGCGCGCATCCCCACCATCGCCACCCTGGTGCCGCGCGGCGCCTTCGCCGCCGTCACCGCCCAGCTCAAGGGTCGCGTCCGGGTGCCGCTGATCGCCACCAATCGCATCAATACCCCCGAGGTGGCGGAAGCCATCCTCGCCGCTGGCCAGGCCGACCTGGTGTCCATGGCCCGGCCGTTGCTGGCCGACGCGGATTTCGTCGCCAAGGCCGCCGCCGGCCGCGCCGACGAGATCAATACCTGCATCGCCTGCAACCAGGCCTGCCTGGACCACACCTTCGCCGGCAAGCTGACCAGCTGCCTGGTGAATCCGCGCGCCTGCCACGAGACCGAGTTGCAGATCCTGCCCGCTGCCGAATCACGCCGCTTTGCCGTGGTCGGCGCCGGACCGGCGGGCCTGGCCGCCGCCTGCACCCTGGCCGAGCGCGGTCACCAGGTGGTGCTGTTCGAGGCCAGCGAGCGCATCGGCGGCCAGTTCAATGTGGCCCGGCGCATTCCCGGCAAGGAAGAATTCGGCGAGACCCTGAGGTATTTCCAGCGTCGCCTGGAGCGACTGGCGGTGGATGTCCGCCTCAACCATCGCGTCAGCGCCGCCGAACTGCAGGCCGAGGGCTTCGCCGCGGTGATCCTGGCCACCGGGGTGACGCCGCGGGTGCCGCCGATTCCCGGCGTCGACCATCCCAAGGTGCTGGGCTACCTGGACGTGCTGCTGGAGCGCCAGCCGGTGGGGCGGCGGGTGGCGCTGATCGGCGCTGGCGGCATCGGCTTCGACGTCGCGGATTTCCTCACCCATGGCCACCAGGAGGCGGAGCCCATCACCGCCTTCTATCGCGAGTGGGGCATAGACCCCAGTTTCAGCAACCGCGGCGGGCTGGCACCGGCCGCGCTGCCGGCGGTGCCGCGCGAGGTCTGGTTGCTGCAGCGCAAGCCGGGCAAGCCCGGCAAGGGCCTCGGCAAGACCACCGGCTGGATCCACCGTGCGCGCCTGCAGCAGCGTGGCGTCAAGGCGCTCGGTGGGGTGGAATACCTGCGCATCGACGACGCCGGCCTGCACCTGCGCCTGCCCGATGGCGCCGAGCAGGTGCTGGACGTGGACAACGTGGTGCTCTGCGCGGGCCAGGAGTCCCTGCGCGAGCTGGAAGCCGAGCTGCTCGGCGCCGGCGTGGCGGTGCATCGGGTGGGCGGAGCGGATGTCGCCGCCGAACTCGACGCCAAGCGCGCCATCGATCAAGCCACCCGGCGGGCCGCGGAGCTGTAACTCTTCGTTGCAATCAGGGATGATTTCTGTGATCCACTCCGCATAACATCCGATCCGGACCGACCCTCGTCCCAATGTCTGGCGTCTGTTCCATCCCGCTGACCAGGATTGGCTAAGCTGCCGTCCTGATGCGTCGGGTGGGGGCCTGGCGCATCGGAGCAGTCGGGCAGAGGCGCGAGATACAGGCGTCGCCGCCAGAGGTCGGGCGCGGATGCACGTCCGGTCGCCCGGTGGCGAGACGCCGGCCTCGGAATTCATGTGGGATCGACAGAGCACGCGGCGAGAGATGGCAGAGACGTTGAACGAAGAGGCGGTACTGACCCCGGTGGTGCTGGGGTTCGGCGACCAGGGTGTGAATCGCGCCTTGCTGTTTCCCGATTTTCAGGCGCTCTGGCAGGGCGATCAGACGCTGCTCGACTGCGCCGGACGGCGCCATCGCTTCGTCTATCTGCTGCTGGACGACCATCGCCGGGTCAAGGCCACGGTGTTTTTCCTGCTGGCCTTCGATGCCCAGGGCAGTCCGCTGCCGGAATGGGACCTGCCGCTGGTGGAGCTGGCCGAGCGCGGCGGGGTCGGTCCCGACCTGGGCGCCGGGCCGATCCGCCTGGCCAGTCGCAGCCATTGTCCGATCTCCTGGCACCAGGGCGATCTCTGGGATCCGCGCAGCGATGCCGAGCACGACGACTGGCAGGCGATCCGCGATTGCCTGGGCCTGGTCGCACCGCGCGATGGCGAGGTGGAGCTGGCCGGGGAATACCATCCCAGCGCCGCCGATGGCATCGACGTCGAGGCCCGTCTCGAACGGGTCCGCCGCATCCTTGCCCAGGAACACCAGGAGGCGCTGGACAAGCTGATCGCCGGCCAGCGCACCCGGCTGCTGACCCTGACCCGCCAGCACCAGGAAGACCTGGCGCGCCTGCAGCGCGATGCCGACGAATTGCGTACGGCCAAGGCCGAGCTGGAGGTGCGCTATGCCGCCCTGGCCCAGCACCTGGAGCAGCAGCACGACCTGGCCCGCCAGGAGCGTGAAGAACTCAACGAACAGATGCGCACCCTGGAGCGCAACGCCCTCTACAAGATCGAGGCGCTGCGCATCCAGTCCGAAGCCGAAAGCGAGGCCCGGGTGGCCGCGGCGGTGGGCGAGCTGAAGAATCAGCTGACCATCCGCGAGGTGGAACTCAAGTACCGCGACGAGCTGGACGGCCAGTTGCAGGAAGACATCCGCCAGCTGCGCGAGCGCTGCGCCCAACTGATCGGCGACAGCAACGAAGGCCAGCTGGAGCGCCTGGCGCGCCAGGGCATCCTGTTCGTCACCTTCCAGCCTGGCGCCGGTCATCTGATCCTCAGTCGCCAGGATGTCCCGCGTTTCAGCGCCGATCCGCTAGGGTATGTCGCCGAGCACTGCAAGGTCAGTCGCGATCAGTACCAGCGCTGGCTGGAGCATCACCAGCAGCCGGTGTGCCTGGCCGAGGTGGACGGCGAACGCTGCGGCCGACCGGTGGTGCGAGTGGAGCATCCGGCCCAGTTCGATCCTCAGCACTCGACGCTGTGCGCCGAGCACCGCGGCGATGACAGCGATGGTGACGTCGCCAATCTCTGAGCCCCTGGCTGATGACGTTTCCCACCCCCGCCGCACTCCAGGAGGTGCGGCTCGCCGCTCTGGCCGCACGCGGCCTGCGCCTGGCGGTGCTACGCCTGGATCAGCGTCCCGCCGCCCATAACGGCAACAAGGGCTACAAGCTGCAGCCCTGGCGCGAACGCCTGGCCCGGAGCGCGGGCCGTGGGCTCATCAGCCTTGGCGGCGCCCACTCCAATCATCTGCACGCGCTGGCCGCCCTGGGCCGGGAGGAAGGCTTCGCCACCGTCGGCCTCCTGCGTGGCGAGCCCTGCCTGACGCCCACCGTCGAGGATCTGCAAGCCAATGGCATGACCCTGCACTGGCTGGGCTATGGCGGCTATCGCCGCCGCCATGACGCCGACTTCTGGCAACCCTGGCAGGCCCGTTATCCCGGGCTGCTGTCGGTTCCCGAAGGCGGCTGCGACGAGTCGGCCGCCGCGGCCTGCATGGCGATCGTTACCGAGCTGCGCCAGGGGCTCGCCGCCCTGGGCTGGCCCGATTGCCAGCAACTCTGGCTGGCCGCCGGCACTGGCACCACTCTGGCCGGCGTGATCCGCGCCGCCGATCCCGCCTGGCAGGTGGTGGGTGGGCTGGCGGTGCCGCCCGGGCATGGCGTCGAAGCCAACCTGGACCGGCTGCTCGCGCAGCACACCAACCCGAATTGGCGCTTGCTGGACGCCAGCCGCGGTGGCTTCGGGCGCATCGATGCCGAGCTAGCCCGGGCCATGGCGGACTTCGAGGCGCAGACCGGGATCGCCCTGGAGCCGCTCTATACCGGCAAGCTCTGGCTGGCCTTGCGCCAGGAGATCGAAGGCGGCGCGCTGCTACCGGGTAGTCGCCTGGTGCTGATCCACAGCGGCGGCCTGCAGGGCCGCCGCGCCCTGGAGGCTCAGCTGACGGCGTTGGCCGCGGGCTGAATCGGCCAACCGCACGGCACCAGAAACAGTCGGGCGTCCTCGTCGCCTTGGGCGTCGCGACGCACCAACAATTGCGGCCAGATCGGCTCGCCGTCCGGCAAGGGCAGGCAGGGCGTGTCGGCGACCGCGGGTGCCAGCCAGTGGCCCTTGGGCAGCACCTCCCAGGGGCCGTCCGGTAGCTGCCCGCGCTCGCACCACAGCTGGGGTTGCCTGGGCGGCAAGGCACCGGTCGGCCAGGGCAGGGGGCGGTCGAGGGGCTGGAACAGATAGCCGCCCAGCCACAGCGCCGCCTGCGGCGGAGCGATGTTCAGCGCGGCTAGATTGGCCCGGGCCAGGGGCGTGGCCGACAGCGGCAGCTGGCGCTGGCGCAGATGGGCGAGCTTGCGCGCCAGCTGATCCTCGCCGCCGGGACCCAGCCAGCGTGGTGCCTGCGCTGGTCCTTCGCCCAGGTAGAACTTCACCGCCAGTTCCAGGTGATGGACGCCTTCGGCGTCCTCCACCAGCAGGTCCAGCTCACCCAGGGTGCGCTCGCCCTCGCGCAGGGGCAGGTTGGCCGCCCGCAGGCGCAGCCCCGGTGCCCGTTCCAGGGCGAATTGCCAGAGTCTTTCGTACTGGCGCCCCAGGCGGCGGTCGCTGCCCTGGGCAAGCCACGCGGCCAATTCAGCGGGTGCCGCGTCCTGTTGCCGCAGCCAGTCGGCCAGTCTTGCGGGGTGGCTCGCCCAGTCGCTGGCGGCCAGGGGGTGGCGGGTATCGGCGGCAGTCAGCAGCGGCGGGGCGACCAGGGTCCAGGCAAGGTCGCGCACCTGGGGCTGGCTCAGGCGGCGGGGCAGGGCGTGCAGCTCGGCGAAGGGCGTCATGGTGCCAGCATAGGCCAAGCCGGGCCGCTGCGGATCACCGGCGGCGACCCGTGGTCGGATGAGGGCGGTTTGCCGCTGCCACGGGCTTTCGCCCATACTTTCCGCACTTTCCAGCCAACGGGGCCGCCGGCGCGTCATGGACTCCTTTCGTAACATCGGCATCATCGGTCGACTCGGCAGCACCCAGGTGCTGGACACCATCCGCCGGCTCAAGACCTTCCTGCTGCAACGCGGGCGCAACGTCATCCTGGAAAACACCATTGCCGAGGTGCTGCCCGGGCACGGCCTGCAGACGGTGTCGCGCAAGCTCATGGGCGAGATCTGCGACCTGGTGATCGTGGTCGGCGGCGACGGCAGCCTGCTCGGCGCCGCCCGCGCTCTGGTGCGGCCACGGGTGCCGGTGTTGGGCATCAATCGCGGCAAGCTGGGCTTTCTCACCGACATCCGTCCCGACGAGCTGGAAACCAAGGTCGCCGAGGTGCTCGACGGCCAGTACCTGATGGAGACGCGCTTTCTGCTCGATGCCTTCGTCGAGCGCGGCGGCGAGATGATCGGCCAGGGCGATGCCCTCAACGACGTGGTGCTGCACCCCGGCAAGTCCACCCGGATGATCGAGTTCGAGCTGTACATCGACGGCCAGTTCGTCTGCAGCCAGCGCGCCGACGGCCTGATCGTCGCCACGCCCACCGGCTCCACCGCCTACTCGCTGTCGGCCGGCGGCCCCATCATGCATCCCAAGCTGGATGCCATCGTGGTGGTGCCCATGTATCCCCATACCCTGTCCAGCCGACCCATCGTGGTGTCCGGCGACAGCACCCTGTCGATCCTGGTATCGCCGAACATGACGATCTATCCGCAGGTCTCATGTGATGGCCAGAATCATTTCACCTGCGCACCCGGCGATACCGTGACCATTCAGAAGAAGCCCCACAAGCTCAGGCTGATCCATCCGCTGGATCACAACTACTACGAGATCTGCCGGACCAAGCTCGGCTGGGGCAGTCGCCTGGGAGACGACTGATGCCCCTGGGCTACGATCTGATCGGCGACCTCCACGGCTGCGCCCATACCCTGGACCTGCTGCTGGAGCGCCTCGACTATCGACAGGTGGACGGCGTCTGGCAGCACCCCGAGCGCCAGGCGATCTTCCTCGGTGACCTGGTCGACCGCGGGCCGCGTATCCGCGGTTCCCTGCGCCGGGTGCGCGCCATGGTCGAGGGCGGCCACGCCTACTGCATCCTCGGCAATCACGAACTCAACGCCCTGGCCTGGCACACCCCGGCGCTACCCGGTACCGGCCAGACCTGGGTGCGTGAGCATACGCCGCGCCACCGTCAGCTGATCCAGGAGACCCTGGCGGCCTTCGCCGATCATCACCAGGAGTGGCAGGATCACCTGCGCTGGCTGTACACCTTGCCGCTGTGCAAGGATTTCGGCCACTTCCGCATCGTGCACGCCTGCTGGGATCAGCGGCTGATCGACGAATTCCTCCACCATTATCCAGATGCCTGCATCGACGAAGACTTCGTCCGCCAGTCCATCGTCGGTGGCAGCCTGGCCAGCCGGGTCGCCTCGCGCCTGCTCAATGGCGTGTCGCTACCCTTGCCCCATGGCCTGCGCCTCACCGGCAGCGATGGCTATGTGCGGGCGCGCTTTCGCACCAAGTTCTGGGAGCGCGATCCCCAGACCTATGGCGACGTGGTCTTCCAACCCGATGCCCTGCCGGCGGAAATCGCCTGCGAACGCCTGAGCGATGAGGAGAAGGCCGGGTTGCTCTGCTATGGCGAAAGCGAGCCGCTGCTGTTCGTCGGCCACTACTGGCGCGACGGCCATCCCGAACCCCTGCGACCCAACCTGGCCTGTCTGGACTACAGCGCGGTCAAGTACGGCAAGCTGGTGGCCTACCGCCTCGACGACGAACGCCAGATCGACCCGGCCAAGTTCGTCTGGATCGATGTCCAGCGCGAGGAGGGCCGATGAACCAGCCGCAACCCGTGCTGCGCGTGCCCCTGGGCCGCGACCTGCTGGCCTTCACCCGCCTGCTGCGGCGCCTGCAGATCCGCCATCGGGTGGTGGAAGAGGGCGACAGCCAGGTGCTCTGGGTGCTGGACCCGGCGCGGGTCGAGGAGACCCGCAGCCTCTATGAACGCTATCCCGACGGCGATCCGCGCGGCGAGGTCCAGGCTACCCGTAGCCCGCGGGGGTTCGGCCTGCTGGCGCAACTCAAGACCAGTCCGGTCAGCGCCGTCTTTCTCGCCGTCACCCTGCTGCTGGGCCTGGCCACCGAACTGGGCGACAACCTGGCGTTGATCCACTACCTGACGCTGCAGGAATTCCGCCTGATCGACGCCGAGCACATCGCCTTTCTCGATCTCGATGTCAGCCTGTCCCGTGGCGAATGGTGGCGGCTGGTCACCCCGATCTTCTTGCACTTCGGCTTGCTGCACCTGGCGATGAACGCCCTCTGGTACTGGGAGCTGGGTCGCCGCGTCGAATTCCGCCAGGGCGGTGTGATGCTGCTGCTCCTGACCCTGGCCTTCGCTGCCGGCTCCAACCTGGTGCAGTACGCCTGGACCGGACCGGCGCTGTTCGGCGGCCTGTCCGGGGTGCTCTATGGCCTGCTCGGCCATTGCTGGCTGTTCCAGTGGCTGGCGCCCAATCCGGCCTATCGCATGCCCCGTGGCGTGGTGGCCATGATGCTGATCTGGCTGGTGATCTGCCTGACCGGCGTCTTCGATCTGCTCGGCTTCGGCTCCATCGCCAATGGCGCCCATGTCGGCGGCCTGGTACTGGGCTGCCTCACCGGTCTGCTGGGTGGTGGCCTGGCGCGGCTGCGGCGGTCTTGATCAGCGCCGCCGCTTGAGCTCGGGCGCCAGACTCAGGGCATTGCGATAGCGCCAGCGCCGCTGGCTGCGGCGGCGCAGCCAAAGCCCGCACAGCAACAGCAGGGCACCGCCAGCCAGGAAGCCCTGGGCAGTCTCGCGTGCCGTCGTCAGATAAGGCGCCAGTTGTGGCAGCTGCAACCAGGCGGCGGCGCCGACCAGCAGTGCGGCCAGGCCAATCAGGACGGAAAAGACCCCTAGGCCGGCGGTCAGGGTGGTCAGGAAGGGTCGCCGCAAGCGCAGCGGCGGCGGATCGAAACGGTCGTGCTCGGGCAACTGCATGCTCATACCCTAGGCTTGGTCAGGCCGCCGAGGTTATACGCCTCGGCGGCTATTGGCGAGCCTGAGACGCGCGGGCTAGCGCAGCAGCTGGCGGGCTCCCTGTTTGAGCATGTCCCAGCGGTTCGGGTCACCGCTGGCGATGGCGCCGAGGAACGCCCTGGCCTGCTCGAAGCTGATATGGGGCGGCAAAGGCGGCACGCTGGGGTCGGTGACGAATTCCAGCACCACCGGGCGATCCGCCTCGAAGGCCTGCTGCCAGGCATCGGCCACCTCGTCCGGGCGATGGATGCGCAGGCCCTTGAAGCCCAGCAACTCGCCATAGCGGGCATAGGGAAAGTCGAGCACGTCCTGGGCCGGGGCGAACTTGGGATCGCCGGCCAGGGCGCGCTGCTCCCAGGTCACCTGGTTGAGATCGCCGTTGTTGAGCACCATGACGATGAAGGTCGGGTTGCTGAATCTCTTCCAGTACTGCTGGAGGGTGACCAGCTCGGCGTTGCCGTTCATCTGCATGGCGCCGTCACCCACCAGGGCGATCACCGGGCGATCCGGATGGGCGAACTTGGCGGCGATGGCATAGGGAATGCCACAGCCCATGGTGGCCAGCTTGCCCGACAGCGAACCCAGCATCTGGCCGCTCATGCGGATGTCACGGGCATACCAGTTGGTGTGGGAGCCGCTGTCGCCGCAGAGGATGGCATCCTGCGGCAGCTGGCTGGAGAGTTCATGGAACACCCGCTGCGGATTGATCGGCTCGGCGGGCGCCAGGGCGCGCTGCTCGATGGAGTGCCAGGAGTCGGCCACGCTCTTTTCGATGCGCGCCCGCCACCTGTCATGGGGTTTGCTCTCCAGCAGCGGCAGCAGGCGCCTCAGGGTCTCGGCGGCATCGCCCAGCAGCGGCTGCTCGATGGGATACCTCATGCTGATGTTGCGCGCGTGCAGGTCGATCTGTACCGCCCGCGCCTGGCCCTCCTGGGGCAGGAATTCGGTGTAGGGAAAGGTCGAGCCGACGATCAGCAGGGTGTCGCATTCCTTCATCAGCAGATCGCTGGCTTCGGTGCCGAGCAGGCCGATGGAACCGGTGACATAGGGCAGCTCGTCGGAGACCACGCCCTTGCCTAGCAGCGCCTTGGCCACCCCGGCGCTGAGCTTTTCCGCCACCGCCATGACCTCGCTACGCGCCTGCAGGGCACCGGCGCCCACCAGCAGGGCGACCTTCTTGCCGGCATTGAGGATGTCGGCGGCGGCCTGCAGGTCGTCTTCCTGGGCATAGGGGCGCGGCGGAATGGCGCCGGCACCGGAGAGGACATTGGCGTGTTGGTGCGGCGGGCTTTCCACCGCCGGCAGTTGCTGGATGTCGTTGGGAATGATCACCGTGGCCACCTGGCGTTCGGCGATGGCCACGCGAAAGGCGCGATCGATGACATGGCGCAGCTGCGCCGGATGCACCACCGTCTCCACGTAGGCGGAGACGTCCTTGAACAGGGTGTGCAGGTCGACTTCCTGCTGGTAGTCGCTGCCAAGCGAGGAGGCCGCCTGCTGGCCCACCAAGGCGACCACCGGCATATGGTCCATCTTGGCGTCGTACAGCCCGTTGAGCAGGTGGATGGCGCCGGGCCCGGAGGTGGCCAGGCAGACGCCGACCTCGCCGGTGAACTTGGCATGGGCGCAGGCCATGAAGGCGGCCATCTCCTCATGGCGTACCCGCACGTAGTCGAACTGGTCGGCCACCCGACCCAGGGCGCCCATGATGCCGTTGATGCCATCGCCGGGATAACCAAAGATGCGCTCGACGTTCCACTGGCCGAGTCGCTCCCAGAGATGGTCGGCTACGGTCTTGCTCATGATGTTCTCCTCGTTGAAGGTCTAGGCTTAGGAAGAAGGGCCCGGACGTTAAGTTCCTGCAGCCGGACCGGGCGCGGGTTAGAATGCGCGGCTGATCATCCGGAGCCTTTCATGAGCGAATCCCGCCTGCGCACCTTGCGCGACCACATCCGCTGGGCCGTCAGCCGCTTCCATGCCGAAGAGCTGTTCTTCGGCCATGGCCATGACAACGCCTGGGACGAGGCCCGTGCCCTAGTGCTGGGCGCCGTGCACCTGCCCTGGGACACCGCCGACCGCTACCTGGACTGCGCCCTGGAAGACGACGAGCGCTACGCACTCGGGGTGCTCTTGCACAAGCGCATCCAGGAGCGCGTGCCCACCGCCTATCTGCTCGGCGAGGCCTGGTTCTGCGGTTTGCCGTTCAGCGTCGACGAGCGGGTGCTGGTGCCGCGCTCGCCCATCGGTGAGCTGATCGACGGTCAGTTCGCCCCCTGGCTGCCGGCCGCGCCGGCGCGCATCCTCGATCTCTGCACCGGCTCGGGCTGCATCGGCATCGCCTGCGCCTATGCCTTTCCCGAGGCCGAGGTGGCGCTGGGCGATCTGTCCTACGACGCCCTCGAAGTGGCCTGGCAGAACATCGAGCGCCACGGCCTGGAAGATCGCGTCTATACCGTGCAGGGCGATGGCTTCGCCGGTCTGCCGGGGCAGCGCTTCGACCTGATCGTCAGTAATCCGCCCTATGTGGATGCCGAGGACTTCGCCGACATGCCGGCCGAATACCAGCACGAACCGGCGCTGGGCCTGGCCTGTGGCGAGGACGGCCTGGATCTGGTGCGGCGTATGCTGGCCGAGGCCGCCGATCACCTCACCGAGCAGGGCATCCTCATCGTGGAGGTGGGCAACAGCCAGGTCCACGTCGAGGCGCTCTATCCGGAAGTCGATTTCACCTGGCTCGAATTCGAGCGTGGCGGCCATGGCGTCTTCCTGCTCGCCGCCGCCCAGTGCCGCGAGCACCAGGCGCTGTTCCGCAGCCGTCTGGTCCCCTGATCATCCGCGGTCGCCCGCGGCGGCCGCCCTTTCTTTACCGAGGTCTACCCGTGTTTACCGAACTCGCTCTGCACGAGCGCCTGCTCAAGGCCCTCGATACCCTGGGCTTCAAGACGCCCACCCCGGTCCAGGCCGCTGCCGTGGGCCCGGCCCTGGAAGGCCATGACCTGCGGGTCACCGCCCGGACCGGCAGCGGCAAGACCGCGGCCTTCCTGCTGCCGCTGCTGGATCGCCTGCTCAAGGATCCCAAGCCCCGCTCCGGCGCTCGCGCCCTGATCCTGCTGCCGACCCGCGAGTTGGCCCAGCAGACCGCCAAGGAAATCGAACGCTTCGGCCAGTTCACCTTTCTCAAGGCCGGCCTGGTGATCGGCGGCGAGGACTTCCGCGTCCAGGCCGCCGGCCTGCGCAAGAATCCGGAGATCCTGGTGGCCACCCCGGGGCGGCTGCTGGAGCAGCGCAACGCCGGCAACGTGGATCTCAAGGACATCGAGATGCTGGTGCTCGACGAAGCCGACCGCATGCTCGACATGGGCTTCTCCGAGGACGTGTTGCAGATCACCGCCAGCTGCGAGCGCGAGGGTCGTCAGACCCTGCTGTTCTCCGCCACCAGCGGTGGCAACAGCCTGCGTCAGGTGGTCGAGCAGGTCCTGCGCGAGCCGCAGAACCTCATGCTGGACCGTACCGGCGAGCTCAACGAAGCCGTGGTGCAGCAGGTGATCCTGGCCGACGAGCCGCCGCACAAGGAGCGCCTGCTGCAGTGGCTGCTGGCCAACGAGACCTATCGCAAGGCCATCGTCTTCACCAACACCAAGGTGCAGGCCGATCGCCTGACCGGCCGCCTGGTGGCCGAGGGCCTCAAGGTCTTCGTGCTGCACGGCGACAAGGACACCAAGGACCGCAAGCTGGCCGTGGAGCGGCTGCAGAGCGGCGCGGTCAAGGTGCTGATCGCCACCGACGTGGCCGCCCGCGGCCTGGACGTGGACGGCCTGGACCTGGTGATCAACTACGACCTGCCGCGCAGTGGCGACGAGTACGTCCACCGCATCGGCCGCACCGGGCGCGCTGGCGAGGCCGGCCTGGCGATCTCCTTCGTCACCCATGGCGACTGGAATCTGATGTCCAGCATCGAGCGCTATCTCAAGCTGAGATTCGAACGCCGTCACCTGCTGGGTCTCAAGGCCAGCTACAGCGGTCCGAAAAAGCTCAAGGCCTCGGGCAAGGCGGCGGGCGTGAAGAAGAAAAAGACCGAGGGCAAGAAAGACGGCAAGGCCAAGAGCAAGGCCAAAGCCAAGTCCGAGCGCCGCCCCGGCGCCCTGGTGCCGACCTCGGCCGACGGCTTCGCGCCGCCGCGCAAGCGCACCCAGGAGTGATCCCGCGCTGAGCCGGTTCAAAGTCTGCTGCGCGTCGGCCAAACGGTGTTGAAAACAGCCTGGGTCGCCAGCCCCGCCTAGGCGGCCCCGTCGCAATGCTTCTTTACCACGTAAACCCGAGCGCGGGTCTGATCCGCTTTTTCAGCTACTTTCGTAAGGCCGTCTAGGCCTGCTTTGGCTCTAACTCGCTATGCTTTGCACAGGCTCTAAGAAGCATGAACTGCCTTGGGAACTCCGGAGGCGAGTCATGCCGCTTGGGCCGACGCTGATAGTGGATTGCTTCGGCTTCTGCCTGCGGCCCATGCTCATCCGCTTACTGCTCCCTAACCTTGTGATCGTTTGGATTTGATTCTCAACAAACCCTAATGCCTGCACCCTTTTAGCATGAGGAAGACGAATACCCCGAGGCTTCCCATCATGGCCGAGCAGGTCATCAGCAACACGCTATGCGTTGTCGAAAAGGCCTCGCTGGCAGCCTTAATCAATGCCCCACTCTGAGGCGCTATCAGACCCTGGGCTACGATACAGCTGTCGCCGATTGATCGCATCGCACGGTCAGCCAAAGGCTGAGCAAGGTCCACCGGCAGCTCAAGCATATGGGCGAACACTACGGACATAAACATACCGAAAAAAGTGATTCCCAGCGCTGTCCCCAGCTCATAGGCAGTAGCTTCCAATGATCCCGCTGCTGCACCTTTGCTGGCTTCTACCGAACCCAGGATTGCAATAGAGGCAGTTGTCAGCCCTATACTAAGTGTGAGGCCCAGCAAGGCCAGTATTGCAGGTACCAAGAAACCCGGTTGGTGTAGGTCAGCCGAGGCCATTAAGGCCATGGTCATCGCGCACAGCCACAAGGAAGCACTGGCCACCCAGCGCAGGCTGCCGAGTCTGATAAGATAGCCGGCCAATGGCCCACCCAAGGCCGCAGCAGCCATGATCGGAATCATGAAGGTGGCGGCCTGCAGCGGCGTTTTTCCCAGCATGTACTGAAGTTCCTGTGCAAGCGTAAGCTCCACGCCGGTTAGCGTGCCGCACGTCACCATCGCCATGGCAATCCCGGCCACGATTGCAGGCTGGTTGAACAGCGACGCTCCAGCATGGGCGTGGTCGAATGCAATTGCAGCCGCACGAAGATACTCAGCAGAGCGACTCCTAGCAGCGCGATCGGCACAGCCAGGGCCAGAGGTTGAGTAGCGCCGAATGCCGCCTTTACCCCGTAAATCAACGCCAGCATTCCTGCGATCAAGAGCAATGCCTGGCCAGGTGCCCAATCGGAAGGAGTGGTCTGCTGGTCTCGGTCAAGTAGCAGCAACACCAGGGGCGCAACTACCAGCATGATCGGGACATTGACCAGAAAGACCGCTCCCCACCAGAAGTACTCCAGCAGCGCGCCACCAATCAGCGGCCCAAGTGCTGCACCAGCGGCAGCGACCATACTTCACAAACCCAGCGCCGTAGCACGCTCTTGCTCATCTTCGAACGTGCGGCGAATGATGCCCAGCACGCATGGCATGATCATCGCGCCACCAAAAGCCAGAAGCACGCGGGCAGCGATGAGCCAGGTAGTGGTCGAAGCCAGGGCTGCCAACAGCGATGCAACTCCGAACACTACCAGGCCGATCAGGAGCAGACGACGGTTGCCTAGTCGATCGGCTAGCGTTCCCATGGGCACCAGCAGGCCTGCCATCAGCAATGGATAGATGTCCATTATCCACAGGACTTCGGCGGCAGAAGCCCCCAGCGCCAGGGTCAGGGTGGGCATGGCTACAGTAAGTATGGTCATGTCCAGAACCACGGGTAGGAAAGCGAGCATGATCGCGACAAGGGCAAGCCAGTGACGGGGATTGGCTGCATGCATAGCTCCTTTCCTTTCGAAGCCCTAAACCGGCAGCGTTACGTACCTATGACAATGCCACTCTGTACCTTACGAAAAAGATTCCAACACCGTAACGCACACAGTAAAAAAACGGTCATCTGGATTGCTCTTCAGATGTCACATGTCACGTTAGCCAATCACATTTGGCTCCCTCGTTTTACACGATTTTTTTAATTTCCATCAAGCTATTGGGCCAATTCATACAACTCGAAACATTTTCCGATTTGGAAAAGCCTCTGCGGAAAGGTAATTATTTTCTTGCGCCGAAGAAAAGGCTTCCAGGCGTGTTTCAACCCATCGTCTGCACGGGCGGACACACAACTTTTCTCAGATCATTGCAGCGATTCATAATGATTGTGTGGCTGTGCGTGCGGGCAAATATTTTTGCCAATCATTTTAGAAGGAAAATGCAACATGAACTTCGAAATGGACATGCTGAAAGCAGGTGAGCGCCCTGATGCCCTGAAGACGGGCGTGCGACCGGATGCCCTCAAGGCCAGGGTTCGCCCGGACGCCATGAAGGCGGGTGTACGGCCCGACGCGATGAAGGCAGGCGTGCGACCTGACGCCTGAGTGCGGTAAGCGCCGGCCGCTGCGAGTTGCAGCGGCCGGTCATTTCAACAGCGAGTAGCGTTGCTTTCGATTAGCGAAGGAACTTCTCGATATGTTTGAAGCAAAATTATGGGACGATTTTGATCAAAAGACCGCAGGGGGGGCGAGCACCCTACTTATTCGAATCCATTCTGCCGATACATAAAGGTTTTTCCGGCCCTGAAGTAGTTGAACAAGCATTTTATGATCTGGCCGAGCAATCTGATAGGAAAACTACCGATAGCCGTATTCATATTTATGATGGTGAACAGCGTCGGGATGACCTCATTGAGCAGGCCTACCGTCAACTACGCCTCAATGGCGAAACGCTGGTCGCATTTATGCAGCGCCTTACTGCAAGGACGCGGTTCAGTCTGGTAATCAACAATCTCGAACAGATCAGCCCTCGCCTGGCAGCAGACTTTGGTCGCTTCATTCGCTCATTTTTCGCGTTTCGCGGCATGCCCGTGGGTGGCGTGGAGCAAGCAGCGTTTTTCGGCAATTATGCGGGCACTGCATTCGGTATACACGAAGGCTTCGAGCACGCGTTTCTTTGCCATCTGGGCCCCGGCGTGAAGGAATTTTACTGCTGGACTCGCGATGAATACATTGCCCTAGCCGGCGGCCGGGCGCCCACCTTCGCTGGTGCCAGCGCATACGACGCCTTACTCAAGACCGGCAAACTGTTCTTGCTCAAGCCTGGGGACGTGCTGTACCTGCCGGCGTCGGTTTATCACATCGGACGCCAGGACGAGTATTCAGTATCGGTGGCCCTGCCATTCTACACCTATCCACTGACGCGCTTTCTTTCACGTCGGGTGATCCCGGAGCTCAGTGAGCAGAGTCTGGCATTCGACCAGGAAGGTATCTCCGACCTGCTTCCTTTCGGTAATCGCAATCCGCTGCTGGTGCCGCTCGGGCAGTTGCTGGACGACAACTTGCGGCGCTGGAGCGACGGTGCGCTACACGAGTACCTCGGTTACCACTGGCACCGACTGATCAGCAACGGCGGCTGGGAGCTGCCACGGCGCATCTCGGCCAAAGTCTGCGAGGAAGGCCCGTTGCAGGAGCCGTTGCCCATCCAGATAGGCCAGCGCATCCGCCTGCGTGAACCCTTGCACGTCAGCCACCAGGCAGCTCTAGGCTGCTCTGCTGCTCAACGGCGTGTGTTTGCCGGAGCACGCAGTGTGGTCATTGATGACCCGCACGCCAGACAGGTCGCCTGGCTGGAGCAACTGAACAGCTATGACTCTGTGCCGGTGGAAACTGAGCAACAGCGTGAAGCCTGCCGGGCGCTCTCGCGTACCGGTAGTCTCGAACTGGTTTGAACTGGTGAAGGAGCGTCGAACATGTACAGAAGTTTCCCCAGTCTCGTCGACGAGGCACTGGCTCAGGCAACGCATACGCGCCAGATCTTCGAACAGGCAATCAGCGAAGGCCGGGCGGTCATTTCCGGTGAGCGGCTGATCATCGAACACCTCGATCCATTGATCGAGGCTCTTTACCAACAGATCTGGCAACGCGTCGATCCTGCCGCCCTGACCGCCGAACAGGCGCGTCTGTACATTGGCGAGCTGTCAGTGTTCGCCCGTTACAATTCGACCCTGTTGCTGCGTGCGGCCGATACCGTGCGCGGCTTCTGTCCCGAGCTGGCACAGGAACTGACGCGCAACTATCTCGAGGAAGGGGGTGAGCGCGGCAAGCTACCCGCTCACTACGTGGTCTTCAGCGGCGCGCTGATTGCCGACCTCGGCTTCAGAGTCAATGGTTGGATGCCCAGGGCCGCGTCCACCCGCAGCCTAGTGTCAATGATCGATGTACTGGCCTGGTCCCATTGCCCTTCCACCATCCTCGGCATGTACTACGCCACCGAAGCAGTGGCGATCGCCGAAACCCGTCTGCTGCAAGCGATCACCGACCGCCTCGGCGTGGTACTGGGGCGTGGCCAGGGTGCCGATCTGCCCAGGTTGCACGACTATTACCGCATGCATCTGGACGAGGAACACGAGGCTGCCACTGGCAAAGTGGCGGTCGAGCAAGGGCACCAGGATGGCATTGCTCGTTTCATTCGCCAGGCCCAGTTGTTCGGCTTCCTGCAGCCGCAAGTCATCGACGGTTTCCTGCAGATGCTCACCCCGTTCGTCGATCAATGGGTAGAACTGAGTACGCTGATCGACGCCGCGCGTGACGGCAAGGACTAGTCCCATGAAAGTCACTGTTCATACCGGTGGTTGCCTGTGCGGCCGCATTCGGTTCAGCGCCAAGGGCGAACCGCGATTTCCGCATACCTGCTCGTGCAGCATGTGCCAACGCCACTCGGGTAGTCTCACCCTGTGCTGGGTGGAGTTTGACAAGGCCGACGTCGAATGGACCGGGGAAGGTGGCATGCCGGCGCTGTACCGCTCTTCGAAGCAATCCAGCCGTGCGTTCTGCCCTACCTGCGGCAGCAGTCTCGGCGCCATTGACGACGCGCCCACTGTCGGCCTGCTGCTGGGCTGTTTCGACGCTAAGGGCGACAAGGCACTGCGCCCGACGTCCCATTCATTCACTTCGTCCCGGCCTCGCTGGTGGAAGATCAACCCGCAACCCTGAGTCGACCGCGACCGGTCAAGATACTCGCCAAGGAGTGTGCAGGGCCCCCGACATACATCCCGTGATCTACAAGGCTCGGATGCTGCAGCGTATTCGCAGGTTGCTCGACAGCGAAGGCTACCTGGAGATCATGACGCCGATTCTACGCCGCTACCCCGGCGATGCAGATCGTCCTCGCCTGCAACTGAGCGACGGCCGGTGGCTGCGCGAGTCCTCGGTCTTCGCTCTGCGTTGCAACCTGCAGCACGCACCGGCGATCTACGAACTGGCAGCCTGTTTCAGGCCAGACGAGCTCGATAGCACCCACCTACCCGAATTCACCATGCTCGATCTCTATCGTCAGGAGGCCAGCCTGGGCGAAATGCTCGAACTAGCCTGTCGACTGGTCCGCACCTTCTACAAAGGCCAGATCGAGACCTTGTCGTTCGCCGGCCACCTGTTCGAAGACCTAGGCATAGACCTGTTCAGCGACCCCGGCGCTAGTGAGGCCCTGGTGCGCAAGTTTCGCCAAATGTATAACAAGCCGGACATCTCGCCCCTGTGGTTGATTGATCGCTACATCACCGAGCAGATCGAGCCGCTATCGCGGGGACGCTGCATGGTGGTAACCGACTTCCCGCTGTTGCCGGAAGTGCGCGCCCGGCGTCGGGACGGCCAGGGTGCCATCGTTGAGCGTTTCGAGATCCTCATCGATTGCGTGGAAGTGCTCCACGGCTACACCGACGAAGACGATCCGGAACGCTTCGAGGCCCAAGCTCGCCATCTCGCCAGTTTCGGTCCTGAGGACGCGATCATGTGCGACTTGATGCGTGACGGCAGCGTTCCACCACGCAGCGCGGGCTTCGGCATCGGCATTGAGCGCCTGTGCCGCATGGCACTGGGCCTGGACAGTGTCGAACCGTTGCGCACATCACTGCCCTTCACCGCGCCCTGAGCCCCTCTGCGAGGACTTCACATGCCGACACTCGATCACGTGCTGCCCTTGGCGCTGCTTGCCTCACTGATCCTCGTAGTGCCTGGGCCTACTAATACCTTGTTGTTCTCCGCTGGGGTGCAACTCGGCTTGTGGCGGGCCTTGCCGCTGGTAGGTGCAGAGGCGGCAGGCTACGCCCTATCGATCCTGGCCTGGGGCTGCTTGCTGCTGGCCTACGGAGCAGACCGGCCCTGGCTTCTCATTGCCATGAAATGGCTGTGCGCGGGCTACCTGCTATGGCTGGCTACCCGCCTATGGCGCAGTAGCGTATCTCGCCTGGTCTCCAATCAGCAGTGCGCTGGCGGGCTGGAGGTGTTTCTTGCAACCTTGCTCAACCCCAAAGCGTTTCTGTTCGCCAGCAGCGCATTTCCATTGACAGCATTCCAGTCACTGCCGCAGTTCGTCTGGTTCATGGGTGTTTTCCTGCTGGTGCTGATTCCAATCGGCAGTCTGTGGACCTGCCTGGGCCACCTCCTAACCCTGCGCCGAGCCTGGTCAAGGTATACCGGCAGATTCCTGCGCTGCGCCTCAGTCCTGCTGATGCTGTTCTCAGCATCAATTGCCTATTCGGCGCTGGAAGGGCAAGACACTCACTCCAAGCAGGTTGCGATGGGACGTGTCCTACTACCGCTGGCCTAACTCGGCAAGGAGACATCTGATGAGCTGGAAACCGGTGGCCAGCCTCCTGGTCGGTCTGAGCGGCTTTTTGTTGAGCACGGCGGTCAGCTCCGCTGGTACCCTAACCCTGTACAACTGGGAGAGTTACACCAGCCCCGAACTGCTGGCTAGCTTCGAGCAGGCCTATGACATCAAGGTCCGGCTGATCGAGTACCGCACCAGCGAAGCGGCTTTATCCGAGATTAGAGATGGCAGAGTTCAGGCCGATCTTGCCGTGGTCGCCAGCAACTTTCTGCCTGCCTGGCGCGAAGCGAAGCTGCTACGTCCAAGTGGCGCCATCGACCTGGCCAACTACCGATATGTACAGAAGGCGTGGACCAATCCGCCCTTCGATCCAGAACGCATGTATTCAGTCCCTTGGGCATGGGGCGTAGTAGGGGTGACAGTGCACGCCGACCGTTATGAAGGCGACATCAATACCTGGTCGGTGGTGCTGGATCCACCCGAAGCGCTGAAGGGCACCATCAACATCGGTGCCGACCCAAACGAGGTGATCTACGCCGCGGTACGCATGCACGGCGGGCGCATGTGCGATGCAGAGCCGGCGTTGATGTCCAAAGTACGGACAACCTTACTCAAGGCACGCCCGACGTGGAAGGCTATGGACTATGGCAGCGTGGAAATGATGGCCAGTGGGCACTTCCAGGCAAGCATCGACTGGAATGGAGCCGCCTTGCGCCAGCGCCTGGCCAACCCACATGTTCACTTCGGACTACCGCGTGAAGGCACTCAAGTGTTCAGCGACAGTCTGGTTCTGCTGGCCGAGGCTCGGAACGTGGAAAATGCCAGGCTGTTCATGAACTTCATACTATCCCCGCGCAACGCTGCGCTGAATTCGAGTTTCCACGGCTATGACACCGGAATTGAAGGTGCCGACATGTTCCTTTCAGAGGAACTTAGAAGCGCGCCGGAACTGAATATTCCTAAAGCAGTGCTGGACAGTGCCGAGTACACAGTGGCTTGCCCACCAGAGGTGCAGGAGCTTTATGCCAAGGTATGGGATGAACTGCAGCACTAGCACTAGCACTGGCCAGCAGACACTGTGCAGTGAGCTTTGTGTGGCGCCAGCTCGCATTCGCTCGAAGCCGACTTGGTCAAGGTTTTTCATGAAGTAACGCTTGTCATTTCATTGCAGCAATAGGGCTTTAAAAGGCATCCCCTTCAAGGTCTTTTTAGCCGCGCCTTGCTCGAGTACGCGAGCGGTGGACGCATGAGCGCGAGCAACGGAGCTGTCGACGTAGCTTTTGCCCTGCGGCCTTGGGTTTTCGTTTGGACGTGGCCGACTGCTTGGGGTTCGCTTGTCCAGCAGCAAGTGCTCGACGAGTTGGCCGGGGGCGTCGTCTGCGCGCGATTGATTCTGCGGCGCTAGCAGGCGCAGCATTGGCCCGTAGTCGGCGGCGATGTCCACGGCTATGTGGTAGGTGGACACGTCCAGCTCCGGATGACTGTGGCGACGCGCATGCTTGATGAGCTGTTTGAGTAGGGCTAGCACGTTGTAGGCCAACACTGCCACAGTGAAGCCCTTCAAGGCGGCACGTGGATGGCCCAGCATCTTCATATCGCTGTTAAGCACCGACTCTAGGCGCCCGAACAGGCCTTCGATGCGCCGTCGCTTGCGGTACAGTGCCGCGGAGGGTGGCCGCTTCGATCTCATGGGGCATGTTGCTCCATAGCACGAAGGTCTTATCGCCGGACTCGGTGGGCGTGTGCAGCGTGATCTCGATGCGGCGCCAGTGCCGCAGGGCGCCTTTAGGGAGCTCGGCCTGTTCGATGAACTGCTCGCGCATGTGCCCGGTCTAAGTGTCGATCTGCTCGTTCCATGGGGCAGTGGGTCGCGGCTTGGGGCGGCGCGCACGCTCGCGCACGCTCGCGCACGATGCAGCCTGCCCCTCGTTCGGTCAGTCCTTAAACGATGGCCTGGGTGCTGAAGTGCCGGTCGCCGATCCACACCTGCTTGTCCTGGGCCTTCGCAAGGAGCAGGGCCGGGGCGCTTGCTCTCATAGGCGTCTTCGCACGCCACGATGTCGCATACCAGCGCACTGTCCGCGTCGTAGATCACTAGCGCGTGCCCCGGCAGTGCCGCACCACGAAAGCCGCATAACGGCGCCAGCCGTTTCTCGCTGGCCTGAAGGTAACTGCCGGCTGCCGTCGAGCTACCGCAGTTGCCAGCCCCGGCAGGTTCTGCCGCCCATGAAGACCGTGTACTAACAGGCAAGGCTCGGTCCAACGCCTGGTGCGCCATCACCGCACCAAGGGCTTGCTATTCGAATCTCTCAACGACTTCTTTCCAGATGAGGTTGCGTTCCTAAGTTCCACGAACATCCCGTGATAGGGGCAGTTAAGATCATCAAGGATGGAAAAGCTTGAAATGGATGGTTCTGAGGGTTAGCTCTTGGCCGCGCCATCGAACAGCTGGAATACCGGGGCCCGGCGCGCCGGGCGCTGCAGATCGGGTTGCTGCACCAGCAGCCAGGCCTGCAATTCCGGTTCCGCCATGGGCTTGCCGATCCAGAAGCCCTGGCCTTCGTCACAGCCCATCGCCAGCAGGCTGGCCAAAGCCTCGGCGGTCTCGATGCCCTCGGCGGTGATGCGAAAGCCCAGCTGATGGGACAGTTCGATCAGCGAGCTGACGATCAGCCGATCCTTGGTGCGATGGGTCAGCTCGCGGACGAAGCTGCGGTCGATCTTGATGGTGTCGGCCGGCAATTCGCGCAGGTGCGAGAGGTTGTTGTAGCCGGTGCCGAAGTCGTCGATGGCGATGCCGATGCCCAGCTCGCGTAGCGCCGCCAGCTGCCGATGGATCAGGGCCACATCGCCCAGCAGGGCATTCTCGGTGACCTCCAGTTCCAGGCGCCGGGGATTGACCGGATAGCGCTGCAGCAGGTCGGTGGTGTGCTCGGTGAAGTCCGGATCGTTCAGATCATGGGCCGAAATGTTGATCGCCACCCCCAGCCCTCGTCCTTCGCGTTGCCAGGCATAGGCCTGGCCGATGGCTTGCTGCATCACCCAACGACTCAGGGCGGTGATCAGCGCGGTCTTTTCCGCCAGTGGAATGAATTCCGCCGGACCGATCGGGCCCAGGTGCGGATGCTGCCAGCGCAGCAGCGCCTCGACGCTGTGACAGCGACCGGTGGCCAAGTCGATACGCGGCTGGTAGACCAGGCTAAGTTGGTCGTCGGCGCGCAGCGCCTGGGGCAGGGCGCTGAGCAGGGCGAAGGCGCGGCGGTAGGCGGCGTCGTGCTGCGGATCGAAATGCCGGCAGCCCCGCATCTCGGCGCGGGCATCGTCGGCGGTGGCGATCAGGGCGCGCAGCCAGTCGGTGGGATGATCGTCGGTCAGGGACATCACCCCCAGGCCCAGGCGGGTCTGGATGGGAATGCCATTGTAGTCGAGCACCCCGGTCAACTCCTGCTGCAGGTGTTCGAGCAGCGCCTGTTGCGCGGCTTCGTCGGTATCGTGCAAGAGAAAGCCGAAGCGTGCCGGCCCCAGGCGATACAGCGGTTGTTCAGCCGGTAGCAGGCGGCGCAGGTGTTGCTTGATGGCGCGTTGCAGGCCATCGAAATGGGCCTGGCCCATGGCCTTGATGAAGTCGTTGAGATAGCTCTGGGCGAACAGGTCGGCCGCCACGGCCACCACCGGGGTGCCGGCGCGGATCAGGCCTTCGGCGTCTTCGATGAAACGCTGGCCATTGGGCAATTGGGTGACCGGATCCCAGAACGCCTCGGTACGCAGCAGTTCGATGTGCTGGCTGGCGAGGGCCGCCAGCTGCTGCAGCCCCAGCAGTCGGTCTTGCGACAGGGCGGCCCGCGGCGCCGAATCGAACAGGCACAGACTGCCGAGCATCAGCCCCTCGGCCGTACGCAGCGGTGCGCCCAGATAGTAGCGGATATTGGGCTCGCCCTTTACTACCCTCAGGCCAGCGAAGCGCACGTCGTGGCGAGCGTCTTCCACCTGCAGCGGCAGAGCGGTCTCCTGCAGATGCTGGCAGAACGACTGCGAACGCGGCACGGTGAAGGGCTCACAGCCCACCGTGGCCCGGCAATGGACCTGCTGGCCGTCAAGAAAGCAGATCATGGCGTAAGGGACATCGAACAGCCGTGCGCAGAGGGCGGTGAGGTCCTGAAAGGCACGGTCGGAAGGACGGTCGATCAAGGCGAGATCGCGCAGCAGTGCAAGACGCTGGCGTTCATTGGCCGCAGTGAGTGGAGCAGGCTCCATAGCAACGTCTCGATGCGCTGTAGTAGCAGATTGCTACTTAGAGCGTGATCGGGTCGAGAGTTCCCTCACCACCCGCCTCACACTCTGCCAGTCGTCATTTATCTGTCGAAAGGCTCAGGCCGCGAAGTAGAAGACTGCAAACAGCGCCTGGGGGTCGGTCCACACCCGTACCTGTCTGAAACCGGCGTCTTCGGCCAGCACGCGAAAACTCTCCAGGCTGTACTTGTAGGAATTCTCGGTATGCAGGCGTTCGCCTTCATGGAAGGCGAAGCGGCGGCCTTCGAGACGTACGGTCTGGTCGCGGGTGCTGACCAGGTGCATCTCGATGCGCGCCTGTTCTTCGTTGAAGAAGGCCAGGTGCCGGAAGCGCTGCGGATCCAGATCGGTATCCAGCTCGCGGCGGATGCGTTCGAGCAGGTTGAGATTGAAGGCGGCGGTCACCCCGGCGGCATCGTTGTAGGCTGCATCCAGCCGCGCCCGATCCTTGATCAGGTCGACCCCGATCAGCAGGCCACCGGTCGCTGGCAGCATCCGGTGCAGATTGCGCAGGAAGACGCTGGCCTCCTCGGGTGTGAAATTGCCGATGCTCGAACCCGGAAAAAAGGCGATGGGCCGCAGGCCGTCGAGACTGTCGGGCAGGGTCATGGGTCGGCTGAAGTCGGCGCAGGCGGCGCTGACGTCCAGCCAGGGATAGTCGGCCGCCAGGCGCTGGGTGCTGCTGAGCAGGAATTCCCGGGAGATGTCGATGCCCAGGTAGCCGGCCGGGTGCATGGCTTCCAGCAGCAGGCGTACCTTGCGACTGGCGCCGCTGCCCAGTTCGACCAGGGCGGCATCACGGCCGGCCAGGCGGGCGATCTCGGCTGCAGCCTTGGCGAGGATGGCTTCTTCGGTGCAGGTGGGGTAGTACTCGGGCTGGCGGGTGATGGCCTCGAACAACTCGGAGCCGCGCTGATCGTAGAAGTACTTGGGCGACAGCGCCTTGGGGGTCTGGGCAAAGCCCTGGAGCACGTCGTCCCGCAGCGAGCTGTCGGCGACGGTCACCGGTTGCTGATCGAAGAAGCGCACCGCTAGAGCCATGGGTCAGACCTCTCTGGCCAGGCGCAGACCGGAGAACTGCCAGCGCATGGTGGGATAGAAGAAGTTGCGATAGGTGGCGCGCACATGGTCCTGGGGCGTGGCGCAACAGCCACCGCGCAGGACCATCTGCCCAGACATGAACTTGCCGTTGTACTCGCCCAGACTGCCCGGCAGCGGCTTGAAACCGGGGTAGGGACGGAAGGCGCTGCCGGTCCACTCCCAGACATCGCCGAACAGCTGGCGCATGCCCTGACCTTCGCCGGCGACCGGTTGCAGGTGATCCTGCTCGACGAAGTTGCCCTGGATCGGCTGGCGCGCCGCCACGGTTTCCCATTCCGCCTCGGTGGGCAGCCGGGCGCCGGCCCAACTGGCGTAGGCGTCGGCCTCGTAAAAGCTCAGGTGGCAGACCGGTGCCGCCGGATCCACTGGGGTCAAGCCGCCCAGGGTGAAGTGATGCCAGACGCCATCGAGCTTCTGCCAGTACAGCGGCGCCTGCCAGCCGAGGCTGCGGACGGCCGCAGCGCCGTCGGACAGCCAGAGATCACTGCGGCCATAGCCATTGTCTTCGATGAAGGCCAGGTATTCGCCATTGGTGACCAGGCGATCGGCCAGCTGGAAGTCGTCGACGAATTGCCGGTGGACCGGCGTCTCGCAATCGAAGGCGAAGCCTTCGCCACCATGGCCGACATGCCGGACGCCGCCTGGATGGCTTTCCCAGCCCAGGGGCGCTATCGGCGCTGCGGCGCCCTTGACCAGGTCGGCGCGATAGACCGGATGCAACGGGTTCTGCGCCAGGATGTGCTTGATGTCCATGAGCAGCAATTCCTGGTGCTGCTGCTCGTGGTGCAGGCCCAGCTCCAGGCGTCGGGCGATCTCGGCGGCGTGCTCGGCCGGCGGGGCGCTGAGCAGCTCGGCCATGGCCGCGTCCACCGCCGCCCGGAAACGATAGACGTCGTCCACGCCAGGCCGTGATAGGTGCCCGCGGGCCGCCCGCGGAAAGGGCTTGCCGTGGGTCTCGTAATAGGAGTTGAACAGGTAGTCGTAGCCCGGATTGGGCGTCTGGTAACCCTTGAGGAAGGGTTTGAGGATGAACGCCTCGAAGAACCAGGTGACGTGGGCCAAGTGCCATTTCGGCGGACTGACGTCGGCCATGCTCTGGATCACGTAATCCTCGACGGTGAGCGGGGCGCAGAGCGCCTCGCTGGCCCGGCGCACGCGCTGGTAGCGGTCGAGCAGGGTGGTGGCGGTGTCACTCGCTGCGGGCAGCGCGCGGGCGAGAGGATTCATGGCGTTCTCCCTGGTCGGCCTTTGGTTGTCAGGAAACCGACCGGGCGCCAGGGGTTTAGTTCGCCCCCTCAGGACGGGCGGTCTCGCTTGCCGCTCTCTACCACCAGGTTTCCAGCTGCACGCCGAAGTTGTTGCCGTGGCGGGCATCGCCGAAGGCGCCGCTGTCGGACAGCGCCGTGCCGGCCACCGCAGCGTCCTGGGCGCCGTGGTTCCAGCTGGCGTAGGTCCAGTAGAGGCGGATCTCCGGGCGGTCCATCAGCCCCATGCCGCCCAGCGCCAGCGTCGGCGCCACGGTGACCTTGTTCAGCTTGCGGGTAGCCCCGCTGTCGGGGTGGATCTGGTCGTGGCCGAATTCCACCTGCAGCTTGAACAGCCGGGTGAAGGCGTAACTGGGCCGCACCCCGAAGGAATACCAGGTCTGGCCACCATCGCCCGGCGCCCGGTCGCGTTGGTAGAGCGCCAGCAACTGGCCGCCGAAGCGCGGGGTGAGCTGCCAGCGCGGCGATTCGAGCACGCGCAGGCTTTCGTAATCCTGGTCGGCGGTCAGGCTGCCGGTGGCGCCTAGTCCGGTGCCCGGGCCGCGACCGTACTGCACGGTGAAGACATTGACCCCGCCGAAGAACTGCGCCTGCTTGTGCTCGGCGGTAGCCGACCAGCCGCTGTGGGCGTTCTGCACCTGGCCGGCGCGCTGGATATAGGACAGCCCCAGTTCGATCTCGCCGCCGGGATTGGTCTTGATGCCGCCGAGGTTGAGGTCATGGCGGTTGGCCTTGTCCGGCTGGTCGATGTTGTCCTCGCGACTGAAGGCATAGCTCAGCCGCATACCGCTGTCGCCCAGGCCATAGTCCTCCACGCCGAAGCCGGTACCGCTCGGATTCCAGTAGTAGAAGTCGTTGATATGGATGTCGTGACGCTTGTAGTAGCGGCGGCCGGCCCAGAGACCGCCACCATTGAGTGCCGGCAAGCTGAGGCTGGTCCAGATCTGCGGCAGGCGCACGTTGCCATTGTCGCCGCTGAAGGTCGGCGTCTGGTCGTAGACGTTGTAGAGGCTGGCCATGCCGTGCACCTTGAGTTCGGTGCCGTCGACGCCCTTGTACAGCGTCTGGTGCAATTCGAGTTCCCAGTAGGTCTCGCATTCGTTACCCAGGCGGTACTTGGCCGGTGCGCCGGGCAGTTGGAAGCAGCTCTGCTTGCCACCTTCCGCAGAGCCGCCGACACCTACCCGGCCGTAGCCACTGAATTCCAGTGCCGCGGCGCTCTGCGGCAGACCGGCCAGCAAGGCAAGGCAGGACGCGGTACCGACCTGGCGGAGAACTCTACTCATCCCAAAAATCCCTGTGTGGTTGGCGGACGCCGATCGGACCTGGCATCAGGTCCACAAGTTGCGTGAAAACCCAAGCCATTCAAGGGCTTGGGTCGGTTCCACCGCCACGGTGAAGGGGGGCGCAAGCGGCGGCCTAAAGAGAATGGTTGACGACCATGCCCTCCGCTGGCGACGCTGGGTTTTTTGGCCAAGGAAAGTATTACAAGATGAAACCGACGCTGCTGATGGCCCCGCAATTGCCCCAGGGTCTGGTAACCCAGCTAGAAGCTCATTACCGGGTACTCGGGCCCTTTTCGCCGAACGATCCTACGGCGCTGCCCGTCGGTGCCGAGGAGGCGGTTGCGCTGCTGACCATTGGTGGCCTGCCGACCCGTGCCGCCCTGCTGGACGCTCTGCCGGCGCTGCGCCTGGTGGCCTGCTACGGCACCGGCTACGAAGGCGTGGTGCTGGCCGCCTGTCGCGAGCGCGGCATCGCGGTGACCACCGCCGGCGATGCCAATGCCACCGCCGTGGCGGAATTCACCTTTGGCCTGATCCTGGCCAGCGCGCGTTGCCTGTTGCAGGGCGATGCCTTCGTTCGCAGCGGCCGCTGGCAGGGCAACGCCGTCGAGCGCATGCCCCAGGTGCCGGGCCTGGCCGGGCGCCGACTGGGCATCTATGGCCTGGGCGAGATCGGTCGGCGCATCGCCCGGCGTGGCGAGGCTTTCGACATGGAGATCGGCTACTTCAATCGCTCGCCCCGTGCGGAACTGGACTACCTCTACCACGGCAGCCTATTGGAGCTGGCGCGCTGGAGCGATGTGCTGGTGGTAGCGGTACGCGCCAGCGCCGAAACCGTGGGCGCGGTGGATGCCGAGGTCCTGGCCGCACTTGGAGAGGAGGGCCATCTGGTCAACATCTCCCGTGGCAGCGTGGTCGACGAAGAGGCCCTGGCGGCGGCCCTGGAGCAGCAGGTCATCGCCGGTGCGGCGCTGGATGTCTTCGCCCGCGAACCCGAGGTGCCCGAACGCCTGCGCCAGCAGCCCAACCTGGTGCTCAGCCCCCATGTCGCGGCCAATGCGGCTTCGGCCCAACAGGCCCAGCAACAGGTGATGCTGGCTAACCTCGAAGCGATGGTGCAGGGAGGCGAATTGCGCAATCGCATCGCCTGAGCCGCCGGTCGGCTTGGGTTGTGGCCCCCGGTGGCCACTCCCATATTGAGCGCATGACCTCGAACTCGCCTGCCGCCGTCCTGGCGGACTTTCACGACGCGCCGCGCAGCTGGTTCACGACGCGCTTTCCCGCCCCGACCGAGGCGCAACTGCAGGCCTGGCCGGCCATTCGCGCCGGCGCCTCGGTACTGGTGGCGGCCCCCACCGGTTCGGGCAAGACCCTGACCGCCTTCTTTGCGGTGCTGGATGGCCTGGTGCAGGAGGCATTGCAGGAGGGTGGCCTGCCCGAGGCCTGCCTCTGGCTCTATGTGTCGCCGCTCAAGGCCCTGTCCAACGACATCCGCCTCAATCTCGAAGACCCCCTGGCTGGCATCAGCGCGGCGCTGGAGGCGCAAAACCTACCGCCCCTGGCGTTACGCACGGCGGTGCGCACCGGAGACACGCCACAAAAGGAGCGGGCCGCCATGCGCCGGAGGCCGCCGCATCTGTTGGTCACCACCCCAGAATCCCTCTATGTGCTGCTGGGTTCGGACTCCGGGCGGCGGATGCTGGCCAGCGTGCGTGGCGTCATCGTCGACGAGATCCATGCCATCGCCGACGTCAAGCGCGGCAGTCACCTGACCCTAAGCCTGGCGCGACTGGAGACCCTCACCGGGCGTCCGCTGCAACGCATCGGCCTATCCGCCACCCAGAAGCCGCTGGCCGCGGTGGCTGCCTTTCTGGTCGGCCGCGATGCCCAGGGGCAGGCCCGGCCCTGTACGGTGATCGACATCGGCCACCAGCGTGCTCGCGATCTGGCCCTGGAGGTGCCGCCCATTCCCCTGGAGGCAATGCTCTCCACCCAGGCCTGGGAGCTGGTCTACGACCGCCTGGCCGAGCTGGCCGAGGCACACCGCACCACCCTGGTGTTCGTCAACACCCGCCGCCTGGCCGAGCGCATGGCGCGCCTGCTCTCGGACCGCCTCGGCAACGCCCAGGTCGCCGCCCACCACGGCAGCCTGGCCAAGGAACAGCGACTGGACGCCGAACAGCGCCTCAAGCGCGGCGAATTGCGCCTGCTGCTGGCGACCGCCTCCCTGGAGCTGGGCATCGACATCGGCGATGTCGATCTGGTCTGCCAGATCGGCTCGCCAGGCTCCATCGCCGCCTTTCTGCAACGGGTCGGGCGGGCCAACCACCAGGTCGGCGGCCTACCCAAGGGCCGGCTGTTTCCCACCTCGCGGGACGACCTGGTCGAGTGCGTGGCGCTGCTCGACTGCGTGCGCCGTGGTGACCTGGATACCCTGCACATCCCGGTGGCGCCGCTGGATGTACTGGCGCAGCAGCTGGTGGCCGAGGTGGCCTGCCAGGAGTGGTCCGAAGCCGGCCTGCTGGCCGTGCTGCGCCAGGCCGAGCCCTATGCCGATCTGCGCGAAGCCGACTACCGAGCCGTGGTGGAGATGCTTAGCCAGGGCTATACGGATCGCCGCGGTCCGCGGGCGGCCTACGTCCATCGGGATGCGGTCAATGGGCTTCTGCGCGGCCGCCGGGGCGGCAAAGCGACTGCGGTGATGAGCGGCGGCACCATCCCGGAGAGCGGCGACTTCAGTGTGCTGCTCGAACCCCAGGGCCATACCGTCGGCAGCGTCAACGAGGATTTCGCCTTCGAAAGCCTGGTGGGCGACGTCTTCCAGCTGGGTAACACCGCGTATCGCATCGTCAAGATCGAAGGCAGCAAGGTGCGGGTGGAGGATGCCCAGGGGCAGCCGCCCAACATCCCTTTCTGGCACGGCGAGGCCCCAGGACGTAGCGATGAATTGTCTGCAGGCCTGGCGCGGCTGCGGGCGGAGCTCGAACCGCTGCTGCCCGGTGCCGAAGAGCCGCCGGAACCGGCCATCGTCCGCATCGGCGCGGCCTATGCGCTGGAGGAGGGCGCGGCCCGTCAACTGGTGGACTATCTGGGTCGGGCGCGCCAGGCGCTGGGCGCCTTGCCGACCCAACAGACCCTGGTAATGGAGCGCTTCTTCGACCAGGCCGGCGGGATGCAGCTGATCATCCATGCGCCCTTCGGCAGCCGCATCAACCGCGCCTGGGGCCTGGCCCTGCGCAAGCGATTCTGCCGCAACTTCAATGTTGAGCTGCAGGCGGCGGCCACGGAGAATGCCCTGATCCTCTCGCTGGCGACGAGCCACAGCTTCGTCCTCGACGAGGTCTGGCGCTACCTGCATCCGGCCACCGCCGAAACCGTGCTGATCCAGGCGCTGCTCGACGCCCCCTTGTTCGCCGTGCGCTGGCGCTGGAATGCCACCACGGCCCTGGCCCTGCCGCGCTTCAGCGCCGGGCGCAAGGTGGCGACCCAGGTGCAGCGCATGCGCAGCGAAGACCTCCTGGCTACGGTCTTTCCCGACCAGGTCGCCTGCCTGGAGAATCTCGCCGGCGAGCGCCAGGTACCTGATCACCCGCTGGTCCGCCAGACCCTCGACGACTGCCTCCACGAGTCCCTCGACAGCCGTGGCTGGCTGGCGCTGCTGGCGCGCATCGCCTCTGGCCAGCTGACCCTGCTCACCCGCGACCTGCCCGGGCCGTCACCACTGGCCGCCGAGGTGCTCACGGCCAAGCCCTATGCCTATCTGGACGATGCCCCGGTCGAGGAGCGGCGGACGCTCGCGGTGCAGAATCGCCGCTTCGGCGGCGCCGAGCCCGACGAGTTGGGCGCCCTGGATCCCGCCGCGATCGCTCTAGTGCGCGAAGAAGCCTGGCCACGGCTGGAAAGTGCCGACAACCTGCATGAAGCCCTGTTGGGCGTCGGCTTTCTCACCGAGGCCGAGTTGGCACCGCACCAGACCCAGGCCCGCCAGCTGGTCAAAGCCGGCCGAGCCGGGCGGCTGCGGCTGCCGGAGCTCACCCTGTGGATCGCGGCCGAGCGCCTGCCGCTCTTTCAGGTGCTGTTTCCCGATACCCCCACGGAGCCGCTGCTCAGTCCTCCGCCCGGATTCAAGGCGCCGGTGGATCCTGAGGGGGCGCTGGTGGAACTCCTGCGCGCGCGCCTGACCGCCCTCGGTCCGGTGGACCAGCACCAGCTGGCCGCCAGCCTCGGGCTCCTGCCGGCGCGTCTCACGCCGGCCCTGCTGGCCCTGCAGGGCGAAGGCTATGTGCTGCAGGGGCGCTTCACCGAGGCAGGCAGCGCCGTGGAGTGGTGCGAGCGCCATCTCCTGGCGCGGATCCATCGCTATACCCTGGGGCGACTGCGCAAGGCCATCGAGCCGGTGCCCCTGGCCGACTACCTGAGATTCTTGTTGGAGCACCACCATCTGACCGGTCCGGCGACCCTGAGAGGTAACGAGGGCCTTGAGCAGGTCATCGGCCTGCTGGAGGGCTTCGAGGTCGCCGCCGCCGGCTGGGAAGGGGAGGTCCTGCCCAGTCGTCTACCGGGTTACCAGTTTACCCACCTCGATGATCTCTGCCGCGCTGGTCGGGTCGTCTGGCTGCGCCTGCCGCAACCCGGACGCGGTGGCGGCGGCCCGGTCAAGGGGTCACCCATCGTCCTGCTGCCCCGGCGCCACCTGGCCGATTGGAACAGCCTCACCGCGCGCCCGTTGGCCGAGGCCCTGTCGCCCAAGGGGCAGCGGGTGCTGGAGGTGCTCACGCGTCGCGGTGCCTCCTTCTTCGATGAGCTGCTCGGCGAGGCGCGCCTGTTGCGCAGCGAGCTGGAAACGGCCCTGGGCGAGCTGGTTGGTAGGGGCGCGATCAACGCCGATAGCTTCGCCGGTCTGCGCGCCCTGTTGCTACCGGCAGCCAAGCGCGGCAGCCGCACCGGTCTGCGCCGCGGGCGAATGCCTCTTTATGGCGGCATGGACGACGCCGGGCGCTGGGCGGCCTTGCGACTAGCCGAGGCCCCTACCGAGGAGCGGTTGCCGGATGCCCTGCTGGAGCGGCTGGTCGGGCTGTTGCTGCGCCGCTATGGCGTGCTCTGCTGGCAACTGCTGCAGCGTGAGAGCGAGGTGTTGCCCCCCTGGCGCGATCTCTTGCGCGCCTGCCATCGTCTGGAGGCCCGTGGCGAGATCCGGGGTGGTCGCTTCATCGCCGGCTTGTCCGGCGAGCAGTTCGCCGATCCGGCCGCCATCGCACCCTTGCGGGAATGGCGCCAGCGGCCGCCGGAGGATCTGTGGGTATGCGTGTCGGCGCTGGATCCGCTCAATCTGGTCGGCACCTTGCTGCCGGGCGCCAAGGTGCCTGCCGTGGCCGGCAATCGCCTGCTCTATCGCGATGGCGTACCCATCGCCACCCGGGTAGGGGCGAAGATCAATTGGCTGGTCGAGCTGGAGGCCGGGGAACAGGTGCGGGCGCGGCAGGCCCTGCAGCAACTGGGGCGGGAACGTCCCCAGGTGGGGCTTGGGCGCAGTCTATTGCGGCAGTAGCGGACAGCTGTGGTGTTTAGAAGAAGGGGTGAGAGGCCTTGAGCATCAGGGCGCTGTCGCAATAGGTGTTGTGGCCCGAATACACCGAGCAGTCGGCGCCTCTCAGGCTGGTGCCGCTGTAGGTCAGGTTGAATAGGGTGTTCACCCATTTGCGACTCAGATTCACCGACCAGTCATTGAAGCTGCGTACCATGCCGCCGCTGTCGAGGGTGGTGGGCATGTCCAGCACATAGTTGGTGTACTTGAGCGAGACCCCGGTCTTGATCAACGGCAGGGTACCCAGGTCGGCGTAGAGCGAGGCGTTCTGGCGTCCAGGGTCATTGGCAAAGGCTGCGCCCAGGCGCTTGCCATAGACGGTCATGCCGGAATACAGCTCACGGCTGGGATCGACGTTCTGGATCAGGTTGCTGTAGTTGATCACACCCAGTTCGTAGCCGTAGCCGGGCGCGAAGCGATGCTTGTAGCCCGCATAGGTATCCATCTCCAGCAGGGGCGCTTCTGCGGACGAGGCGTTGTTGGTCGTCCACTGGCCGAAGTACAGACCGCTGTCATGGGTGAGATCGAAGCCGCCGCCCATGCCGGCGGAGTTCGGCGCGACCAGGCCCTGAGCCATGCTGCGGGACGGCGCCGTGCTCATCTTCAGAGCGAAATCCCCCACCTCGCGCTGCATGCCCCAACTGGCCGCCATCACCGGGCTGCCCAGGAGTCCGAGGACGAGAAATAGAGGTAAGGATCTGTTCATGGAAGCACTCCCGCCGTGCTGGTGACGCGCCTGATAGAAGTAATGGAGATAACAACAAGCAGGGAAAACATCGGAGTGCGAACACCCTGATGACATCGTTGTTATTGGATGAGGAACCGCGGCTAACCCGTTATCACTCTGGGATGATAACCAACGAAGGCAGTGTTTTTTCACCATTCGTCAGGTTTCGAGAGGTGGATTAAACTCGCCACGCAGATCAAGACAGACAGATTTGTTATGGGTTCCAATAACAATCGGCATCTGGCCAATCAGTGACGTCTGCTAGCTGACATCTCTGGCAGGCAGCCTAGAGACATACTTTCTGACAAAGCTCAGCCCTGTTGCGACGAACAACCGCAGCCCTGTGGATTGAATCGGTCGGTGAAGACTCAATATTGTGGAGGAGGGCAGCAAACCTTGCCCGCTGTAGCTGTCCCTGACTGAGCGCTGGCTCGAGGAGTTTCCATGAACGACCGTATACAAGCTCTGATGCTGGACCTGCTCGCCCGACTCGGCCTGGTGAAGGCCATCCCGATTCCCAGCCGCGAGCGCGAGCAGCTGGCTGCCCAACGGCGTCGCGCGCAGCAGCGTCGCTAAGCCTCCTCGGCAGCGGCGGGTGCGAACCTGGGTGGCTGGCGCCGCCTGGTTCGCACGGGGTCCCCAGGCAGGGACCCGAGGCCTACTTGAGATTGCCGCTGAGGAACTGGCGCAGACGTTCGCTCCGTGGACTCGCCAGTACCTCGCTTGGCGGACCTTCTTCCTCCACCACCCCCTGGTGCAGGAACAGCACCTGGGAAGACACCTCGCGGGCGAAGGCCATTTCGTGGGTCACCATGAGCATGGTGCGGCCTTCTTCCGCCAAGGCACGAATGACCTTGAGCACCTCGCCGACCAATTCCGGGTCGAGCGCCGAGGTGGGTTCATCGAACAACATGATCTCCGGTTCCATCGCCAGGGCGCGGGCGATGGCGACCCGCTGCTGCTGACCACCGGAGAGGAAGGCTGGATATTGGTCAGCCACGCGTGCCGGTAGACCGACCTTCTCCAGATAGGTGCGTGCACGGTCCTCGGCTTCCGCCTTGCCCACACCCAGGGCCTTGCGCGGGGCCAGGGTGATGTTGTCCAGCACGCTCAGGTGACTCCAGAGATTGAAATGCTGGAAGACCATGGCCAGGCGCGTGCGTAGATTCTGCAACTGGGCGGCATCGGCCACCCGGACGGCGCCGCGATCCTCGGCCATGCGGACGGGCTCGCCGTCCAGGGTCATGGTCACGGCGTTGGGCTGCTCGAGGAAGTTGATGCAGCGCAGGAAGGTGCTCTTGCCCGAGCCACTGGCGCCGATCAGGCTGACCACATCACCGGTCTTGGCCTTGAGCGAGACGCCCTTGAGCACTTCGTGGTCGCCGTAACGCTTGTGCAGGCCTTCGACGGTCAGTTTGTACATGGATAGGGATTCCACAGCTGAAAAGGGGTAGGGGTCACGGCGAGAGCAGGTAGCCGCTGCGATAGGCCTCGGTGCCCGCCACGTGGGCGATCACCATGCCAGCCGTGGCCATGCGGCGATTGGAGCGCGCATAGAGGATGCCAGCGACGGCGCTGCGGACCTCCTCCATGCGATCGCTGATGGGGTCGATGACCTGCGCCAGCACCTGACCGACCTCGATGCGCTCGCCTACCTGGGCCTTGAGTACCAGCACGCCCCCCTGGGCGCTCGCCACGGGCTCGACCGCCGCCAGGGGCGTGGCCGGTTGCAGCAGGGGCGGCAGCGGTGCGGCGACGCCGCTCAGGAAGCCCTGATGACGTAGGTAGTTGACGATGGCCTCGGCGTCCGCCGCGGCGAGTTCGTCGCGCACGTCCAGCTGGCCGCGCAGTTCCAGGGTCACCGACAGGCTGCCCAGCGGCAGCCGCTCGCCGAAGCGCTGATGGAGATTCCACCAGAGCAGGGTGAAGCATTCGTCGAAGGACTGGCCGCCCGAATCGGTGGCGAGCAGGCTGGCTTCGGAACCGAAGTAGCGTGCCAGCGGCTCGACCTGGGGCCAGGCTTCCGGGGTGGTGTAGAGATGGGCCACGGCGTCGAAGTCGCAGTGCAGGTCGAGTACCACCTCGGCGTCGCAGGCCAGGCGCTGCAGGGTCAGGCGCTGACTGTCGAGCTGGGTGGTGGCGGATTCCGCGGCCAGGGCCTCGCGGAAGGCCGCGCGGACCAGGGCCTGGTTGGCGGCCACGTCATCGCCGAGGCGCTCGGCGATGACCGTCTCTACTTGGGCGGTCATGTCGCGGAAGCGGCGATTGAAGTTCTGCCCCGTCTCCAGCTCGTAGCGACCGAGGTGGACGTCGGCGACCTGCTGGTCCTGGCCGATGGGGTTGGCTACCGGCACCAGCACCACTTCCGCCAGGAGTTCACCGGCGGCTTCCAGCGCCTTGAGGCGCTGCTTGAGGTGCCAGGCGGTGAGCATGCCGGGCAATTCATCGGCATGCAGCGAGGCCTGGATGTAGACCTTGCGACCGCTGTCGGCGGGGCCGAAGTGGAAGCTGTGGATGCAGCGCTCGGTGCCCGGGACCGGGGCGACCAGCGGATGGCTGAGATGGCGCATGACAACTCCGGGGCCGCGCCGGGCGCGGCCGCTTGGGTCAGTGGGTCGGGCCGAGGAAGGCCAGCCAGCGGCGCTCCGCCAGGCGGAACAGGCCGATCAGGATGAAGGACACCGCCAGGTACAGCAACGCGGCCAGGCCGAAGGCCTGGAAGGTCAGGAAGGTGGCGGTGTTGGCGTCGCGGGCGATCTTGAGCAGGTCCGGCACCGTGGCGGTAAAGGCCAGGGTGGTGGAGTGCAGCATCATGATGACCTCGTTGCTGTAGAACGGCAGCGAACGGCGCAGCGCCGAGGGCAGGATAACGTGCACATAGAGGCGCCAGCCGTCCAGGCCATAGGCCTTGGCCGCCTCGACCTCGCCATGGGGGGTGTTGCGGATGGCCCCGGCAAAGATCTCGGTGGTGTAGGCGCAGGTGTTCAGGGCGAAGGCCAGGATGGTGCAGTTCAGGCCGTCGCGGAAGAAGCTGCCCAGCATCGGCTGGTCGCGCACGAAGCCCAGGCTGTAGATGCCGGTGTAGCAGATCAGCAGCTGCAGATAGAGCGGGGTGCCGCGAAAGACGTAGGTGTAGAAGCCGATCGGCCAGCGCAGCCAGCGACGCTCCGAGACCCGGGCCACCGACAGCGGCACCGAGACGATGAAGCCGATCACCACCGAGGCCACCAGCAGCCAGAGGGTCATGGCCAGGCCGGTGATGTGGTAGCCGTCGGTCCACAGCAGCGGTTTCCAGTATTGCTGCAGGAGTTCGATCATCGCTTGGCCTCCCGCACGCCGACGTGATAGCGCCGTTCCAGCGCCCCGAGGATGGCGTTGGTCACGGCGGTGATGAGCAGATAGATGACGCCGGCGACGATCAGGAAGTAGAACAGCTTGAAGGTGCCCTTGCCGGCCTCCTGGGAGGCGCGGACCAGATCGGCCAGGCCGATGATGGAGACCAGCGCGGTGGCCTTGAGCAGCACCTGCCAGTTGTTGCCGATGCCGGGCAGGGCGAATCTCATCATCTGCGGAAAGGTGATCAGGGTGAAGGTCTGCCAGCGGGTCAGGCCGTAGGCCAGGGCCGCTTCGCCCTGGCCGCGTGGCACGGCGAGGATGGCGCCGCGAAAGGTCTCGGTGAAGTAGGCGCCATAGATGAAGCCGAGGGTGGCGATACCGGCGGCCATGGGATCGATGTCGATGTAATCCCAGCCCATGTAGTCGGTGAGGGCGCCCAGCCAGTTCTGCAGGCTGTAGAAGATCAGCAGCATCAGCACCAGATCGGGCACGCCCCGGATCAGGGTGGTGTAGCTCTGGGCAATGAAGCGCAGGGGCGCGAGGCGCGACAGCTTGGCCGAGGCGCCGAGCAGGCCGAGGATGACCGCCACGATCAGCGCGAAGCCGGCGAGCTTGAGGGTCGTCAGGGTGCCTTCCAGGATCAGCGGGCCGTAGCCATGCAGGCTGAGCGTGCCCAGTCCGATGGACTGCAAGAAGGAGTCGAAGGAATTCTGCTGCATGCGTCTTGGGAGAATCGCCTGGTGAGGCCGCGGGCGCCACGAGCGCCAGCGGTCATACGTAAAACGCCCCCGGTGGCACCGGGGGCGTCTGCCGAACCGACCTTACTTGGGATCGTAGAGGTTCAGGTCGCCGAAGTACTTCTTCTGGATCTTGTCGTAGGTGCCGTCGGCGTGGATGGCCGCGATGCCCTTGTTGACGAAGGTCTTGAACTCGTCGTTGCCCTTGCGGATACCGACGGCGGTATCGGCCGGCAGCAGCTCGTCGTGGATGGCGGTGTTGGTGTAGCCCTTGCCCTGGGGCGACTTCATGAAGCCACCTTCGGCCTGCAGCATGTCCTGCATGGCGACGTCGATACGACCGGACACCAGGTCGGCATAGACCTGATCCTGGTTCTGGTAGCTCTGGACGTTGACGCCGTTGGGCGCCAGCTTCTGCTTGGCGAAGGTTTCCTGGATGGTGCCCTGCTGCACGCCGACGGTCTTGCCCTTCAGGCTTTCCGCGGTGGCCTGCAGGTTGGCGCCTTCCTTGGTGACCATGGAGGAGGGACCCGACCACAGCAGGTCGGAGAAGTCGATCTGCTCGGCACGCGCCGGGGTCTTGGTCAGCGAGGACAGGATGCCGTCGAACTTGCGCGCGCGCAGGCCGGGGATCAGGCCGTCGAAGTCACTCACCACCCACTTGCACTTCACTTCCAGCTTTTCGCAGATGGCGTTGCCCAGCTCGATGTCGAAGCCGACGAAGCTGCCATCGACGGCCTGGGATTCGAAGGGCGGATAGGTGGTATCCACACCGAAGCGGATCTCTTTCCATTCCTTGGCCATCGCCGAACCGGCGGCCAGACACAGGGCGAGCGCAGAGAGAGTCAGCCAGCTTTTTTTCATGTCGGATCCTAGTGCGAATGTGGATGAAATCATGGCGCCAGTACGACGCCCGTGCCCTCGCGGGAGCAATAAGCTTACCAGTCGGCGAAGATCGTCCCAAATCTGTACGCGGTTGCCGCGTTGGTTACATCCTGTAGCAGCCGACCCAGCCAAACGGCGCGCATTATGCACCGGAAAGGCGCGGCTTTCCTGCCCGGGGCGGACGAACGCACTGCTTTGGGTCTAAAAAGATACGCGTGCGCCAAAGGTGGGCAGAAAGGTAGCAGAAGACCCGATTCGATAAGACATCGTATCTGCTCGGTAGCAATAGCGGCGTGCGGCTGTGTGCAAAGGAAACGGGAGCGAGGCGAGATGACCTGTCGGGAAAAGGCGATGACCGCTGGCGTGCTCTACCTGGTTGAGATCAACGACCGCCACGGTCTGCAAGACTGCGGCTTTCTGCCGCGACCGTTGGGAACGGGGCTGCACAGCTACCACAAGGCCCTGGGCTAGCCGGTGGCGAGCGGCCTGGGCAGGCTACTGGCGCTGATCGCCCTGGCCGCGCTCTATGGGGCGCTGCATGATCAGGTCAGCTATGGCCTGGGTCCAGATTACTTCACCTGCCTGAAATTTCCGCAATTCGGCCTGCTCGACACGGCGCTGGCGCCGCGTTGGCGAGCGGCCAGGGTCGGCCTGCAGGCCGGTGCGGTGGCCGGACTGCCGCTGGGCCTGGCGCTGCTCTGGCTGGCGCGCGGGCGGCCTGCCGGTGACCGCTATCTCTGGCGCGGCAGCGCGGCCGTGCTGCTCGGGGCACTGGGCTGCGCCCTGCTGGGCCTGGGCCTGGGCTGGCTCGCCGTGGAGCTGGGCAGCGTCCTGCGGGTGCCGGCCTGCGTACAGGACCGCGGAGGTTTCCTGCTGGCGGCCTGGATGCACGCTGGCAGCTACCTGGGCGCCTTGCTGGGGTTGCTGGTGTTCGCCTGGCGCAACCGACGTCGCCGCTGAAGGCGGGCGAGTCCTCGTTCGACGCCGGCTTCCAGCGCCAGAAAGAGCAGGGCGACCGCGCCGCCGAGCAGGGTGCTGCCGATCCGTTCGCGGGCGATGCTGGCCTCGGGCGCGCCGGCCAGGGCAACCATCAGGACCGTGGTGCCGGTGATGAACAGCGTCTGCAGCGAGTAGCGCCCGTCCTGCAATAGATAGGCGCCCGCCGCGCACAGCAGGCAGGCGCCGGCCAGGACGGCAGGGGTGTCATCGAGCCAGACCACCGCGCCTGCCAGCAGGCAGCCGGCTAGGGTGCCGACCAACCGGCCGAGGCCACGCCGCCAGGTGTCGCCCAGGCGCGGCTTGAGCACCAGCAGCGCGGTCATGGGCGCCCAGTAGCCGTGACCGTACTCCAGCAGGCCGGTCAGGGTCTGGCAGAGAGCGACCACGGCGGCGGCATAGAAGCCGTAGCGGCCAAGGCGAAACCTGTCCGCGAACAGCACCACGACCTCGTGGAGGTGGGCCTTCAGGGAGCCGGTGCGCAGCCGCCATTGGGAGCGGTAGAGCGCCTTTTGCACCAGGGCGAAGAGCAGCAGTTGCAGCAGCCCGCCGCCCAGTACCAGGCCGCCCCGCAGCAGCGCCTGCTGCAGGTCACCGGGAAAGCCGCCGGCCACCAGCAGGGCCACCGTCCATTGCTGGGTGATCCACCAGGGGCCGTTGCCGACGGCGAACAGCCAGGCGCAGCAGGCGGCCCAGAGGGCGCCGGCCATGACCAGCGCCGGCAGCTGATGGCCCAGCAGGGAGCCAACCACGGCAGAAAAGGCCATCCCCAGCGCCGCCACCAGCATGGGCGCCAGGGGTTCTGCGGCAAAGCTCTTGTAGGCGCCGAAGCCTACGGTATAGGCGCCACCCAGGGCTACCACGCAAGGCAGCCAAGTCCCCGTCCACCAGCCGGCAAGCAGGATCGCCGCCAAGGCCGGGAGGCAAGCGAGCGCCAAGGCCCAGCGGGGTTCCTGCGGCGCGCCTATGGCACCATCGGCTACCGGTGGCGGTGCCTGGCCGGTCATCCGCTAGGCCAGCAGCTGCTGCAGGATGTCGAGGGTATCGGCTTCGGCCACCGGCTTGTCGTGGCGCCAGCGCAGCATCCGCGGAAAGCGCACGGCGACGCCGCTCTTGTGGCGCTTGGACAGGGCGATGCCCTCGAAACCCAGCTCGAACACTAGGGTCGGCTCGACACTGCGTACCGGGCCGAACTTCTCCACCGTGGTGCGGCGGACGATGGCATCCACCTTGCGCATCTCCTCGTCGGTAAGCCCCGAATAGGCCTTGGCGAAGGGCACTAGGGTACGTTCGCTGCTCTCCGGCGGACCGTCCCAGACGGCGAAGGTGTAGTCGGAATAGAGACTGGCACGCCGCCCATGGCCGCGCTGGGCATAGATGAGCACCGCATCCACCGAGAAGGGATCGACCTTCCATTTCCACCAGGTGCCCATGTCCTTGGTACGACCGACGCCATAGAGCGAATCCTGGGCCTTGAGCATCATGCCTTCGACCCCCAGGGTGCGTGAGGCCTCGCGCTGGCGGGCGAGATCCTGCCAGTCTTTGCCGTGCAGCAGCGGCGAGGGGCGCAGCAGCGGACTGGCACAGCGCGCCACCACCCGTTCCAGCTCGGCGCGGCGCTGACGTTGCGGCTGGCTGCGCAGGTCGTGGCCCTGCCATTCGAGCAGGTCGTAGGCGAGCAGGATGACCGGTACGTCTTCGAGGATCTTCTTGCCCAGGGTCTTGCGGCCGATGCGTTGCTGCAGCAGGGCGAAGGGCTGCACGCCGAAGGGGATGGGCGCGGCCGGATCCTGGTCATCCTGGTGCTCGCTGACCTCCTCACTGCTGAGCAGGGTGTCGGGGGCGGCGTCTTCCTTCCAGACCACGATCTCGCCGTCGATGACGGTACCGTCGGGCAGCGATTCCGCGAGGGGATGCAGTTCGGGAAAGCGATCGGTGACCAGGTCTTCGCCCCGCGACCAGATCCACAGGCGACCGTCGCGCTTGACCAACTGGGCGCGGATACCGTCCCACTTCCATTCCACCTGCCAGTCTTCGGCCGGGCCCAGTTGCGCCTCGAACTGCTCCACCGGCAGTTGCAGGGCGTGGGCGAGAAAGAACGGATAGGGTTGACCACCCCGCTGGGCATGCTCATCCGGGCTTTCCGGAGCGACCAGTCGGGCATAGCCCTCGGCGGTGGGGCGATGGGAGAGATCGGTATAGCCCACCAGGCGCTGGGCGACGCGCTTGGGATCCAGGTCCGCCAGGGTGGCCAGGGCGCGGGTCACCAGCAGCTTGGAGACACCGACGCGGAATTCGCCGGTGATCAGCTTGATGCAGACCATCAGACTCTGGCGATCCAGCTCGCCCCAGAGCGGCGGCAGGCGCTCGGCCAGCTCTTCCGGCGGCAGCCCGCGCAGGGGGAGCAGGTATTCCTCCAGCCAGAAGGCCAAGCCTTCGGCATTGGCGGCATCGGCGGTGGGGATAAGCAGTGCCATGGTCTCGGCCAGGTCGCCGACCGCCTGGTAGCTCTCCTCGAACAGCCATTCGGGCAGGCCGGAGAGCGCCATGGTCAGCTCGCGCAGCTGGCGCGTTGGCACCAGGCGCCGGGGGCGGCCGCCGGCGAGGAAGTACACCGCCCAGGCGGCATCCGCGGCCGGGGCGCTGCCGAAGTAGTCCACCAGGGCGGCCAGCTTGGCGTTGCTGGAGGTGGTGGCGTCGAGACGGCCATAGAGTTCGGCGAAGGCCTTCATGCCTGGGCCTCCGTGGCGACTGGGGTGTCGTCTTCCTCACCGTATTCGGTGGTGAAGCCCTGGGCGTCCAGGCCCTGGTCGCGCAGGTAGCGCACCAGGGTGGCGACCGAGCCATGGGTGACCATCACGCGCTCGGCGCCGGTCTGCTCGATGGCCCACAGCAGGCCCGGCCAGTCGGCATGGTCGGAGAGCACGAAGCCGCGATCCACCCCGCGCCGGCGGCGGGTGCCGCGCAGCATCATCCAGCCGCTGGCGAAGGCGTCGCTGTGCTCGCCGAAGCGGCGGATCCAGGTACTGCCCCCGGCCGAGGGCGGGGCGATGATCAGCGCCTGGCGCAACGTGGGATCGCTCTTCTTGAAGTCGCCGGCGTAGTGGGTCTCGGGAATGCGGATGCCGGCCTCGCGATAGACCCGGTTGAGCGGCTCCACCGCGCCATGGGCGAGGATGGGGCCGATCTCCGGATCCAGGCCGTGCAGCAGGCGTTGCGCCTTGCCGAAGGCATAGCTGTAGAGGACGCTGGCCAGCCCCTGGGCCTGGTTGGCGCGCCACCATTGGTTGACCTCGGCAAAGATCTCGGCCTGGGGTCGCCAGCGATAGATCGGCAGGCCAAAGGTGGATTCGGTGATGAAGGTATGGCAGCGCACCGGCTCGAAGGGGGTGCAGGTGCCATCGGGTTCGACCTTGTAGTCGCCCGAGGCCACCCAGACCTCCCCGCGATACTCCAGGCGCACCTGCGCCGAGCCCAGCACATGGCCGGCCGGATGGAAGCTCAGCCTGACCCCGTGGTGGTCGATGACCTCGCCGTATTCCAGGGTCTGGAGGTTGATGTCGGCCCCCAGTCGGGCGCGCAGGATGCCGGCACTGCCCGATGTGGCGAGATAGTGACCGTTGCCTACCCGGGCATGGTCGCCGTGGCCATGGGTGATGACCGAGCGCTCCACCGGATGCCAGGGATCGATGTAGAAGTCGCCGGGCGGGCAATAGAGGCCGTCCGGGCGGGCGATGACGAGGTCCATGGGCGCCGCTCTGCTGGGGGATTACCCATAGGAACGGCGGCTGGGCTCCGGAGTTCGCCGCTCAGGCCTGGGCGGCGAAGCTCAGGGCCTGTTGCAGGGCGGCCTGGCCGACCACCTCGCCGATCACCAGGATCGCCGGACTGCGCAGCTGGAAGAGCGCGGCGTCCGCCTGCAGATCCTGCAGGGTCGAGCGGCACTCGCGCTGGCTGGGCAGGGAGGCGTTCTCGATCATGGCCACCGGGGTGGTCAGGGCCAGACCGCCGTCCAGCAGGCCCTGCTGGATCTCGGCCAGGCGGGCCACGCCCATGTAGACCACCAGGGTGGTGCCGGTGGCGGCCAGGGCCGGCCAGTTGGGCGCACTGTCGTCCTGGGTGTGGGCGGTGACCAGGGTCACGCCTCGGGCTACGCCTCTCAGGGTCAGGGAGATGCCGCAGGCGGTGGCGCCGGCCAGGCCGGCGGTGATGCCGTTGACGATCTCGCTGCTGACGCCACGGGCGGCCAGCCATTCGGCTTCCTCGCCGGCGCGACCGAAGATGCAGGGATCGCCGCCCTTGAGCCGGGCCACGCAACGGCCCTGGCGGGCATAGCGCAGCATCAGTCGATGGATGAAGGCCTGGGGCGTGGAGCGGCAACCGCCGCGCTTGCCGACGCGGATCACCCGGGCGTTCGGGCAGTGTTCGAGCACCGCCGGATTGACCAGGTCATCGATCATCACCACCTCGGCCTCGCCCAGGGCGCGCACGGCCTTGAGGGTCAGCAATTCGGGATCGCCGGGGCCGGCACCGATCAACCAGACTTTCCCGCTCATGTAGTGACCTCTCGTATCCAGGGTGGCGACTGTAACGCAAAAAAAAGGCGTCCCGCTGCAAGCAGCTGGGACGCCTTTGTCCGGAGGGTCTTTCCTCGCCGTTGAAGAAAGACCTATGTTGTCTGAGGATTTGCAGGCTTCGTGCCAGTTGCCGCAGCGAGACAAATCCGGGGTTTGCGCGCGCGGGAGACCGCAAAATCGCCCCGTTTCGAGGCGTGTTGCCTCGAAACGGGGCGAATCTTCAGGCTACGGCACCGGGGTGGCTGTGCTTCTCGTAGAGGAAGCTCAGCACCGCGTGGCGATAGCCGTTGTAGCGGGGATCGTCGACCAGGGTGATGCGATCGCGCGGCCGCGGCAGGTCGATGGTGAGGATCTCGCCGATGGTGGCCGCCGGGCCGTTGGTCATCATGACGATGCGATCCGAGAGCAGCACCGCCTCGTCCACGTCGTGGGTGATCATCATCACGGTGTTGCGCAGTTCGCTCTGGATGCGCATCACCTCATCCTGCAGATGCGCCCGGGTGAGGGCGTCCAGGGCGCCGAAGGGCTCGTCCAGCAAGAGCACCTTGGGCTCCATGGCCAGGGCCCGGGCGATGCCGACCCGCTGCTTCATGCCACCGGAAATCTCGCTGGGCCTTTTGTGCAGGGCATGGCTCATGTTGACCATTTCCAGGTTGTGCAGCGTCCAGGCATGGCGCTCGGCCTTGCTCTTGGCGCCCCTGAACACCTTGTCCACCGCCAGGGCGACGTTCTCGTAGACCGTCAGCCAGGGCAGCAGCGAGTGGTTCTGGAACACCAGGCTGCGCTCGGGACCGGGACCGCGGACCTCGCGGTTCTCCAGCAGGATGGAGCCGGAGGTGGGTTCGATCAGCCCGGCGACGATGTTGAGCACCGTCGACTTGCCGCAGCCGGAGTGGCCGATGATGGAGATGTACTCGCCGCGTTCGATCTTGAGGTTGACGTCGCGCAGCACCGTGGAGGTCAGGCCGTTGCGGGTGAAGCTCTTGTCGACGTGCTCGATGCTCAGGTAGGGCTGGGCCATGGTGGGAGTCCTCTAGTTCGCGGTGCCACGGGTGACCAGCCGGCCGATCAGGGCCACCAGCCGGTCGAGCAGGAAGCCGATGACGCCGACGTAGACCAGCGCCAGGATGATGTCGCTGATGCGCGAGGCGTTCCAGGCATCCCAGATGAAGAAGCCGATGCCCACGCCACCGATCAGCATCTCGGCGGCGATGATGGCCAGCCACGACAGGCCCACGCCGATGCGCAGGCCGGAAAAGATGTAGGGGGCGGCGGCCGGCAGCATGATCTTCTGGAAGTATTCCCAGCCATTCAGGCGCAGGACGCGCGCCACGTTGCGGTAGTCCTCGGGGATGTTGCGGATGCCTACCGAGGTATTGATGATGATCGGCCAGATGGCAGTGATGAAGATGACGAACAGCGCCGAGGGATGGCTGTCCTTGAAGCCGGCCAGGGACAGCGGCAGCCAGGCCAGCGGCGGCACGGTGCGCAGGACCTGGAACAGCGGATCGAGGCCGCGCATGGCCCAGGCCGACTGGCCCACCAGCACGCCCAGGGCGATACCCACCACGGCGGCCATCAGGTAGCCGTAGGCGACGCGTTCGAGGCTGGCCAGCAGTTGCCAGGCCATGCCCACGTCATTGCCGCCGTTGTCGTAGAAGGGCTGGGTGATCAGCTCCCAGGTGTCGTTGACCACCTGGCTCGGCGGCGGCAGGGCCGCGCCGGGGCGACTGCACAGCAGTTGCCAGACGATCAGCAGCAGGGCGCCCACCACCAGCGGTGGCAGAGCATTGCGCAGCACCTGCTGGCCGAAGCGACGCAGACGGGTTTGCGGACGAAAGGTCGCGAGGGCCTTGGGCGGCCGGGTGTGGGCGTTCATCGGCGGCACTCCTTGAGGGATGGGGGACGTCAGGCCTTGAGCGTCAGGCTGGCGAGATAGGCCTGGGGATCGGCGGGGTCGAATACCTTGCCGTCGAAGAAGCTTTCCTTGCCGCGCGAGTTGCCGGCGGGAATGTCCCCGGCCGGAACGCCGATGGCCGCCGCCGCTTCACGCCAGAGATCGGCGCGGTTGACCTTGGCGATCAGGCCCTGGGCATCCAGGTCGCCGGGCAGATAGCCCCAGCGCTGGTTCTCGGTGATGAACCAGAGGTCGTGGCTCTGGTAGGGGAAGGAGGCATGCTCGTTCCAGAACTTCATCAGGTGCGGACTGTTCTGCACCACCCGGCCGGTGCCGTAGTCGAAGGTGCCCTGCAGGCGGCCGACCACGTCCTCGGCGGGTGCGCCGATCCAGCGCCGCTTGGCGCAGATCTCGGCGACCTTCGGCTTGTTCGCTGCCACGTCGCAGTATTGCTGGGCCTCCAGCACCGCCTTGAGCAGCGCCACGGTGGCCTTGGGATTGGACTGGACATAGTCGCCGCGCAGGGCCAGGGCCTTCTCGGGGTGATTGGCCCAGAGCTCGCCGGTGGTCAGGGCGCTGTAGCCGATGTTCTGCTTGATCAGCTGGGCATTCCAGGGCTCGCCGACGCAGAAGGTGTCCATGTTGCCGACCTTCATGTTGGCGACCATCTGCGCCGGGGGCACCACCAGGGTGGTGATGTCCCTGTTCGGGTCGATACCGTTGGCCGCCAGCCAGTAGCGAATCCACAGATCATGGGTGCCGCCCGGGAAGGTCATGGCGGCCGAGGTCTTCTTGCCAGCGGCCTGGCGCGCGGCCAGGGCGGTCTTGAAGCCGCTGGCGTCAAGGCCGACCTGCTGCTCCTTGTAGTCGTTGGACAGGGAGATGCCCTGGCCGTCGACGTTCAGGCGGGCCAACAGCGCCATGGGCAACGGCTGGCCATTGGGGGTGATCTCGCCGGCGGCCAGCTGATAGACCATGGGCGTGAGGATATGGGCGCCGTCGATACCGTTGGCCGCCGAGCCCAGCACCAGGTTGTCGCGGGTGGTGCCCCAGGAGGACTGCTTGAGCACCTCCACCTCGGTCATGCCGTACTTGGCGAACAGTCCCAGCTCATCGGCGACGAACAGCGGGGCGGCATCGGTGAGGGCGATGAAGCCGAGCTTGGCCTTGGTCGTCTCCACGGTATCGCTGCCCGCTGCCCAGGCGGCGGATTTCAGACCGGGCGGCAGCAGACTGAGGGCCGCGCCCGCGCCCAGCATACCGAGTGACTGCTTGAGGAAACTGCGGCGGGGGAGTCCACGACCGGCCTGGTCATCGTTACGGGAGTTGTCGTCCATCGTCTGTCCTTAATGCGCGGGCATAAAAAAACGGCGCCCACGCTCGGCAGCCGTAGCTGCGAGGGTGGACGCCGTCGTCCGGGAGATGCTGTGGGAGCGAAACTCGCTCAGGAGGGTGATTGCAGAGACCGTGCCAAGCGCCGAATGGCGGCTTTGCTGGAGATGAGGTGCCGTCTGGCGCACAGTGGCGGGGCGAATCCCTGCCGATGTGCGCCGTCCGGGCGCACGCTGCGGTATCAGCCGGGCTGCGCCAGGATCCGGCGGACCACCTCGGCCAAGGCCACGCCGCTGCGCATCGCCAGGCGCTGCAGATGCTGATGAGCCTCGGCTTCGGGCAGCGCCAACTGCTCCATGAGACGCTGCTTGGCGCGCTCCAGCAGCTTGCGTTCGGCCAGCGCTTGGCGAGTCTCCTGCAATTCCGCCTCGACCTCGTGCAGCCGCCGGGTCTGGGCCTGCAGCAGGTCGAGGATGCCGGCGGGCGCCTCGCCCGGCCCAGCGTCGCTCACCGGATTGGCCGCCAGGCTGAACAGCAGCGGCTGACCCGGTTCGCGGTCGAGTTCGGCGAGCCGCCGCGACAGTTTGCGATGGCTGTCGAGATCGGCCTGGGCGTCCCTGATGCTGGCCGCGCACCGGGTCCGCAAGGCCGCCACCAGATGCTGGGCCACTGCCTGCATGGTATCCAGACGCCGGGTATTGAGCTCGAACCAGAGCTCGGCGAGGACCCCTGCCACCGGCGTGGTCGGTGAGGTGCGCCGGGCCATGGTGCGCAGCTGTTCGATCTGCTGCCGTGAGGCGCAGCCCTGGACCTCGTCCCAGATGGCGGCTGCCCGGGCGTCGGCGTGGTCGAGGAAGCCGGCGAAGCAGCGCAGCTGGCCACCGTCCAGTTCATCCAGGCGCGCCAGCAGATCCTGGTCGAAGTAGCCCTGGGCGAAGCCGACGACGCCCACCGCCCGAGCCTGGCCCGCCAGTTCCTTGCCCTGCATGAAGTTGAACAGGGCGACCAGCGCGCGGCTCAAACCTGGATCGCTGGCCGTGTCCGCCGCCTCGAAGATGACCGCCAGCAGGCTGCCGATAAGGTGCGAGAAGGTACCCGTGGCCTGCTGCATCTGCACCCGGCGTTCGACGATGGCGCGTCTCAGGCCGCTCAGGCCATCGAGCAGGTGCAGGACACAGGCGATGCGATTGAGCAGCCGGGGCCGTTCCTGGGTCACCCTGGCATCGAGGGCCTCCAGGCAGGCGCGCAGCCCGGCCTCGCTGTGACGCGCGGTCGTCGAATGCTGCTCCAGCGCGGTGCGGTAGCGATCGTTGCCGGTACCCAGCAGAACATTGCTGAAACCCCGCTCGCGCTGCAGGTCATGCACCAGTTCACTGGCGCGTTCCACCAGCTCGCACGTCAGGGCGAGCCCTTCCAGCTGCTGCAATTCGCAGCGCCGCGCCGCGAGCATAAAGCGCAGGGCGGGGGGCATCTGGTGATCGGACATGGCGCGGGCTCGGACAGGGTGCTGGCCAGTGGCCTGCAAAAGCTGCTCCACTTCGTCGCGCGATCAGTGCCGATAGAGCCAGAGCAGTATCAGCAAAAGATTCAGCGTCAGCGAACAGGTCGCCACGATCTGCCAGGTGCGCAGGGGATCGCGCTGCAGCAGCGGCAGGGGGCGGGTCAGGGGTTGGCGTTCGCCTTGTTCCAACAGCAGCAGGGCTTCTTCGGCGGTTTCGAAGCGATCGCCCGGCTCTACCGCCACGGCGCGTTGCAGCCAGTCTTCCAGCCAGGCCGGCGCATCCGGGCGCCGGCGCAGGACGCTGGCGGGCGCGCCGAAGCGTGGGCGCTGGAAGGGTTCTACCTCGCCGTAGGGATAGCCGCCGGTCAGCAGCTGGTAGAGGGTCACGCCAGCGGCATAGAGATCCTGGGTCGGACTCGGCGTAGCGCCCTCGAAGGACTCCGGAGCGCGGTAGCTGGGGGTGCCCGGGCTGTCCTGCAGATCCTGGGACAGTTGCGGGCAATAGGCCAGGCCGAAATCCAGCAGGCGCAGCTCACCGTCCTGGCCGCGATGCAGATTGTCCGGCTTGATGTCACGATGGAGGATGTTGCGTCGGTGCAGCTGGCCGAGGGCACGCAACAGGCGTGAGGCGACGTCCAGCCAGTCGGCCAGCGCCAGGGGTCCGTCGCTGGCCAGCTGTTGTGCCAGAGTGCGCCCGGGATACTCGCGCTGCACGAAATAGAGATGGGCGCGCCGGGGCAGCGGATGCACCTCGACGAAGGCGCGACCGGCGACGCGGCGCAGGAACCATTCCTCCATGAGCAGGGCATGACCGGCCAGGGTGTCGAATTGCAGCGCCGCCGGCAGGGTCTTGAGCAGCCAGGGGCGGCCAGCTTCGTCCCTGACCCTATAGAGCAGCGATTGCCGCGATTCGGCCAGACGCTCCACCACCGTCCAGCCTTCGAAGGCCTGGCCAGGCTTCAAGGCGGGCAGCGGCGGCCAGGTATCGGCATTGGCCAGGGTGTCGGCCAGGGAGATGTCCGGCAGGCGGTCGACCCGCACCAGCAGGGCGCTGGCGTTATCCTGGCCGCCGGCATGCAGGGCGCCGGCGACCAGAGCCTGGGCCGTAGCATCCAGATCCATGACGCCATCGACCAGGATATGCCTCATGCTGTCTTCGCCCAGTGCCGCCCAGACGCCGTCACTCACCAGCAGCAGGGTTTCGCCGGCGTCCAGCTCGCCTTCGCGAAAATCCACCACCAGGTGGTTCTCCAGCCCCAGGGCCCGAGTCAGCACATGCTGCATGCCGGCCTGCTGCCAGACGTGGTCGACGGTGAGACAGGTCAGCCGACCGCCATGCCAGCGATAGGCACGGCAGTCGCCGACATGGGCCAGGGTGTAGCGCCGCCCGCGGATCACCAGGGCGGTAAGGGTCGTCAGCAGTGGCTGGCCATTGCCGGCGGCCTGCAGCCAGCGATTCTGCGCCAGCAGCAGCCGTTCGAGGGCCTGGGCCACCGGCCAGGTCTCCGGCGTGGAGTAGTAGTCCTGGGCCAGGGCCTGGAGGGTCGCGCGCGCGGCCAGGCCACCGTCCGGACAGCCGCTGACGCCATCGGCCAGGGCGAACAGATGTCCCTTGGTCGCCGCCAGGGCCGCACTGGGCTGGACGCTACGCAAGGCGTCCTGGTTTTCCTTGCGCGGACCGGTCGCGGTGGCTTCGGCAAAGGCGAGTTCTAGGGGCATGGAAGGGGCGCCGGCAGGGAGGGGCGACAGCCAATGCAAAAGCGATACCCGTTCACCGGACGCCCCCGGCCACTCACCAGATTTCCACGCGTTTCTTGTCCGGTCGGACCATGGCATCGCCCGCCTTGCAGCTGAACGCCTGGGCAAAGGACGGCATGTTGGACGGCGCGCCGATGGCGCGGAATCTCATGGGCGCATGGGGATCGGTGTTGAGCGAGAGGCGTAGCTGTTCCTCACGCACGGAGCTGCGCCAGACCCGTGCCCAGTTGAGGAAGAAGCGCTGCTGCTGGGTGTAGCCGTCGAGGGTGCGGTTGGCTTCCTCCGGCTTCTTCGCCAGCGCCAGTTGCAGGGCGTCGTAGGCTGCATTGATGCCGCCGAGATCACCGATGTTCTCGCCCAGGGTGAGCTTGCCGTTGACGTGCAGGTCCGGGTGGTCCGGCAGCGGACGATAGTTGTCGAATTGGTCCACCAGCTTGCCGGTGCGGGCCTCGAAGGCCTTGCGATCGGCCGGGGTCCACCAGTCCACCTGGTTGCCGGCGCCGTCGAACTTGCTGCCCTGGTCGTCGAAACCATGGCTGGCCTCGTGGCCGATCACCGCGCCGATGCCGCCGTAGTTGATGGCGTCGTCGCCGTCCGGATAGAAGAACGGCGGCTGGAGGATGGCGGCCGGGAAGTTGATGGTGTTGTCGGTGGGGCTATAGTAGGCATTCACCGTCTGCGGGTACATGCCCCATTCCTGGCGGTCGGTGGGCTTGCCGATCTTGTCCAGGTCATGGCGATAGTTGAAGCGCGAGGCGGCTTCCAGGTTGGCGTAGAAGCCCTGGGGCTTGAGGGTCAGGCCGCTCCAGTCGCGCCAGCGCTCGGGATAGCCGATCTTGGGCAGGAAGCTGTCCCACTTGGCCAGCGCCTTCTGCTTGGTCTCGGGGCTCATCCAGTCGAGCTGCTCGATGCGCGCCTTGAGCGCCAGCATCACGTTGTCCACCAGCTCCTGGGCGCGGGCCTTGGCCTGGGGCGAGAAGTGCTCTTGCACATAGAGCTGGCCAAGGCCTTCGCCCATGGCACCGTTGACCGTGCGCAGCACCCGCTTCCAGCGTTCGCTCTGTTGCTGCTGGCCGCTCAGGGTCTTCTGGTTGAAGTCGAAGCTCTCCTGCTGGAAGGGTTTGGACAGCAGCGGCGCCGCATCGTCGATCACATGGGCGCGCAGATAGGCCTGCCATTGCTCGATGGGGGTCTCGGCCAGCATCCGGTCGAATTCGGCGAAGAAGCCGGGCTGGGACAAGGAAAAGCCCTGCTGGCCAGTGACGCCCTGGCTGGCGAAGAAGGCTTGCCAGTCGAAATGCGGCGTGACTTTGTTGGCTTCGGCGAAGCTCAGGTAATGATACTGGTTCTCCGGATTGCGCAGCTCCACCGGCTTGACCGAGGCGCGCGCCAGGCGACTTTCGAAGGCCAGTACCAGCTCGGCCTGGGCGGCCGCCTGGGCTTTGGGTACCCCGGTCAGGACCAGCAGTCGGGCGATGTGACCCAGATAGGCCTGGCGCAGCTTGGCGTAGTCGGCCTCGGTGTAGTAATCGGGGGTGGGCAGGCCCAGGCCGCCCTGGTAGGCATAGGCGATCTGCTGCTTGGCATTCTGGTAGTCGGCGCCGGAACCGAAGGAGAACACCTGCATGTCGCCGCGGGCGAAGCTCTGTTGCAGGTACTTCACCACGTCGGCCGTGGTGCGTAGCTCATCGATGGCGGCCAGTTGCGCCTGGATCGGCTGATAGCCGGCGCGCTCGATGGCGGCTTCGTCCATGCCCGAGCGATACAGCCAGCCGATCTTCTGTTCTACCGAACCCGCTTCCGCGCGATCCGCCGAGCGCGCGGCACGTTGCAGGATGGCGTGCTGGTCGTTGAGTGATTTTTCCCCCAGGGCCATGAAGGAACCCCAGCGCGACTTGTCCGGCGGGATGGGGTTGGCCGCCACCCACTTGGCATTGACGAAGGTGTCGAGGTCGGTACAGGCGGTTGCCGGGTCACCCAGTTCGGTGACGTCGAAGACAGGGGCGGCGAAAGCCTGGCTGCCAAGCAGCAGGCCGATGGTCAGGGCGAGGGGTTTCAACGCAGGCATGGGAGAAAGCGGTCTCCAGAAAAGGGCAGAAGAAGGCAGAGTAGGGGTCGAGGGTAGCGGTCACGGTGCGACCCTGCCAAGGGCGGGTGTTTCACCGGGGCCAGAAACGACGATCCCCGCCGAAGCGGGGATCGTGGGCGGCGTCTGGGATCAGAACACCGTCAGCTGCGCCAGTTGCAGCAGCGGCTGCGGATAGACACCCAGCACGAAGGTGGCGATGGAAATGGCGATCAGCATCACGCCACCGGCGCGCTGACCCCAGTTCATCGGCGCATCGTGGCGCTGCAGGCCCTGCTCGGTCAGGTACAGGGTGACCATCACGCGCAGGTAGTAGAACAGGCCGATGGCGCTGCCCAGCACGATGGCCGCGGTCTGCCACCACATGCCCGCTTCCACGCCCACGGTGATGACGTAGAACTTGCCGATGAAGCCGGCGGTGAGCGGGATGCCGGCCAGGGACAGCATCATCACCGTCAGCGCCGCGGTCAGGTACGGACGGCGCCAGAACAGGCCGCGGTACTCGAACAGGGCATCGGCGTCACGCTGGCCGTTGCTCGGGCTGGACATCAGGGTGATCACGCCGAAGGCGCCCAGGCTGGTGAAGACATAGGTCACCAGGTAGACCGCCACGGCTTCCATCGACAGGCCTTCGCCCGAGGCCACCGCCACCAGCAGGTAACCGAAGTGGGAGATGGAGGAGTAACCCAGCAGCCGCTTGAGGTTGCTCTGCATCAGCGCCAGCAGGTTGCCCACCAGCATGGAGGCGATGGCGATTAAGGCGATGGCATCGTGCAGCCAGCCGTCTTCGGTGGCCATGGGCATGGTCTGGAACACCCGTACCAGCACGGCGAAGACGGCGACCTTGCTGGCGGTGGCCAGGAAGGCACCGACCGGAGCCGGCGAGCCCTCGTAGACGTCCGGGGTCCAGAGGTGGAAGGGCACCAGCGACAGCTTGAAGCCGAGGCCGACGATCAGCATGCCGAGGCCGATTTCCATCAGCAGGCCGGTGCTGGCCGGGGCGTCCATCTGCATGCCGATGTCAGCGAAGTTCAGGCTGCCGGACTGGGCGTAGAGCAGGGCCATGCCGAACAGCAGGATGGCCGAGCCGGCGGCGGACAGCACCAGGTACTTCATGCCGGCTTCCAGGGAACGGCGATTGAAGTAGCTGTAGGCCACCAGGCCGTAGACCGGTACCGACAGCAGTTCCAGGCCGATGAACAGGCCGGCGACGTTCTGCGCCGCCACCAGCACCAGACCGCCGGTGGCGGAGATCAGCAGCAGCAGGTACAGCTCTTCACGGTTGCCCGGATAGCCTTCCATGTAGGCGTGCGACAGGGTCATGCAGGCCAGGGTGGCGATCAGGATCAGCGCCATGTAGAAGCAGCTGAAGCCGTCGATGCGCAGCAGCGGGGTGACGTCGATGGCGCCGACGCCCAGGGCCGGGATGCAGGACAGCAGGGCCAGGTTGAGACCGATCACGCCCAGGGTCGGGATGATGGTGTGATCCCGCCGCCAGGCGATGCCTAGCATCACCACCACGGCGGTGAGGCCGGTGATGATGATCGGCAGGAGGGCGATGAAGTGTTCGTAGGTAAAGGTCATGGCGCTCTTACCGGGCGGAAACGAGAGAGGAGAAGGCTTCGCCGAGCCACTGCTGGACACCGGCCATGCTCGCGGCCGAGGTATCCAGCACCGGCTGCGGGTAGACGCCGAGCAGCACCAGCAGCACGCCAAGCAACAGCAGCATCGACCGTTCCCGTGCATTCAGACCCGGCAGGGCACCCTCGGCCTTGGCTGGGCCGAAGTAGGCACGGTGGATCATGATCAGCGAATAGACCGAGGCGAACACCAGGCCGAAGGTGGCGATGACGGTGATCATCGGTACCACCGGGAAGGCGCCCATCAGGATCAGGAACTCGCCGACGAAGTTACCGGTACCGGGCAGACCCAGGGACGCCGAGGCGAAGAACAGACTCAGGGCCGGCAGGTAGGGCAGGCGTGCCCAGAGACCGCCCATCTCGCGCATGTCACGGGTATGCATGCGCTCGTAGAGCTGGCCACAGAGGATGAACAGGCCGGCGGCGGAAAGACCGTGGGCGATCATCTGCACCACCACGCCCTGCAGCGCCTGGGGGCTGCCGGAGTAGATGCCGATCAGCACGAAGCCCATGTGCGAGACGCTGGAGTAGGCCACCAGGCGCTTGATGTCGGTCTGGGCGAACGACAGGATGGCGCCGTAGAAGATGCCGATGATGCCCAGCCACATGGCGATCGGCGCGAATTCCGCCGAGGCGTTGGGGAACAGCGGGATGGCGAAGCGCAGCAGGCCGTAGGCGGCGGTCTTGAGCAGGATACCGGCGAGGTCGACGGAACCGGCGGTTGGCGCCTGGGCGTGGGCATCGGGCAGCCAGGAGTGCAGCGGCACCACCGGCAGCTTCACCGCGAAGGCGATGAAGAAGCCCAGCATCAGCAGGTACTCCAGCTTGGGGTCCAGCTGCAGCTGCAGCAGGTCTTCGTAGTCGAAGGTCAGGACGCCGGTCGCACCGTAGTTCACCAGTACCAGGGCGATGATCGCCACCAGCATGATCAGGCCGCTGGCCTGGGTGAAGATGAAGAATTTGGTGGCGGCGGTGATGCGGCTCTTCTTGCCGTCCGCGGAGCTATGGCCCCACAGCGCGATCAGGAAGTACATCGGCACCAGCATCATTTCCCAGAAGAAGAAGAACAGGAACAGGTCCAGCGCCAGGAACACCCCCACCACGCCGCCGATGATCCACAGCAGGTTGAGGTGGAAGAAGCCGACGTGGCGCTGCACTTCGCGCCAGGAGCAGGTCACCGCCAGCACACCGAGCAGGCCGGTGAGCAGGATCATCAGCAGCGACAGGCCGTCGAGGCCGAAGTGCAGGCTGATGCCGAAGCGCGGAATCCAGTCCATCTGGAATTCCGCGGTCCAGGCGGTTTCGGCACCAGGGGCCGGCGCCAGGCTGTAGTCGCCGTGGGCCCACAGCCAGAGGCCGAGCGCCAGCTCCAGCAGCATGGTGAACAGAGCGATCCAGCGGGGCACCAGCGGGCCGGTCTTTTCCGTGAGGAAACAGAGCAGGCCGCCGATGAAGGGGATCAGGATTAGCCAGGGCAGAAGCATGACGTGTACTTATCCTTAGTCAGGGGGTCAGGCCAGCAGCAGCGCGCCGAGCAACAGCACGGCGCCTCCCACGATGGAAGCCGCGTACCAGCGCAGACGGCCGTTCTCGGTGATGCTCAGTGCCAGGTTGCCACCGCGTGCCAGCATCGGGATCAGGCCGATGGCCTGGTCGAAGGGATCGCGACGCAGTAGGCGGGTCAGCAGCAGGTATGGCTTGACGAAGATCAGGTCGTACAGCCAGTCGAAGCCCCAGGCGTGATACCACCAGGTCCCGAAAAAGCGGCCCGGCGCGCTCTTGGCCAGACCGTTCACGAAGGAACGCTTGCCGAGGAAGAGCAGGGCGGCCAGGAGGATGCCGGCGATGGCGATGGCCCCCGAGGTGATCTCCAGCGAGTGCTTGGCTTCGCCACCGGCATGGCCGACGGATTCCGGCAGCACACCGGCCAGCGGCGGCACGATCATCGCGCCGACGAAGGTCGAAAGCACCAGCAGTACCGCCAGCGGCAGGTTGTGGGCGATGCCGTGGCCGGCATGAGCCTCGGTGTGCGACTCGCCATGGAAGGTGATGAAGATCAGGCGGAAGGTGTAGATCGAGGTCAGGAAGGCACCGGCCAAGCCTGCATAGAGCAGGTAGGTGTGACCGCTGGCCATGGCTTCCCAGAGGATCTCGTCCTTGGAGTAGAAGCCGGCGGTTACCAGCGGCAGTGCCGCCAGGGCCGAACCGCCCACCACGAAGCTGGCGTAGGCCAGGGGGATCTTCTTCCACAGGCCGCCCATCTTGAAGATGTTCTGCTCGTGGTGGCAGGCCAGGATCACCGAACCCGAGGCAAGGAACAGCAGCGCCTTGAAGAAGGCGTGGATCATCAGGTGGAAGATCGCCGGCTGCCAGGCGCCTACACCCAGGGCCAGGAACATGTAGCCGATCTGGCTCATGGTCGAATAGGCCAGGATGCGCTTGATGTCGGTCTGCACCAGGGCGGCGAAACCAGCCAGCACCAGGGTCACGGCACCGACGATGCCGACCAGGTGCAGGATCTCCGGCGCCAGCAGGAACAGGCCGTGGGTCCGGGCGATCAGGTAGACGCCCGCGGTCACCATGGTCGCCGCGTGGATCAACGCCGAGACCGGGGTCGGACCGGCCATGGCGTCCGCCAGCCAGGTCTGCAGCGGCAGCTGGGCCGACTTGCCGACGGCACCGCCGAGCAGCGCCAGGGTGGCCAGTACGATCAGCGGATCACCGCTGGCGAAGACGTCAGGGGCCTTCTGCAGCAGCTCCTGGATGTCCAGGGTGCCGAGGGTCATGAACAGGATGAACAGACCGAAGGCCATGAAGACGTCGCCGACGCGGGTGACGATGAAGGCCTTCAGCGCTGCGTTGCCGTTGGCGCGCTCGCTATAGTAGAAGCCGATCAGCAGGTAGCTGCACAGGCCCACGCCTTCCCAACCGAAGTACAGCAGCAGCAGGTTGTCGCCGAGAACCAGCAGCAACATGCTGAAGATGAACAGGTTGGTGTAGGCGAAGAAGCGCGAATAGCCCTCTTCACCGCGCATGTACCAGGAGGCGAACAGGTGGATCAGGAAGCCGACGCCGGTGACCACGCCGAGCATGGTCAGCGACAGGCCGTCCAGGTAGAGCGCCATGTTGGGCGCGAAGCCCTCCACGTTCATCCACTGCCAGAGGACGATGGTCAGGTGGCCGTCAGCGGGCGGTGTGACGTGGAAGTTCCAGCCGACCCAGGCGGCGACCAGCGCCGCCAGGCCTACCGAACCCACGCCGATCAGCGCGGAGAGATTCTCCGACAGCCGACCGCGGGAGAAGGCCAGCAGGAAGTAGCCGACCAGGGGAAAGGCGAAGGTGAGGGGTAGCAGGTTCATCCGTGCATCTCGCTGGCGGCATCGACGTCGAGGGTGTGGAAGCGGCGATAGAGCTGCAGCAGGATCGCCAGGCCGATACTGGCCTCGGCGGCGGCCAGACTCAGCACCAGGATGAACATCACCTGGCCGTCGGGAGCGCCCCAACGGCTACCCGCGACCACGAAGGCCAGGGCGGCGGCGTTCATCATGATTTCCAGACTCATGAGCACGAAGAGGATGTTGCGGCGGACCATCAGGCCCACCAGGCCAAGGGCGAACAGGGCGCCGGCGAGGGCCAGGCCGTGTTCCAGAGGTATGGCGTTCATTGGCTGTTCTCCAGTCCTTGGCGACTCACTCGCCGATCCCGTCTTTGACGTCGCTGCGGCCCAGGTGGTAGGCCGCGACCAGGGCACCCAAGAGCAGCATGGAGGCCAGTTCGACCGCCAGCAGATAGGGTCCGAACAGACTGATACCCACGGCCTTGGCCTCTACCGAGGTGTGACCGATGGTGGCGCCACCCGGGGTGCGTGCCAGCACCACCAGCAGTTCCACCAGCAGGGCACCGGCGAGGATCGAGGGACCGATCCAGACCTTGGGGGTCAGCCACTTGCGTTCCTGGTCGGCGACGACCGGCCCGAGGTTGAGCATCATCACCACGAAGACGAACAGCACCATGATGGCGCCCGCATAGACGATGATCTCCAAGGCGCCGGCGAAGGGCGCGCCCAGGGCGAAGAACACCATGGACACGGCCAGCAGCGAGATGATCAGGTACAGCAGCGCATGCACCGGATTGGTGTTGGTGATCACCCGGAAGGTGGCCAATACGGCCACCCCGGCGGAGAAATAGAAGGCGAATTCCACGACAGCTCCTTAGGGCAGCAGGCTCTTCACGTTGATCGGCTCTGCCTCGCTCTGCGCGGCACCCTTGGGCTTGCCCGCGATGGCCATGCCGGCCACGCGGTAGAAGTTGTATTCCGGATACTTGCCCGGACCCGAGATCAGCAGGTCCTGCTTCTCGTACACCAGCTCCTGGCGCTTGAACTCGGACATCTCGAAGTCCGGGGTCAGCTGGATGGCGGTGGTGGGGCAGGCCTCCTCGCACATGCCGCAGAAGATGCAGCGCGAGAAGTTGATGCGGAAGAACTCCGGATACCAGCGACCATCTTCGGCCTCGGTCTTCTGCAAGGAGATGCAGCCGACCGGGCAGGCCACGGCGCACAGGTTGCACGCCACGCAGCGCTCCTGGCCATCAGGGTCACGGGTGAGCACGATGCGGCCGCGATAGCGCGGCGGCAGGTACACCGGCTCCTCGGGGTATTGCAGGGTGTCGCGCTTGCGGAAGGCGTGGCCGAAGACCATCACGATGCTGCGCAACTGGGTGTAGGTGCCATGCAGGACGTGCAGGATTTCCTTGATCATGACGGATACCTCACTGGCCGATGGCCGGCGTGGCGGTGTAAAGCACCACCGCGCCGGTCACCAGCAGGTTGATCAGGGTCAGGGGCAGGCAGAACTTCCAGCTGAAGGCCATTACCTGGTCGTAGCGCGGACGCGGAATGGACGCGCGCAGCAGGATGAAGATCATGATGAAGAAGGCGGTCTTCAGGGCGAACCAGAAGAACGACAGCCAGGGCAGGGTGTCCAGGAAGGGACCGTGCCAGCCGCCGAAGAACAGGGTCACCAGCAGCGCCGAGATCAGCACGATGCCGATGTACTCGCCGACGAAGAACATGCCCCACTTCATGCCCGCGTATTCGATGTGGTAACCGTCGGCGAGCTCCTGCTCGGCTTCCGGCTGATCGAAGGGGTGACGGTGGGTGACGGCGATGCCGGCGATGAAGAAGGTACAGAAGCCGAAGAACTGGGGAACGATGAACCACCAGCCCTGGTGCTGCGCCTCGACGATGTCCCTCATGTTGAAGGAACCGGTCACCGCGACGATGCCCATCACCGACAGACCCATGAACACCTCGTAGGAGAGCGTCTGGGCCGAGGCGCGCATGGCGCCCAGCAGCGAGAACTTGTTGTTGCTCGCCCAGCCGGCGAAGAGCACGGCATAGACGTTGACGCCGGCCATGGCGAAGAAGAAAAGCAGGCCGACGTTCAGGTCAGCCACGCCCCAGGTGGGGGTGATCGGAATGACCGAGAAGGCCACCAGCAGCGAGCCCATGGCGATCACCGGTGCCAGGGCGAAGATCATCTTGTCGGCGAACGGCGGTGTCCAGTCCTCCTTGAAGAACATCTTCAGCATGTCGGCGCCGAGCTGGAAGGCACCGAAGGGGCCGACCCGGTTGGGACCATGACGGTCCTGCCAGAGACCCAGCAGGCGCCGTTCGACAAAGCTCAGCAGCGCCCCGCAGATGACCACCGCCAGGAGGATGACGATGGCCTTGAGGACGCCGATCACCACGGCGATGAGGGTAGGGGTGAGCCAGGTCATGCCGCGGCCTCCTGCAGTCCTTCCACGGTAAGGCCGGCGAAGTCCACCGGAATCCCTTCGAAGCCGGCGGGCAGGCCGACCAAGCCAGCGGACAGCTCGGCCTTGATCTGCAATGGCAGGCGCAGTTCCTGACCGGCGACCTGCAGGCGCAGCAGGACACCTTCGTTGACGCCCAGGCGGTCGGCATCGGCCTTGGCCAGGGCCACGTAGGCCACCGGGATGCGCTCACGCACCGGCTCGGCGCGGGAAGAGGTCTCTTCGCTGCCGAACAGGTGGTACAGCGGTACGGCCTGGAAGCCGGACTCGGCGCCGCGCACGGCAGCGGTCGGCACGGCGAACCAGCTCAGGCGATCACCCTGGGACTCGATCAGGCGTACGCCCGGATCGCCAGCGCGCAGGTGACCACCCACCTCGTCCTGGAACTTATTCCAGGCCTGGGGCGAGTTCCAGCCCGGCGACCAAGCGAAGGGGATCTGCTGACGCGGCTCGGCGCTGCCGGCATAACCTTCCATGGAAAAGGCAAAGGCGGTGTCGGCGTCCTGGGGCGCACGCGGCTCGTGCACGCTGAGGTTGGCACGCATGGAGGTACGGCCACTGTAGCGGTGCGGTTCACGAGCGAGCTTGAGGCCCTTCACCCGGAAGCTGGCGTTGGGCGCGGCATCGCGGATGCCGTCCAATTGCGGTGCGGCGGTGGCCACGGCGTCGGTGACATGGTCCAGTTGGGTCCAGTCCACCGGGCGGTTGTCCAGGGTGTTGCGCAGGGCGTGCAGCCAGCGCCAGCCCTCGCGGACCAGGCTGGAGGGATCGTAATAGCTCGGTTCGTAGACCTGGAAGAAGCGCTGGGCGCGACCTTCCTGGCTGACCAGGGTACCGTCGCCTTCGGCGAAGCTCGCCGCCGGCAGCACCAGGTCGGCGCGCTGGGCGGTGGCGGTACGCTGGTGATCCAGCACCACCAGCACCTGGGCGCGGGCCAGGGCCTGATCCACCCGCTGGGCCGGGGCACGGCGATAGAGGTCGTTCTCCAGCACTACCAGGGCATCGGCCTGGCCATTTTCCAGGGCGGCGAAGGCGTCTTCGACGGACTCGCCGCCGTAGAGCGCCAGGCCCAGGCTGTTGGCTTCGGGCACCACCAGACTCAGGGAGCCGGCCTTGCCCTTGGCGGCCAGGGCCTTGGCCAGGTTGGCGGCGGCTTCGATCAGCGCCGGTTCACCCAGGGAGGTACCGGATACCACCAGCGGCCGTTCGGCGGCCAGCAGGGTTTCGGCGAGCAGGCGCGCCTGCTCGGCGACTTCGCTGGTCAGGCCGTCGACGGCCGGGGCGCTGGCGTCGATGGCGTGGGCCACGGCGTGGCCGAAACGGGCCAGTTCCAGCGGCGAGCCATGCAGACGGGCGTCGGCGACGTCGTCCAGGCGGGTGGCGGCGACGCTGGCGATGAACAGCGGATTGCGCTCGCTCTGGCCGATGTTCTGCACGGCCGCATTGAGCCAGGGCTGGATTTTCTGCGCCGCGGCCATGGCCTCGGGCTTGCCCTTGACGGACTGCCGCAGGGACAGCGCCAGGCGGGCGGCGGTCTGGGTCAGATCCTCGCCGAGGACGAAGACGGCATCGTGCTTCTCCATGGCGCGCAGGGTCGGGACGGGCAGGGGGCTGTCCTTGAGGACCTGCAGCACCAGGCGCACGTTAGCCAGGTCACGAGCGCTCATGCCGCTGGAGAAATTCTCGGCGCCGACCAGTTCGCGCAGGGCGTGGTTGCTTTCCAGGCTGGCGCGGGGCGAACCGATACCGATCACCTTCTTGCCGCGCAGCAGCAGGGCAGCGCGATCCAGGGCGGCGTCGATGCCGGTTTCCAGGCTGCCGTCCTTCAGCAGGGCCTGACGCGGGCGGTCCTTGCGATTGACATAGCCATAGCCGAAGCGGCCACGGTCGCAGAGGAAATACTGGTTCACCGAGCCGTTGAAGCGGTTCTCGATGCGGCGCAATTCGCCATAGCGCTCGCCGGGGCTGATGTTGCAGCCGGAGGAGCAGCCATGGCAGATGCTCGGAGCGAACTGCATGTCCCACTTGCGGTTGTAACGCTCGGAGTGGGTCTTGTCGGTGAACACCCCGGTGGGGCAGACCTCGGTCAGGTTGCCGGAGAATTCGCTCTCCAGGGCACCGTCCTCGACGCGGCCGAAGTAGACGTTGTCGTGGGCACCGTAGACGCCCAGGTCGGTACCGCCGGCGTAGTCCTTGTAGTAGCGCACGCAGCGATAGCAGGCGATGCAGCGGTTCATCTCGTGAGCGACGAACGGGCCGAGGTCCTGATTCTGGTGGGTACGCTTGGTGAAGCGATAACGGCGCTTGTTGTGACCGGTCATCACCGTCATGTCCTGCAGGTGGCAGTGGCCGCCTTCTTCGCAGACCGGACAGTCGTGGGGATGGTTGGTCATCAGCCATTCGATGACCGAGCTGCGGAATTCCTTGGCTTCGGCGTCTTCGATGGAGATATAGGTCTTGTCGCTGGACGGGGTCATGCAGGACATGACCAGGCGCCCGCGGGTGTCATTCTCGTCGGCGAACTGCTTGACCGCGCACTGGCGGCAGGCGCCGACGCTGCCCAGCGCCGGGTGCCAGCAGAAATAGGGGATGTCGAGCCCCAGGGACAGGCAGGCTTCGAGGAGGTTGTCCGCCCCGTCGACCTCGTACGTCTTGCCGTCTACATGGATAGTGGCCATAGGGTTTTCTTCTCACCCGCGCAGGGCGGGTCTGGCTAATGGGAAAACGTTCGCGCCGCCCTGGCGGTCGCCAGTGGCAGCGCCGGCCGGGTCGAGCCCGGCCAGAAAGCGATGGGAGCGGCCCCGAGGGGCCGGTCCTCAGATCACGGTCGCGGAAGCAGTCGGACGAGGTTCGCTGGGCGCCTTGCGCACACCGGCCTCGAACTCCTCGCGGAAATACTTGATGGCACTACCCAGAGGCTCGACGGCGCCTGGTGCGTGGGCACAGAAGGTCTTGCCTGGGCCGAGGAAGTTGACCAGCTGCAGCAGGGTATCGAGATCGCCCTGCTGGCCTTCGCCTTTCTCCAGGCTGCGCAGGAGCTTGACGCTCCAGGGCAGGCCGTCGCGGCAGGGGGTGCACCAGCCACAGGATTCGCGGGCGAAGAACTCTTCCATGTTGCGCAGCAGCGAAACCATGTTGACGCTGTCGTCCACGGCCAGGGCCAGACCGGTGCCCATGCGGGTACCGACCTTGCCGATGCCGCCGGCGTACATCTGCGCCGAGAGGTGCTCGGGCAGCAGGAAGCCGGTACCGGCGCCACCGGGCTGCCAGCATTTCAGCTTGAAGCCATCGCGCATGCCGCCCGCATAGTCCTCGAACAGCTCCTGGGCGGTGATGCCGAAGGGCAGTTCCCAGACGCCGGGATTCTTCACCTTGCCGGAGAAGCCCATGAGCTTGGTGCCCATGTCTTCGCTGCCTTCGCGGGCCAGGCTCTTGTACCAGTCCACGCCACCCGCGACGATGCCCGGCACGTTGCACAGGGTCTCGACGTTGTTGACGCAGGTCGGCTTGCCCCAGACGCCGACGGCGGCGGGGAAGGGCGGCTTGGAGCGCGGGTTGGCGCGGCGACCTTCCAGGGAGTTGATCAGCGCGGTCTCTTCGCCACAGATGTAACGACCGGCACCGGTGTGGACGAACAGCTCGAAGTCGAAGCCGCTGCCGAGGATGTTCTTGCCGAGCAGACCGGCGGCCTTGGCCTCTTCCACCGCGCGCCGCAGGTTGGCGGCGGCGTCGACGTATTCGCCGCGCAGGAAGATGTAGCCACGGTAGGCCTTGAGTGCCCGGGCGCTGATCAGCATGCCTTCCACCAGCAGGTGCGGCAGCTGCTCCATGAGCAGGCGGTCCTTCCAGGTGTTGGGCTCCATCTCGTCCGCATTGCACAGCAGGTAGCGGATATCGAGGGATTCGTCCTTGGGCATCAGGCCCCACTTCACGCCGGTAGGGAAGCCCGCACCGCCGCGGCCCTTGAGGCCGGAGTCCTTGACTTCCTGGACGATGGCGTCGGGTGCCAGCTCGGTCAGCGCCTTGCGCGCCGCGGCGTAGCCGTCCTTCGCCTGATATTCCTCCAGCCAGACAGGGGCGCCGTCTTCACGCAGGCGCCAGGTCAGGGGATGGGTCTCGGGGGTACGGGCGATGCTGTTGGCAGGCCCGAAGGAGGTCAGTCTCATGCGTATCCCTCCAGCAGTTTGGCCACGCCCGCAGGTTGGACATCGCCATGGGTGTCGTCGTCGATCATCAGCGCCGGGGCCTTGTCGCAATTGCCCAGGCAGCAGACCGGCAGCAGGGTGAAGCGGCTGTCGGTGGTGGTCTGGCCCAGACCGATGCCCAGCTGACGCTGGATCTCGCCGACCACGGATTCGTGGCCGCCGATGTAGCAGGTCATGCTGTCGCACACGCGGATGATGTGGCGACCGACCGGCACGCGGAAGATCTGGCTGTAGAAGGTCGCCACGCCCTCGACGTCGCTGGCGGGAATGCCCAGCACCTCGCCGATGGCGTAGATGGCGCCGTCCGGCACCCAGCCACGTTCCTTCTGGACGATCTTCAGGGCTTCGATGGACGCCGCGCGCGGGTCCTCGTAGTGATGCATCTCGTGCTCGATGGCCGAGCGCTCGGTGTCGCTCAGGACGAAACGGTCGGTTTGGATCAGGGTTTCGGTGCTCATGCTCAGCGGTCCACGTCGGCCATGACGAAGTCGATACTGCCCAGATAGGCAATCAGGTCGGACACCATGCTGCCGCGGATGACGGCCGGGATCTGCTGCAGATGCGGGAAGCTCGGCGTCCGGATGCGGGTGCGGTAGCTCATGGTGCTGCCATCGCTCGTCAGGTAATAGCTGTTGGCGCCCTTGGTCGCCTCGATCATCTGGAAGGCTTCGCCCGCCGGCATCACCGGACCCCAGGACACTTGCAGGAAGTGGGTGATCAGGGTCTCGATGTGCTGCAGGGTGCGCTCCTTGGGCGGCGGCGTAGTGAGCGGGTGATCCGCCTTGTACGGGCCTTCGGGCATGTGCTGCAGGCACTGCTCGATGATGCGCAGGCTCTGGCGCATCTCCTCGACGCGCAACATGCCGCGGTCATAGCAATCGCCGTTGTGGGCGATGGGCACCTCGAATTCGAAGTTCTCGTAGCCGGAGTAGGGGCGGGCCTTGCGCAGGTCGAAGTCCAGACCGGTCGCGCGCAGGTTGGGACCGGTGACGCCCCACTCGAGGGCTTCCTTGGTGTTGTAGACGGCGACGTTCTTGGTCCGGCCGATGAGGATGCTGTTCTTCATCGCGGCCTTTTCGTACTCGTCCAGGCGCTTGGGCATCCAGTCGAGGAATTCGCGGACCAGCTTGTCCCAGCCACGCGGCAGGTCATGGGCGACGCCGCCGATACGGAACCAGGCCGGGTGCATGCGGAAGCCGGTGATGGCCTCGATCACCTTGTAGGCCCGCTGACGGTCGGTGAAGGTAAAGAACACCGGGGTCATGGCACCGACGTCCTGGATATAGGTGCCCAGGTACAGCAGGTGGCTGTTGATACGGAAGAACTCGGCCATCATCACTCGGATGAAGTCGACCCGCGACGGCACCTTGATGCCAGCGAGCTTCTCTACCGAGAGAACGTAGGGGAGGTTGTTCATCACCCCACCCAGATAATCGATCCGGTCGGTGTAGGGGATGTAGCTGTGCCAGGACTGGCGCTCGGCCATCTTCTCGGCGCCACGGTGGTGGTAGCCGATCTCCGGCACGCAGTCGACGATTTCTTCGCCGTCCAGTTGCAGGATGATGCGGAAGGCACCGTGGGCGGAGGGGTGGTTCGGGCCCAGGTTGAGGAACATGAAGTCGGAATTTTCCGCATGCTCCTTCATGCCCCATTCCTCGGGCTTGAATCTCAGGGTTTCCTGTTCGAGATCCTGCTTGGCGGCGTTCAGCGCATAGGGATCGAACTCGGTGGCCCGCGCCGGATAGTCCTTGCGCAGGGGGTGCCCCTGCCAGTTGTCGGCCATCAGCATGCGCTTGGGCAGCGGGTGACCGTCGAAATGGATGCCGTACATGTCCAGCACTTCCCGCTCGTACCAGTTGGCATTGGGGAAGATGCCGGTGGCGGTGGGCAGGCGCAGGTCGTTGGCGGACAGGGCTACCTTGAGCATCACATCGCTGTTACGGTCGATGGACAGCAGGTGGTAGAAGACCGTGAAGTCCGCGTTGGGCAGGCCGCGGCGATGGGTCCGCAGGCGTTCGTCCACGCCATGCAGGTCATAGAGCATGACGTAGGGGCGGGGCAGGTTGCGCAGGAAGCGCAACACTTCGATGATTCGTTCGCGCGCCACCCAGATCACCGGCATGCCGGTACGGGTGTCTTGCAGGGTCAGGGCGTCGGCGCCGAATTGGCCCTGGAGTTCGCCAACCACCGACGCTTCGCCGGCAGGGGCGAGCGCAGAGGCGGACAGAGCGGTATCTGCGGTCATGATGTTCCGTCGCTAATCGATCGTCGTCAGCGTGCAGGTCCTGGAAGGGACTTACACTTCGTCTGGGCTGCGCAGGTTGGTGACCTGGATGCGGCGCTCGCGGTTCTGCTCACGCTGCGAAGGCATCTCGGCGCGGTAGATACCCTGGTCGCCCACTACCCAAGAGAGGGGGCGGCGTTCTTCACCGATGGAGTCCTGCAGGAGCATCAGGCCCTGGAGGAAGGCTTCGGGGCGAGGCGGGCAGCCGGGCACATAGACGTCAACGGGCAAAAACTTGTCCACGCCCTGTACGACCGAGTAGATGTCGTACATACCGCCGGAGTTGGCGCAGGCGCCCATGGAGATCACCCACTTGGGTTCCAGCATTTGCTCGTACAGGCGCTGGATGACCGGGGCCATCTTCATGAAGGGGGTGCCGGCGATGACCATGAAGTCGGCCTGACGCGGCGAGGCCCGGATGACTTCGGCGCCGAAGCGGGCGATGTCGTGGGGCGCCGTGAAGGCGGTGGTCATTTCCACATAGCAGCAGGACAGGCCGAAGTTGTACGGCCAGAGGGAGTTCTTGCGCCCCCAATTGACCGCGCCCCGCAGGACATCTTCGAGCTTGCCCATGAAGATGCTGCGGTTGACCTGACTTTCGACGGGGTCGGCCACGGTTTCCCGCTGGCCGGCCGGATAGCGGTCTACTGCCGCATCGGGATCGATCCGGGTGAGATTGTATTGCATTGCCAAAGCCTCATTGTTTCGACTTCGCCTGCCGCTCGCGACGGCTCGCAGGCGCCCAATCGAGCGCTCCGATTCGCCACAGGTAGACAAGACCCGCCAACAGAATTGCTATGAAAATGGAGGCTTCCACGAAGCCGGCCCATCCCGATTCACGGATGGAGACCGACCAGGCGAAGAGAAAGAGGGCTTCGACGTCGAAGATCACGAAGAGCATCGCGACCAGATAGAACTTGGCAGAGAGACGGAGACGAGCACCCCCGGTGGGGACGATGCCGGACTCGAAGGGATCGTTCTTGCTACGGCCCACGGCTTTGCTGCCGAGCAGGCTCGAGACTCCGAGCATGAAGGCAATCAGACCGACCACGCCCAGGAGAAATACCGCGAAGCTCCAGTTGTGGGTCAGTAGGCTGATCGACTCAGACATGCTTTGAATCCTTAATTATTGGGTATCAGGCGCTATCAGTGCGACACGGTGTCGCAACACAGACAGATTTTATGCTCTATCGATTCATTCTGTAAATTTATTGGCTTAAAAAGATTCTATTGGACTGCTTTGAATCAAACTAAACGGAACTTCAGGTTTATTTGAGAATGAATATAAGAATTATTCTCAAATAAGTTTCTTTTGCTTCCTGTGTCCTAGATTGCCAGTTGCCGCCAGAGTTCTGCCGTTCGCCGATTCGCTAGTCGATGAGGTCGGCGCGAATGCTCAGTTGTCGGTCGTCACGACCCTCGGTCGAGTAGTAGCGGGTGAGGCCGTTCTGGTCGCTCTCGACCTGTTGGCGAAAGCCGCCCAGATCCAGCCATTGCCCCAGCGGGCCGCTGATGCGAGTGGCGGCGCTCTGGGTCTGCACCGTGCCCGGGCGCATGGCCGCGGCGCGATCATCCACGCTGTTGATGTCCAGATGGACTAGGTTGCCGCTCAGACGGGCGGTGACCTGAAAGCCGCGTTCGAGCCGGCGGTAATCGGTCTGGGCGTAGCTCTGGCCATAGGGCGAGGTCTGGTAGGTGGTCACCGGCACGTCTGCGCCGAAGCGGATGAAGGCGGGATAGCCCTCGGTGACCTGGACGCGCTGGGCGCCATCCTCCTTCTGGTCGGTGCTGTCCTCGATGATGCGCACCTGGGGCGAGCGCACATCGCCGTTTACCGAATAGCCCTGACTGGCGCCCGAACTGCCGGCGCGGGTAGCCAGGGTGATGAGCAGGCGCCGCGGTTGGGTATCCAGCTGGGCCAGCAGATTCTTGATCTCGGCCAGCTTGGCCGGCTCGGCGTTGACGATCAGCTGATTGCCATAGACGTTGACCTTGCCTTCGCCGCCGAGGACGGCTTGCAGGGTAGGCAGCAGGTCGTCGGCGGTGCGGTATTGCAGCGGAATGACTTCGGTGCGGGGGGCGGCCCAAACGGTGGCCGTCAACAGCAGCAAGAGCGCCAGCAGGCCTTTCACAGCAGCATCCTCCGCAATTCCTGATCCGGTTGGCTGATCGCCCAGAGGCGATCGAAGACCTGTTGTTGCACCTTGACCGCAGCGCGGTCGCCATAACGGACGAAGCCGGTGGGTGCGCTGCCCGTGCGGCGCAGCAGGGCCTGGTCGTCGACGATCAGGCAGGCGCCTTCCGGTTGCTGGTCGGCCGGTGGTCGCCGAATCAGCAGGTTGCTGGTCAGGCGCTGCGCCAGGGCGATGAGGCGATGGCCCTGGCGCATCGCGAGGGCGCTGTCGTTGATCAGGAGACGTACCTGATGCCGTGGATGGCCCAGCAGCAGGCGCTTGATCGCCGTCTCGACGTCCCGGTTGTCGTAGAGGGGCGCTTCCAGGTCAGGCGTCTGGATACACAGCTGGCGGCTGGCTTGAGCGATGAGGCGGACGCTGTGCTCACGCAGGGCGTCCAGGCCTTCGAGGCGCAGGGCGAGATCCTGGCCGAGCTGAGGTTCGGGCAGGGCGTCCAGGGTCAGATCGGCAAAGGACTCGTCCACAGCGGCTCCCTCTCACTCGTCGTCGTCTTCTCCGGCGAAGATCAGGCTGCCCTGCTGGAGCAGTTCGCGGATCAGGCGCATGGCATCGTCGTCCTGCAGCCAGGGCGCGAGATTGGCCTCGTGCAGGACCTCCGCCGAGCATAGCAGGTCGAGCAGCGGTTGCAGTCGCATGGGCAGCAGGCGGCTCTGGCCGCTGGCGAAGACCATCACCTCGTCTTCCAGGCGACTCCAGGCGATGCGGCCACTGGGATTGCGCATCAGCAGGGCGCCTTCGTCGAGTTCCTTGCGCAGCTGCTTGGCGCTGAGGTTTTCCCCGGCGACCCGCTCCGGATAGCGTGGCTCGGTCATGTGCTGGCCGAACCAGGCCAACAGCAGGCGATCGTCGCTCAGGTGGCGTTTCATCAGGCCGCGCAGGCGCTCGATGGCCTCGGGCGGGATCTCGGCCGGATGCTCGCTGGCCGGCGCGCAACCGGCGTCGCTGTAGCGCTCGTCCTCGGGGATGAACTGGGCGAGGAAGTCGGTGAAGTGGGTGAGCACCTCGCCAGCACTGGGGGCGCGGAAGCCGATGGAGTAGGTCATGCACTCGTCTTCGGCGATGCCGTCGTGGGCCAGACCCGGCGGCAGGTAGAGCATGTCGCCCGGTTCCAGGACCCATTCGTCGGTCTGCTGGAAGTCGGCGAGGATCTTCAGCTCCAGGCCGTCGATCAGCGGGCTGTCGGCGGTGCATTGCTGGCCGATGCGCCAGCGGCGGCGACCATGGCCCTGCAGCAGGAAGACGTCGTAGTGATCGTAGTGGGGGCCGACACCGCCACCGGGGGCGGCATAGCTGACCATGATGTCGTCGACGCGCCAGTTGGGCAGGAAGCGGAAGGACTCCAGCACCTCGGCCACCTCGGGGACGAACTGATCGACCGATTGCACCAGCAGGGTCCAGTCCCGCTCGGGCAGGCTGGCGAAGGTGTCTTCCGGCAGGGGGCCGCGGCGCAGTTCCCAGGTACGGTCCTGGCCGATGATCAGGCGGGATTCGATTTCCTCTTCCAGCGACAGGCCGGCCAGTTCGTCGGGCTCCAGGGGATTCTGGAAGTCCGGGAGGGCCTGGCGGATCAGCAGGGGTTTGCGCTGCCAGTAGTCGCGCAGGAATTCACGGGCGGTCAGGCCGCCGAGCAGTTGCAGGGGTTGATCCGGGTTCATGCACACCTCGCGCAATGAAAAACGCCCGGCAAGGCCGGGCGTAGAAAAGTAGGCAGCCTCAGAACCTGTTTACGATCTTGCGAGCTAGAGTCAAACAAGGCGAAAAGGCCTGAGGAAGCGGAGTTTACGAGTGGTAAATGAGCATTCCGAAGGCATTTTCAACGCCGTTTGGCCGACGCGCAGCAGATCGTGGGCAGGTTCTCAGACCCGACGGGCCTGTTCGGCAGCGTTGCCGATATAGCCGGCCGGAGTCAGTTGGCGCAGCTCGGCCTTGGCGGCCTCGGGGATTTCCAGGCCGTCGATGAAATCCTGCAGGGCGCTGGCACTGATGCCCTTGCCACGGGTCAGCTCCTTGAGCTTCTCGTAGGGGTTGGCCACGCCATAGCGGCGCATCACGGTCTGCACCGGCTCGGCCAGAACTTCCCAGCAGGCGTCCAGGTCTTCGGCGATGCGGGCGGCGTTGAGTTCCAGCTTGCCGATGCCCTTGAGGGTGGCTTCGTAGGCGATCACGCCGTGGGCTAGGCCGGTGCCCAGGTTGCGCAGCACGGTGGAGTCGGTCAGGTCGCGCTGCCAGCGGGAGATCGGCAGCTTGCTGGCCAGGTGCTGGAGGATGGCGTTGGCGATGCCCAGGTTGCCTTCGGAGTTCTCGAAGTCGATGGGGTTGACCTTGTGCGGCATGGTCGAGGAGCCGATCTCGCCGGCCACGGTCTTCTGCTTGAAGTAGCCGAGGGAGATGTAGCCCCAGATATCCCGGTCGAAGTCGATCAAGATGGTGTTGAAGCGAGCGATGGCGTCGAACAGCTCGGCGATGTAGTCGTGCGGCTCGATCTGGGTGGTGTAGGGATTCAGGGTCAGGCCGAGGTCGTCTTCGATGAAGGTGCGCGCATTGGCTTCCCAGTCGACGTCGGGGTAGGCGGACAGGTGGGCGTTGTAGTTGCCCACGGCGCCGTTGATCTTGCCCAGCGGGCGGATGGCGGCGATCTGCTCGATCTGGCGTTCCAGGCGATAGACCACGTTGGCCAGTTCCTTGCCCAGGCTGGTAGGGGAGGCGGGCTGGCCGTGGGTCCGCGACAGCATGGGCACGTCGGCGAAGCGATGGGCCAGCACGCGGATCTCGCCGGCGATCTGGCGCATCAGCGGCAGCAGCACCTGGTCACGGCCTTCGCGCAGCATCAGGGCGTGGGACAGGTTGTTGATGTCCTCGGAGGTGCAGGCGAAGTGGATGAATTCGCTCACCGCAGCCAGCTCCGGCAGGTTGGCGACCTCTTCCTTGAGCAGGTACTCGATGGCCTTGACGTCGTGGTTGGTGGTGCGCTCGATGTCCTTGACCCGCTGCGCCTGCTCGACGCTGAACGCGGTGGCCAGCTTGTCCAGCAGGGCATTGGCTTCGGCGGAGAAGGGCGCGACTTCGGGAATGCCCGCGTGGGCGGCCAGGCGCTGCAGCCAGCGGACCTCGACCTGGGCGCGGAAACGGATCAGGCCGAATTCGCTGAAGATGGGGCGCAGGGCGGCGGTCTTGCCGGCGTAACGGCCGTCGATGGGCGATACGGCGGTGAGCGAGGAGAGCTGCATGGGCATTCTCTTGGTAGCGGGGGAGAAAGGGGCCGAATTCTACACGCAAAGGCCGGGGCTGTAGTACAGCCGCCGGCCTGGGATCAGCCGTTGCGCAGGGAGTAGAGGTTATCGAGCAGCTTGCGACGATTGAGCACCAGCTGCCAGCGATGGCCGCCGAGCTGGCGCCAGAGGCGCGCCGAGCGAATCCCGGCCAGCAGCAGGGCGCGTACCCGCGAGGCGGTGGCGGATTGCTGCAGGTAGCGCATCTCGCCGTGCACCTGGATGCGCTGCTTGAAGGTGCTCAGGGTGTCCTCGTAGAGACCACCGCAGGCGGCGATGACGTTCTCGTGGGCCACACCGAAGTGTTCCACCTGGGACTGGATCTGGGTGAGGCGCCGGCCGATGAGGTCGAGCAGGTCGCCGCGCTTCTCCAGCTTGCGTTCCAGGGCGGTCATCGCCAGGGCATAGCGCAGGGGCTCCCGCTGCAGGCTGTTGGGATTGCGCTCCAGGGTGCTGGAAAGGGCGCCCAGGCCCTCGCGCAGCGGCACTACGCTGCCGCCGTAGACGTCCAGGGTGCTGCCCGGATCCCGGACCAGCAGGCTGCCGAGCAGGCAGGCCAGGGGTTCTTCGGGCACCTGGCCGGTGCGCGCCAACTGGTCCACCAGCACAGCGGCCTGGAAGACGCCGCCCAGGGCGATGAGTTGTTCCTGGGTGCGATTCATGCGGCGGGCGCCTCGGCGCAGGCAGGTTGATAGTGTTCGATCACGCCACCGCCCAGGCAGACATCGCCGTCATAGAAGACCACCGATTGACCCGGGGTCACGGCGCGTTGGGGCTCGTCGAAGACCACCCGGTAGCCGCTGCCCTGGCGTTCGATCCGGCAGGGCTGGTCCTGCTGGCGATAGCGGACCTTGGCGGTGAGACGGCGCGGCTGGGTGAGGTCCAGGCCATTGACCCAGAACATCTCGCTGACGGTCAGGGCCTCGGCGAACAGCCAGGGGTGGGCGTTGCCCTGACCGACGATCAGCACGTTGCGGGTCAGGTCCTTGCTCAGCACGTACCAGGGATCGTCACCGGCATCCTTCATGCCGCCGATGCCCAGGCCCTGGCGCTGCCCAATGGTGTGGTACATCAGGCCGTGGTGGCGGCCGATGACCTCGCCGGTGGTGGTCTCGATGTCACCCGGCTGGGCCGGCAGGTACTGCTTGAGGAAGTCGCTGAAGCGGCGTTCGCCGATGAAGCAGATGCCGGTGGAGTCCTTCTTGCGCGCGGTGGCCAGGCCATGCAGCTCGGCGATGGCGCGGACCTCGGGCTTTTCCAGTTCGCCCACCGGGAAGAGGGTGCGCGCCAGTTGCTCGCCGCCCACGGCGTGGAGGAAGTAGCTCTGGTCCTTGTTGGCGTCGAGGCCCTTGAGCAGCAGGGTCTGGCCGTCGACGTCGCGACGGCGCACATAGTGACCGGTGGCGATCAAGTCGGCGCCCAGGGCCAGGGCGTAGTCGAGGAAGGCCTTGAACTTGATCTCGCGGTTGCAGAGGATGTCCGGATTCGGCGTGCGACCGGCCTTGTATTCGGCGAGGAAGTGCTCGAAGACGTGATCCCAGTACTCGGCGGCGAAGTTGGCCGTGTGCAGCGTGATGCCGATGCGGTCGCAGACCGCCTGGGCGTCGGCCAGGTCTTCCTTGGCGGTGCAGTACTCGGTGCCGTCATCCTCGTCCCAGTTCTTCATGAACAGGCCCTCGACCTGATAGCCCTGCTCCTTGAGCAAGAGGGCCGAGACCGAGGAATCCACTCCGCCGGACATGCCGACGATGACGCGGGTGCCGTTCACTTCAAAAACCTCTCATATCTACGATCATCGACAGGGGGTAGCGGTGTCCGTCCAGGTATTTCTCGATGGCGTCCAGGACCAGGGGGCTGCGCAGCCGTGCCTGTTCGGCGCGGATCTCGTCGAGAGTCAGCCACACCGCGCGGGTGATGTCGGCGTCCAGGGCGCGCCCGGGCTCGTGGGCCAGGGGGCGGGCATGGAAGGCGGTGCGGTAGTAGGTGACGCCATTGCCCGGCGCGACATAGAGGCCGATGCCGATCACGCCCTGGATCTCCACCTGCCAGGCGGTTTCTTCCAGGGTCTCGCGGCGTGCCGCCTCGATCAGGCTCTCGCCCGGCTCCAGGTGGCCGGCCGGCTGGTTGAGCACCAGGCGACCCTGCTTCTCTTCTTCCACCAGCAGGAAGCGACCGGCGTCTTCCACCACGGTGGCCACGGTGACGTGGGCGTGCCAATCCATCTCGGACTCCGCTATCGGTAATCGCGCAGTATACGCCTTAAGTTTTGTCGGTCCCAAATGCAGAAAACCCCGGCCAGGGCCGGGGTTCGCTGAATCAACCTATCAGGCTGCGGGCGCAGCCCTCAGGTTCAGCCCTTGAGCTGTTCCAAGGCGGCGTTGAGCGTGGCGCTCGGACGCATGGCCTGGCGGGTCTTGGCCTGGTCGGGGTGGTAGTAGCCACCGATGTCCACGGCTTGGCCCTGGACGCCGTTCAACTCGGCGACCACCTTGGCTTCGTCGGCGGTCAGCGACTTGGCCACCGGCTCGAACTGGGCCTTGAGCTGGGCGTCGTCGCTCTGCTCGGCCAGAGCCTGGATCCAGTACAGCGCCAGGTAGAAGTGGCTGCCGCGGTTGTCCAGTTCACCGGCCTTGCGCGACGGCGACTTGTTGCTGTCGAGGAACTGGCCGTTGGCCTGGTCCAGGGTCTTGGCCAGGATCTTGGCCTTGGCGTTACCGGTGGTCTCGCCCAGGTGGTTGAGGGACTCGGCCAGGGCCAGGAACTCGCCCAGGGAGTCCCAGCGCAGGTGGTTTTCCTGCACGAACTGCTGGACGTGCTTGGGCGCGGAGCCGCCGGCACCGGTCTCGAACAGGCCGCCGCCGTTCATCAGCGGGACGATGGACAGCATCTTGGCGCTGGTGCCCAGTTCCATGATGGGGAAGAGGTCGGTCAGGTAGTCGCGCAGGACGTTGCCGGTCACCGAGATGGTGTCCTCGCCCTTGCGGATGCGCTCCAGGGACACGCGGGTGGCTTCCTCGGGCGCCAGGACGCGGATGTCCAGACCGTTGGTGTCGTGATCCTTGAGGTAGCGCTCGACCTTGGCGATGACCTGGGCGTCGTGGGCGCGGTTCTGGTCCAGCCAGAAGATCGCCGGAGTGCCGCTGGCGCGGGCACGATTGACGGCCAGCTTTACCCAGTCCTGAATCGGCGCGTCTTTGGTCTGGCACATGCGCCAGATGTCACCGGCCTCGACCGGATGCTCGAAGACCACCTTGCCCTGGTCGTCGGTCACGCGCACGGTACCGTCGGTGGGGATCTGGAAGGTCTTGTCGTGGGAACCGTATTCCTCGGCCTTCTGCGCCATCAGGCCAACGTTGGGTACGCTGCCCATGGTGCTGGGATTGAAGGCGCCGTTCTGCTTGCAGTCCTCGATCACCACCTGGTAGACGCCGGCATAGCAGCGGTCGGGGATGATGGCCTTGGTGTCCTGCAGGTTGCCTTCGGCGTTCCACATCTTGCCGGAGTCACGGATCATGGCCGGCATGGAGGCGTCGACGATGACGTCGCTCGGCACATGCAGGTTGGTGATGCCCTTGTCGGAGTTGACCATGGCCAGTGCCGGGCGCTGGGCGTACTGGGCGTCGAAGTCGGCCTTGATGGCGGCCTGGGTGGCTTCCGGCAGGCTGGACAGACGGGCGTAGAGGTCGCCGATGCCGTTGTTGCGATCGAAGCCGGCTTCTTTCAGGGCGGCTTCGTGCTTGGTCAGCACGTCCTTGTAGAACTCGCCGACGATGATGCCGAACATGATGGGGTCGGAGACCTTCATCATGGTGGCCTTCAGGTGCACGGAGAACAGCACGCCCTGGGCCTTGGCGTCTTCGATCTGGGCGGCGATGAAGCTCTGCAGGGCCTTGCGGCTCATGGTCGAGGCATCGACGATCTCGCCGGCCTTGACCGCGGTCTTCTCTTTGAGGACCTTGCTGCTGCCGTCCTTGCCGATCAGTTCGATCTTCAGGCTGCCGGCGTTCTCGACGGTGGCCGAGCGCTCGCTGCCATAGAAGTCATGGGCGTCCATATGGGCGACGTGGGACTTGGAGTCGGCACTCCAGGCGCCCATGCGATGGGGGTGCTTGCGGGCGTAGTTCTTGACCGACAGCGGCGCGCGGCGGTCGGAGTTGCCTTCGCGCAGGACCGGGTTCACGGCGCTGCCCTTGACCTTGTCGTAGCGCGCCTTGACGTCCTTTTCCTTGTCGTCCTTGGGCTCATCCGGATAGTCCGGCAGGGCGTAACCCTGGCCCTGCAGTTCCTTGATCGCGGCCTTGAGCTGCGGCACCGAGGCGCTGATGTTAGGCAGCTTGATGATGTTGGCTTCAGGAGTGGTGGCCAGTTCGCCGAGTTCGGCGAGGTGGTCGGAGATGCGCTGCTCTTCCTTCAGGTACTCGGGGAAGAGGGCGATGATGCGGCCGGCAAGGGAGATGTCACGGGTTTCGAGGGCGACGCCGGAAGAGGCGGTGATGGCCTCGACGATGGGGAGCAGCGAATAGGTCGCCAGGGCGGGCGCTTCGTCGGTCAGGGTGTAGATGATCTTCGACGTGGTGGACATGTCTTGCTTTAACTCCTCTTTATCACAGCTGTGGCGCGAAGCCGGGCGAGCGAGGATCGACCCTTGAGTCGATAGACGCCCCAAGAAGGCGTTATCGGACCGCGCGACAGGCGCGGCGGCGATGGACGTGCGATGCGACAAAGCGTCGCTGCGGAAGTTGCAGGATCGGCCGATACAGCCAGCGGAACCGGCAGGGCCTGCAGCGACCCGTCAGTCGGCGGAGTATACCAGCGCGGCGCCTGGCGTGCATTCGTGCCACTACAGCTTGGCTGTGGGGGGAAGTCGCCGACCCGGAAGGGCCGTCGAACTTGGGCAAGTTCGTCACGGTGTCAGGTCAACGAACTTGACCAATCGACGACTGGCGCTGCACGGAAGTTGCTTAAGGGACTAAACTATTGCCCCTCTAAATTTCACGAGGTCGTTATGAAAACCAAGGACAATGCGTCCAAGAGTCGTTCCTGGGCTATCGTCGGGCTGGAAACGCTCGTCATCGTCGCCCTATCGCTGTACGTCGCCTTTGGCGCCGGGCTGTTCATCAAGCACCACTGCTGGGACACCCTGACCCCGCAACAGCAAGACCAGATTCTCGAGCAGATGAGCCGCAGCGCTCAGGAAAACACCCTGCTCACCTGATTCGCTTTCGCTCGAATCCCTTCTTCTCAAACAATAAGAATCCTTCCTTTTTCTCCCGCGCACCGCTTAGGTGTCGAGGTGGCTTCGTCACGTCCAGAGCTCTAGCAGACCAGGTGTTTGCCTGGACTCACGGGGACGGTGGGGGTTGCCTTTGGCAGCACCCTGGGCGAGGGCATCGCCGCGGGGCGGGCGCGCCGCGCCAGGCGCAGCATGGCCCAGAGTATGGCCAGCGATAGGGCTAGCCAGCCAAGTATCAGAAGAAGGATGTAGGTCGCAGGAGTCATTGACGTTCACCGTACGGCTGTCTCGGAAAGGTGTCTTTGCTGGGACACATTTCTCTAGACTCGTCAATAGCTATCCTGTTCAGGCTTTCCCGACGAGGGGTCCAACCGGGCACCGCTCGCGCGGAGCCCGGTGGATGGGGATCACAGGAACAGGTGCGCCAGCCAGAACAGGCCGGCGGAGAGGGCCATGGAGGCCGGCAGGGTCAGGACCCAGGCCATGAGGATGTTGCGCACCGTGCTGCCCTGCAGGCCGCTGCGGTTGGCGACCATGGTGCCGGCCACGCCCGAGGACAGCACGTGGGTGGTGGAGACGGGCAGGGCGAAGACGTTGGCCATGCCGATGGCCGCCACCGCCGTCACCTGGGCGCTGACGCCTTGGGCATAGGTCATGCCCTGGCGGCCGATCTTCTCGCCCACGGTGAGCACCACGCGGCGCCAACCGACCATGGTGCCGATGCCCAGGGCCAGGGCGACGGCGATGATGACCCAGAAGGGGGCGTATTCGGTGGTGCTGGTGAGGTCCTTGCGCAGGCGGCTGAGATCGTCGCGATCGCGCGCGGTCAGCACCGGCAGCTTGCTCACCTTCTTGGCGGTGTCGTCCAGGCACAGCAGGTAGCGGCGCACCTGCTGGCGATGGTCGTCGCTCATGGCACGGTAGTCGGTGACGCCTTCCAGGTCGGCCAGCAGCGCCTGCAGCGTTGGTACGGTCATGTGCGGGGCGCAGCGGAATTCCTGGGGCAGGTCGCGATTGCCGGGTACTTCGGCAAGGAAGTCCTTGAGGTTGTCGCCCTGGCGCTCATAGAACTGGCCCAGGTGGATGGCGGCGTCACGGGTCCGTTCGATCTGGTAGGTGGTGCTGTCCAGATCCAGCACGAACTTGGCCGGGACGATACCGATGAGCACCAGCATGATCAGGCCGATGCCTTTCTGGCCGTCGTTGGATCCATGCACGAAACTCATGCCCATGGCCGAGAGGACCAGCATCAGGCGATTCCAGAAGGGTGGGTGCTTCTTGGCATCCAGTTCGCGGCGCTGTTCCGGGGTCTTGTGCATCTTCGACAGCGGTCGCCAGCGCTTGAGCGCGAGCAGCAGCAGACCGGCGACGGCGAAGCCGGCCAGTGGCGAGAAGATCAGCGACAGGCCGATGTCGATCGCCTTCTGCCAGTTCACCCCTTCGCTCACCGGGATACCGGTCAACAGGGCGTTGGTCACGCCGACGCCAAGGATGGAGCCGATCAGGGTGTGGGAGCTGGAGGCGGGGATACCGAAGTACCAGGTGCCCAGGTTCCAGGTGATGGCGGCGGCGAGCAGCGAAAACACCATGGCCAGGCCGTGGCCGGTGTTGACGTTGATCAGCAGCTCCACCGGCAAGAGGTGGACGATGGCGTAGGCGACGCCGACGCCACCGAGCAGCACGCCGAGGAAGTTGAAGATGCCGGAAAAGAACACCGCGAGGTGCGGGGGCATCGCCTTGGTGTAGATCACCGTGGCGACGGCGTTGGCGGTGTCGTGAAAGCCGTTGATGAATTCAAAGGCCAGCACAAAGGCCAGGGCCAAGACGAGGCTGATGGCGACCCAGGCGTGGAGTCCGCTGAAAAGTTCGAACATGGGAATACGTCGACAGTTGGCAGGCGCGAATTATGGCAGAAAAATGACTGCCGCCATCGGCACCTTGAATGGGAGGGAAAAATTAAGGCTTGTCTGAACAGCAGCCGAGCGAAGGTCAGGCAAGGCGAAAATCAGCGAGGAAGCGGAGTTTACGAGGGGTAAATGAGCATTCCGGGATGATTTTCAACGCAGTATGGCCGAGCGCAGGCGCTTTTCCGACAAGCCTAGTCGCCGCGGTAGATGCAGCCACAGGTGCAGGTCTCATGGACGCGAACCTGGCTGAGTTCGGGGAGCAGGGGCTTGAGCTGTTGCCAGATCCAGCGCGCGAGCACTTCGCTGGTAGGGTTCTCGAGACCCGGGATGTCGTTCAGATAATGGTGGTCGAGACGCTCGTACAGGGGTTTGAAGGCGGCCTTGATATCGGCGAAATCCCGGACCCAGCCGGTATGGGGATCGACAGCACCTTCGATGTGCAGGCCTACCTTGAAGGAATGCCCATGGAGACGTCCGCACTTGTGGCCTGCCGGAACATTGGGCAGGAAGTGCGCGGCTTCGAAAATGAATTCTTTGAAAATTTCCACGATAACCACTCGCGTTGGGCCACGGGGTGTGGCGGCTGCGGGGCGGCAGTCTATCAGCTCGACACCGCCTTGCCGAACCTCGCGGTCGCCGACCAGGGGCGGCGGTCTAACCCGGCATCGACCAGGGCTCCAGCAGGTAGCCATCGCGTGCCAGCTCCAGGCGAGTCTGCTCGATCAGGGCGGCGAGGTGGCCGGCATGGCTGTATTGACTGCGCGCGACATGGGCGATCGAGGCCAGTACCCGGGCGCCGTCGGTCACCTCAAGGGAAAAGCTGGCGTCGCTGGGATCTTCGCGGACGTTGCCGCGCAGGGGCAGAAAGGCCTTTTCGACGATGTGGACGGCACGGGCGAGATCGATGGACATGGGCGGACTCCTCGGCAGGGGGCTTTCAATAGAGGGCCAGGGTCAGGAGAAATTCGGATTTGCCTTCACCGGCGGGCTTAGGCAGTCTCCCGGTCTTTGTCTGGACGATTCCCCATGCGCAGCAGCAATCCTCGTACCTTCTGGGCTCTGGTCGGCCTGGCCGCCGCCTTTGGTCTCGCCGGCCTGATCGGCAATCGAGTGGGCTGGGAACGATTGGAGATCGGCTATCGAACGGTACCGTCGCCCAGCGGGCTGGACATCGGCGTGGCCGGTCAGGTCATCACCGGCCTGCCGTCCCTGTGCATCGCTCTGGCGCTGGTCACCGTGGTGACGGCGCTGATCATCCGGGGTGGGCGCCGCTTTCGTTCGCGGCTACCCCTGCCGGTGACGGCGGGCATTCTCTGGGTGCTGCTGGCGGGCCTGCTGGTGCTTTTCTATCCCAGCACCCTGGCGTTCCAGTGGGAGAATCATCGCGGCGCGGCGGAGATCGACTTCTATGTCCTGCAGGATCGCCCCGGTCCCTTCCAAGGCACGGCGCAAAAGAGCCAGCGACTGACCTACTACCGCGACTGCGGCGGTACCGGGCAGGCGGCCTGCCCGGTGTTCGAGTGCGTGGTGGAGCGGCGCAGCTGGCTGGGTGGCCTGCAGAAGATCGAAGGCTTCTACCCGGGCCTGGACCAGGAACGTCAACTGGAGCTGCTGCGTACCCGTTGCCTGCCCGGCACGCCGTGACCGACGAAACCGCCGGTCTGGTGACGCCATAGGCGGGCATAGAGGCCATTGTAGGCGATCAGTTCGTCGTGGGAACCCATCTCGACGATCTGGCCACGTTCCATGACCACCAGGCGGTCCATGCGCGAGATGGTCGACAGCCGGTGGGCGATGGCGATCACCGTCTTGCCTTCCATCAAGGTTTCCAGGCTTTCCTGGATCGCGGCCTCCACCTCGGAGTCGAGGGCGGAGGTGGCTTCGTCCAGCAGCAGGATGGGCGCGTCCTTGAGCAGGGTGCGGGCGATGGCGATGCGCTGGCGCTGACCGCCGGAAAGCTTGACGCCGCGTTCACCCACCTGGGCATCCAGCCCGGTACGACCATGGGCGTCGGTGATACGGGCGATGAAGTCGTCGGCCTTGGCCTTGCGCAGGGCGGCGTGCAGCTCTTCATCAGTGGCCTCGGGACGGCCGTAGAGCAGATTCTCGCGGATCGAACGGTGCAGCAGCGAGGTGTCCTGGGTGACCACGCCGATCTGGCATCTCAGGCTTTCCTGGGTGACATGGGCGATGTCCTGGCCGTCGACCAAGATGCGACCGCCTTCCAGGTCATAGAGGCGCAAGAGCACATTGATCAGTGTCGACTTGCCGGCGCCCGAGGGGCCGACGAGGCCAATCTTCTCGCCCGGGGCCACGTCCAGGGTCAGGCCTTCGATGATGCCGGCGCCTTTGCCGTAGTGGAAGGCGATGTCCTCGAACAGCACCGCGCCACGGGTCACCTGCAGCGGCTTGGCGTCCGGAGCGTCGCCGACCTGGCGCGGCTTGGCGATGGTGCTCATGCCATCCTGCACCATGCCGATGTTCTCGAAGATGCCGTTGACCACCCACATGATCCAGCCGGACATGCTGTTGATGCGGATCACCAGGCCGGTGGCCAGAGCGATGGCGCCGACGCTGATGACGCCCTGGTGCCAGAGCCAGAGGGCCAGGCCCGTGGTGCCAGCAATGAGGAAGCCGCTGAGGATGGCGATGGTCACGCCCATGGCGGTGATCAGGCGGGCGGCGCTCTCGGCTTTCTCGGTCTGCTCTTCCATGGCCTGGCGGGCGTATTGCTCCTCCTGGGCCGAGTGGGAAAAGAGCTTGAGGGTGGAGATGTTGGTGTAGCCGTCGACGATGCGCCCGGAAAGCTGCGAGCGGGATTCCGAGGCGATGGCCGAGCGCTCCTTGGTCTGGGGCACGAAATACCAGAGGGCGATGACGTAGCCGATGATCCAGAGGACCAGCGGGACCATCAGCCAGACGTCGGCCTGGGCGAACAGGATCAGCGAGGTGACGGCGAAGATCAGCACGTGCCAGATGGCGTCCACTGCCTGCACCGCCGAATCGCGCAGGGAGACGCCGGTCTGCATGATGCGGTTGGAGATGCGCCCGGCGAAGTCGCTGTGGAAGAAGCCCAGGCTCTGCTTGAGCACGTAGCGATGGTTCTGCCAGCGGATCAGGGTAGTGAGGCTGGGGGTGATGGTCTGGTGCACCAGCAGATCGTGCAGGCTGATGAACAAGGGGCGGATGACCAGGGTGACCACCGCCATCCAGATCAGGGTGCCGCCGTGCTCCTGGAAGAACACCGTGCTGTTGGGCGCGCTGCCCGCCAGGTCGACCAGTTGGCCGATGAAATTGAAGAGGGCGACCTCGATGAGGGCGCCGATCAGGCCGACCACCAACAGCAGGGCGAAGGCCGGCCAGGCTTGCTTGAGGAAGTGGAGATAGAAGGCGCCGACCCCAGTGGGCGGCATTTCATCGGGGGCTTCCCGGAACGCATCGATGATGCGTTCGAAGCGGCGAAAGATCATGCGGGGTCCTTGTAGAGAGGAGACAGCGTATCGCGTCGCCGGAAGGGGGACCTCGCCGTTGGGACTGGATGACCGACGCGCGGCATCCAGCCGGACGGGTCGGCTTACAGCCGTTTGGCAGCGAGAATCATGACCGGTTCACGGGGAATGTCGCGCAGCATGCCTTGGCGGGTGGTCTGGACGCCGGCGATCTGGTCGACGACTTCCATGCCGCGCACGACCTTGCCGAATACGGCGTAGCCGAAGTCGCGCGAACCGTGGTCGAGGAAGGCATTGTTCTCGACGTTGATGAAGAATTGACTGGTGGCGGAGTTGACGTCCGAGGTGCGCGCCATGGCCAGGGTGCCGCGCAGATTCTTCAGGCCGTTGTCGGCTTCGTTCTTGATCGGGGCCTTGGTGCGCTTCTCCTGCATATCGCGGGTGTAGCCGCCGCCCTGGATCATGAAGCCGGGAATCACGCGGTGGAACAGGGTGCCCTTGTAGAAGCCGCTGTCGACATAGCCCAGGAAGTTTTCGGTGCTGACCGGTGCCTTGGCCGCATCCAGTTCGACCTCGATGTCACCCTTGTTGGTGCTGATGAGCACGTGCGGATTGTCTGCGGCCCAGGCGGTGGAGGCGACGAACAGGGCGCAGGCGGCAAGCAGGGCTTTGAACATGATGGATCCTTGAGTGGCGGGGACGACTGGCGAACGATAGCAACCCGGTTGGCACCCCGCCACGGTTAGCGTGGCAGGGCATGTTTGCGCAACAGGTTCATGAGGATCTGTGAGGCCGGGCCCAGCTCGTGCTGGCGCGTCTTGTAGAGCTGGAAGGGATGGAAGCGCTGGGCGCCCTGTTCCAGCGGCAGCGGCTTGAGCAGGCCGGCGTCGAGATCGGTCTGGATGGCGTCCCGGGGCAGCCAGGCGAAGCCCAGTCCGTCACGCAGGAAGGTGGCGGCGGTACTGATGCTGCCTACCGTCCAGCGCTGTTCGGCGGCCAGCCAGCCGGCATCCCGCGGCTGAGCGCGGCCACTGTCGCGGATGACGATCTGCAGCTGCTCTTCCAGATCGGCGGTCACCAGGGTGCGCTGCAATTGATGCAGCGGATGCTCGGGATGGGCGACGGCGACGAACTCCACGGTGCCCAGGGAGGCGCCCAGGTGGGCCGCGATCACCAGGCCGGTGATCGCCAGGTCCGCCGAGCCGTCGAGCAGGGCCTCCTCCACCCCGGACAGGACCTCTTCGCGCAGCCGTACCCGGCAGCCACGACTCTGCGGCATGAATTCGCGCAGGCACAGCAGCAGGGGGCGAGTGGGATAGGCGGCGTCCACCACCAGCCGCACCTCGGACTCCCAGCCCTGCTCCATGTGATAGGCCAGTTCCTCCAGCTGGCTGGCCTGCTGCACCAGGCGCCGCGAACGGCGCAAGAGCACGGCGCCGGCATCGGTCAGCACGGCGCGGCGGCCCTCCAGGCGCAGCAGCGGCACGCCGAGCTGCTCCTGCATGCGGGCGACGGTATAGCTGACCGACGACTGGGAGCGATGCAGCACCTCGGCGGCCTGGGCATAGCCGCCGTGATCCACCACCGCCTGCAGGGTCCGCCACTGATCGAGGGAAACGCGAGGAGTCTTCATCGAGCGCTCTGGGGCCACGAAAGGGCGCATGTTAGTGCCTGCGGGGGTGATGGGAAAACGCGGCGGCCATCACGACCTGAAAAAATGTCGGACGCCGGGTCAAATGTCCCGCCGGCGCTGCGCTCCAAGCCAGCCGATGAGTGTCCCTCTCTAGGCAAGACAAGGAGTCTCCATGTCGTCATTCAAGGCGTTGCTGGGTTGTTGTCTGGTCATCGCGCCGCTGCTGGTCCAGGCCGAGGAATCCGTCGCGGCGGTCGTCGAGTCCATCGATATCGACGGCATGAACATCAGCCGGACCCTCGACTGCGAGGGGCGAGACGTGTCCCTGTCCGGTGAGGGCAATACCCTGACGTTGAAAGGTCAGTGCGGCACCGTGACCGTCTACGGCAGTCATCATCGGCTGGTACTCGACGGCGCCCAGGCGCTGACCATCCATGGCCTGGGCAGCGTCACCACGGTCAGAGGCGCGGTGGCCAGTCTGAGCATCGGCGGTGGCTATCAGCAGGTGCAGGCCAAGGTGCGTGGCAGCGACGGCATCGCCAAGGTCGATGCCTATGGCTACGGCGCCAAGGCGCGGCTGACCCTGCTCAGCCAGGCCGACATCGCCGTGGGCGGTTCCAATCAGCAGGTCTACTGGTCCCGCGCGGCCGGCGTGGCCGAGCCCAAGACCCTGGTCTCGGGCGCCGATAACGTGCTGCAGGCCAATCAGTCGGTGGCGGCGCTTACCGGTGCCGAACCCTCGGGCCTGAACGCCACTCGCTAGACTGCGATAATCCGGGGGTTTCCCTCCGGCAACGGGCGCGTTAAGGTCGCGCACCTTTTTCGTGCGTCGCCGCCATGCCCTACCTTCTGCTCGTCACCCTTATCTGGGCGTTTTCCTTCAGCCTGATCGGCGAGTACCTCGCCGGTCGGGTCGACAGCGATTTCGCCGTGCTGGTCCGCGTGGCCATCGCCTTCGTGCTGTTCCTGCCCTTCACCCGCTGGCGCGGAGTGCCGGGGCGCTTCGCCCTGGGGCTGATGGCGGCAGGCGCCCTGCAATTCGGCATCACCTATCTGTGCCTGTATCGCAGCTTCGCCGTGCTGACGGTGCCGGAGGTGCTGCTGTTCACCGTGCTCACGCCGATCTATGTGACCCTGCTCGACGATGCCTGGCAGCGCCGCTTCCGCCTCTGGTCGCTGCTGGCCGCCGTGGTGGCGGTCGGGGGCGCGGCGCTGATCCGCTTCCAGCCGCTGACCGGTGACTACCTGCTGGGCTTTCTCTTGCTGCAGGTGGCCAACCTGACCTTCGCCGCCGGCCAGGTGCTGTGCAAGCACCTGGGGCACGCCTATGCCGGGCAGGGTGCGCTGCATCGCTACTTCGGGCTGTTCTTTCTCGGCGCCCTGCTGGTGGCGGCGCTGTCCTTTCTGTTGTTCGGCAATCCGGCGCGGCTGCCCAGCACGGGCCTGCAGTGGGGCGTGCTGATCTGGATGGGCGTGTTCGCCACGGCGCTCGGCCTCTATTGGTGGACGCTGGGCTCGTTGCGGGTCAACGGTGGCACCCTGGCGATCATGAACGAGGCCCATGTGCCGGCGGGTCTGCTGGTCAGCCTGCTGATCTGGCAGCACCCGGCCGATCTGCCTAGGCTGTTGCTGGGCGGCGGCATCATCCTGCTGTCGCTGTTCATCAACCGTCAGGGGCGTCAGTCATGAACGTGCTGTCCGGCAAGGGTCTGGGCCTTTCGGTGCTGTCTTCGGTGCTGTTCGCACTGATGCCGGTGTACTTCGCCTGGCTGGCGCCGCTGGACGGCCTGCAGGTGGTGGCCCTGCGGGTGGTCTGGTCGCTGCCGATGGTGCTCCTGCTGGTGGTGGTCCTGCGCGAGGGCAAGGCCCTGTTGGCCACGCTCAAGCGCCTGGTGCGCGAGCCCCGGCTGTGCCTTGCCATCCCGGCGGCGGCGCTGTTGATGGGCATCCAGTGGTGGGTGTTCGTCTGGGCGACCATGAACGGCGAAGCCATGGCCATGTCGCTGGGCTATTTCCTGCTGCCCCTGGCCATCGTGCTGACCGGGCGGGTGGTCTACGGCGAGCGCCTGAGACCGCTGCAGCGCCTGGCGGTGGGCTGTGCGCTGCTGGGGGTGATCAACGAGGTCTGGGTGACCGGCGCGCTGTCCTGGGTCAGCCTGCTGCCGGTAGTGGGCTATCCGCCGTATTTCGTCCTGCGCCGCTGGATGGCGGTGGATGCGCTGTCCGGCTTCGTCCTGGAGATGTGCTGCCTGCTGCCCTTCGCGCTGCTTGCCTTGCACTGGTTTTCGCCCAGCCTGATCCTGCAGCAGACACCCTGGCTGTGGGCACTGCTGCCGGGGTTGGGTCTGCTCAGTGCCATCGCCTTCGCCGCCATGCTGGCCTCCAGTCGCATGCTGCCGCTGAGTCTGTTCGGTATCCTCAGCTATGTGGAGCCGGCGCTGCTGGTCTTCGTCGCCCTCTATGTGCTGGGCGAACAGCTGCCGGAGGGCGCCATCTGGACCTATGGTCCCATCTGGCTGGCGGTGGCCTGGGTCTGCCTGGACAGTGCGCGCCTGCTGCGCAAGCAACTCAGGCGCGCACCCGCCAATCCTTAGAGTGCCAGAGTGGGGCGCTCGGCCGCGGCGAAAAAGAACTCGTCGCAGTTGGGCAGGGTGCCGGCGCGATCGACGATAAGGAATTCGTCCTCGTCGCGTAGGGCCAGCACCGGATGGTGCCAGACCCCGGCGTGGTAGTTGATGCCCTGGCGGCCATCGGTGCGAAAGACGCGGATGGCGCCGGCATCCGGGGCTGCCGCCGGCGGCGCCACCACCACCAGAAAGGGTTCGCCGCGTAGCGGGACGAAGGCCTGGCTGCCGTGGGGATGGCGTTCGAGCATGGCGATGGTCAGCGGATAGTCCAGGCGCCGGGCGCGAAAGATGCTGATGATCGCCGCACCGTCCGCTGGTCCTGTCTCGACCCGCGCCAGGGCGTGGTATCTCTGGGTCGAGCCATTGTTGATGGGAAACCAGTCCCGGCCTGCCGTCTCGATGACCTCGCCGAAGGGCGCGAAGCCCTCGGCGGTCAAGGGCTCGATGCGCAGTTGCCGGTTCATGCCTGGCCCCGCGCCACCTTGCCGAACAGCCGCAGTCGGCTGACGCCGCCATCCGGGAAGATGTTCAACCGCACGTGGGTGATGGGGCCAAGGTCACGGATCTGCTCACGGAAGCTGTGCTCCTGGTGCATCTGCAACTTTTGCGGCGGCAGCAGCTCCTTCCAGAACAGGCTCTGGGTTTCGATCTGGCCGTCGGTACCGCCGCGCACATAGGCGCCCTGGATCTGGCAGCTGTCCGGGTAGTTGCCCTTGAAGTGCAGGGTATCCACCAGGATCTCTTCGACGATGCCGGCATGGCCCAGGGCGATGATCACCCAGTCGTTGCCGGGGGTGCGGCGGCGGGCGGTTTCCCAGCCATCGGCCATGCTGTCGGCGCGGCCCGGATTCAGGATGTTGCTCATGCGGCCATAGTGTTCGTCGTTGCAGGCCAGGGCGCGACCGCCATTGAGGGCGGCGGCCAGGTCCAGCACCTCGTCTTCGGCCTGGGCCGACCAGTCGCGATGGGGAATGCCGTAGACCCGCAGGCGGGCGACGCCACCGTCTGGATAGATGTTCAGCCGCAGGTGGGTCCAAGGGCGGTCGTCACCGATGACGTGATAGTGATGGCTGTTGCCCTGCAGTTCCACGGCCGGCAGCACCTCGGTCCAGGCGGCGTCGGCGGCCGGGTCGCCCTCGGCACAGAAGCAGGCTTCCAGGGAGGCGGAGGGCGGATAGTTGCCGGTGAACCAGCGGGTATCGATGTCGACGCCCTTGATCGAACCGGGCACGCCCAACCGGATCACCGCGTGGTCGTAGCCTTCGAAACGCTTGCGCCGTGATTCCCAGCCATCCATCCACTTGCCGTTGTCGTCGTAGACGCCTTCCTTCCACTCCGGCTCATGGGGCTGGAGCATGCGATCGGCGGCGGCGAACCAGTCGTCGGTGACGCTGATGACGCGGGTGCCAAGACGGGCGTCGGCGAGGTTGAGGTACTTCTCGAAGGGCGCGGCGTAGGTGCGTTTCATGGGGTGCTCTTGTCGGGGAAGGTCAGAGGGTCTGCAGGCGGAAGAGGGCGATACGGTCGATCTCGGCCAGGGCGCGCTGGAATTCCTGCTCCGGGCTGTTGGGCAGGCGTTCTTCGAAGGCCGCCAGGATCAGATGCCGGTTGCTGCCCTTCACCGCCATGATGAAGGGGAAGCCGAATTTGGCGCGGTAGGCCGCGTTGTGGCGGGTGAAGCGCTCGAGCTCGTCCGGGGTGCATTGATCGAGGCCGGCGCCGGCCTGTTCGCCACTGCTGGCGGCGGTCAGTTCGCCGGCCAGGGCGGCGCGGCCGGCGAGATCCGGGTGCGCCTGGATCAGCGCCCGCTGTTCGGCCCGGCTGGCCCGGGCGACCTGGGCCGCCAGGCGCTGGTGCAGGGCCTCGACGCTGTCCGGCAGCGGCGAGCCCTCGTCGAAGGCGCGCTCGGCGACCCAGGCGGAGTGCTCGTAGATGCCGCCAAAGGTCGCGACGAAGGCGGGGCGCGCCAGCTGGCTGGGGGTGACGGTGTGGAAGGTGCTCATGCCGGCGGATGCTCACTGTGCCAGTGACGGGCGATGTCGACCCGGCGGGCGAACCAGACACGTTCGTGGCTCTGGGCGTATTCGAGGAAGCGCTTGAGGCCCACGAGGCGACCGGGGCGGCCGATCAGCCGGCAGTGCAGGCCGATGGAGAGCATCTTGGGCGCGGTGGCGCCTTCTTCGTAAAGGGTGTCGAAGGCGTCCTTGAGGTACTGGAAGAATTGCTCGGCGGTATGGAAGCCCTGCACCTGGGTGAATCTCATGTCATTGGTGTCCAGGGTGTAGGGGATCACCAGGTGCGGCTTGCCGGTGGGCGTAGCGGGTTCCCAGTAGGGCAGGTCGTCGTCGTAGGTGTCGCTGTCGTAGAGGAAGCCGCCTTCCTCCATTACCAGGCGCCGGGTGTTGGGACCGGTCCGGCCGGTGTACCAGCCCAGCGGACGCTCGCCGGTCAGTTCAGTGAGGATCTCGATGGCGCGCTGCAGATGGGCACGTTCCTCGGCTTCGTCCAGGTACTGGTAGTCGATCCAGCGATAGCCGTGGCTGCAGATCTCGTGGCCGGCCTGGACCATGGCGCGGATGACCTCGGGGTGGCGCTCGGCGGCCATGGCCACGGCAAAGACGGTCAGCGGCACCTGGTGTTTGGCGAACAGCTCCAGGATGCGCCAGACGCCGGCGCGGCTGCCGTATTCGTAGAGGGACTCCATCGACATGTTGCGCACCCCTTGCAGGGGCTGCGCGGCGACCATCTCGGACAGGAAGGCCTCGGACTCCTTGTCGCCGTGCAGGATGTTGCGTTCGCCGCCCTCTTCGTAGTTCAGCACGAAGGACAGGGCGATGCGGGCATCACCCGGCCAGCGGGGGTGGGGCGGCTGAGCGCCATAGCCGATCAGATCGCGGGGATAGGTCATGGAAGGGGCATCCTGGCAGTCGAGATGTTTTGTATACAATGTTTGGAGACCTTTGCCGAGTCCCAGCAAGAATCCTGCCTAACTGGTCTGACCGGTCTGAAGACTTTCCCACGCTGGAGGGCAGCGGTCCCGCGGACCGGGCCGGGGCTGGGCTGTATACAATCGGCAGGTGAAAAGCTGCTAGGCTGGCGCACCCCTCTGCAGGAGCTTTCCCATGTCCACTCCATCCACTGGCGGTTACCTGACGACCCACGTGCTGGACACCACCGGTGGCCGCCCAGGTGCGGATATCGCTGTCCGGCTGTACCGGCTGGAGGGGGCGGCGCGGCAGGCGCTGGGTGAGATGCGGACCAATGCCGATGGTCGCAGCGACACGCCGCTGTTGCAGGGCGAGCACTTCACGGCGGGGGTCTACGAACTGGAGTTCGACGTGGGCGATTACTACCGGCGGCGCGACGTGGCGCTGGAGGAACCGGCCTTTCTCGATACCGTGGTCTTGCGCTTCGGCCTCGCCGACGAGGGAGCGCATTACCATGTGCCGCTGTTGGTCTCGCCCTACAGCTATTCGACCTATCGCGGCAGCTAGGTTAGATTGCGCCGCCGCGGTGCGCTTCTGCCCGGGCCGGCACCAGGGTAGGGCGCGGGTCCAGCGGCGCTAGTGGATGGTCGGTTCGGTGTTCGATCGCGCGGTGGCGAGCAGCGGTCGATCCGGCACGGCACTGCCGGGCCAGGTCTGGGCGATGCGTTCCAGCACCACCTGGGCCAGCATGCTGTGGGTACGGCTGGCGAAATGACCGCGGGCACCGAAGATATAGGCCTGATCGGCGCCCGGTTCGACGTAGCTGTCCGGATCGCAGAACTCGCGACCGGGCAGGCAGGCATCACCTTCGGCATGGGTGAAGCCGTAGTTGCCGTAGTGGGCGAAGACCTCTTCCATCACCCGATAGGCATCCACCAGCAGCAGACGATCACTGGCTGGCAAGTTGGCCTGCAGGGTGTCGTTGTAGAGGCGCACCAGCTCGTGGTTACGCTCGGCCAGGGCGGGTGTCCAGGGTTCGAGATAGGGCGCCTTGCCATAGTCGGTGTTGTTGAGCACCACCAGGCGCTGGGCACCCAGACTCAGCAAATGGCGCAGCAGCTTGACCTCGTTCAGGGCCGTATGGCGGATCCGCGCCTCGACCTGCTCGCGGATCGCCGGGGGCAGGGGGTCGTCGGCCATCAACGCGGCCTTGAGCGGCTTGTCATAGAAGGGGCCGATGATGTCGTTGCCGCCGATCTGCACCAGGACCAGATCCTGCTGGCGGAAGCGGCCATGCTGCATCTCGAAGTTGCGGATCTGCTGGGAAAAGGCCAGCGGCGCTTCGTTGTGATCGAAGCCCGGCTCGGTGAAGCTCCCGGTCACGGCGCCGCCCTCGGCGTAGCAGAGACCATCGGGATCGCTCGGTCCCTCCTGGCCATAGCCTTCCACCTGCCGATTGGGGCCCAGCTCGATACCGTAGGCGTCGGCGATTTCCTGAGGATAGGTACGCCCTGGGTTGGTGGCATAGATATGGCCGAAGGTGCCGCAGTCCATCAGGCTGTCGCCAAAGGCGATCACCCGCTGGATACCACGCGCCTCGGCGATGGGCTCAGGGCTGGGTACGAGGGCGAGCAGCGCGGCGACACCTGCGAGTGCGGTCGCCAATCCCCAGTGCTTGCCCATCCTCTACCTCCCGGCAGCGTCCAGCGCCTGTGCTGCCCATAGCTATTCTTTTGCAACCTTCATACCGGGAAGAGCGAAGAACGCCGCTCAGAGTTCCCGGCGCCCAGACCAGCGAGACGGCAGGCGACGACCAGCACGACGCCGGGCAGCGTCTGCTGGTGCTGCCCGCCACTGAGCTAGTCGGGCTTTGTCACGGGATCGGAGGATTGCGCCAGGATGGCTGCCATCAGGCCGGGGAAACGCTGATCCAGGTCTTCGCGGCGCAACTGATTCATGTGCGTGGTGCCGGCGTTGCGGGTATGCACCAGTCCGGCATCGCGCAGGACGCGGAAGTGATGCGACATGCTGGACTTGGGGCGGCCACCATCGAGTTCGCCACAGGTGGCCTCGGTGACCCGTGCCAGATAACGGACGATATCCAGACGCACCGGATCGCTGAGCGCATGGAATAGACGCTCGAGGGAGAATTCGTCAGGACTGGGATGTTTGAAAGGGCGCATGAGCCAATCATACACCGGGGGTTGGCGATTATGTTATGTTCGATTAATATCGAAATAACGAACCAATATCTGTCCTATGGGAGACCGCTCAGATGTCCGCATTGTTCCAACCCTTCACCCTCAAGGACGTGACGCTGCGTAACCGCATCGCCATCCCGCCCATGTGCCAGTACAGCGCCGTCGATGGCGTCATCAATGACTGGCATCAGGTGCACTATGCCGGCCTGGCGCGTGGCGGTGCTGGCCTGGTCGTCGTCGAGGCCACTGCGGTCTCGCCGGAAGGCCGCATCACCCCCGGCTGCGCCGGTATCTGGTCGGACGCCCAGGCTCAGGCCTTCGTGCCGGTGGTCCAGGCGATCAAGGCCGCCGGTTCGGTGCCGGGTATCCAGATCGCCCATGCCGGCCGCAAGGCCAGCGCCAATCGTCCCTGGGAAGGCGACGACCACATCGCCGCCGACGACGCCCGTGGCTGGGACACCATCGCCCCGTCCGCGGTGGCCTTTGGTGCCAACCTGCCCAAGGTGCCCAAGGCCATGACCCTGGACGACATCGCCCGTGTCCGTCAGGACTTCGTCGATGCCGCCAAGCGTGCCTACGAAGCCGGCTTCGAGTGGCTGGAGCTGCACTTCGCCCACGGCTACCTGGCGCAGAGCTTCTTCTCGGTGCACTCCAACCAGCGTGACGATCAGTACGGTGGCGACCTCGCCGGCCGCAGTCGCTTCCTGCTGGAAACCCTGGCCGAGGTACGTAAGGTCTGGCCGGAGCACCTGCCGCTGACCGCCCGTTTCGGCGTGATCGAATACGACGGCCGCGATGAAGAAACCCTGGCCGAATCCATCGAGCTGGCCCAGGGCTTCAAGCGCGAAGGGCTCGACCTGCTGAGCGTCAGCATCGGTTTCTCTACCCCGACCGCCAACATTCCCTGGGGCTCGGGTCTGCTGGCGCCTATCACCGAGCAGGTACGCAAGGCCACCGGCCTCAAGGTCGCCTCGGCCTGGAACATCGATACCCCGGTGCTGGCCAACCAGGTAGTGGCCGACGGGCAGCTGGACCTGGTCATGGTGGGCCGCGCCCACCTGGCCGATCCGCACTGGCCCTACTATGCGGCCAAGGCCCTGGGCGTCGACCAGCCGTCCTGGGTGCTGCCGGCGCCCTACGCCCACTGGCTGGAGCGCTATCGCACCAGTTGAGTCGGCTCAGGCTGAACGCGAAAGCCGCTCCTCGGGGCGGCTTTTTTGTGCGTATGGGATGGGGGTGGGTTTTGTTGGGCTTCGCTGCGCTCAGCCCAACCTACGGTGATGGGTAGGTTGGGTGAGGTGGCTCCATCGCCGAAGCCCAACGGGCTCAGGCGTCCCGACTATGTACTCGCCGACCCGCGGCATGGGTTTCGCGCACCACGCGGTCGTCGCCCAGGGTGGTGAGGACGAAGAGGGTTTCCTCCAGGCTCTTGGACTGCTGCAGGCGGTAGTCCAGCAGTGGGGTGGCCTTGAGATCGAGCACCACGAAGTCGGCATCGTGGCCGGGGGCCAGGCTGCCGATGCGGTCGTCCAGGCGCAGGGCGCGGGCGCCGCCGAGGGTGGCCAGGTACAGCGACTTGAAGGGGTGCAGGCGATGGCCGCGCAGCTGTTGCACCTTGTAGGCCTCGCCGAGGGTCTGCAGCAGCGAGAAGCTGGTGCCGGCGCCGACGTCGGTACCCAGGCCGACATTGACCTTGAAGGCTTCCATCCGCTCGAGATCGAACAGGCCGCTGCCGAGGAAGAAGTTGGAGGTAGGGCAGTGGGCCACGGCCGAACCGGTCTCGTGCAGGCGCTGGCATTCGGCATCGCAGAGGTGGATGCCATGGGCGAACACCGAGCGCGGGCCGAGCAGCTGGAAGTGGTCATAAACGTCCAGGTAGTTGCTGCGCTCCGGAAACAGCGCCTTCACCCAGTCGATCTCCTTGAGGTTCTCGGAGAGATGGGTATGCAGGTAGACGTCCGGGTGCTCGGCCAGCAGGCGTCCGGCTGCTTCGAGTTGTTCCGGGGTGCTGGTCGGCGCGAAGCGCGGGGTGACCGCGTAATGTAGGCGACCCTTGCCGTGCCAGCGCTGGATCAGGGCCTTGCTGTCGGTATAGGCGGACGCGGCCGTGTCCTGCAGATAGCCCGGCGCATTGCGGTCCATCAGCACCTTGCCGGCGATCATGCGTAGATCGAGTCGTTCGGCGACCTCGAAGAAGGCATCCACCGACTGCGGATGGACGCTGCCGAACACTAGGGCGGTGGTGGTGCCGTTGCGCAGCATTTCACCGACGAAAATCTCCGCCACCTCGGCGGCCTTGGCCGGATCGGCGAAGGCACCCTCGGTGGGAAAGGTGTAGGTGTCCAGCCAATCCAGCAGCTGCTCGGCGTAGCTGGCGATCATGCCGGTCTGCGGATAGTGAATATGGGTGTCGATGAAGCCGGGGGTGATCAGGGCGTGGGGGTGCTCGATCACCGGGGTGCCGGTGGGTAGGGTGGGCAGCAGTTCGGCGGCCGGCCCCATGGCCTGGATGCGGCCGTCCTCGACCAGCAGCAGGCCGTCGGCATGGTATTCGTAGGAGGCGTCCAGCCCCACCTCGGCCGGGTCGGCAAGGCTGTGGAGCAGGGCGGCGCGATGGGCGATGGCGGTCATAGGGTTCTCTGATTGCAAAGCTAACTTGGGCTGGCGGTGACCAGGCGCAGCGGCAGATCCGTCTGCTGGGCCTGGCGACCGTAGTGGGCGATGACCTCGCCGGCCACCGCGATGGCGATCTCCAGCGGCAGCTTGCCCTGGACCTCGGGCAGGCCCAGGGGGCAGCGCACCGTGGCCAGGCGGTCGGCGCCGTGGCCACGCGCTGCGAGACGGTGGCGGAACTTGGCCCACTTGGTCCGGGAGCCGATCAGGCCGAAGTAGCCATGGTCGCCGCGAGCGAGGATGGCGTCGGTCAACTCCAGGTCCAGGGGGTGATTATGGGTCATGACGATATAGTAGGCACCCGCCGGCATGCGGGCGATCTCGTCGACTGGCTCTTCGGTGACGATCTTTGCGACGCCAGCGGGCAGCGGATCGGGAAATTCCTGGGGCCGCGAATCGACCCAGCGCACCGCGCAGGGCAAACCGGCCAGCAGCGGCACCAGGGCGCGGGCGACATGGCCGGCGCCGAAGACGATCACCGGGACGTCCTGTGCCAGCTGGGGTTCGAACAGCAGGGTGGTGACGCCCCCGCAGCACTGGCCGAGGCTGGCGGCCAGGGAGAAACGCTCCAGGCGCGGCTGGCGCGTACCGGCGGCGAGCATTTCCCGGGCGATCTCCACCGCGCGGTATTCCAGGTGGCCGCCGCCGATGGTCAGGTGCTGTTCCTCGCGTCCCACCAGCATCTTGGTGCCGGCCTCGCGAGGGGTGGAGCCCTGTTCGTCGGCCACGGTGATCAGCACGCAGGGTTCGCCGCGTGCCTCGAAGTCGGCCAGCAGGGCCAGCCAGCCACGTTTGGGGGTCATGCGGGCTCCTCCGTGGCGGGGACCGGGGCGGCTTGCAGCTCGGCGGCCAGGCGGCGCATGCGCTCCACGCCCCAGAGCACCCGTTCCGGGGTGGCCGGCGCGTCCAGCGCGGGATGGAAGCGGTAATGCGCCACGCTGGCCACGGCGTCCTGCAGGGCGCACCACACCGAGATGCCGAGCATGAAGGGCGGCTCGCCCACGGCCTTGGAGTGGAACACCGTGGCCTCGGGATTCTGTCGATTCTCCACCAGGCGCACGCGCAGATCCGGTGGCACGTCGCTCACCGCCGGAATCTTGTAGGTGGAGGGTCCGGCGGTGAGCAGCTTGCCGGCGTCGTTCCACACCAGTTCTTCCATGGTCAGCCAGCCCAGGCCCTGGACGAAGCCGCCTTCCACCTGGCCGATGTCGATGGCCGGATTCAGGGAGGCACCGACGTCGTGGAGGATGTCGGTGCGCAGCAGGCGGTATTCGCCGGTGAGGGTGTCGATCAGCACCTCGGAGCAGGCGGCGCCGAAGGCGTAGTAGTAGAAGGGCCGACCGCGGGCCTGGTCGCGGTCGTAGTGGATCTTGGGCGTGCGGTAGTAGCCGGTGCTGGACAGCGATACCTGGCCGACATAGGCCAGCTGGATCAGCTCCTCGAAGCTCAGCAGGCGATCGCGCACCCTGACAAGGCCATTGCGGAAATCGACCTCTTCGGGCCCGACGTGGAAGTGTCGACTGGCGAAATCGATCAGCCGGTCCTTGATGGTCTGAGCGGCGTTCTGTGCGGCCTTGCCGTTGAGGTCGGTGCCGCTGGAAGCGGCGGTGGGCGAGGTGTTGGGCACCTTGTCGGTGTTGGTGGCGGTGATCTGGATGCGGGCTATGTCGACCTGGAAGACCTCGGCTACCACCTGGGCGACCTTGGTGTTGAGGCCCTGGCCCATCTCGGTGCCACCGTGGTTCAGGTGGATGCTGCCGTCGGTGTAGACATTGACCAGGGCGCCGCCTTGGTTGAGAAAGGAAGAGGTGAAGGAGATGCCGAATTTCACCGGGGTCAGGGCTAGGCCCTTCTTCAGTACCGGACTGTTCCGGTTGAAGTCGCGGATGGCCTCGCGGCGGGTCTGGTAGTCGCTGCTGGCGGCGAGGTCCGCGGTCAGCTCCTCAAGCAGGTTGTCTTCCACCACCTGGTGGTAGTGGGTGAGGTTGCGCGTCTCCTTGCCGTAGTAGTTGCGCCGCCGGACCTCCAGCGGATCGAGACCGCGATGGCGGGCGATGGCGTCCATCACGTTCTCGATGGCCAACATGCCCTGGGGGCCGCCGAAGCCGCGGTAGGCGGTGTTGGACGCCAGATGGGTCTTGCATCTGTAGCCGGTGATCTGGGCGTTGCCGAGGTAGTAGGCGTTGTCGGCATGGAACATGGCGCGGTCGATGATGGCGTTGGACAGGTCCGGCGAATAGCCGCAGTTGCCCGCCAGTTCGAAGCGGATGCCCAGCAGGCGGCCGTCGTCGTCGAAGCCGACGTCGTACTCGACGTGGAAGGGATGGCGCTTGCCGGTCATGTGCATGTCTTCGAAGCGCGGCAGGCGCATCTTCACCGGGCGCCCGGTGAGATGGGCGAACACCGCGCAGAGCGCCGCCGGCATGCCGGCCTGGCTCTCCTTGCCGCCGAAGCCACCGCCCATGCGCCTCATGTCGACGGTGACCCTGTTCATCGAGACGCCCAGCACCTCGGCCACCTGTTTCTGCACCTCGGTGGGATTCTGGGTGGAGGAATAGACCAGCATGCCGCCGTCCTCGGTGGGCATCACCGAGGCCACCTGGGTTTCCAGGTAGAAGTGCTCCTGGCCGCCGATGGCCAGCTCGCCCTGCAGGCGATGGGGCGCGGCGGCCAGGGCGGCGGCGGCGTCACCGATCAGGTGGCTATGGCTGGGGGAGATGAAGTGTTCGCGCTTGAGCGCTTCCTTGACGTCGAGGATGGCCTCCAGCGGCTCGTATTCGACGATGGCAGCCTGGGCGGCGCGGCGGGCGGCGTCCAGGCTGGTGGCGGCCACCGCTAGTACGGGCTGGCCCAGATACTGGACCTCGCCATCGGCCAGCAGCGGATCCCCCGGCAACACGGCGCCAATGTCGAGCTGGCCGGGTACGTCGGCGGCGGTGATGGCCAGGGCCACACCGGGGATCTGGTAGCAGGGTGAGAGATCGATGTGCGTGATACGCGCATGGGCGTGCTCGCTCATCCGCGCATAGACGTGCAGCTGATTGGGAAATTCCAGGCGGTCGTCGATGTAGAGGGCTTCGCCGCTGACATGCTTGTCGGCGCTCTCGTGCTTGAGCGGCTTGCCGACGCCGGTGGCCAGGCCGGCAGCGAAGGCGGCGGCCATTTCCTCCGGGGTGCGGGCGGGCAGGGTGCTAGACATGGGCGGTGACCCTCGTGACGAGCGCGGGCTGGGTGGTCTCCAGATGACATTTGCGCAGCAGATTCTGCGCTGTCAGTAGGCGGTATTCGCGACTGGCGCGGAAATCCGACAGCGGGGCGAAATCCTCCGCCAGGGCCTGGACGGCGCGCTCGATGGACACCGCGTTCCAGGGCTGGCCGAGCAGCGCCTGTTCGCAGCGGGCGGCGCGTTTGGGCGTGGCCGCCATGCCGCCATAGGCGATGCGCACGCTGGCGACGCGGTCCTGCTCCAGTTCCAGGGCGAAGGCGGCGCAGACCGCGGAGATGTCGTCGTCCAGGCGCTTGGACACCTTGAAGGCGCGGAAGACCAGGCCCGCGTGTGACCGTGGCACCCGTACCGCCTGGATGAATTCGCCCGGCTCCAGGGCGGTCTGGCGATAGTCGAGGAAGAAATCGTCCAGGGCCAGTTCGCGCAGGCGTTCGCCCTGGCGCAGCAGCACGTTGGCCCCGAGCGCCAGGAGCAGGGGTGGGCTGTCACCGATGGGCGAGGCATTGCCGATATTGCCGCCGAGGGTGCCCTGGTTGCGGATCTGCAAGGAGGCGAAACGCTGCAGCAGCGCACCGAAATCCGGATAGTCGGCGGCCAGGGCGGCGGCGCAGTCGGCCAGCGGGGTGGCGGCGCCGATCTCGATACATTCCTCGCTGACGGTCACGCCATGCAGCTCGGGCAGGTTGCCCAGGTAGATGAGGGTCTCCAGGCGGCGATGCTGCTGAGTGACTTCCAGGGCCAGGTCGGTACCGCCGGCCAGCAGGCGCGCCGCGGGCTGCACCTGGTAGAGGCTGGCCAGTTCGCTCAGGGTGGTGGGGCTGTGGCAGCGCCGGTTGGCGCCTTCCAGGCGTGTGTGCGGCGCCGGCGCTAGGGCCTTGAGGCGCTCCAGGGTCTGCTGCTCCCGGGCATCGAACTGGTCCGGCTGGCGCTGGGTGCAGGCCTGTTCGGCGGCGGCCAGGATTGGCCGGTAGCCGGTACAACGGCAGAGGTTGCCGGCCAGTGCCTCGTGGGTGGCAGCGTTATCGGGCGCGGCGACGTTCTTTTGCAAGGCGAACAGCGACATGACGAAGCCCGGCGTGCAGTAGCCACACTGGGAGCCATGGCAGTCGACCATGGCCTGCTGCACGCTGTGCAGGCGGCCCTGATGCTTGAGGTCCTCCACACTGATCAGTTGCCGGCCATCCAGCGCCGCAACGAAGGTCAGGCAACTGTTGACCGTGCGATAGCGCAGCCGCTCGCCGTCGGGCTCGGCCAGCACCACGGTGCAGGCGCCACAGTCGCCCGAGGCGCAGCCTTCCTTGGTGCCGGTCTTGCCGCAATGCTCGCGCAGGTACTGCAGCACGGTAAGGTTGGGATCGAGCTGCTCTTCGACGCGCAGCTCCTGGTCCAGCAGAAACCTGATCACGGCCGCTCTCCACCTGCTCTCGAATGCCTTGATGGTGGGTAAAGCTGACCGATAGGTCAACATTTGCCCGGGCAAGTGGCCGACCTCTGTCGTTTTTGGGCAAGAGGCCTGGGCAAGGCTGCGCCGTCTTGGCGCGCCCAGCGCTCCTTTGCCCGCGGATGGTGCAAAACCAGCCGCTCTAACCCGTGTTTCTGCGGAATATTCATTCGGACGCTTCAAGGCGCTCGGGCCGATGCCGATATATAGGCAGACGATTACGGCCTGGTCGCCTGTCGTCAGCACCCTCGTACAACCCGTTGCAACAGGTCGCTACCGTGCCTACCCAACTCAACCGTGTCGCCCGTCAGGCTTCCCTTGGTTTCTTCGCCTTGGTCACCCTCATCTTTACCCTGGCCGGGTGGATGCTGTTCGACCTGTGCGCGCGCATCGACGAGCAGCAACGCCACCACAGCGAGGCGGACGCCCAGCGCGCGTTGGAAACGCGGCTGGACAGGCTTGGCCGGGTCTTGACTGACTATTCTTTCTGGATGGAAGCCTATGCACGGACCAGCAAGAAGGTCGACGTGAATTGGGCCTATGAGGAAGACAACGTCGGGCCCTCCCTTTACAGCGACTATGGCGTGAATGGCGCCTTCATCCTGGCGCCCAACGGCGTCACGCGCTACGCCGTGGTCGGCGGCGGACGCAGCAAGATGCAGCTGGATACCTGGCTGGGTGACGACCAGGCGACCCTGCTGGCCCAGGCCAGGGAGCGCTCGCTCAAGGATGGCCATGCCCAGGGCTATTTCCTGATCGAGGGCAAGCCGGCCAGCGTAATGGTCGCGGTCATCCGCCCGGATGCCACCTACCAGGACTTCAAGCGGCTGTCCTACATGGTGTTCGTCGATATCCTCACGCCGGACAAGCTCGCCCAGCTCGGCCAGACCTTCGAATTGCCCGGGCTGACCGCGGAGCCAGGGGAACTGCCCGTCGTGGCGGAGCGGCCGACCCTGGTGGTGAAGTCCGATCCGGGTATCGCGGTGACCTTTCACTGGCTGGTGCATGGCATGGGGCAGCGCCTGCTGGCGCAGTTCCTGCCGTTGCTGGCGACGATGTGTGGTCTGGCCTTGCTGCTGGTCTGGTACCTGCGTCGGCGGATCGCGCTGGCGGCGCGGCAGACGGATGTGGCCGAAGATGCCCTGAGGCATAGCGAGCAGCGCTTCCGCACCGTGTCCGAGGCGTCGTCCGACTGGATTTGGGAGAGCGACGCCGAGCAGCGGCTGGTCTATCTTTCGGAGCGTTTCGTGGCCGTCACCGGCTTCAGCCGGGAAGCCTGGCTGAGTCGCCCGTTGCACGAGCTGCTCGGCTATCCGCCGAGCCAGGTCGAGGAGGTAGCCAGAACACCGCTGGCGGCCGGACGCAGTCGCCGTCCGCTGCCTTGCGAGATGCGCGACGCCCAGGCCAAGCTCAGGTACTGCCAGCTCTCGGCTCAGCCCATCATCAGCGGTGGCCTGCTGGCCGGCTTTCGCGGCACCGTGTGCGATGTGACCGAGGAGATCGAGGCCAAGGCGCGCATCGAACACATCAGCCAGCACGATGCCCTCACCGGACTGGCCAACCGTCACCAGTTGCACCGCTACCTGGCGCAGCGCTTCGCCGAGGGCGTCAGTGCCAGTCAGCCGCTGCACCTGTTGGCCCTGGACCTGGACCGCTTCAAGCCGGTCAACGATTCCCTCGGCCATGGCGCCGGCGATCAGGTGCTCTGTCAGGTCGCCCGAGAGCTGCGCGCCAGCGTGCGCGAGGGCGATCTAGTGGCTCGTATCGGCGGCGATGAATTCGTCATCGCGGTGAAGGGCTGCCTGAGCGCCGAGCAGGTGAGCCTGCTCTGCAACCGGATGTTGGAGGGCATCGGCCGGACCATGCGGATCGACGAGCACGACATCAACATCGGTGCGAGCGTCGGCATCGCCCAGGCACCCCAGGATGGCCATAGCGCCGAGGATCTACTGCGCTATGCCGACATCGCCCTGTACGAAGCCAAGGCGGCGGGGCGTAACACCCTGAGATTCTATGAGCCCACCATGAACCAGCGCATCCTCGCGCGGCGTCAGCTGGAGACCGAGTTGCGCCTGGGATTGCAGCGGCTGGAGTTCGAGCTGGATTTCCAGCCGCGTTTCGACGCCAGCAGCCAGCGCCTGCTGGGCGCCGAGGCCCTGGTGCGCTGGAATCATCCCATCCGTGGCCGCCTGGCGCCTGCCGAGTTCATCGGGGTGGCGGAGGAGACCGGGCTGATCCTGGGCCTGAGCGACTGGGTGTTGCAGGAGGCTTGCAGCCAGGCGATGGACTGGTCGCCGGAGTTGATCGTGTCCATCAACCTGTCACCGCTGGAGTTCCAGCGCGACGATCTGGTCGCCCGGATCCACAAGGTGCTCGAGCGCACCGGCATCGACCCGGCACGGGTCGAGCTGGAGCTGACCGAGAACGTCTTGCTGGATGACGCGGCGGGTGCCCTGGAGTTGATGAAGAAACTCAAGGCGCTGGGCGTGCGGCTGTCGATGGACGACTTCGGCACCGGCTATTCCTCGCTGAGCTATCTGCGCACCTATCCCTTCGACTGCCTGAAGATCGACCGCAGCTTCGTCTCCAACATCGAGGTGAGCGAGAGCAACGCGGCCATCGTCGAGGCCATCGTCAGCATGGGACGGGCACTGTCGCTGACGGTAGTGGCCGAGGGGATCGAGACCGCCGGCCAGCTGGCGCGCATCGCCGATCTCAAGTGCGACCAGGCCCAGGGCTTCCATCTGCAGCGGCCGTTGTCCCAGGCGCGTTTCGCGGCCTTGCGGCAGGAGCAATACGCGGGCGCGGACAGCCTGGCGGAGCGTGCCGCCGTGACCGCATTGGGCGGGCGAAGCCGGATATAGCCGCCACGAGCAGCAATCGGGGCCCACCTCGCTGCTGAAAGCCTGACCCGCAATAGTGCCTGCCGATTCCACCGGTGGGGCTGGCGGCGTAGCATGACGACTGACATACCAGGCATCGAGAACCCCATGCGTTACGACGAAGAGCACAAGGCGAAGACGCGGCAGCGGATCATCGAAGAGGCTGCCAGGCGCTTTCGCCGCGACGGGGTGAATGCGACCAGCGTGCAGACCCTGATGAAGGCGCTGAAGTTGACACATGGGGGGTTTTACGGGCACTTCGCGTCCAAGGACGAGCTGATCGATGAAGCGCTGCGCCACTGCCTGCTGGAGATCGGGGCCGTAACGCCCGCGAGCTTGACGGGGGATTGGTCGCTGCCCGAATTCATCCAGCGCTATCTTTCGACGGTGCACCGGGACGAGCCCGCCAGAGGCTGCATCTTTCCGACCGTCTCCGCCGAACTTGGCCAGCGCGGGGAGGCGCACCCCGCAACCGACCAGGCGCTCCTCGCAAGGTTGGGGCAGCTTGGCGAGCACTTGCCGGATCCCCAGGACGCTGTCCTGGTGTTGAGCGCGCTCGTTGGCGCCCTAGTGCTGTCGCGCGGGGTGGTGGATCCCGAGCTGTCCGATCGTGTCCTCGATGGTGCTCGTACGGCGCTGCTCGAACTGCTCGAAGCGAAGTCGTCGGGCGCCTAGCTGACCGGATCCTGATCTCCGCACTCAAGGGTCGAAGCACTTGATCCCGCGCCAGCCAGATGCCTTCGCGGTATCCAACGAAGGCGCCTGACCATCAGTTTCAGGCTTCATGGGTAACCCTGCAGGCCAGCTGGCAGGCTTTACATGATGGCTATCATATGATTTATATGTCGGCCGTCATCTTATGGGGCAGCAGTGCTGCATCTACGGGATACCTGTCCAGACGATTGGACCTTCAGCCCCGTCTATCGAGGAGCCTTATGAACAAGCAGAATCCAGTCCGTATCGTCGTTACCGGGGTTGGGCTAGTCGGTCCGCTGGGATGTGGAGCCGAGGTGACCTGGTCGCGCCTGCTCGCCGGTCGGTCAGGTCTCCGGGCGCTACCTGAGAGCGTAGCCGGAGACACTGGTTGCGGCATCGCCGGGCAGGTGCCCGACCTGGCGCAGGACCCGGCGGCCGGCTATGACCCCGAGCTCCATATCAACGCCAAGGATCGCAAGAAGATGGATCGCTTCATCGAGTTTGCCTTGGTCGCGGCGCGGGAGGCCCTCGAACAGGCAGACTGGCATCCTGGTGACGATGTCGCCCAGCAACGAACCGCCACGCTCATCGCTTCGGGCGTCGGCGGCTTCGACGCCATCGCCAGTGCCGTACGCACCACGGATAACCGCGGAGCGCGGCGGCTCTCGCCGTTCACCGCGCCGTCATTTCTCGCCAACATGGCCGCCGGTCATGTATCCATCGAGCATGGCTTCAAGGGGCCACTCGGCGCACCGGTCACAGCCTGCGCCGCCAGCGTCCAGGCCATCGGCGACGCCGCCCGCCTTATCCGTGCAGGGGAGGCGGACATCGCGATCTGTGGAGGAACCGAAGCCGCTCTCCATACGGTGACCCTGGGCAGTTTCGCCGCGGCCCGCGCCCTGGCGACCGGCTACAACGATCGTCCACAAGAGGCGTCCCGGCCTTTCGACCGGGATAGGGCAGGCTTCGTCATGGCGGAAGGCGCTGGGCTCCTGGTCATTGAGTCACTGGATCACGCGCTGGCCCGGGGCGCCACACCCCTGGCCGAGCTGGTGGGCTACGGCACCAGCGCCGATGCCTATCACCTCACCGCCGGTCCGGAAGACGGCAGCGGTGCCCGCCGCGCCATGGAGCAGGCCCTGCGCCAGGCCGGGATCAACGCCGCCGAGGTGCAACACATCAATGCTCACGCCACTTCCACCCCGGTGGGCGACAAGGGGGAGCTGGCGGCTATTCGGGCAGTCTTTGGTAATCACTCGCCAGTCGCCATTACCTCGACCAAGTCCAGTACCGGGCACCTGCTGGGCGCCGCCGGTGGTATCGAGGCGATCTTCACCGTGCTCGCCCTGCGTGACCAGATCGTGCCGCCGACGCTGAATCTGCACCACCCGGATCAGGCCGCCGAAGGCCTGAATCTCGTGGCCTTGCGGGCGCGCCGACTGCCGCTCGAATACGCACTGTCCAATGGCTTCGGCTTTGGTGGCGTGAACGCCAGCGCCCTGTTCAGGCGTTGGCCCGGAGCGTGAGTAGGTACGGCCAGTGGGGTGCCGCCGCATGCCAATGAGTTCTTGAGGCTAGCGTGCGCGAGTGGAAGGGTGCGTCCCTGTGCCTTTCTGAAGAGGCTTGAGCACTACGGGAGAGCCTCCCACTCTTCCGCTTTTTTCGCCTTGGCGTTGGCTATGATCGACTGAAGTGCACCCTTAGCGGTGATGAGGAATGCCTTGGGCGAAAGGGGCCCGAGCGAACGGCCAGTGTCTTGCGAAGGCACCGACCGTTGCGAATTCATGGCCTCAGGCCACCCGGAAGCGGCCGACCAGGGCTTGTTGCTGTTCGGCGAGGCGGGCCAGTTCGCGACTGGTGACGGCGGTCTGTTCGGCGCCGGCGCTGACCTGAATCACTAGGTCGTTGATGTCGTTGACGTTGCGGCTGATCTCTTCGGCGACCTGGCTCTGCTGTTCGGCGGCCGAGGCCACCTGGATGTTGCGGTCGTTGATCAGGGTCACGCCCTCGGCGATCTCGCCGAGCAGCTCGCCGGCGCGGACCACGTTGCTGGCGCCGGTCTGCACCTGGCTCAGGGTCTCCTGCATGGCCTGGGTGGCACGGTCGGAGCCGCTTTGCAGGTGGCTGATCATCTGCTGGATGCTGCCGGTGGATTGCTGGGTCTTCTGGGCCAGGGAGCGCACCTCGTCGGCCACCACGGCGAAGCCACGCCCGGCTTCACCGGCGCGCGCGGCTTCGATGGCGGCGTTCAGAGCCAGCAGGTTGGTCTGCTCGGCGATGCCGCGGATCACGTCCAGCACCGAGGAAATGGCATCGCTCTCCTGCTTGAGTTCGGCGATGATCTCCGAGGTCCGCTCGGCCTGCACCGACAGCCCTTGCACCAGGCCGATGGTGGCCTGCAATTCGCGGCGACCCTGGCTGGTGTTGCCCTCGACCTGCCGCGAGCCTTCGGCGGCTTCGGTGGTGCTACGGGCGACGTCCTTGACCGTGGCGCTCATCTCGGCGATGGCGGTAGCCACCTGGTCGGTCCCCAGACGCTGCTGGGCGACGTTCTGGCTGGTCTGGATGGCGACCGCCGACGCCTCTTCGGCGGCGGTGGCGACCTGCACGGTGGCGGCGCCGATCTCCTGGATGACCTGGCCGAGCTCCTGGCTCATCAGATTGAGGTTGCCGGTGATGGTGCCGAACTCGTCCTTGCCCTGGTAGGCGCAGCGGGCGGTGAGGTCACGGGTGGCCAGGCGGGTAAGGGTGCCGTTGACCTGCTCGACCGCCTGCTTGATGTTGCGAATGATCACCCAGGCCAGCGCCGAGACGGCCACCAGCACCAGCAGCACCAGGCCGAGGGTGGTCCAGAGATCGCGACTGGCGCCCGCACGGGCCAGTTCGGCCTGGGCGCCGACGCTGGCACCCAGGTCCGCCTCCACCTGGCCCATCAGGTCGATACGTTGGGTGGCCAGGTTGAACCAGTCCTCCGGCTTGACGCCCAGGGCATCGCCCAACGGCACGGTGAAGGCCAGCTGTTGCAGGCGGGTGACTTCCATGGCGCTGGGCTGCTTGAAGGTGTCGTCGAGCTGACGGATGAATTCAGGCGTGGCCTTGCGCTGGAAGGCGTCGGCGTAGGCGGAGAATTCGCCCAGGTTGCGGGCGAAGCGCGACAGCAGGCCAGCGTCGAAGCGATTCTGGTTGAAGGCCAAGCCCAGCAGTACGCGCTCGCGGCCGGCGCGTTCCTTCATCTCGACGAAGAGATTGAGTGCGCCCAGGGCGCGCAGGATTTCAGGATCATCAACACCCGCTTCGAGGGCATGGGTGTAGCCGATCAGCGCCTTGATCAGGTCGTTGTAGGCCGCGCCGGACTGGGTGCTGTTGAGCGCCAGGCCATCGACCTTGCTGCGCAGGTCACGCAGGGTGTCCAGGGCGCGCATGGCGGTCTGGATGGCGGCGTCGTTACCGGTGGCCAACGCACGTAGGTTGTTCTGTGCCTTATCGCTATCTTCGCGGAAGGTCTTGAGCTTGTCCTGCATCGACTTGCCACCACTGCCGAGGAACACGCCGCTGGCACCGCGCTCGCGCTGCAGGCTGGTGACCAAGGCACTGACGCGCTCGGCCGTGGCACTTGCGGTCACGGTGTGCTCCATGTTCTTGAGCGTTTCGTAGCGATCGGCGGTGTAGAGACCCGAGATCACCAGGAAGCCGGCTAGGGGCAGGAGCAGGATCAGCAGGAGTTTGGTACTGAGGGGGGCGTTCCTGAGCATGGGTGAATTCTCTGATGCGGTCAGCTGGCGCGCCGGCGGCAAGGCAATGAGCCGGCGAAGGCGGGGTCGATTCCGGTTATGTCGGCAGCTAGAGATGAAGCTTTATAGTCAGGTTATTAAAGGCTTGAATGACGGGCGGGGAGGAGCGTGTTCCGGCAGGTCGCGGGTAGCCAGAAAAGCGCCCGGGAAGTCCGGGTGCTTTTGTCAGGCTCCGTCAGCCGAGCTGCGCTCTGATGAGCAGGGCGTAACCCAGCCCCAGCAATGGCCAGCCCACCAGCGGCCCGAACACCAGGCGCCACAGCCAGAGCCGCGGCACGAAACCGACGCCATGGACCAGGCCGGCGGAGACACCCAGCATCACCCCCATCAGCAGCGGATGGCTGTAATGCCCGCTGGCATCGAGCATCAAGCCCGGGTGGATCAACAGCAGCAGCGCCAGGGGCGCCGCCAGCAGCAGGGACAGCGTTCGCCCCAGCGGGTGGACGCGGGGCAGGGCCTCAGCACTCGGCATCGTCATGGATATCGAGCTCCCGGGTGCTTTCCAGCCAGAGGGCGTTGATGATGCCGAAGCTCGCGGCGAGCAGGACACCGAGGATCCAGGTGAAGTACCACATGAAGGAGTCTCCTTGAGAGGGGCTGATCAGTAGAGGCCGTGGGGGTTGGCGTCGATGAAGCGGTCGTCGACCTTGCCCCACATGCGCACGTAGCTCCACAGGGTGTAGGCCAGGATGAGCGGCACGAAAATGGCCGCGGCGACGAACATGATGCCCAGCGTCTTGTGGCTGGAGACGGCGTCCCAGATGGTCAAGCTCGAGGCCGGGTCCAGGCTCGACGGCAGCACGAAGGGAAACAGCGCGCAGCCGGCGGTGGCGAGGGTGCCGACGATGGCCAGGGACGTGCCGGTGAAGGCCAGGCCGGCCTGCCGCCAGCTGCTGCCGAGCAGCGCCAGGACGCTGCCGAGCGCGGCCAGCACCGGGGCGAGCAGGGTCAGCGGCTGGGTATGGTAGTTGGCCAGCCAGCCCGGATTGCCGGCGGTCACCACCTTGTGCAGCGGATTCAGGGCGCTGCCTGGATCGCCCTGGCTGACCAGCATGTAGCCGTCGAAGCCGTAGGCCAGCCAGACACCGGCCAGACCGAAGGTGACGAGGTGGAGCAGGGCGCACAGGCCGGTGGCCCGGCGGGCGCGCTCGCCCAGGGCGTTGTGGGTGCGCAGCATCAGCCAGCTGCCGCCATGGGCGCAGAGCATGGCCAGGCTGACCGCGCCGCTGAGCAGGGCGAAGGGGTTGAGCAGGGCGAAAAAGCTGCCGCTGTAGGTGGATCTCAGGGTGTCGTCGAGTTGGAAGGGCACGCCCTGGAAGAGATTGCCGAAGGCCACGCCAAACACCAGGGCCGGTACCAGGCTGCCGGTGAACAGGCCCCAGTCCCAGGCGTTGCGCCAGCGGGTGTTGTCCAGCTTGCTGCGGTAGTCGAAGCCCACCGGACGCAGGAACAGGGCGAAGAGCACCAGCAGCAGGGCCCAATAGAGCCCGGAGAAGGCGGTGGCATAGACCATCGGCCAGGCGGCGAAGAGGGCGCCACCGGCGGTGATGAACCAGACCTGGTTGCCGTCCCAGTGCGGCGCGATGCTGTTGATGGCGGCGCGGCGTTCCTTGTCGGTCTTGCCGATCAGGGGCATCAGGATCATGGCGCCCATGTCGAAGCCGTCGGTGAGGGCGAAGCCGATCAGCAGGACGCCGATCAGCACCCACCAGGTGAGCTTGAGCACTTCGTAGTCGAACATGGCAGTCTCCTCAGGCGTTGGCCGGTGCGACGGGCTTGGCGGTGGCGGCCTGGCGCAGGGCGTCGCCGACCTGGGCAACCCGTTCGTGGAAGTAGCGGCCGGTGTGCAGGCTGCTCGGGCCGAGGCGGGCGAAGCGGATCATCAGGTACATCTCCACGATCAGGAGCAGGGTGTAGAAGGTCACCAGGGCGCCGATGGAGCCCCACAGATCGGCCGGAGCCAGGGTCGAGGCCGACAGGTGGGTGGGCAGGACCTCGCTGATGGTCCAGGGCTGGCGACCATGCTCGGCCACCCACCAGCCGGTCTGGGTGGCGATCCAGGGCAGCGGCAGGCTGAACAGGGCCCACTTCAGCAGCCAGGGCTTCTTGAGCTCGTTGCGCCGGGTCGAGGCCCAGAAGGCGCAGATGAACAGCGCCAGCATCAGCACGCCACTGGCGACCATGATGCGGAAGGTCCAGAACAGGCTGGCGACGCCAGGGATGGTGTCCCGCGCGGCCTGGCGGACCTGCTCGGGGGTGGCCGTGGCGGGATCGTTGACGTATTTCTTCAACAGCAGGCCATACCCCAGGTCCTGCTTGTGGGCGTCGAAGGCGGCGCGGGTGGCGGCGGAGTCGTCGCCGGCGCGCAGTCGCTCCAGCAGGGCGTAAGCCTGGGCGCCGTTGCGGACGCGGGCCTCGTATTGGCTGACCAGATCCTTGATGCCGGTGACCTGTTCGGTGGTGGAGCGGGTGGCGATCAGGCCCATCAGATAAGGGATCTTCACCGCGTATTCGGTGCGCATCTCCTGTTGATTGGGGATGCCGAACAGGGTGAAGGAGGCCGGGGCTTCCTCGGTGTTCCACTCGGCTTCGATGGCGGCCAACTTGACCTTCTGGACCTCGCCCACGCGATAGCCGGATTCGTCACCCAGCACGATCACCGAGATGACCGCGGCAGTACCGAAGGCGGCGGCCACGGCGAAGGAGCGCCGGGCGAAGCCGATGTCGCGACCCTTGAGCAGGTAGTAGCTGGAGATCGCCAGCACGAAGATGGCGCCGGTGACGTAGCCCGAGGCCACGGTGTGGACGAACTTCACCTGGGCCACGGGGTTGAGCAGCAGGGCACCGAAGTCGGCCAGCTCCATGCGCATGGTCACGTAGTTGAACTCGGCGCCGACCGGGTTCTGCATCCAGCCGTTGGCCACCAGGATCCACAGGGCGGAGAGGTTCGAGCCCAACGCCACCAGCCAGGTCACCAGCAGGTGCTGGCCCTTGGACAGGCGATCCCAGCCAAAGAAGAACAGCCCGATCAGGGTGGATTCTAGGAAGAAGGCCATCAGGCCCTCGATAGCCAGGGGCGCACCGAAGATGTCGCCGACATAGTGGGAGTAGTAGGCCCAGTTGGTGCCGAACTGGAACTCCATGGTCAGGCCGGTGGTGACGCCCAGGGCGAAGTTGATGCCGAACAGCTTGCCCCAGAACTTGGTCATGTCCCTGTAGACCTGTTTGCCGGTCATCACATAGACCGACTCCATGATTCCCAGGATCACCACCAGCCCCAGGGTCAGGGGCACGAAGATGAAGTGATACAGCGCGGTCATGCCGAATTGCAGGCGTGACAGATCCACGACGGATTCCGAGATCATCCCGGCAATCTCCTCAGAAGGGGGAAAGGGTGCTAGTCCAGCAGGTGGGCGCTGACCGCCTGGGTGGCGTCGGGCGGGACCGTGGGGGCGCTGAACCAGAGGCTCTTGATCACCATCAGCAGCGCCAGCTTGATCAGCAGGATGACCAAGAGTTCTTTGATCAGGCGTCCGTTCATGGCGACCTCGCGAGCCGTGGCGCCCCTCCAGGGCGGAGTGGCGGCTGCATGCAGGATGCGCCTGCTGGCCCTGGGCAAAACTGATCCAGATCAATTGGCCAGTGGCCATCGCCTGGGGCAGGTTGTCGCAGCCGTTCAGGTCGGGTTCAGAGGCGTTAAGACAGCGTTAAGACGCCAGGGCGCAAGGTAGCACCGTGACTGACGCCGGACCGCTTCCGCGGTGACGCCAGCCCCCATGTTCAAGACCGGAGAATCCACCATGAACGTCTTCAACAAGATGGCCGCACTCGCCCTGCTCAGCACCGCCAGCTATACCGCCATGGCCGCCGAGATCAATGAAAGACGCGCCCAGGCGGCGCTGCAACCCAAGGCGGCGCACGCCGAGGTCGTGGCGGTTCAGCAGCAGGCATCGGCACGCTGGGACCAGGTGCTCGATCCCCAGGCCTATGGCCAGGCCGCGGTGCGCTATCAGGCGCGGGCCGTGGATCTGGCGCTGCTGCGAGGCGTGAACGTCGGCTAGCGCCGAGGCCGGCCCCAGTCTGCATGCTATGTTGAACCCCTCGAGACGTGTGGAGGGGACGAAGATGCAGACTGTCGCGGCCATGGCAACAGGCCTCAAGCCGATACGCTGGGAGGCACATGCCTGCCTGCCCCTGGTGCCGGGACAGGATATGTCTGGCTTGAGTCGCTATCGCGACGCCGGCTTCCATCATGTGTCGATCAATGTCGGCATGGACATGACGCCTTTCACCACGGTGCTGCAAACCCTCGCCGGCTTCCGTGCCTGGCTGGCCCGGCATGACGCGCACTTCCGTCTCGTCGGCGAGGTGGCCGACCTCCACCGGGCGCACGAACAGGGCAAACTGGCCGTTTCCTTCGATCTCGAAGGCTCGACCATGCTGCTCGACGACCCGGCGATGGTCGGGCTCTATGCCGCCCTCGGGGTACGCCAGATGCTGCTCGCCTACAACCGCGACAACGCCTGCGCCGGGGGTTGCCATGGTGAGGGCGGCGGTCTGACGACGCTGGGTCGCGCGGTGGTGGCGGCCGGCAATGCCGCGGGCATCACCCTCGACTGTTCCCATGCCAGCGAGCGTGCCAGCCTGGAGATCATGGCGGTCTCGACCCGGCCGGTGGTCTTCTCCCACACCAACATCAAGGCGCTCCATGATCATCCCCGGACGATCAGCGATCGGCAGATCCGCGCCTGCGCGGAACAGGATGGCGTGATCGGCCTGACCGGGCTAGGCATCTTTCTGGGTGATCCCGAGGCGTCGGTGGCCAGCTATATCCACCAGATCGACTACCTGGCGGAACGAGTCGGAACCCGGCATATCGGCATTGGACTGGATACCGAGTTGTGCCCTGCCGACCATGACCTTCCTGCGGGCGTCGACGCGGAAGACTGGTGGCCGACGCGTCATTATGGACAGCCTCACGGTCATACCCAGTTGCAACCCGAGGCGCTCCCTGAACTGGTACGCCAACTGGCGGGTCGGGGCTACGCTGCCGCTGACATCGACGCCATTCTGGGCGGGAATTTCTTGCGCATCGCGAGCCAGACCTGGCCGTCTGCGGTTACCTGAGTCCCGGTGCAGGACGCTGTCCCAGGTCTCTTGGCCTAGACGTACTGCGCCGCCGCGTAGCCCGAAGCCCAGGCCCACTGGAAGTTGAAACCGCCCAGATGGCCGGTGACGTCCAGCACCTCGCCGATGAAGTACAGTCCAGGTGACTTGAGCGACTCCAGGGTCTTGGACGAGACCTCGCGGGTGTCGACGCCGCCCAGGGTGACCTCGGCGGTGCGATAGCCTTCGGTGCCCGCCGGGATCAGCTGCCAGTCGTGCAGCCGCGCCGCGATGGCCTTGAGTTCGTCGGGGGTGTACTGCTTCAAGGGCTTGGACTGGAACCAGCTGTCGGCGAGCAGGGTGGCCATCTTTTTGGTGAACAGCTCGCCGAGCAGCGTCTTGAGTTCGCTGTTGGGGCGCGCCTGGCGCTGCTCGGCGAGCCATTGCACCAGGTCGAGGTGGGGCAGCAGGTCGATGCTGAGGGTGTCGCCCGGTTGCCAGTAGGAGGAGATCTGCAGGATCGCCGGACCGCTCAGGCCACGGTGAGTGAACAGCAGATTCTCGACGAAACTCTGGCCATTGCAGCTGATCCGGCAGTCTTCCACCGCCGTGCCGGACAGGGCGCTGCAGAATTCCTTCTGCTGGGGATCGGTGATGGTAAAGGGCACCAGGCCGGCGCGGGTCGGCAGCAGCTGGTGGCCGAACTGGCGGGCGACCTGATAGCCGAAGCCGGTGGCGCCCAGGGTCGGGATCGACAGGCCGCCGGTGGCGATCACCAGGGATTCGCCGAGCACCGGGCCCAGGCTGGTCTGCAACTGATAGCCGCCTGGGTCGAGGCGGGTGATCTCCTGCACCGAGGTATCGAGGCGGATGTCGACGCCGCCCTGTTCGCACTCGTCCAGCAGCAGGGCGAGGATGTCGCTGGCCTTGTTGTCGCAGAACAGCTGGCCGAGCTTCTTCTCGTGGTAGGGCACGCCATGCTTGGCCACCAGGGCGATGAAATCCCACTGGGTGAAACGCGCCAGAGCCGATTTGCAGAAATGTGCATTCTGCGAGAGGAAGTTGGCGGGCTCGCAATAGAGGTTGGTGAAGTTGCAGCGGCCGCCCCCGGACATGAGGATCTTCTTGCCCGCCTTGTTGGCGTGATCGAGTACCAGCACCTGGCGCCCGCGCGCCGCGGCGCTCAGGGCGCACATCAAACCGGCCGCGCCGGCCCCGATGATGATGACCTGGGTATCGAACACTCTTGACTCCTTGCCTGCAGATAGGGGGCCACCGGCCCGCGGCGGCGCATGTTACCTGATCGCCCGCGCTGCAGGGGTGGCCGCTGTCGGCCCGCTCTGGTGCTCCGTCGCGCCCGCTCCCGCGCGGTCGCCGCGCGCGGCGCAGGGCGGTCGTCACCTGAGCGTGGGCCAGTGCCTCAGCGTTGCCGGGAGCGCGCTAGGTCGCCAGATGCGTCTCGGGCTCGGCCAGGATTCCCTGCAGCCGGCGCGACAAGGCTTCCGCCGAGTAGGGCTTGTGGAGCAATTCGAAGCCCTGGGCGCCATGGGTCGCCAGCACCTGGCTGTAGCCGGAGGTCAGCAGGATCGGCAGGTCGCGATAGAGGCGTCTGATCTCGATGGCCAGTTCGAGTCCGCTCATGCCGGGCATGACGACATCCGAGAAGACCACGTCGAACTGGCCTGGCTGGTCGGCGAGCAAGGCGAGGGCGCTCTCGGCAGTTACGGCCAGCACGGCGTGGTAGCCGAGATCGCTCAGCAGATCGACGGCGAAGGTACCGACCTCGAGATTGTCTTCGACCACCAGGACGGTGATCCCGCCGCCGTCGGCCGTTGCCGTGGCGTCATTGAGGGATGACGGCTGCCCGATCGTTGGGGCGACCGGCAGATAGAGGTGGAAGGTCGTCCCGCGGCCGATCTCGCTCGTGACCCGTACCTCGCCACCGGATTGCTTGATGAAGCCGAACACCTGGCTCAGGCCGAGACCGGTGCCCTGGCCCACTCGCTTGGTGGTGAAGAAGGGCTCGAAGATCTGCTCCAGGTGCTCCCGGGCGATGCCGCTGCCGTTGTCCGTCAGGGCGATGGCCACCGCCGGCAGGGCGAGTTCGGGCTGTGCCGCGCTGGCCGGAATGCAGGCGACGGTGCTGACGCTGACGGTCAGGCGGCCGGCACCGCTCATGGCGTCGCGGGCGTTCACCGCGATGTTCACCAGGGCGGTATCGAACTGGCTGGGGTCGGCATAGACCAGGCAGGGGTCGTCGCTCAGGTCGAGTTCGATGCCGACGTGCGAGCCGAGCAGGGTTTCCAGCATGTCGCTCATGGCCAGCACATTCTCCCGGGCGGAAAACACCTCGGGTGCCAGCGTCTGGCGGCGGGCGAAGGCCAGCAGCTGGCCGGTCAATCTGGCGGCGCGATCCACGGTGGTGGAGATCGCCTCCAGGTAGCGCTCGCGGCGGGCTTCGCTGAGGTTCGGGCGCTTGAGCAGGTCGCAGGAGGTACGGGCGACCGTGAGCAGGTTGTTGAAGTCATGGGCGACGCCGCCGGTGAGCTGGCCGATGGCTTCCATCTTCTGCGCCTGGCGCAGGGCATCCTCGGCAGCCGCGAGATCCAGCGTCTGCTGGCGTTGCTGGGTCACGTCGCGCACGGTGGCATAGATCAGTTCGCCACTGCGCGTGGCATTCCAGGAAAACCAGCGGTAGGAACCGTCGCGATGGCGGTAGCGGTTTTCGAAGCCGACCAGCGCAATGCCCTGCTTGACGTCGCGGAACGCCTGGCGCGTGGCAACGAGGTCGTCGGTATGGACAAAGGCCAGGAATGGCTGGGCCCTGAGTTCTTCGAGCGACCAGCCCAGGGTCAGCTGCCAGGCCGGATTGAGGTTGACGAAGAAGCCCTCGAGGTCCGCCACGCACAGTGGATCGGTCGAACAGTTCCAGATCTGATCGCGCTCGGCGGTGCGCTCCGAAATGCGCTGCTCCAGTTCGCTGTTGAGCGCGGCGATGGCTTCGGCTCGGGCCTGTTGCGCCTGCTGGGCGAGGATGCGGCTGCTGATGTCGCGGGAGATGCAGACGATCTTCACCTCGCCGGTGCCGGCCACCGCGAAAGGCGAGCAGGACACCTCCCACCAGCGTGGCTCGCCACGGGCGGTGGGGCAGAAGCCCTCGACCCGGGTGGTCTGGCCGTCGACGGCACGCTTGACGGCGTGGCGGATCTTCTCGACTTCCTCGTCCGGCCAGAGCGCCGCGTACTCGCGGCCCATCACCTGATCGACGGACCGCAGCTGGTTCAGCTCCAGGCCCTGGGCGTTCATGAATTCGATATGACCCCCGGCGGAGAGGACCTTGACGCAGTCCAGGCTGGCCTGGAGCAGGCTGCGGGAAAAGCCCTCGCTGTGCAGGACGTTGCGGGCGGCGAGGAAGCGGCGCTGGGCGCCGATCTCCAGCGCGATCATGCCGGCGAAGAGTTCGAAGGCGGTCAGTATCTCGGGGCTGCTCGGTGTGGCCGGTCGCGGATCGATGGCGCAGAGGGTGCCGAAGAAGCTGCCATCGTCCAGCACGATGGGGACCGAAATATAGCTGCGCAGGCCGTAGCGCCGGGGCGTGTGATGGTGACGGTAGCAGTCGTCCTGCGCGACGTCGTCGATCACCACCGGCTGGCGATGGTCGCGGATCTCGTCGCAGATGGTCGATTTGAGTTCCAGCTCGCCCCCGGGCTGAAGGCCGAAACCGATGAGATCGAGGGTGCTGCAGGCGATCCAGTGGTCGTCGGTCACCCGGGCGACGGCGGCGAAGCCCATGCCGGTCATCCGGCAGACCACGTCCAGGATCTTGGGTACCGCGGCGATCTCGGCGATGAGATCAAGGTCCTGGGCCAGGGCGTACGAGGGGACGGGAGTCGAGGTGAGAATGCTCATCGGGTCGCTCGTACGGTTGCCTGCCCGGGCAGCAGGGAAGATGGCGAGCGACAGGCTGAAGCCTCCAGCACCGATGCCAGAGGGATTCGTCACAGGCCGTGCGCGGCCAGTATAGCGAGCATCCAAGCGAAGCGGGTGACGGGATGCCCGCTAAGTTGCGAGGGGCATCTCCGCCTCTGGCCCGCGGCCGCCGCCGGCGTTGCCGTGCGGCCCGGGGTGGCGGGTCGCGCGCCGACGGTCAGCGGATTCCCGCCAGCGGCGGCCGCCGGTCCGCCCAGGGCTGGGCGCGTTCCAGCTGGGCGGCCAGCGCCAGCAGGGTCCCTTCCTCGCCGAAACGCGCGGCGAAGTGACTGCCCAGCGGCAGGTCATTGCCGGTCCACCAGAGCGGCACCGACATGGCCGGCTGGCCGCTGGCATTGAACAGGGCGGTGAAGGGCGAATAGCTGTGGAAGGCCGCGATGGCCTCGGCCAGCGGACGCTCCCCGTTGCCACCGTCCAGTTCGCCCAGGCGCGGCGGCTCGCGGGTCAGGGTAGGGGTGAGGATCACATCATAGTCGGTGAGAAAGCGCGCCAGAGTCCGGCCCAGGGCATGCAGGCCTTCCACCGCGGCGGCGTAGCGATGGGCGGGGATGTCGCCCCGCTCGCGCAGGATCACCCGGGTCCGCGCATCCAGCTCCTCTTCGCTGACCGCGGCACCGCGCATCGCGCCGAGCACCTGCAGGTAGTGACGGGTGCTGGGACCGATGATGTCGAACACCTGGTCGAGAAAGCGTGGCAGGTCCACCGGCAGGGTCGCCGGCTCGACGTGATGGCCAAGGCTTTCGCACAGCCGGGCGGTGTGGCGCACCGCGGCCAGGGCCTCGGGGCCGCTCGGCCAGGGCGCCAGGTGCTCGACCAGGGCGATGCGCAGCGGTTTCGGATCGCGCTCCAGCAGGCTGGCGAAGGGGACGGCGTGGGCCGGAGCCGCATAGGGCGCGCCCAGATCGGCACCGGCGGTGGCATCCAGCAGCAGGGCGTTGTCGCGCACCGACAGACTCATGGCATGGGGCGTGCCCATGCCGGCCCAGCCTTCACCGACCATGGGCCCGGAAGGCATCCGGCCACGACTGGGCTTGAGACCGAAGATCCCGCAGCAGGACGCCGGCACTCGCAGCGAGCCGCCACCGTCGTTGCCATGGGCGAAGGGCACCACTCGCGCGGCGACCAGGGCGGCCGCGCCGCCGCTGGAGCCGCCGGCGCTGTGGGCGGGATTCCAGGGATTGGCGGTGGCGCCGAAGCGGCGGGACTCGGTGCTGTAGGAGGTACCGAATTCCGGCGAGGTGGTGGTACCGACGAACAGGCTACCGGCCCGACGCAGGCGGGTCACCAGTTCGCAATCGAAATCCGGCCGCGCCTCGCCCAGGGCCAGGGAGCCATTGGTCATGCGGGCCCCGGCCAGCGGGGTGAAGAGGTCCTTGACCAGGGTCGGGACGCCAGCGAAGGGCGCATCGACGTCGAGCGGTGCCTTGGCCGCCGCGCGGGCCTGGTCATACAGCCGTTCGCTTACGGCATTGAGGCTGGGCTCCACGGTGTCCAGGCGTTCGATGACCGCTTCGAGCAGCTCGCTCGCCGTGATCTCGCGCTGCCGCAGCAGCGTCGCCAGGCCGTGGCCGTCTTGGGTGTCCAGCAGGGGTTGCAGGCTATGCATGGAAGATCCTCGAGCAGAAGTCAAGAAGAGCGCGACGGGGTCGGCAGGGCGGTCTTGCGTCGCAGCAGGCCGACGGCGGCCCAGGCGAGGGCGGCGACCAGGGCGGCGCTGGCCAGGGCGCGGATGGCCAGGTGCAGATCGCCGGCGAAGGGCAGGACCGCGGCCACCACCAGGGGGCTGGCGAACTGGCCGAAATAGAGGCAGCCGGTATAGCCGCCCATGCCGCGACCCCGGGCCCGGGCGCTCAGGGCGCCCATCACCGGTGCCATGGTGTTGGGCACCAGCATGCCGACGCCGAGGCCATGGATGGTCACCGCCACCAGCACGGCTTCGTAACTGCGGGCGTTCACCAGCAGCCAGAGACCGATGCCCATGCAGGCCAACAGCACGGCATTGCAGCCGGCCAGGCCCCACCAGCGGCGCAGCAGCGGCCACAGCAGCGGCCCGCCCAGGGTCGCCAGCAGGCCAAGGCCCGCCGAGGCGCCGATCAGGGTGCTGGAGGTCACGCCCAGTTGCACCAGCAGCAGCGGACTCTGGATGGGCACCACCACGCTGAGCACCATGCCGGCGAAGACCAGCAGATAGTTGACGGTCAGCGGCAGCGGCGCGCTGTGCTGGGGGCCTTCATCGACGTGGCTCTGGGCGCTGGTGCGGCTGGGCTCCCACAGCAGCCGCAACATGAAGGGCACCAGCAGCAGCGGCAGCAGATAGAGATAGAAGGGCGTGCGCCAGGAATGCTCGCCGAGCGCGCCACCGACCACGAAGAACAGCGAGCCCACCAGGCTGATGGTGATGACCTGGCCATTGACATAGGCCAGGCGCTTGCTGCCCTGCCAGTAGTCGGCGATCAGGGTCACGCAGCAGGTCATCACCGCCGCCTCGGCCAGGCCGAAGACCAGGCGGGTGAGGGTGATGGCCGGCAGCGACTGCAACAGTGCCGGCAGCATGCCGAGCACGGCGTAGCACAGCGTCGCCAGGACCAGCAGGCGCTTGCGACCCAGGCGGTCGGCCAGCCAGCCGGCCAGAGGCGCGAAGAGGGCGATGGCCAGGGCGGGGCCGGTCATCGCCAGGGGGATCAGCAGATCGGCACGAGGTTCGACCGGGCCGAATTCGGCACCCAGCTTGGGAATGATCGGGGCGACCATCACCGAACCCATGATGGTCAGGCTGCTGCCGAGCAGGAGCACGGCGCCCTGGCGCCGACCGGCCAAGGGGCTGGAGGAGGCTTTGAGTGTCATGGGCGGATCCTCAGAAGCTGTGGGAGAGCCGCACGGCGAGAGTGTAGCCCTCGGCGCGGTTGCGGGCGTCGATGTCCTTGTAGAAATGCACCCAGACCGGCGGCAGACCCGGCTGGAAGAAGCTCAGCGCCGGGCCCAGCGCCAGTATCCGGGCACGATTGCCACGGCTGAGGCCGGGCGCATCGTCGTCGGTGAGCTGGCGGTAGTAGTAGCCGCCCAGGCCTAGGGTCCAGGGGCCGACGTGCTGGCCCACGGCGAATTCGTGGCGGTATTCGGTGCCGCTGCGGTAGTCGGTGGCGTGGTTGCGGCTGTTGAAATCGGCCTGGAAGCTGGACGACACCTCGAAGCCCGAATCGGTGATGTAGCTCAGGTTGAGCATCGGCGAGATGGTCCAGTGGTTGGTGCCCGGATTGACCAACCGATTCTTGTCATAGTCACCGGTGGGCGCCTGCACCTGGAACCAGAAGTTCACCCCCAGGTTGCGCGAGGGCTCCCACTGCAGGATCAGTGGAATCACCTGGAAATCGGCCTGGCGGAAGAGGTCGGCGCTGTCGGAAAACACCGGGACGCCATTGGCCTTGATGGTGAGGTCCGCGTCCATCTTGAAGAAGGGCGCCACCCCGCCGAAGCCGTAGCGGGCGCCGAGCACCCGGGTATCTGTCATCTTCAGGTAGGCCAGGCCCAGGGACAGCACATCGATGGAAAAGTCGTTGCCGTTGTCGCGGCCATGACTGTCGCGAATGGACGTCGCCCGGTAGTAGTTGGCACGCAGGCCAAGGGTGCCATGGGGCGTGGGCGGCGGGGTAAAGCCGGCGCCGAAGTTGTAGACACCGAAGGCGGTGGTGGGGGAGCCGTTCTCGGTGGCAAGGCTTGCTGCGGTCATCCCCAGGGCGGCGAGGCCGACGGCGAGGACGTGAAACGGACGGGTAACGTTCATGGAGTTCCCTCTTCTTATTGGCCAGTTCAGCCTGAGGGAAAGCCGTTACCCGCCGTTAGCCAGATTCAGCACTTTTGCCCGGCGGCCTTGAGGGTGGTGGAAGGCAGTTGCCCGAACAGCGTCTGGTAGTCGCGGGCGAAGCGGCTGAGATGGCAGAAGCCCCACTGGGCGGCGACGTCCTGCACCGACTCGCCTGCGCCCCGGCGCAGGGCACGATGCGCCGCATTGAGGCGCAGGGTACGTAGATAGGCCAGCGGATTGATGCCCAGGGTCTCCTGGAAGCAGTACTGCAGCTTGCGGCGACTGGCGCCGACTCTATTGCACAGTTCGAGGATGCTGGGCGGCTGATCCGGATGGGCCAGGGCGTACTCTCGTGCCCGCCGGATCACCCGCAGTCGAGCGCTCGGTGCCAGTTCGTGGGGCTCGCCGGTGTCGAGCAGATCGAGCAGGTGCATCAGCACGGTGTCGCGCAGCATGGCGCGCGCGCGCGGCTGCGCCAGCCAGGTCAGGATCTGCGCCTCGGGGGTGAAGAGCTCTTGGGCCAGCCGTGCCAACTCCAGATAGGCACCCCCTGCCGGTAGCCGATAGCAGCCGGGCAGGTCGCGCACGCCCAGGGTGCTGTGCTGGCAGGCCAGCAGTCGCGCCATCTCGGCTTCCTGCAGGTTGATGCAGAGCAATTCGAGATTGGCCGGGGTACGCAACTCCGGCAGGTTGTCCCCGCGTGCCACCAGCAACTGGGCCTCGTGGAGGGTATGACCGGCGCAGTGCAGGGCGCCAGCGTTGCGGATGGGCAGGCTGAAGGTCAGGGTTTCCCCCTGGGCCTCGCCGCTCTTGAGCATGGCCTGGTTGGATCTGTCCCGCAGCAGGCTGATGTCGTCCAGCCAGAGGTCGCTGAGTTCGCCCTGGAAGCGGCCCGCGGACAGCTGATCGTATTGCATGCGCCAGCCCTCGACGCAGAGCGCGTGCTCGTCGATGTCACCGGTATACCGATGCCGGACGCGCGGCGGTAACGCGAGGGAGCCGTCTTGGTGCATTTAGGAAACCTTTTGGGTAGCAAAGGGCCGTTGGCGCGGGAGCTACAAGTTTCGTACCTCAAGGCGGGAGTGCGCGGCAAAGGTGCCAAATTTGGCTAGTGCAGCAGGTTCTGCTCACCGCCTCCGCAGCAGGGCGCCGTTGATTGGCTACCCTGGGAGGACCCCACAAGAAGGATGCAGCCGATGCGCCATCTGTCCTCTGGATCTTTGCGCCCCGCGCTCGGGACCATTGCCTGCCTTACCTGTGCCACCATCTGTGCCGCCACCTCGCCGGCAACCGATATCCCCGCTCGGCAAGAGGTGCTGACCTTCACCTCGCTGACCCTTAGCGATCAGCAATTCCTGACGGGGGACAAAGGCGGTACCGAGGTCCTGCTCGGTGGCGTGCTGTCGCTGCCTCCAGGCGCTGGCAAGGTCCCGGTGGTGATCCTCCAGCATGGTTCGGGAGGCCTGGGCGCCAACATCAGCTATTGGCAGCGGCAGTTCAATCAGGTCGGCATCGCCACCTTCGCCGTAGATGGCTTCTCGGGCCGGGGCATCACCAGTACCGCCACCGACCAGGCCCAGCTGGGGCGGCTCAATTTCGTCCTGGATGACTATCGCGCCGGCGCCCTGCTCGCGCGGCACGCGCGAATCGATCCAGGCAAGATCATCCTCATGGGCTTTTCCCGCGGCGGGCAGGCCTCGCTCTATGCGGCCATGGCGCGCTTCGACAAGCTCTGGAAAAGCCAGGATTTCCAGTTCGCCGGCTACCTGTCGTTCTATCCCGACTGCTCGATCACCTTTCGTGAGCAGGACAGGGTCGTCGCCAAGCCGCTGCGCGTGTACCACGGACTGGCCGACAACTACGATCCCTATTCCCGTTGCGAGGGCTATTTCGCGACGCTCAAGCAGCAGGGCGCCGACCTCCGGGTTCATACCTATCCCCACGCCGAGCATGGCTTCGACAATCCCTATGTCTGGAGTCCGGTGGTGGTCGCGAAGGACAGCCAGACCGTGCGTGACTGCCGGATCGCCGAGAACGCCAAGGGCGAGTTGATCAATCAGCAGACTGGCAAGGTCTTTTCCTATAAGGACAGCTGCGTCGTGCTGGGCCCCAAGGTCGGGCCTGATGCGGCGGCGACCCAGCAGGCCACCCGGGATGTCCTGGAGGCGCTCAAGGCCCTCGTGAACTAGGGCTGACCCCTGACCAGCCCTGGTCTCGCCAGAGGGTGCCCATGCAGGTGCGGCGGAGCAGCACGCCGTCAATGGCTAGCGGCTGCTGGGAGCGATGTTCCTGGGATGATTGCAGGCCTGCGCCAAACAGCTGGCAGCCTGATTTCCCCTATGTCCTTGCTGCGACTACAGTTGTCTGACTAATCCAATAAGGCCAACAAGGAAAGTCCGATGTCCGCTCCGTTCTTGCGTACCACCCTCGCTGCCGTTCTCACCTGCTGCATCGCCTTGCCCGCCAGTGCCGCGCTCGACGCGCGCATCCAGACCGCCGCGGAGCAGGCCAAGGCGCCGACGCTCACGTTGCTGGAGCGGTTGGTGAACATCGACTCGGGGTCCGGCTACGCGCCCGGCCTGACCGAGGTGGGCAAGCTCGTCAGCGCGGAATTGCAGAAACTCGGCGCCACGGTGCAAGAGGTGCCCAACACCGCGCCGGACAAGAGCCAGCACCTGGTGGCGACGCTCAAGGGCAGCGGCAAGGCCAAGATCCTCTTGCTGGCGCACATGGATACGGTGTTCAAGGAAGGCACGGCCAAGGCCCGGCCGTATCGTACCGATGAAAAACGCGCCTATGGCCCGGGCGTGTCCGACGACAAGGGTGGCATCGTGGTCGCCCTGGCGGCGCTGCAGATTCTCAAGACCCTCGACTTCAAGGATTACGGGCAGATCACCCTGTTGCTGGATGCTAGCGAAGAGACCGGCTCCCAGGCCGCTACCGAGCTGATCGCCAGCACCGCCAAACAGCACGACGTGGTGCTGAATCTGGAGCCGGGGCGGCCGGCCGATGGCCTGGTAGTGTGGCGCAAGGGCAGCGCCACCGCCGTGGTGGAGGTCAAGGGCAAGTCGTCTCATGCCGGCGTTTCCCCGGAACTGGGGCGTAACGCCGCCACCGAGGTGGCGCACCAGGTACTGCAACTGGGCAACCTGGGCGATGCGGAGAAGAAGACTTCGGTCAATTTCACGGTGATCGAAGCGGGTGACCGCATCAATGTGATTCCCGATCACGCCGTCGCCAAGGCCGACGTTCGCGCCGCGCTGCCCGAAGAATTCGACCGGGTGGAAAAGGACCTGGCGCGGATCGCCGCCAACAAGCGGATTGCCGACACCGAGGTGACCACGCGGCTGGAGCGTGGCCTGCCGCCGATGCCGCAGACCGCAGCGAGCGATCGGCTGCTGGCCACGGCCCAGGGCATCTATGGCGAGCTGGGCCGCACCCTGACCGTCGAGGGCAGTGGCGGCGCCGCGGATGCCAGCATCGCAGCGGGTGCCGGCGTACTGACCCTGGACGGCTTCGGCATCGTCGGCGGCAAGCTGCATACCCCCGAGGAATACGTGGAACTGGACAGCGTGACACCGCGCATCTATCTGCTCACGCGGATGCTGGTGGAGCTGTCCAAGGGGCAGTAACTGCCGAAGCGGCTCAGGACCCCTGGGTGCTGCAGGTCAGCGCCTGGGGCTGGCGATCAGGGCGCGCAGTTGCCCGCCTTGGTGAAGCCTGCCGCCTTCGCCTCGGCTTCGGAGGCGAACTTGACCTGGTTCTTCGGCGACACCTGGGCGTAGCTCGGGCAGCCTTGCGGCAGGTGATAGACGTGACTGTTGCGGTTGCCGATGATCGCGCCCTGGCTGGCCGCGGCGGGGCTATCGGTCTTGGCCGGTGCTGAGGGCGTTGACGGCGCTGGCTTGGCCGCCGGCAGAGGACTGACGATGCCGTCACCAACCGGCTGGTAGCCCAGCGTCCAGTGTCGCTCGCCGGACACGAAGGGGTTGCCATGGCCCATCACCGCGGCGATGCGACTATCCCGTTCGCGCTCCCAAGCGGTGACCGGTTGCTGCTTGTCCCAGGCCATGAGCAGTTGCTGTTGCTGGCGCGACATGTTCAGGCCGTAGCGATCGAACATATAGAAGGTGACCCGGGCGACCAGACCCTTGACCTCGTCGCGCGGTTCGGCGGCGCGTTCCTGGAAGTCGATCTTCGTCGTGCACCGGCCGTATTGCGGTTGCACGCCCTGGGCCATGCCGTAGTTGAAATTGGCCCGGTCCCCATTCACCTCGCCCACGGCGGGGTAGAGGTTGAAGAGGTCGGCCTCCATGGCGCGGAACACCGGGTCATCCGCCACGCAGTGTTCGCGACCGCCGTTCTGCCAGCATTGGCGCTGATGACCGAAGGTCCAGGCCGGCACGATGTGCTCCCACTCGGTGCGTTCGCCGCGGGTTTCCTGCTTGCGCGCCTGGAAACCGCAGGAGGCGGCATCGACCCGTCCGCCGGATTTGCCGACCCACTCCCACTTGCAGCCGCAATAGAGGTCGCCCTGGGCGCTGGTGTTCTGATCGAAATAGACTTTTTGTCTGGCGATTACCTTGGCCTCGACAAAGGTATCGGGCGCCGCGGCGAGCGCGGAGGAGGCCACCAGTGTGGCCAGGAGAAGCGAAAGCAAAAGGCGCATGTATCTTCACAGCTCGATTAGGGCGCCGAATTGTATAGCTTTTGCCTCGCTGATAGCGGGTGCAGGGTACGGAAGTCTCGGGGAGACGCTCTAGCGCGGGGGGCGGTACAGCACCGGGTCGAAACTCAGCTTTCAGTAACAATGAGATTCGCTAAGATTTGTGAACCAAATCTCAAAACCTTGTCTGATGACGCAGTCTGCACTTCTGTCCGGAGTTTTCTATGAATGGCCCCAACCCCTGCTGTGATCTGGGCGGCATGAGCACCTCGGTGCTGGAAGATGAGCTGGCCGAGCGCAAGACGCGTCTGGCCGAGGCCCAGGCCGATGCGCAGCGCCAGTTCCTGTCCTATGCGGACGACCACGCCTGCATCGCCGTACTGGAGCGGGCCCTGGCCAAGGCCTATCGGTTTTTCTAACGGTCCGCATGCCGACCCGTGGCGTGCGCTACTGGCCCGGTAGCCTTGGATTCTGGTGGCGGAAGGGGCCGTTACAGGCGCCCCCTTGGCCAGCACAGCGGCGACCGCCGCGCTTCGGTACTGGGTCGAAAGACGCCTCAATTCTGGTTGTAGCAGCCATTGCCATACACCAGATAGTCCAGCTCATGTTCCCGGCTGGCGTGATCCAGATAGTCGAGGTGGGCCGGCACGATTCCGCACTGGGCGCTCAGGTCGGTCTGGCTGACGACCTTGTCGACGTCGAGGTGGACGAAGAAACCGGGCTTGTCATGGATCGGAGCGGGATGGTCGGGAGCAGCCAGGGCGGAGCCGGTGGCGAGCAGACCGAAAAGACCGAGCAGGAGCGCTTTCATGGAGAGTCCTCTTGAAGGGGTGGGTAGCGAGTCGCTGACCGGGCCACTCTAGGAGGACAGGGGGGACGCCAGGCTGACCGGGTGATGACAAATCGGTCATGGAGGTTGTCGCCTGGCTGCGCGGAAGGCCGTGATGTTCGCGCGGCACCCCCTAGCCTGCGGCCAACGCTCAGACCGAGCAGTCCAGTGCCTTGCCCTGCACGCCGCGCCGCCCGCAGGCCAGCATGACGATCACCAGCAGGCAGCCGATCAGGATGGCGCCTGCGGACAGCACGAAGAGGCTGCGCCGGTCGTTGCCTTGGATGATCAGGCTCAGCAGGGTCGGGGCCGCGGCGGCGGAGGCGACCTGTACCACGCCGACCAGCTTGGTCAGGCGACCGCTCGGGTCGTGGGTTACGACCGAGGACATGTAATAGGACAGCGCCAGGTTCCAGCCGAAGTTCATCAGGAAGACCGCGAGCAGCAGATCCACGGCGGTGTGGATGCGCGTGGCCAGCATGTAGATGGCGCCGAGCACGGCCAGGGAGCCGGTGAGGATCATCGGTACGCGGCCCAGGTGCCGTCCGGCCACGCTGGGCAGGGCCGCACCGGGCAGGCCGCCGAGCAGCCCGATGCTGATCGCCCAACCGATGTCCACCGGCGCCACGCCAGCGTCGCTGGCGATGCCGTCGACGAAGCCCCACAGCGAGTAGATCGACAGTTGCAGGAACAGCATGCCGAGCAGCGAGCAGACGCCGATCACGGTCAGGCCCGCCCGCAGCGGCGTGTGGGCGAGCCGTTGTTCTTCCGGACTCTGCCTGGCCGGCAGGCAGCCGCTCAGCAGGCAGACCAGGGCGAACCAGGCTGCCAGGTAATAGATCGCTCCGGCGAAGCCCTGCCACGCGGCGATCATCGGCATGAGCACCGCGCTGCTGGCGAACAGGGCGGTCTGCACGAACAGCAGGATGCCGAAGGACCTGTCCTGCCCCGGCATGCTGCCCAGCCAGTAGATGGCATAGGAGTAGAGCACGCCCGAGCAGAGGCCTGAGAGACCGCGCAAGGCCAACAGCGGATCGAGGGTGGTGACGCTGGCCGTCGCGGCGTTGGCGAACAGCAACAGCAAGGCCGTGCCCAGGGCGATGGTGCGCGGACCGAGGAAGCGGATCATCGGCAGATACAGCAGTGTCCCGACGATGGAGCCGCACATTTCCACCGACATGGTCCAGCTCTGCTGCGCCAGGGTCAGGCCCAGGCGTTCGGTCAGCAGACCGATGAAGATCGGCTGCACGCCGATGACGAGGATCGAAGCGGCGGCGATGGCGATGCACGCGGCGCGCACCAGGGTTTGGTTGGCGATGGTCATGGTCTATTACCTGCCGGCTCGGCCACGGACGGGCCTGCCGCTTCAGTGAAAAGCCTGGCTGCTATAAGGGTTGCCGGTCAGCTGAGGCGATAGCAGTGGATGGTGACCCTATCGACGGCGGGATAGCTCACCTTGCCGATCATCACGCTGCGGGTCAGCCAGTCGAGCCTGCCGCTGGCCACCTGGAAGCGCGGCGTGCAACTGCAGTGGTAGTCCTCTTCGGCGATGGGCCAGAGGCCCTGGGCAACCTGCGTGCGGCCTCGCTCGCTAAGGGTGATCAGACCAAGGTTGTGGATGTTGATCCACTCGCCCTGATCGCTGCGCAGGCTGTAGCGAGCGTCCAGCTCACCCACGCCGTCGCTGCGCTGCAGATAGAAATCCGCGCCACCGGCCAACACGTCGCCACGCACGTTCAAGCCTTCGAAATGCCCGCCGGTGATTCGATAGTTGCTGCGCTGGCCATCCGTACAAGCGCCTAGGTCATCGGCCGGGTCGATGAGGACGTGGAGGCTCAGTACCCACTCCAGCGTTGGTACGGCGATCTCGGTTGGTGTCTTGGTGGTCATCACGCTCTCCTGTGCCCCACGGGGGCTGTGGTGGCTGGTCAGTAGCGATAGGTGAAGTAGAGCTCGAGGGCGCTGAAGCGCTCGTTGTCGCCGAACGCCTGCCGGGCGGCGGACTTGGCCTGCACCCAGTTGTACGAGAGCGAGCTGTAGAACTGCCGGTTGGGCGTCCAGTCGAGGTACACCGCGGTCTCGTCGGCGAAACGCCGGTCATTGACCGCGGCGCCGCGGAAGTTGGCCTGGTCGAGCCAGAACTGGTAGTGGATGACGCCCAGGGTGAGGGTGTCGCTGAGGCGGTTCTTGAGCGAGAACTGCTGGACGCGCTCGTTGCTGTTGAACAGCAGGTAGTTCCCCACCACGTCGCCCACCAGCCAGGTGCTCCAGTCGATGAAGCCCTTGCTCAGCGGATCCCAGGCTTGCTGGCGGTTGTCGGTAGGGTTGTCGTCACCGGAGAAGACGGCGTAGCGGTACCCGAGGGTGGGGGTGAAGGGCAGGTCCTGGAACTGGTAGTCGGCCTGGGCATGCCAGGCCTTGGCGTCATAGGTGAGGGCGCCGTCACCGCCGCGCTGCACCGCGTATTCGCCATTCAGGGTCAGGTTCGGCAGGCCTGGCAGGTGGCCACGCAGGGCCCGCAGGTTGTAGACCCGCATGCCGTCGCGGCGCGCCGCGTTGCTGTCTCTGCTGGCCAGGGTATCGACGGTCAGGGCCATGGCACCGAGGGTCACCTGGCCGTCGAGGTCGTAATCCAGGTTGGCGCCGCTCAGGCGGAAATCGCCATAGTGATCGTCGGTGCGCAGGGTGAAGGCCTGTGCCTGGACCGGGCCATGCCCCCACGCCAGGATCGCCGAGTCGCGGAAGGCGGTGCGTGGACCGAGCCAGTAGGCGCCATCGCCGAACAGGTCGAGGTTGCCGTCCATGACGATGAAGCCGGTACCGACCATGAAGTTCTGGCGGCCGGCGGTGAATTTCCAGTCGCCCGCCTGCACTCCGGCATAGAGCTCTTCGGGGGCGAAGCGGCCGTCTGAGCCGCGGGTGAAGCCACCGGCATCACCGTCGCCAAGGGTGGTGGCGCCGACCACCGAGCCACCGGCGAGCAGGTGGACCCTGTCGCTGAGGGAGTAGTCGAGAGTGACGCCGGGTTTGACGTAGAACTCCTGCCAGGCGCTGCGGCGGCCGTCGTTCTTGCCACTGCGTGCATCCACGCGACCGGCGCCGAAATTGACGCCCCGGGTGGAGAGGGAGCCGGCGCCCACCGTCAGGTTGACGTCGCCTTTAAGGTTCTCGTATTCGAAGGGATAGCCCGCCAGAGCCGGCTGGCTGGCCAGCGGCAGGCCGAGCGCCAGCAGCACGCCGGGAAGGCGCTTGGTTGTGCACATATGAAGCTCCTGACTATTTTTCTTGTATTACAGGGCAGTGAAGGGTGGCCAGGATGGCCACCGGATACCTGTCGTAACAGGTGAGCGCGCGGGCAAGCCGGCGCTCGTCGATCTTGTTAGGGATGGATCAGTCGTGCAGCTGGGCAGCGATGGCGCGCAGCAGGCGTACGGTATCGATGTCCAGTTCGGTGACCGCCTCGGGCAGCGACGACTGCTTGACGATCACCACCTCGGAGGCGAAATCGACGAACAGGTACTGGCCGTGGATGCCACTGGCCATGATGGCCGGACTGTGGTCGTTGAAGACGTACCACTGGCTGCGGTAGGAGGCGCCCGGGGTCCATTCGGAGAAGTCCTTGTGCACGCCATAGATCCCCGGGTCCCCGCCGGCGGCGATGGCCTCGATCACCGCCGGGTCGATGACCTGCTGGCCATCGACCTGACCGCCGTTGGCCAGCATCAGGCCGAAGCGGCCCATGTCGCGCAGGGTGGCGTTGAAGCCGGCACCGGCGACGCTGCGACCCCAGGGGTCGGCCATGAAGTAGCCGTCGCGTTCGCAGCCGAGTTGCTGCCAGATCCGCTGCAGCTGCTCGGCGCAGCCCAGGCCGCTGGCACGCTCCATCACCCAGGCCAGCACCTCGGTGGTGGCGGTCACGTAATGGAAGAGGCCGCCGTGCTCGCATCTTTTGCGCAGCGACGGCAGGTATTGGTACAGGGATTCGTACTGGGCGTATTCGGGCAGGGCCGGCTTGAAGCCACAGGCGTAGCCGTACTGGGAACTCTCCGAGGCGGGATCGTCGTACAGCTCGGTGTAGTGAACGCCGACGGCCATGTCGAGCAACTGGCGGACGGTGGCGTCGCCGAAGGCGCTGCCGGCCAGTTCCGGCACATAGTGCTGGGTCAGTGCCTGGGCATCGAGCACGCCGTCATGGATGAGTTGCTCACCGAGCACCCCGATCAGCGACTTGGTGACCGAGAACATGATGTGGCGGTCCGTGGCGACCTGGCCGTTGAAGTAGCGCTCGTACACCACGCGGCCTTGGTGCAGCACCAGAAAGCCGTCGGTCTTGCTGGCGCGCAGATGGTCGAGGGCGCTGACGCGGCGGCCGCAGCTGCTCTGGAATCTCAGCGCTTCGAGGGCCACGGGTGCCTGGGCCAGCACCGCGTCCGGTCGCGATCCGGCGGCTACCTCGATGGTGGGGCGCAGGCGTGTCAGGTTGCGAAAGCCCCAGCGGTTGAACGGCGGCGACATCCAGTTGGCCCAGGTCACGCGCTGGTCCGGCTCGGCAGGAAAACCCTGCATCAGTACGGGCTCTTGTTCTTGTTGGTCGTACATCTCGCTGACTTCCCGATTCCGGGAAACCAGGGAGCGGTCGAGGATCTGGTTCATCAGACTCATCCTGGCAATTGCCCTGCGTAGAGCAGGTACGGGAAAATAATTAACCCTGTTAATTTTTTTAGTCAATAAAATATTTTTCGCGGTCAAGGCAAGCCCGCTATCCTTTCGGCCACAACCAGCAAGCAGGAGCGACGGTGAGCGGCCTACGCGAACGTCAGAAGGAATTACGCCGCACGGCCATCTCGGCCGCGGCGGTCATGCTGTTCCAGCGCCAGGGCTTTCGCGAGACCACGGTCGAGCAGATCGCCCGCGAGGCCGGGGTCTCCGCGCCCACGGTGTTCAAGTATTTCGGCAGCAAGCACGAGATCATCCTGGAGATGATCAAGGAGTCCGATCGCCGCGCCCTGATCGACGTGCGCCGGCACATCCGCGACTTCGCGGATCCCGTCGAGGCGCTCTGCCATCTGGAGCACCTCCTCGTCAGCTACGCACTGGAGGTGCTGCCCGCCGCGCTCTGGCGCGAACTGCTGCCGCTGGTGCTGGTGGGGGGCGACAGCGGTCTGCCCCAGGCCTACCGGCAGATGAACCGCGGCCTGCAGGGCGAGATCGCCAGTGTGCTGCGCGAGCTGCAGGCCGCCGGCAAGCTGCGCGCCGATCTGGACGTAGAGCTGGCGGCCTTTCTGCTCAACGATTACTCGCACCTGCAACTGCTGCGCCTTACGGCCAGTGACGAGATGGATCGGGAGGGACATGCCGCCAACGTGCGCAACACCACGCGCCTGATCTTCGAGGGCATGCGTGCGGTGCCGGGCTGAGGCGCTAGCAGCTTCAGTCAGGCCTGGACGAATTCGCGGGGGCGGCCCTATCTTTCAGCGGGTCACCTCTGCGATCGCCGCAGACACGTAGGCGAGCCTTTCCTCCGTCAGCCCCGCCAGGCACAGGCGGCCATTGTCGACCAGATAGATCCCATGATCCTGACGGAGCCGCAGCACCTGCGCCCGGGTGAGATGCGTATAGGAAAACAGGCCCCGGTGGCGACGCATGCGCTCGCCGAGTGGCAGGCCCGCCTCGACCAGCGCCTGTGCCAGCGACTCGCGCATGGCGGCGATGCGGGTGCGCATGGCGTCCACCTCGGTCCGCCAGAGATCGGCCAGTTCGCTGCCCAGGACCAGATCCACCAGCAGAGCGCCATGCCGCGGCGGACTCGAGTAATGCCGTCTCACCGTGGCTTGCAACTGGCCCAGGGCCTTGGTCGCCAGTGGCGCAGAAGAGCAGACGACCGACAGGGTGCCCACCCGCTCGCCGTACAGCGAAAAGTTTTTCGAGAAGGAATAGCTCACCAGGAAGCTCAGACCTGCGCGCTCCATTTCCCTGATGGCGAAGACGTCCGCTTCCAGTCCTTCGCCGAAACCCTGGTAGGCACAGTCGACGAAGGCGATGAGTTCGCGTTCGGCCAGTACCTGGATGACCGCCAGCCACTGGGCGTTGGTCAGATCCAGGCCGGTGGGATTGTGACAGCAGGGATGGAGCAGGACGATGCTGTGCCGGGGGAGGGTGCTGAGGGTGCCGAGCATGGCCTCGAAGGCGAGCTCGGCTGAGGCCGGCCGGCAATAGGGGTAGGTGCCGACGGTGAAGCCGGCCCCGGCGAAGAGGGCGAGGTGATTGTCCCAGGTCGGGTCGCTCACCCAGACCCCTGAATCCGGAAACCATTGACGCAGGAAGTCGGCACCGGTCCGCAGGGCGCCCGATCCGCCCAGGGTCTGGATGGTCGCGATCCGCCCCTCCGCCAGCGCCTGGCTCTGGTCACCGAACTGCAGGCGCTGAGCGTTCAGGCGATAAGCGTCGTGACCCGCCATGGGAAGATACATCGAAGGTGCCGGCGCTGCTTTCCTCAGCTGCTGTTCGGCCGCCGCCACCGCCTGCAGCACCGGTAACCTGCCCTGCGCATCCAGATAGACCCCGACACCCAGATTTACCTTTTCGGGTCGGGTGTCGTCCTGATAGGTCTTGATCAGCGACAGTATCGGGTCGCCCGGGTACTCGGCTAGGTGTTCGAACATGGTTGTACGGATATCCGATTGGCAGGGCAGGGTAAGGCGACCTGGATCGAGGCGCTATTCACGGCATTGAGCCGAACGCACCGGGTACCTTTCGCCGATCTCAGCATGGATTTGCACAGGCATTTTCAGCTGTGCCTATAGTGAAAAGGCTAGCATGGGCCCGCTCACGCCAGCCGTAGCAGGTGAGCCGCAGAAAGGCCATATCAGGGCGATTTCCATGCTTTCCGGCGGGGCGCAGGTCCGCAGCTCGATGCGAGTCTTCCGTGTTGGACGTTGCCGCGCACGCCGTTATTGAAGGCTATTCAACAAGAAAGCTATCACTCAGGGTGGTTATGAATATCTCGGGTTTTTTGACGCTTGTAGGTTGCTATCTGCTGGGCTCTGGGATGACGAACGTCATAGGGGGCATTCCGGCCAGTGTCCTGGGGATCATCGTTCTGTTCACCCTGTTGATGCTCTTGCGCAGGGTGCCGGAAGGCGTGGAGACCATGGCGGGCACTCTGCTCAGGTACCTGCCTTTGATGCTCGTGGTGCCCGCGGTGGGAATCGTCGATTTCAGCGGTATCGAGGCCTCGGTCTGGTTGCGCCTGGTGCTGGTCATCGCCCTGTCTCTGCTGGTCACCGTTCCCCTGTGCGGCTGGCTGCTGCAGTACCTGATCGGTAGAAGCAAAGATCATGTCTGATCAAGCCCTGGCGCCCCTGCTGGCCTTGTCCCTGACGCTCGCGGCCTATCAGTTGGCGCTCGTGCTGCAACAGCGGCTGCGCTTGATCATCCTGCAACCCGTGCTGATCACCACGGCGATCGTCGCCACCGTGCTCTGGGTCGGGGGGATTCCCTACGAGACGTATCGCGGCGCCAGCGGGATGCTCTCGATGCTGCTCGGGCCCACCACCGTAGGCCTGGCCGTTCCGCTCTACAAGAACTTCCCGCGGGTGGTGGCACTCTGCAAGCCGCTGCTGATAACCCTCACGGTAGGGGGCGTCGTGGGCGTTTCCCTGACCCTGGCGTTGGGCTGGCTGTTTGGCTTGTCGGAGACCCTGCTGATGAGCCTGGTGCCGAAGTCGGTCACCATGCCGATCGCCTTGCCGCTGGCGGATCATTTCGGTGGCATCGCGCCCTTGACCGCCGTGATCGTGATGCTGACCGGCGTCATCAGCACCACGCTGGCGCTGCCGCTGCTCAAGGTCTTCAAGGTGGAAGATCCCGCGGCTCGCGGCTTGTCCCTGGGCATGAACGGCCATGCCATCGGCACGGCCCATGCCTTGCGCGAGGGCCAGGAAACGGCAGCCTTCTCGGCGCTGGGCATGATTCTGTTGGGCATCGTCACCGCGCTGGTGCTGCCTCTGGTGCTGGGCTTCTAGGTTGCAGGTAGGGCAGGCTCGCCGGGGCCTGCCTGGCGCGGAGAGCCGAGCAGAGGGCCTAAGCCAACCGCCTTGGACGCGCCATCAACTGCCGCTCAGTCATCATTCTTGACACTTCGTGCAATAACCATTGCCAGCCCAGACTCCGTCCGGAAGATGATGGCGATAGGCCAGTCGGTGTTCGGCAGCCGTGCTTACAGGGACAGACGTGATGGGCATGGAAGACAACGAATCTCAGACCCCGCTCCAGCGGCTGGGTCAGCTGAATCTGACCAGGCTCATGGAGCAGGCTCGCATCGATCGAGACTTCATGAGTCGAGTGGTGACCGTACTGGAAGAGTGCGGTGTCGATGATCGTACCGACGAAGAAAACAGCCTGCTCGAATGGGCGCGTGCCTACCAACGGCGGCCGGGTAAAGACGCTGGCGGATAGGCGGCTTCAAACAGCGCCTGTCATTCCACTCGCGCCCGTGCATCTTGGTCTGGCAATGCAGCTCGGGAAGTCTGTCACGGCGTTTCGCCGGCTCCTCGCCCGGAACCCGGTGAGCGGTCGAGTCGACAGGGGCGGTGAGTCAGGATTGGCGGGTACCGTCGCATTAGCTGCCGTTGGTGACCGAGTCCAGTTCCAAGGGCGCCAGCAAGGCGGTTTCCGCCACCAGGTCGGCAACTCTCTGATTGAGATCATGTACTGCCTGCAGCACGGCTCGGACGTCCGGGTCATCGCAGTCGACCTGGCTGAGCTGGCTGGCGTTTTCCTGGAGTTGGCGATGAAGGCCAAGTAGCGCTTCGCGGGCTTGGCCTTGGGGATCGGGGTGCATGATCAGGTCTCGAACATCGATCAGGTAAATGGCACCAGGCCACTATGATTCGCCCGTTCGAATATCGCAATAATCATTTGGGCGATGTCGCTGGATTTCGACGAGTGGCTGGCGCGCCACGATCTTCACAGCCTGGTGGCCCCTGGCTTGACGTGCCGAAGGATAGGACTGACGACTCACACGCCTGGTGAAAGCGTCCAATCGTGACGTCGGGCCGCAGTGACAGCGCGGTGCTGTTCTCCAGCCGATCTGATGTCAGGCGCCGCGCTGGCCGATGAAGGAAGCCAGCTTTCTTCAATATGGCTGTCTTGCTCTCCGAGGATGCGCTACGACGCAAGTGGCAAGCGGTCAGGTACCGGTAAACTCTGAGCCGCGGTCAGCTCAGGAACAGTCAGATTGATTTCGAAGGCCAACTGCCGATGCGGACACGCAAGCGGGCCAAGATCGACTGACCTGCTGACGGAGATTCGCCAGCCCAGCTTAGGGACGTCGATGGCCCGGTGCAGCGTGACAGGACTGTCTAAGGGATCAACACCGATGCCGGCGGCTTGCAGAAGACCCAAGGCCAGCGAGGTGGCAGTTCACAATGTGGCAGCGGTAGAGGGGCCGAGAGAGCGTCGATCTTCTACGACCTTCCATGGCGATCGACGCAGCCTCTATCGAAGGAGTTATCAGAAGCGAAATGCCTGACGACCGATCAATAGCCACTGGCCATTCTGCTTCTGCCAGATCTGAAAATTCTCGATTTCAGTTGGCACGACTTTTCCGCTGTTTACAGCCTGGGCCGAGAAGTGATTGCGAACCAGCGCGACATCCCCCGACAGGGTGATCTTCTGGTTGAGCATCTTCAGTTCGTTGAACGCACTCTTCCCCGTCTCGATGTCGGCGATGAATGCCTGCTTGTCCTGAATGTTGCCGCTTGAATGCCCATACGTCAGGTTGTCAGCGGTCAGTGCCTTGAGTTGCGCTATGTCCTTGTGCCACATGGCTTGGGTCAGCTTGTCCACGGCGGCAGCTACGTCACTTTCATCATGGGGAGCGGCGGCGACATAACCGGTGAACAGGCAGAGGAAGCCTACCAAGAGCGTCAGCTTTTTCATGTCGAGATTCCTTTGTTGTAGTTATTGGAACGAAGCGAGGCGTCGCCGATGATTTTGTTTGTCCGTCATCGTACAACTAGATTAATTCTGCCTGCCTGACAGGCGTGAATGCAACCGCTCGTAACTCGCCATCCCGGGGTGCGCGGTGATGCGATAGGGCGCATGGGTGAAGATGAGTTCGCTGTCGCTTCGACGTGCAGCGATAGCACCCACGCAGCGGCCATTATCCAACGTCTGCTCGATAGCCCGAAGGCGCCTTTCGACAACCACGGCGCGGATGTGCGGGTCGCCGCGTCGATTGGCATAAGCCGCTCGGGGCCAGGGGCGGCAACAGCCAGGGTGGTGTTCGAGCGTGCCGATCGAGCGACGTATCAAGCCGAGGGAGCGTAACGGATCGTACGAGGTTCACGGGCGAGCGACAGGTTCCATCGACTGACCGGCAACGCCTGCGTTTGCGCTTCGGTCGAGTGACGTCCTGCGGTCCATGGCATGAGCCGAGCCGTCAGCACGAACCTGCACGCCGAACGGTGGGACGGTTTCATCGCCAAGCCGCGACTCATGGCGCGTGCCCTCAAATGAAGCCACGCAGCGGGTACTCGACGATGAGATACAGCCGATCGAGGTCTCGCCCGCCCTGGGCGTCGTTGCCTCGGTGACTCACGTGGGAAAGCGTCACCCGTAGATCCTTGGCCGCGCCCTGCTGGACCCGGTAACGCAGGTCGAGATCTCGCTCCCAGTGGCGTCCGCCCGCCTCCAGTGAACGGGCATAGGCGCTGTCAGGACTGGTATGGGTACTGTCGATGCCCCGACCGCTGACGTACCGCGCCATCACACTCAAGCCGGGATGACCGAATACCGCGAGATCCAGATCGTACCGCGCCTGCCAGGACCGCTCGCCGGCGCCGTTGAAATCGGCGTATTTGACCGAGTTCGCCAGGTAGATAGAGTCGCCACCCACGAAGTCGAAAGGGGTCCGTCCTTCGACCCGTTGGTAAGCCAGGGTGAACGTCTGAGCACCGATGCGATGGCTGCCTAGTAGGCTATAAGCGAGCGTATCGATCGCGCCAGCGGTGGCAGATCCCTGGTCCCGCGTACGGTAGGCGTTGGCCTCCAGCGTCCAGCTGGCATCGCTCACCCTGAGGTTGAGATAGTCCTGCCGCCAACGGTCATCCAGTTGTGCGGCGTAAAGGGCAGCGCTGAACGTTCGGGTGACGGCGAAGCGCGCGCCGACGAGGCTGATGGCACTGCCGCGGGTAGAGACTCCTGCTCCTTCCAGATCGTCATGAGAAGAGCGACCAGCCTGATTCTTGAAGCCTGTGAAGTGTCCAAGTTGCAGCTGCATGTCGGGTCGTGGCGTACCCTCGAGCATCCATCCGGTGGCGTATTCCGGTTGCAGGCGCTTGTCAGCCGTATCGAAAACGGGCGTCTCGACCATCATTTCGCCATAGCGAAGTTGATAGGTCCCCATTCGGACTTTCAAGGCTCCACCAGCGGACGCATAATTCCCACTACGCCCCTTGCCATCGACCGGCAGCAGTCCAGTACCCGTGTGTCCGCGGCCGCCATCGAGCTTCAGTCCAAGGAAACCGTGTACATCGAAACCCACGCCAAGCACCCCGTCGGTGTAGCCGGAGCGCAGCTCGCCGATGACGCCCTGCGCCCATTCCTGCTGATAGCTCTGCTGGACGGGACCGACCTCGTCGCGCAGGTCGCTGTGCAGGAAGTAGTTGCGCAGCAAGACATCCCAGCTTGCGGGAGCGGGTGTTTCGGCCGCGGCGGCGGACTGGCCAGTGGCCGTTGCCAGCAACAGACCCAGCAGCCAGCCTCGCAGGACCGAACCCTGCCAGCGCTTTCCCAGGTAACGATGCCCGAGCACTTGCCTACCGGTCGCCACTGCGGTGGAGGGGGCTGACGGCAGGTCTGCCGTGTGCAGATGGCGGTCGAGCAAGGTTGCGGCGGCGCTCATGGGTATTCCTTATGAAAGAACGGAAGGGCTATCGCGGACGAAGGGGAGGAGGGCGGCGGAAGGACTGGCGCGCTATGGGGTGTCAGTGCTGAGCCAGGGATTCAGCGCGCGGGTGGCCAGCGGCATGAAGAGGTACACCACCAGCACCACGATGCTCAGAGTGATCAGCAGGTTGCTCATCAGGTAGCCGGCGAGCCAGGGGGCGACGCCGAATACGGGCCGCCAGAGGGCAGGTACCAGCAGACTCAGGGGCAGAATGACCAGGAAGCTGACGACCACCTGTTTCCAGCGTGCAGGTGCCTGGTCGGCCTCCCGGGGCGCGAACCAGAAGTCCTTGCCGAGCTGGATTTCGGTGTTGTCGCCATCCTGCAGCCACGGGCGTGCCTGACTGACGAGCCACTGACGGGCAGAGGATTCGAGCCATAGCTGCAGGTGCTGCATCTCGTCGAAGCGCAACACCGAGGTGAAATCAAGGACATCTCCATGGCGTTCGCGGCCTACGTCCACCCCCAGGTGGCCCGGGAATTGACTGGCGGCCTCGATGGTCTGGTGCAGCCAGGTTTCGTAGCGCTGTTCGTGCTGTGGGTGGACCTGGTGGCGCACGACCAGGGTCGCGGTAGTGGAAGAGGGATTCATGAGTAGGACTCCTGCCTGGGCAATGGAAGTGCCAGCACCGCCCGAGACGGTGGGGCTGGCAGTGGCTCAGACGGCCGCGGCGACCGGCGCCAGGGTGGGGCCGTGAGCGACACGCTCGGGGGCCTTGTGCACCATGGTGTAGGCATAGTCGACACCCATGCCGTAGGCACCGGAATGCTCCCTGACCAGCGCCATGACGGCGTCATAGGTGTCGCGGTTCTTCCAGTCGCGCTGCCATTCCAGCAGGACCTGCTGCCAGGTTACCGGGATCACGCCGGCCTGGATCATGCGCTGCATGGCGTAGTCGTGAGCGGCCTGGGTGGTGCCGCCCGAGGCGTCGGCGACCATGTAGATCTCGTAGCCCGCGTCATGCATGGCGGAGAGGGCGAAGGTGGTGTTGCACACCTCCGTCCAGAGGCCGGAGACGATGATCTTGTTGCGGCCATTACGCTTGAGCGCATCGCGCACCTTCTGGTCGTCCCAGGAGTTCATCGAGGTGCGCTCGAGCAGCGGCGCCTCGGGGAACACGGCGAGCAATTCGGGATAGGTGTGGCCGGAGAAGCTTTCGGTTTCGACCGTCGTGAAGATGGTGGGCACGTTGAAGATCTTGGCGGCCTTGGCCAGGCCGACGGTGTTGTTCTTCAGCGTCTGGCGATCGATGCTCTGGACGCCGAAGGCCATTTGCGGCTGCTGGTCGATGAAGATCAGCTGGCTGTTCAGGGGAGTTAGGACTTCGGTTTTGGAGTTGTTCATGGCTTCACCTATCGATTGAGTGTGGTTTGGGCTGTGCTCCGTGCGGCGATCTCGGCGGCTCGCCCTCAAGGGGGCGACGGCCTCGTTCGCAGCGGTTGTGACCGGAACTGGTATCCAAGGTAAGGGATCGATCGAGGCTGTGCTTGTGCACTTTTGCACCTTTGAAAGCGCAAATTTGCGCCATAAAAATCGTCAGTGCGCTGCTAGGGTTTGGCCTTCCAATCACCCGGATTCCGCATCGCGAATCCACTTTCCGCGAGGAACAGGCAATGGCAGCAGCACACTTGAAGGACAAGGACACGGCGTACTGGGGCGTACCGTGGGAGCAGGCCTACGGCTATCCGCAGGCCCGTAGGGTGGGTGACGAAATCTTCGTCTCAGGGCAGTTCAATCATGACGCAGACGGCAATCTGGTAGCGCCCGCACCGCTGGACAGCGAGGGTCGCCCCAGCGATTTTTCCACCATGGGCGAGCAGATGCGCACCGCCTACGACAACATCGCCAGACTGCTCGCGCTCTATGGCGCAAGCCTGGAAGACGTGGTCGAGGAGACTCTCTATGTGCTGGACATGGACGCCGCCTTTGCCGTCGTCGGTAAGGTGCGCAAGGCGGCCTACGGTTGTGAGGCGCCGCGCTGCGCCAGCAACATCATTGGTGTTTCGAGGTTGGCCCAGCGCCCGCAGCTGATCGAGATCGCCTGCCGGGCGGTGATTGGCAGTCGCGCGTGCTAGGTAGAGGCTTCGCTGTCTTCGAGCGCAGTGGCAAACGGGCGCTGACCTTCCACCAGCGCCTTCTGCTCGGCTACCGCCGCCGCACAGAACGCCATGAAGGCCTTTACCCGCCAGGACTTGCGGATGTCCTGATGAGTCAGCAGCCAGAGTTCGTCGTTGAGCTCTGGCACCACCGGCCCCACGCGCACCAGACCGGGCGTGCTGTCGCCCAGCATGCAGGGCAGAAAGCCGAAACCCAGCCCTGCCACGATGGCCGCACTGGCGGCGGCGACCGAATCAGTCCGGTAGGAGACGTCCTCAGGGGCAACTCGGCATTCCAGGTAGGCAGCCGCCTTGAGGTTGGCCAGGGCGGAGGCGTAGGACACCCAGGCCTGGCCGGCCGCATAGGGATCCTCCTGCCGCACCCTGTTGCGACTGCCATAGGCGGCCCAGGCAATGGTGGCCAGCCTGCGACCGACCAGGCTGTCGGCGGGCTTCCTGGTGGCCCGGATCGCGATGTCGGACTCGTCCCGTGCCAGACTCAAGGTCTGATTCCCCACCAGCACCTCGATGGTCATGCCATCGTTCGCCGCCTTGAAGTCGGCGATGATCGGGGTCAGGAAGTACAGCAGCAGCGAGTCGCTGGTGGTGATCCGCAGTTTGCCCAGTGGACCCTGTGCAGCGCGGGAGACACGTCGTGCGACGCTGACGATATCCAGTTCGACCCGCTCGCCCAAGGCACGCAGTTCCTCGCCTTCGACCGTCAGCTGATAGCCGGAGCGACGGTGGTCGAACAACGCCACGCCCAGGGTTTTCTCCACCTGCGCCACTCGCCGGGAAACGGTTGAGACGTTGATGCCCAGCTTCTTGGCGGTAGCCGCACGGTTGCCGGACTCGCTGAGCGCCTTGATGATGCGCAGGTCGTCCCAGGACAGCTGGTTGACCGCGGCCCCCGCGTCCCAGCGCGCTATCCTCGGGTCGGGTTGGCTTGGAGAAGCCGGTTTTGCTGAAGCGTCCACACCGGAGGTTTCCGTCTGCTGTTGACGGGCATCATACGAAAAAGGGTGCTGCGGAACCAAGGTGACAACCAAGGGGGTAGATCTTCCAACAGAGGATCAGTCCATACGCGTGGGGCCATCCAGCATTCGGCATCTACGCGGGTTGCCGCGCGCTTCTGCAGCTTCGAACGTCCCGATTAGCGCTCGTCATGGTCCGATCAGCCGGGCTTCTTCTCCAAAGGACCAGGACGTTAATTAACGTAAATGTGCTGGATTAACGTTAATTAACGCTCAGGCGACATCTCCCCCGTTTAATCTTCTCGCCAGCGTGTCCGTCCATTTGCTGCGCCTGCACCTGTGCCCCAGCTGGACGATTGTTGCGACGGTGTCGTACGCGGCAGCCGATTCGACGGCGCGCACCAATGGCGCGTACCGATGGACGGAACATTCAGGCTTGCCGGTCCGCGCGTTGGCGGATAGCGCCGTAGCCCTGAACCACGGGACCGACGCGTTAATGCCAATTTCAATAGTAATACTATCGATAGATAACTGACGTCATACTTTGATCGTCAGCCACTACCGAGCCGGCTAGGAGCTTATGATTCGTCTAGGAGATGTGTGGGTATCGATCGAGCGCCGTGAGGCGTTTCGCCACGACCAGCCGGTTCGGCTTGGCAGCCGCGCCTTTGACCTGCTCGAGTGTTTGCTGGCAGCGCCTCAGCGGTTGCTTACCAAGGACGAACTCATCGAAGCGGTATGGCCGGATACGGTGGTCGAGGAAAACAATCTCCATGTCCAGATGTCTTCGTTACGCAAGCAGCTGGCGCTGGATCGCGATCTGCTCGAAACCGTGGCCGGCCGTGGTTATCGACTGAATCTGCCCGTCGCACAGCTCGCCTCCGCCAAGGACCATCCGCCAGCGGTCGCCAAGGCGGATGACCGATCGCCCGACTGGAGAGCCCTGGCTACCGTGCATATCGTCGACGATGAATCGACGGTACGTAACGGCCTGGTTCGCCAGCTTAGATCGGCGGGGTTCAGCGCGCTCGCCTACGCCTCCGCCGAGGCCTACCTGTCGACCTGCTCCTTCGAGGATCCCGGCTGTCTGCTGCTGGACGTGCGCCTGAGTCAGAGCAGCGGTCTGGATCTGCAGGCGGAGCTTGCCCAGCGTGGTATCAAGGTGCCGATCGTCTTCATGACGGGCTTCGGCACCATCGACCTGTCGGTACGGGCCATGAAGGCGGGAGCGGTCGGCTTCATCACCAAGCCCTTCGACGAGTCAGCGCTGTTCGACAGCCTGCAGGAAGCCCTGGAAACGGCGCATCGACTGCATGTGCAGGCGCGACGCGAAGATGCGATCCGCGCGCGCTTCGCCACCCTGTCGCCGCGCGAACAGGAGGTTTTCGGTCTGCTGGTCGAGGGCCGACGCAACAAGGACATCGCGCTGGCGCTGGGACTCCAGGAGGTCACCGTCAAGCTGCATAAAAGGCACATCATGACAAAACTGAGCACACGCACCCTAGTGGAGCTGGTCCTGCTGGGTAGAATGGCGGGAAGGCTGCCTGATAGCGCGACGCTCGACATCCAATCCGCCTGAACAGGCACTGGATTCGGCGTACCGTTCGGCACTTCGTATCCTCCGCTCAAGGCTGCCCATGGACGCCGTCTGTGTCGTTGATGATGAACTATCCGTCCGCAAGGCGGTGGTGAATCTGCTCAAGTCGGAAGGCTATCAGGCGGTGTCCTTCCCGTCGGGAGAAAGCCTGCTGAATTCCGAATGGAAGGCGCGGGCCTCCTGCCTGCTCATGGATCTGAACATGCCAGGTCTGTCAGGCCGGGAGACCTATGGGCAGCTGTGCATCGCGGGCTACCGCATTCCCATCGTCTACATGTCGGCCGAGGCCGAGGGGGTGGATGTCGAAGCGGTGCGCCTGGATACCAGCGTCCAGTTCCTCGCCAAGCCCTTTACCGCGGAAGCGCTGCTCGCCACGCTGGCTCGGGCCACGGCGCCCTGGGAGTCCTGATGGCAGGAGGACTCGATCGGCCCTGGTGTGATCGCCTGGATTTCAGCGATGAATGGCCGAGCAAGGCGACCTGGATCGCGATCGACGAGGTGGACGGCCTGCACCGCTGGCGTACCTATGACGAGCGTACCCAACGACCCTGGTTGTTGATCACTTCGGCCTCCGCCCAGGTCAACGATCCACGACTGGATCGCGAATATGCGCTGACGCCGCGCCTGGCCGCGGCCTGGGCGGTACTGCCACGCGCCTTGCTCAATACCGCCAATGGACCGGTGCTGGTCCTGGACGATGCGGACGGCGTACCGCTGTCCGCCCTGAGGGCCGTCGATCTACCCATCGATCGCTTCTTCCGGCTGGCCATCGCCGCGACTGCCGCGCTGAACGACGTACACCAGGCGGGTATCCTGCATCGGGACCTCCAACCCGGGAATCTCCTCTGCGGTGCCGGGGATTCGGTGCGTATCACCGGTTTCGCCTATGCCGCCGAGACCGAACGCGTGCCAGGCGCGGGAAGCGACATCGGCTCGTCGAACCTGGCGTATCTGGCACCCGAACTCGCCAACGGCGGACAGGCGGCGGCCACGGTCCGCAGCGATCTCTACGCCCTGGGTATCACGCTGTTCGAACTTGCCACAGGTGACCGACCCTTCGAAGCGGTCGATGCGCCCAGCTGGCTGCACACTCACCTGGCGGTCGAACCACCCTCGGTGACGTCGCGGCGAAGTGACCTGCCCAGCTGTCTGGATCCGCTCATCGCTCGCCTGCTATCCAAGCAGCCGGGTTTACGCTACGCCTCGGCACTGGAGCTCGAGGCCGAACTCCGGCGCTGCCATGCCGATTGGCAGGAGGCTAGTTGCCCGAGTTGGGACGCCTCTGACGTATCGATACAGGTGGCGGAGGCGTCCCCACGCGTCTTGATCGGCAGGACGCAGGACCTTGGGCTACTGCAGGATGCCCTGGATGACCTGCTGGCGGAGCAGGGGGGGCTCGTGCTCGTGAGTGGCGAAGCCGGGCTGGGTAAGACGGCGCTGGTGACCGAATTCTTCGCGAATGCGCCCGGACGACAGCTGTATGCGATGGGCAAGGGCAGGGCGCTGGGACATGCCAGCCCCTATGGTTTGCTCGCCAATGCGCTCTCCTCGCTATGCAAGTCGCTGTGCGACGATTCACGCCAGAGCGGCGAATACTGGGCGTCGCGACTTAAGGTGGCGATCGGTGAATTCGGCAGCGCCGTCACGCGGCTGGTGCCGGAACTGGAGCAACTCGTAGGACCTGCGCGCCTCAGCGTGACGCCCAACATGAGCGAGGCACGCCGTCACCTGCATGGCACCCTGCAGCAGCTGCTGCAGGCCGTAGCCACGCCCGATCATCCCCTGGTGCTGTTTCTGGATGATGTGCACCGGGCCGATGCCGAGTCCCTGACATTCCTGCGCGAACTCGAGCCCGGGCAATTTCGGCACCTGTTGCTGGTGGTCGCCTATCGAGCCAGTGCCTTGCGTCCCGAGGCGGCCGCGGCGGCCTTCCTGGCGCATTGCCGTTCACTGAGGTGCCGGGTCAAGGAGGTGCCGCTGGCACCGCTGGATGACCAGGCGCTGACCGCGCTCCTGGTGCTGGAGACCTTCCTCACCGACGCCGAACGGGCGTTCCTGAAGGCGAAGATCGGGCAGGACGGCAGCGTGAATCCGCTGTACTTCCGCCAGGCCGTGGCCGCGTTTCGCGAAAATGCCATGGGCGCCGACATCCCTTCCGGTGGCATGTCCTCGCTGGTGGACCTGCGCGTCGAAAAGCTGCCGATGCGTACGCGCGAGCTGATGGAAAAGCTCGCGCTGCTGGGCAATGAAACCGCCGTGGCGGAGTTGGCGCTGATTGCGGAGCTGGATCCGGCATCTGTCATTCGCTGGCTCAAGCCGGCGTTCGTGGCGGGCCTGATCGTCGAGCACCGCGCCGGATTGTCGTTCGTCCACGATTCCATCTGGGAAGCACTGGCAGCACGGCTGGCACCCGGTGCCCGGCAGGCGATGCATCAGGACTTCGCCCTGCGCCTTACCGCCGCGGTGGCCTCCGGCGACCAGCCCAGCCTGGTCCACCGTGCGGCGTCCCATGTGCTCGAGGTGCCTGCCGATGCCTTTCCCGCGGAACAGACGGCGGCCCTGGTAGCCCTGCTGGTGGACGGCGCGCAACAAGCGCGTGGCCTGGTGGCACCAGCGGTCGCCTTGGATTATCTGCACTATGCCGAGCGACTGAATCCCGCGCTCGCCGTCGGCGATGAGGAGCCGGCCTCCCAGGTCAGGGTCCTCTACGGACAATGCCTCATCCTAAATGCGTCCTACGAGGTGGCCAAGGACTACATCGACACGCAGCTGCAGGCAACTCGCCGCGCCGACCATCGCGCCGAATTGTACCGGCTGCGCTGCGAGATATTTTCGCTGCAGGGGGACTACCGGGGGGCGCTCCAAACCCTGGCGCAGGGCCTCGCCCACCTGGCGCCTGACATCGACCTGCTACTGTCGGATCATGCTGCCGAAGCCTTGGGCCGGAGCGTCGCCGAATCGCTCGGTACCGACCCGGCAGCTGCCTTCGGTCAGCTGGCGCCCTTGACGGACGAGCGCATCAGGGCGAGCGTCGACCTGCTGCGCGCAGCCATCGTCCCAGGTGCCTTCGTCGAACCCAACCTGATGTGGGTGGCCGCCAGCCAGATCCTCCGGCTGACGCTCGCGCATGGACTCAGTGTCGCCGGCGTCGAGGGGCTTGCCTGGTTTGGCGTGGCGACAGCCCATCATCTGGGACGGCACGGCGATGCCTTCCGCTACGCCGAAGTCGCCTCCGAACTCAGTGCCGAGCCGCGCTTCACCAAGGCGCGCGGCGCGGCCCTGATCGCACTCGAGCGGGTGAGCGTCTGGACCAGACCATTGCCCTATTCGGTGGAGTGTGCCGAGTCCGCCTACCGGTTTCTGGTGTCAAAAGGCAGTCCTAGCTTCGCCTGCTATGCGAACAACCACATCATTTCCGACCTGATCGTGCTGGGTGCGCCGATCGAACGCATGCTCCGGCAGATCGATACCGGTCTGCAGTACGCGCGGCACCTCGAATTCATCGACGCCCAGAGCATCCTTTTCATCCAGGCGCTCTACATTCGCCGGCTGGCCGGTGACATCGGCAAGTCCATCCCCATTCCCGATCATGCGGAGCTTGCGCAGCGTGTCGCCCGCTCGCAGATGGGTGAGCTGCACTTCCTGTGGGAGCTGTTCGAGGGGCTGTATCTGTTTTTGGACGGCAGTCTCACTCGAGCGGCGGGGCATCTGGATCGGGCCTGGGCGCTGGCTTGGGCAGCCCCTGTGCATGTCCATCTGGTAGATCTGGCGCTGTTCACGGTGCTCACCCGCGCCGCTCTACAGACCCAAACCGGCACCACCGAGGATTTCAGTCGTCCGCTCCAGTGCCTGAGATCCGCAGCGGAGCGGAACCCGCGCTATTTCGGCGACCGCCTGGCGCTCGCCGAAGCCGAGATCCAGCGCATCGAAGGTAATCATCTGCAGGCCCTGCTGCACTACGAGGACGCGATCGACAAGGCCACCGCCTGCGGGGCGATCCACATTCAGGGGCTGGGCCACGAGCTGGAAAGTCGCTGCCTGGCCCTGGTCAGCATGCATTACGGGGCTCGGGTACACCTGCGACTGGGACGTGACGCCTGGTGCCGGTGGGGCGCCAAGCGCCTGGCCGAACGCCTTGAATTGACCCATCCCGACTTGCGGGAAGCGCCCGCCTTGGCGCCCAGCCTCGCGCTTCCGGGCAAGCATGAACTCGACGTTCTCGCCATCACCAGGGCCTGCCAGGCGCTCTCGCGGGAGATCGAGCCGGAAGCCCTGATCAAGACGCTGTTGGCCAACGCGACTACCCACGCTGGCGCGACCTTCACCGCGCTGTTGCTAGGCGCCGAGGATGACCTGGAGGTCGAGGCCATCGGCGTCGCCCAGGCCAGTGGCGTGGAGGTAAGGCTTCGAGGCGAGCTGCCCCGTGACCTGCCGATACCTCGTTGCCTGGTCCGGCATGTGCTCGAACATCGCGAGCCGCTCGCCATCAATGGCACCGAAGCTTTGCGCCTTTTCACCCAGGATCCGCACCTGTTGGAGCTCGAACGCGGCTCGGTGGGCTGCATTCCCCTGCTCAAGCAGAACGGGGTCATCGGCGTGCTCTATCTGGAGAACGCCCTCATTCCAGGTATCTTCGAGCCGGCGCGCGTGGACGTCCTGGAGCTGATCGCTGCCCAGGCTGCCATTTCGCTGAGCAACGCCCAGCTCTACAGTGACCTCAGCGCCGAGAACGAGCGGCGGCGAGCCAGCGAAAGCACCTTGCGGCGGACGCAGGCCCTGCTGGCGCTGGGCCAGGCGGTGAGTCGCTATGCAACCTTCTCCTGGAAGCCCCAGGCATCCGCCTCGCTGTGGTCGCGCCAGCTGCTCGATCAGCTTGGCTTGCCTGCCCCGGGTGATGCCGGCTACCTGCACGACGCGGCGCTGCTGGTCCATCCGGACGATCGAGAAACGTTCGGCGAGCAGTTGCGCCAGGGTGTCCACAGCCACGATGCCTTTCGTCTCAAGTTCCGGACGGTGGCACTCGACGGCAATCACCATTTCCTGGAACTGGCCGGGGAGCCAGACGACACGGGCAATGGCTTCATCGGCGTACTGCTGGATATCACCGAACGCAGCCAGACCGACATCGCGCTACGTGCCGCCCGCGGTGAACTGGAGCGGACTTCCCAGGCGAGCGTGCTGGGCGAACTGGCAGCATCCATCGCCCACGAGATCAATCAGCCGCTGGCTTCCATCCTGTCCAATGCCGGTGCGAGCGTGCGTTGGCTGGATCGGGCAGTCCCCGCAGTGGAAGACGCCCTGGAGGGGATTCGCGATATTCTGTCCGAGGGTCAGCGAGCGGCGGACATCGTCAATGCCATGCGCTCCCTGGCGCGCCAGGCGCCTCCGCAGCGCCAGCCGATCGCGGTAGATGGCGTCATCAATCGGGTGCTGTCTGTCACCCGGGCCGATATTCAGGACCAGAACGTGGGGCTGGTCATCGACATTGCCCCTCATGCCTATGCTCTGGGCGATGCTACTCAGATCCAGCAGGTGGTGCGCAACCTGATCATCAATGCGGTCGAGGCCATGCAGGATCTGCCGCCTTTGCGGCGACGGCTGTACATTTCGGCCCGTCCGGTGCGTGAAGACATTCTGGTGATCGTGCAGGATAGCGGGCCTGGCGTTGCGCCCGGCTGCGAAGATCGCGTGTTTCAGGCGTTCTACACCGACAAGCCCACCGGGATGGGAATGGGCCTGGCCATCTGCTGGTCAATCATCAGTGCCCACGGTGGCTCGCTGCGCTGTACCCGCGGTCGGCGCGGGGAAAGTCTGTTTTTCTTCACGCTGCCGCGCATGGGGGAGGGGATCGCCCAACTTCCTGCAGCCGCGCTTAAATGACCTTTAAGAACGTTTCACATCGGCTAAAGGGCAGCGCCGCGCGATGTCCGGCACGCTCTCTCCATCAGTTTCAGGAGAGATCTCATGCCCAGCTCTTACTTGCCTCACGCCCGTGCCCTGGACGCCGAGACCTACCAACTGGTCGACTTGCTCAAGGACGCCCTGGAGAATGCCTGCGCAGTGGAGACGCGGCGCCTGCTGGAAGCCGGTCGAGAGCTGTGCAGCCACCTCTTGCAGCACTATGCGCGGCCTGAAGGTGAGCCACAGGCACGTATCGCGCTGGCACCCTGGCAGGAACGAAAGGCGAAGGAACTACTGGGCAAGGACCAGAGCGACAGCAGCCGGCTGATGGTCGCGGAAGTCGCGAAAAGCTGCTCGCTCTCGCGTAGTCACTTCTCCCGCGCCTTTAAGAAAGCCACGGGCGTATCCCCTCAGGAGTGGGCCCTGGCCTGTCGAATCGACAAGGCCAAGGGTCTGCTGGTGGAGACAGATCTTTCCGTTGCCTACGTGGCTCTGGAATGCGGCTTTTCCGATCAGTCCCACTTCTGTCGGACCTTCGCAAGGCTTGCCGGTCATACCCCGCGCCGTTGGCGATCCATGCGGCAGGACGTGATGCACGACGCAAGTGATATCCCTGCGGATACTATCCGTACGGCTAGTTGATGTTATTGGTGCAAGTGGAAAGCATGCAGGGACGGCACCGGGCAGCGGCCACGCCGGGCGCGCACTCCGGGCGACAGACGACCCGGCCGTTCTGCCATGCGACGTCATGACTACAGCGCTTTCCGACAGGTTCCAGGCACTACGGCACCCTGCTGCCGAAAGGTCTCGCCGACGCTGCGCAGTTCGCTTCAGCCTATCTGCAGGGCGATTTGTTCGAGTCGCGGAGACGAGTCACGAGGTAGTTCGATGGCCAATGGCGTTCGACGCCGCGTTGCGAACGGCGTGGGCGAACAGCCGACCGCTCCAGCAGAGCGGTCAAAGCGGTGGTTGGCTGGGACGGACGCGCTTCGCATCCAGGCTCAGGTCGAGCCGATGGAGAGCGGGTAATGACCCCGATCCCGCCCCTGTTGCGTCTGATCCGCGGTACCTGCATGCAACATGGCGTCGCAACGCGGGATCGCTAGCCCTGCACATTGTCCGGGGCGCGGTAGTCCGGTGCTTTCCAGGCGTGTTCTCGAGGTGGCGCGCACCTCTCGGTGCTAAGGGGACAGGGAGTCTTCTCCGTGCGTAGCAGGTCCGAAAGAAGAACATTCGACCCATTGTCTCTATACCCGTCCCAGCTTCCTCTTTCACAACCAGGAGCTTGTCCATGGAATCGGTAGGCAAAGACTACATCGCTGGCGTCCAGATGCTTGCATCGTTCGGAAAGGACCTCAGGCGGGCCAAGGCGCATACGGCCAGGTATTTCGACATCATGGCCGATCTTGCGGGCGGTGAAGACGTCGCTGAAGTCTGGACGCACATTCAGGCGACTGAAGATCGTTTCAAGGCCGTTGTGCTTGGCCGATTCTTCGAAATCATTACTCACCCGCTTTCCCACGATGACGAGGGAAAGATTGCCTGCATAGTCTTGATCCGAAACGCGGTCACCAACGAACCTATCGAGCTTTATCGTTTCATGATCACGAGGGCCGGGGAGGCACAAACCGAGAAGGGAGAAGAGTTGATCAGTCATCGATCAGAAGCCGGCCCCGAGATGCTTTTGGTGCAGATCAGCCTCGCTGTGCTGCATTCGCGTCCCAGTTGAATTACCAAAACATGATAATCACCGCAGCTAGTCGCTAGTCGCTCACCGGCGGCATCTCGACGAAGAGCACGATCCTGACTAGCCAGACGAGCTGCCGCCAGACAGTACGAAGCTCTGAAGATGGACAGATGCTCGCTCTCGAAAGTCTAGGGACCCTACCGGACTGATGTACGCAGCGGTAAGGGCGCCAACAACGTCACGTCAGCGGCGGCCATGGAGGCTGCTGAGGAACATTGGAGATCTGTCTTGGGAGAACATGTATCTGCCTTATCCATCACGGCTGATGGGTAAGCGTTCTTTCAACGTCGGTAAGCGTCTGGTTCATGGCATCGGCATCCGGCCGGCTGATCGTTCCGTCGCGAGCCTGTAGATGCCCCGCACGTGTCTGCACCTGGCCTACGGCCATTTGCAAACGTGCTGCCTGTTGCTTGGACACCTGGTGACCCTTGACGGCAAGGTTTATCCGCTCACTCAACGAGGCTGCCCGGTGCTGGAGGTAGTCGCTATCCGTTTCCAGCGCCTGCTGGCCGAAGGCGGGGCTGCTAAGCAGAATCGCGGGTGCTAGGAGTAGTGGTAGCAACAGATGGCGCATGGCGATTTTCTCGTGGTGAAAGAGGTGTCTTACCATGCCGTGCCGGCACCCTCATAGGTGGCAGTCGACAGCCTTGCTCACCCCTTGGACGACAGGCAAAAAAAGCCCTGCTCTCTGGCAGGGCTGAAGTCAATGAGGGTTGGAGCACTCATGCTAACTCTGATCGCGATGTCTAATAGGAGTTCCGGCGGGGTTCTGGACGATTCATGCCCGGCGATGTTCGCACTCGCTCATGTTGAGGTAGATAGGGCGTGCGCGGCCTGCCGGGCAGCGTGAAGGGCGAGCGGCGTGCGACTTCTGTCCTAGCGATCCTGCAGGGCTCGACGCAACCCGGCGTTGCCCAGCGACACGGCCAAGCAGTCCTCGGCCAGGCCAAGACCCGCATTGACCCAGGCATTGGTGCCGTAGCGCTTGCGTAGATCGATCGCCACCTTGGCGGCAAGACAGGCGGCGCTGGAGCCGATCAATGCGGGCAGCAGTATCGGTTGTCGCCGCGCACCTGCGAGCGCTGCCGCACTGATGCCGCCGGATAGGGCACGGACCAGCAGCGATGGCGCAATGGTGCGATCCGGGGCGAAGGGCATCTTGTCGCCCAACAGCTCACCGGCGGCCAGGGGCATCACGTAGCGCCGTACCTGGCGCGACGCTAGGGTACGTGCAGGTTCGCCCGCGGCCTCTATGTCCGCACGCTCGGCCAGCGCCTGGCTGACCATGGTCGGCGCCAGCATGCTGCGCATGCCTGTCACCACGCCAATAGCCAAGGCGCCCCACAAGAGGTTGCTGGTTGTCGTCATCGTCGATTCTCCCGGTGGTCGTTCCCATACGGACCGGGTGTGCGCGGGACTGTTCAGCTCAATGGAGCCGCAAATCGCGCGCGCTTTCGTAATCCAAAGTGAACGGTGCCGCTACCGACTCAACTCATAGGCGCACATGTTCACCGTCGCCGCCAGATTCAGCGACTCGATAGCGCCCGCGCCAGCGATGGTGAAGGGCTGGGCATTCAGGGCCGCGAGGTGCTCGCGGGGAACGCCGCGGGCCTCGTTGCCGAACAGGTAGCAATCGAAGGCCTTGAACTGGGCTGACTGCACCGGCGTGCCTTGCATATCGAGGCAGGCGAGGCGCGGGAAGCGCTCCTGCAGGCCGTCGAGTGCGACATCCAGCTCCAGCGGCGTGTGGAAGATGGCGCCCATGCTGGCGCGGACCACCTTGGGATTGTAGGGGTCGACGCTGCCAGCGCTGAGCAGGCAGCGAAAGCCGCCGAACCAGGCCAGGGTGCGCAGGATGGTGCCCAGATTGCCCGGGTCCTGGATCTCGTGCAGATAGACCGCGCGCTCGCCCTCGACGGCTGCCGGTGCGGCCGTCAGGGCGGCGGGCATCGGCGCCACCGCCAGGATCCCTTGCGGGGTCTTGGTGTCGGCCAGCTGCGCCATCTGCCGATCGCTGATCAGGTGCGTCCGGAACGGACTCTGCCAGTGCTCATAGGCAGTCGTCACATAGAGCTCGGCGCGCTGCAGCGGGGGATTTTGCAGCGCGGCCTTTTGCAGCTCCAGCACCAGGTGCTCGCCCTCCACCAGGAAGTGGCCGAATTCGGCGCGGTACTTCTTCTGGTGGAGCTTCTTGATGTCGTCGAGCTTCATCAACCCGCAGCCCGAACCAGCAGGGCGTCCTGGGCGTCGCCTTCCGCGAGCATCGCCTTGGCCAGGGCCTCGGCAACCTTGATGCCGTCCACGCCGGCGGAGAGGATCCCACCGGCATAGCCGGCGCCTTCCCCGGCCGGATACAGGCCGCGCAGATTCAGGCTCTGCAGGCTGTCGTTGTCGCGGGTGATGCGCACTGGCGACGAGGTGCGGGTCTCGATGCCAGTCAGGATGGCGTCATGGCGATCGAAGCCGCGGATCTGCTTGCCGAAGGCGGGCAGGGCTTCGCGAATGGCCTCGATGGCATAGGCGGGCAGCGACGGCGCCAGATCGCCCAGGCGTACGCCGGGCTTGTAGGAGGGCTCGACTTCACCGAATTCGGTGGAGGGCACGCCGCGAATGAAGTCGCCGACCAGTTGGCCGGGCGCGCAATAGTCGCTGCCGCCCAGTTCGTAGGCGCGCGATTCCAGGCGCTCCTGCAACTCGACGCCGGCCAGCGGATCGCCGGGGAAGTCCTGCTCGGGATTGATGCCCACCACGATGCCGGAGTTGGCATTGCGCTCGTTGCGCGAGTACTGGCTCATGCCGTTGGTGACCACGCGGCCCGGCTCGGAGGTGGCGGCCACCACGGTGCCGCCCGGGCACATGCAGAAGCTGTAGACGGCGCGGCCGTTCTTGGCGTGATGGACCAGCTTGTAGTCGGCAGCGCCCAGTTCCGGGTGGCCGGCGTACTTGCCCAGGCGGGCCTGGTCGATCATGCCCTGGGGGTGTTCGATGCGGAAGCCGACGGCGAAGGGCTTGGCTTCGATGTACACGCCCTGGCGGTGCAGCATGCGGAAGGTGTCGCGGGAGCTGTGGCCCAGGGCGAGGACCACGTGGCGGCTGTGCAGGGTCTCGCCATTGGCCAGCACCACGCCTTCGAGCTGACCGTCGTTGATCACCAGATCGGTCACCTTGGTTTCGAAGCGGACTTCGCCGCCAAGGGCGATGATTTCCTCGCGCATGGCTGCCACGACGCCGGTCAGGCGGAAGGTGCCGATATGCGGTTTGCTGACGTAGAGGATCTCCTCCGGCGCGCCGGCGCGAACGAATTCGTGCATCACCTTGCGGGCGTAGAACTTCGGATCCTTGATCTGGCTGTAGAGCTTGCCATCGGAAAACAGGCCGGCGCCGCCTTCACCGAATTGCACGTTGGATTCGGGCGTCAACACCTTCTTACGCCACAGCGCCCAGGTGTCCTTGGTACGGCTGCGCACCTCCTTGCCGCGCTCCAGCACGATGGGCTTGAAGCCCATCTGGGCCAGCAGCAGGGCGGCGAACAAGCCGCATGGGCCGAAACCCACCACCAGCGGGCGCTCGGTCAGGTTCGCCGGCGCCTGGCCGACCGGGTAGTAGCCGGTGTCCGGTGCGGGCCGTACGTGCAGGTCATTGGCGAAGTGCGCCAGCACCGTCGCCTCGTCGCGCACTTCCAGGTCGATGATATAGATGAACAGGATGACGCTGTTCTTCTTGCGCGCATCGTAGCTGCGCTTGAACACGGTGAAATCGAGGAGGTCGGCGTCGCGCAGGTTCAGGCGGCCGAGGATGGCCTGGCGCAGTTCGGCGGGGGTGTGATCAAGCGGCAGCGACAGTTCGTTGATGCGAATCATGACAATAATCCTGGCCGGTGACTCCGGCAAAGGAAGGGACGAGGAGGGGTGGGGCGGCGATTGTACCCGGCGGCCCCGGCGCTGTCAGGCTGGGACGATGGGCGCGCCTCTGGGCGGTCTGGCGGTCACCCGGGCGATCCCTGATTCGTCCCGGGGCGTTATCGGCTTATAATCGCCGCCACTTCGCGGCCGGCCAGACCTGGCGTGCGTCCGCTTCTCACCCGCTTTCCCGTGGTAGCTCCAACATGAAAAGATCCAAAAGCAGCCGTCGCTGGCTGGATGAACACGTCAACGATCCCTTCGTCAAACGCGCTCAGAAAGACGGCCTGCGCTCGCGCTCCAGCTACAAGCTGATCGAGCTCAACGAAAAGGACAAGCTGATCCGCCCGGGCATGCTGGTCATGGACCTGGGCTCGGCTCCGGGTGGCTGGTCGCAGGTGGCCGGGGGCATCGTCGGCGAAAAGGGCCGCGTGGTGGCCACCGACATCCTGCCGATGGGAGCCCTCGACAACGTCGACTTCGTCCAGGGCGACTTCACCGACGATGCCGTCTTCCAGAAGATCCTCGGCGTGCTCGATGGCCGCCAGCCCGATCTGATCGTCTCCGACATCGCGCCCAACATCAGCGGCGTCGCGGCGGCCGACCAAGCGGCGGCGATGTACCTGGTGGAGCTGACCCTCGACATGGTGCGCCAGGTGCTCAAGCCGGGCGGCAACTATGTGGTCAAGGTGTTCCAGGGCGAAGGCTCCGATGTCTTCCTGAAGGACGTACGCACCTCCTTCGAGAAGGTGTCGATCCGCAAGCCCGAAGCCTCGCGTCCCCGCTCGCGTGAGGTCTATCTGGTGGGCAAGGGTTTCAAGGGCTAGGTCCGCTCCGGCATCAGGCGCGGGCCTGTCGATGGCCCGCTGAGATGACTGTCCGCCACGCGGTGGCGTCCACGGCGAAAGCCTGGCTGATCATTAATTCCTACCGCGACTTGTCGAGGTCTGCACAGGATCCTGAGACAGGTACGGCGCATCGTCGTGTCCTTCGTCAAGACGTTCCTTAGCCCTGTGGGCCGGGAAACTGCGTGGCCAGGATCTGATTCGCCTATCTATCCATGTCTGGCAACTGTGAGGCGATGTTTCCGTCGGGAGTTAATTCCTGAACGACTGCTAGGGTTCTCTATGATCCGCGCCCATACCGGTGTTGCCGCGATCTTTTGCCGAAAAGCAGGGAGCTGGATAGATGGATGGGTATGTGTTCGAGACGGCCAGAAGATTGCTCACGGATATCTACGGCGCCTTGTACGAAATGGAAAACGGGCAGGGCTTTCGCTGTGTAAAGGCCGAGCGCGGCCAGCTCTTCCTGTACCGGCCCGCTGCAGGTCTGGCGGAGGGCAATCTGGGCGAGATTGCCTTCGACGTCGAATCCCATGCCAGAAGGGCAGGTCGAGGGATCGTTGAAACCAGACACTTCTTCAAGCAGCTGAAAGCCGACAGCGGCCATGCCACCGAATGTGACAGCCGCTATGACTGGCCACGGGTCGGTTTCTCCGAAAAGGCGGAGGTCAGACTGATAGCGCTGCGACTGCAGGAGTTTCTCGGCCTACGCAGCTGAGGTTTTGCAGGCGTACCCGTTGTTTCGCCGATCCCTGCAGTGCAGGGATGATAGGGCAGGCTTGACAGCTCCCGTGGAGCGTCCTCCAGCTGAAGATGCTCACCCGGGGTGAACACCTTCGCCAGGGTCGGCTCGCTATCAGGCAGGCTCCTCGAAAAGCGCATAGCCAGTGGGTACGCGACCTTGGGTAGTGTGCCGGGAGCTGTCGACCAGCGCTGCGGCTCGCTTGGCCAGGCCCGGTTTCGACCCCTTGGTAGCGGGGTGCGCCAAGCGTTGCGTGGACGAGGCGCCGTTCAGGACGAAGAACTCCATCAGTTGCTGCAACTGCTCGGCCTGGCTGCTCATCTCTTCGGCGGTGGCGGCCAGTTCCTCGGAGGCCGAGGCGTTCTGCTGGGTCACCTGGCTCAGTTGCAGCATGGCGCTGTTGATCTGGTCGACGCCAGCGCTCTGTTCTTCCGAAGCGGCGGTGATCTCCTGCACCAGGTCGGAGGTCTTGCTGATGGAGGGCACCATGTCGTCCAGCAGCGAGCCGGCGCGTTCGGCCAGGGCCACGCTGCCCTGGGCGACATTGCTGATCTCCTGGGCCGCCACCTGGCTGCGTTCCGCCAGCTTGCGCACCTCGGAGGCCACCACCGCGAAGCCCTTGCCATGCTCACCGGCGCGCGCCGCTTCGATGGCCGCGTTGAGTGCCAGCAGATTGGTCTGGTAGGCGATGTCGTCGATGATGCCGATCTTGGCGGCGATGGTCTTCATGGCCACCAGGGTGTCTCTCACGGCCTGACCGCCTTCGTTCGCCTCGCGGTTGGCCTTGCCGGCCATGCCGTCGGTGACCTTGGCGTTCTCGGTGTTCTGGGCGATGGAGGCCGACATCTGCTCGACGCTGGCGCTGGTTTCCTCGACCGAGGCGGCCTGCTCGGTGCTGGCCTGGCTGATGCTCTGGGCGGTGGCGGAGATCTCTTCCGAGGCGCTGGCCAGGCCATCGGAGGCACTGCGGACGTCACTGATGATCTGCCCCAAGCGCTGGTTCATGCCGCCCATGGCGCGGAGCAGGGCCGCGGTCTCGTCACGGCCCTCGGCCTCGATGCGCTGGGTGAGGTCGCCGGCGGCCAGGCGATCGGCGATCGCGACCGCGGCGCGCAGGGGGCGGGTGATACTGCGGCTCATCAGGAAACCGAGCAGGATGCCAAAGGCCACACCCACCGCGATGAGGCCGATCAGCATGACTCGACTGCGGGCATAGATCTGGTCGGTGAGATCGTTGGCGTCGCTGGCGTTCTGCTCCTTGCGCTTGGACAGCTCGGTCATCAACACGCCGACCTGATCGCCATAACGGCGGACGCTGGCCAGTTGGTTGTCCAGCTCCGGGTCGGCGTCACGCAGCGCCCTGGTGCCCGCGATCGTCATCGCCTGGTCCAGCTGCGAGGTGTAGCTGCCGAGCAATTCGTCGATCTGCCGGAAGTTGGTCGCCGAGGCCTCGCTGCTGAACAGCGGTCGGGCCTTGGCGAGGTTGTCTCTGACGTTGGCGAGGCCCAGCTTGACCTCCGCCTGGGCGCGACGGCGGTCTTCATCACTGGTCGCCAGCAGGTAGTTGCTGCGTGCGCGACCGATGAAAACGAGATTCAGGTTGGCCTCCTTGATGTACGAAAGCCCGAGCAATTCGTTTTGATAAAGCTGGGTCGCTAGATCGTTGATCTGGCTGCTGTTGCTCAGACCCGCCAAACCCACCAGCAGGCTGATGGACGCCACGGCGATGAAGGACACGATGAGGCGAGTGCCAATGCGAAAATTCTTGAACATCTGAAAGCTCCTGCGAAGAAGCTAGCGTGCGACGCTAGCGAGGACCAATGACGGGTTAATGACGTCAATGATCAGTCTTTCGGATGGACAGATATTAAATTTATAGTGGCCTAGTGCCGTGGTGACGATTAACTGGAACTTAGCGGAATAAGGCTAAGTTGCTCCAGTAAAGGTTTTTGCGATGCGTATTTGAATGCCTGGTTACGTGATAAACCCCCGCTAGCGATTCTTCGAATGACTGGTGAAGTGCCTGTTACGGCAGGATCTAGGCGTTCTGCGGTAACTAGGGTGATGGCGAGTCGATCAGCATTCATTCTTCGTCATTCCATTCGTACGGAGCGAATGCGGTATTTGAGAAAGTATCGCTACTTATTCTTGATCAGAAGTATTGCCGCTCGCGGACCGGATCCTCGTCTTGATGGTAAGGGAGTAAGCGCGGTATCGGAGGCCTGTATCATCCATCCGCGAAGACCTCAGGGTCCCGCAGGGACTTGGTGAAAAGGCCATGTCCGCTTGTTCGACGCTTGGCAACCGAGTCGATTGCGCGGCCAGAGCGATTCCAGGAGCGACCCTTTTCAAGGCCAATTGCAACGATGAGAGTCGACTGTGCTCAAGGCCTGGCAAAACCCCTTGGGTCCGGGGCTCGCGCAGCGTGTACGATTGAGCCTCTTTCGCCGCCGAGCCCATCGATGTTGACCCCCCGCGTTTCCCTGACTCTGACCCTGCTGCAAGCACGCGAAGCCGCCATGGCCTTTTTCCGGCCATTGCTCAATCAGCATGGCCTTACCGAGCAGCAGTGGCGGGTCATCCGCTTGCTCAAACAGCGTGGCGATACGGAAATGCACGAACTGGCCAATCAGGCCTGCATCCTCAAGCCGAGCATGTCCGGGGTGCTGGTGCGGATGGAGCAGACGGGTTATGTGGAGCGCTATCGCAACGCCCGGGATGCCCGACGGGTACACGTCAAGCTGACCGCCCAGGGCGAGGCCTGCTTTGCCGCCATGGCCGGCGGCATGGAGGCGAACTATCAGCGCATCCTCGAACAATTCGGCGAAGAAAAGCTCGGGACGCTGATCGGTCTGCTCGAAGAACTCAAGCGGATCGAGCCGGAAGGCGGGGTGACGCCGCCCGCCGAATCCGCGCAGGACCTCTAGTAGACGCCACCGCCTGCCACGGGCTGCACGTCCTTGAAGGCTGCCAGCAGGGTCTGCAGCCCCTTGACCAGCACGCTGGTGTCAACGCCCACGGCGACGAAGGTCGCGCCCAGTTCCAGGTAGCGCCGAGCGAGGCCTTGGTCGGCGCTGAGAATGCCGGCGGCCTTGCCGCTGGCGACGATCTGGCCGATGGCCGTCTCGATGGCGGCCTGCACCTCGGGATGCCCTGGATTGCCTCTATGGCCCAGGGCCGCGCTGAGGTCGGCGGGGCCGATGAAGACGCCGTCGACGCCCTCGACCGCCAGGATCTCCGGCAGGGCGGCAAGGCCCGCGCGGTTCTCCACCTGTACCAGCAGGCAGAGTTGCTCCTCGGCGCGATTCAGGTAGTCGGGCACGGTGTTCCAGCGCGAGGCCCGGGCGAGGGCGCTGCCGACGCCGCGAATGCCCTCGGGCGGGTAGCGCATGGCCCGTACCAGCTCCCGCGCCTGGGTGGCGGATTCCACCATGGGTACCAGCAGGGTCTGGGCGCCGATGTCGAGCAACTGCTTGATCAGCACCGCATCGCCTATCGGTGGGCGCACGATGGGCTGGCTGCGATAGGGCGCTACCGCCTGCAACTGGCCGAGCAGACCGCGCAGATCGTTGGGCGCGTGCTCGCCGTCGAGCAGTAGCCAGTCGTAGCCGAGGGTCGCGGCCAGTTCGGCGGCATAGGCGTCGGCCAGGCCGACCCAGAGGCCGATCAGCGGCTCGCCGCCCTTGAGGCGTTGCTTGAAGGTGTTCAGTGGCAGGTCCATGGGCGCTCCTCAGACGAAGCGGCAGGCGATGCTGCCGAGCTGGTCGTAGTCGACGTGGAAGGTATCGCCGGGCCGCGCCGCCACCGGACGGGTGAAGGAGCCACCAAGGATGATCTGGCCCGCTTCCAGGGTCACGTCGTGGGCGGCCAGCTTGTTGGCCAGCCAGGCCACGCCCTTGGCCGGATGGTTGAGTACCGCGGCGGAGACGCCGGACTCCTCGATGACGCCGTTGCGATAGAGGATGGCCGGTACCCGGCGCAGGTCCAGGTCGTGGGGGCGCACGGCCTTGCCGCCCAGGACCACCCCCGCGTTGGCGGCGTTGTCGGAGATGGTGTCGAACACCTTGCGCGTGGCCTGGGTCTGGGGATCGACCTGCTGGATGCGCGCGTCGATGATTTCCAGCGCGGGGATCACGTAGTCGGTGGCGGCCAGCACGTCGAACAGGGTGCAGTTGGGGCCACGTAGCGGCTTGCCGAGGATGAAGGCCAGCTCCACCTCCACCCGCGGCACGATGAAGCGCTGGAAGGGGATGTCGGTGCCCTCGTCGAAGAACATGTCGTCCAGCAGCGCACCGTAGTCGGGTTCGCTGATGTTGGACGAGACTTGCATGGCGCGCGAGGTCAGACCGATCTTGTGGCCCACCAGCTTGCGGCCATCGGCGAGCTTCTGCTCGACCCAGGCACGCTGGATGGCGTAGGCGTCGTCGAGGGTGATCTCGGGTCGCTCCAGGGAGAGCTGGCCGATCTGTTCGCGGGAGCGCTCGGCCTGGTCGAGGCGACGCGCGGCGGCGTGGAGGAAGGCGGTGTCGAGCATGGCTTAGTGTCCTTGAGGATTGACGAGATGGGCGGGGGTGCGCAGCACCAGCAGGGCGCCGAGCGCGATGAGCACGGCGAGCACCTGCAGCGCCAGGGCGCTGCTCTGGGTGGTGTCGCGCATCCAGCCGATGAAGAAGGGCGCGCCGAAGGAGGCGATGCTGCCCAGGGAGCTGATCAGGCCGATGCCGGCGGCCAAGGTCCGTTGGCCGAGAAAGGCCGGGGGCAGTTGCCAGAATTGCGGCAGGGCGGCGCTGGCGCCCATGCCGGCGAGCACCAGGCCGAGCATCACCGGCCAGGGCGCCTGGGGCAGCAGGCTGGCCAGGGCCAGGCCCAGCGCGGCCATGAGCAACGGCACGGCCAGGTGCCAGCGGCGCTCGCGGTGGCGGTCGGAGGAGCGGCCGGCGGCGAGCATGAACAGGCATCCCGCCAGGTACGGCAGGGCGCTGAGCAGGCCGACCTGACCGTCGCTGCCGATGCCGGCGCCGTGGATCAGCGCCGGCATCCAGAAGGCCAGGGTGTTGACCGCCAGCATCACCGCGCAATAGCTGGCCACCAGCAACCAGAGATGACCGCTGCGCAGCAGGCCGGCGGTGGAGGTCACCGGTTTGCCGGCTTCTTCCTGGGCGAAGTCCTCGTGCAGCCGGGCCTTCTGGCGCTCGTCCAGCCAACCGACGCTCTGGTAGCCATCGGGCAGGGCGCGCAGTACCAGCAGGCCGAGCAGGACCACCGGCAGGCCTTCGAGCAGGAACATCCACTGCCAGCCGCGCAGCAGCGGCCCTTGGCGAAAGGCGTCGAGCAGGGCGCCGGACAGGGGGCCACCGAGTACCCCGGCAAGGGGCACCGCCAGGGCGAACAGCGCGGTGACGCTGCCGCGTCGCCGGGCCGGGAACCAGCGCGCCAGATAGACCAGGATGCCGGGAAAGAAGCCGGCTTCGGCGGCGCCGAGCAGAAATCTCAGGGTGTAGAAGGCCACTGGCGTCTGCACCAGGAACATGCCGGCCGAGAGCAGGCCCCAGACCACCATCAGCAGGGCGATCCAGCGCCGTGGCCCGACCCGCTCCAGTGCCAGGTTGCTGGGCACGCCGCACAGCGCGTAGGCGATGAAGAACAGTCCGGCGCCGAAGCCGTAGACGGTATCGCTGAAGTGTAGATCGGCGCTCATCTGCGCCTTGGCGAAGCCGATGTTGATGCGATCCAGGTGGGCGAAGAGATAGCAGACCAACAGCAGCGGCATCAGCCGCCAGGCGATACGGCGATAGGGCGTCGTCGCCTGGGCGGCGGAGGCGGGAATATCCAGCGCCTGGGGCATGGGAAACCTCGCGTTATTGTTGTTGTAGGACGTGCTCGGTGGGTTAGCGAAACAGCGGGTGCAGGCTGCTGCGCTTGCCGTCGTAGACCTGGCCGGGGCTTTCATCGATCTGCAGGGTGATGCCGACCGGTCGCCGTTCCAGCAGGGCGCTCAGGTGCTGCTCCAGGGTGGCGAGCAGGGCGTCGCCGACCTGACGGTGCAGCGCTGATGCGCGCCCAGCGCCCATGCGTAGATTGGCGTAAAGGAAGCCGTAATCGCCCTGGCCATCGGCGATGGCCGCGTGGGCCGCCGGATAGGCCAGCACCCGCACGCCGCCGGTGGGAAAGATGGCCTTGCCGGCCGAATCGCGCTGGGCGAGCAAGGTGTCGGCCAGCGCCCGGCAGAGCGTGGGCAGCTCGGCGTCGCCGTCGAGGTCGGGGCTGTAGAGCAGGGTCAGATGGGGCATGGCGAAAGGCTCCGCGCCGCCGTCACAGGCGGCTGCTGTTGGGGACGTTGGCGGGGGCGCTGGCCTGGGGGCGGGGAATGGCGGCGCCGGTCTGCGCGGTGACCGGGAAGAGGGCGTTGATCTGCCCGGTCCCGGAGGCGGCGAAGTAGGGCGTCAGCACCTCGACCTGGCCGTCGTAGTCGCTCCAGCCGAGGGCGCCGAGCAACATGGCGGTGTCGTGCATGAAGCCTTCGCCATGGCCCTTGGCGGCGTATTCCGGAAGCATGCCGCAGAATTCCGCCCAGTCGCCGTCCTGCCACATGCGCACCACGCGCTCGTCCAGGGTTTCCAGGAAGGGGCTCCAGATCCTGGTGGCGAATTCCGGTGCCTGGCCGTTCTGGGCGAAGCGGTGGGACAGCGAGCCGCTGGCGAGAAAGGCGACGGTTCCGTCGTAGTGGTCTTCCACCGCGCGCCGCAGTGCCCAGCCCAGGCGGGCGCTGTCGTGCAGGTAATGGGAGGTGCACAGCGACGAGACCGAGATCACCTTGAAGTGCTGGTCGGCGTTCATGTAGCGCATCGGCACCAGGGTGCCGTACTCCGGTGCCAGGGTGGTGGCGTCGTGGGCCATGGTCTCCACGCCCAGAGCGTTGGCGCTCCCCGCCAGCAGCTTGCCCAGCGCCGGATTGCCGGGAAACTCGTAGTCCATGTTGGCGATGAAGTGCGGCAGCTCATTGCTGGTGTACAGCCCCTTGAAGTGCGGACCGCAATTGATGTGGTAGTTGGCATTGACCAGCCAGTGGGTATCGAACACCACCAGGGTGTCGACGCCCAGTTCGCGGCAGCGGCGGCTGATCTCCCGGTGGCCATCGATGGCGGCTTGGCGAAAGCCCTTGCGCGGGCCGTCCAGTTCGCTCAGGTACATGGAAGGGACGTGGGTGATCTTGGCCGCGAGTGCGAGGGTGCCCATGGTGTTCTCCTGACCGGGGCGGCGCGCGCCCCGGTGGTGGTTGGCCGGTGGGGATGGCGATCAAAGGCCCCAGCGGGGGATGTGATGGTTGCCCATGGAGATGCAGACGTTCTTCACCTCGGTGAAGACCTCGAAGCTGTATTCGCCGCCTTCACGGCCGGTGCCCGAGCCCTTGACGCCGCCGAAGGGCTGGCGGAGGTCGCGCACGTTCTGGCTGTTGATGAACACCATGCCGGCCTCGATGCCCTGGGCCAGGCGGTGGGCCTTGCCGATGTCCTGGGTCCAGACATAGGAAGCCAGGCCATAGTCGGTGTCGTTGGCCAGGCGCAGCGCCTCGGCTTCGTCCTTGAACGTGAGCAGGCAGACCACCGGACCGAAGATCTCCTCCTGGGCGATGCGCATGCGGTTGTCGACGTCGGCGAACACCGTGGGCTGGATGAACTGCCCCTTGGCCAGATGCGCGGGCAGATTGGCCGGACGCTCCAGGCCGCCGGCCAGCAGATTGGCGCCTTCTTCGAGGCCGATGCGGATGTAGCCGGTGACCTTGTCGTAGTGCGCCTGGGTGATCATGGAGCCGACCTGGGTCTTGGGATCCTGGGGATCGCCCACCAGCAGGCGCTTGGCGCGCGCGGCGAACTCGGCGACGAACTGGTCGTAGACGTCTTCCTGGATGAAGATGCGGCTGCCGGCGGTGCAGCGCTCGCCATTGAGCGAGAAGATGGTGAACAGCGCGGCGTCCAAGGCGCGGTCCAGGTCGGCATCGGCGAAGATCAGCACCGGGCTCTTGCCGCCCAGCTCCATGGAGTACTTCTTCAGCCCCGCCGTCTGCATGATCTTGCGGCCGGTGGCGGTGCCGCCGGTGAAGGAGATGGCGCGCACGTCCGGGTGACGCACCAGGGCGTCGCCAGCGGTGGCGCCGTAACCCTGGACCACGTTGAGCACGCCCGGCGGAATGCCGGCTTCCAGGGCCAGGCGGCCCAGTTCATTGGCGGTGAGCGGCGAGAGTTCGCTCATCTTGAGTACCGCGGTATTGCCCAACGCCAGGCAGGGCGCGGTCTTCCAGGTGGCGGTCATGAACGGTACGTTCCACGGCGAGACCAGGCCACAGACCCCCACCGGCTGGTGCAGGGTGTAGTTGAGCATCTGGTCGTCCACCGGATAGCTGTGGCCGTCCATGCGGGTGCAGACCTCGGCGAAGAACTCGAAGTTGTGCGAGGCGCGGGGGATCAGCACGTTCTTGGTCTGGTGGATCGGCAGACCGGTATCCAGGGTTTCCAGCTCGGCCAGGTTGGGCACGTTCTGGTCGATCAGTTGGCCCAGCTTGCGCATCAACCGAGCGCGTTCCTTGGCCGGGGTGGCGGCCCACTTGGGGAAGGCTGCCTTGGCCGCGGCCACCGCCTGGTCGATCTCGCGCGGGCCGCCGCTGGCGACCTCGCCCAGGGCTTCGCCAGTGGCCGGGTTGTAGTTGGTGAAGGACTCGGCGCTCTCGACTTCGCGGCCGTCGATCCAGTGCTTGATCATGTTCAGACTCCCTTGGTGTGCTTGGCCGAAGCCGGGTTGGCAAAGAAAGCGGCTTCGCTGACGATGCGGTTGACCAGGCGGCCCACGCCTTCCACTTCCACCACCACCTCATCCCCCGGCACCACGTCGGCCAGGCCCTCGGGCGTGCCGGTGGCGATCATGTCGCCCGGTTGCAGGGTCATGAAGCTGGAGAAGTATTCGATGAGGTAGGGGATGTCGAAGATCATGTCGGCGGTGGTGCCCTCCTGGGTGAGGGTGCCGTTGATCCAGGTGCGCAGCCGCAGATTGCCCGGGTCCGGCACGTCGGCGACGTCGACGATCCAGGGGCCGACCGGGGTGGTGGCGTCGCGGTTCTTTACGCGCAGGTTGGGCCGGTAGTAGTTCTCCAGGTAGTCGCGGATGGCGTAGTCGTTGCAGACGGTGTAGCCGACCAGGTAGTCCAGGGCGTCCCCGCGCTTGACGTGGCGCGCCGGCTTGCCGATCACCGCCACCAGTTCGCACTCGTAGTGCATGTAGTCGACACCATCCGGGCGCCAGGTCACCTGGTTATGGCCGGTGTAGGTGCCGGCCGACTTGATGAAGGCCAGCGGTTCGGTCGGCGGCGTGAAGGCCAGTTCGCGGGCGTGGTCGGCATAGTTGAGGCCGAGGGCGAACATGGTGCCGGTAGCCGGCGGCAGCCACTCCACGGCACCGGCGGACAGGCGTTCGCCATTGGGCAGGCGGATGTTCAGTTCGTCGTCCAGGGTGACCTGGAGGACGACGCCCTGGTGGCGGATGCGCGCGTGTTTCATGGACGCACCTCCGCGACCACGGTGTTGGCCAGCCGGCCGATGCCGTCGATGACCACCTCCACCCGATCCCCCGGGACCACGTCCACCCGGCCTTCCGGGGTACCGGTGATCAGGACGTCGCCGACGTCCAGGGTCATGAACTCGGTGATCTCCGCCAACAGTTGCGGCAGGCCGCGGACCCAGTTGGCGGTGGTGTTTTCCTGGCGCACCTCACCGTTCACCAGCAGGCGCAGGGTGAGGTCCTCGACCGCAGCCACGGCGTCGCGTGGCACCAGCTGGTCACTCAGGGCACAGAAGCCGTCGCGGCACTTGGCCTTTACCGCCGGGCGGTAGTAGCTGTCTTCGGGCAGGCTGAATTCGTTGACCACCAGGTAGCCGGCGATGTGGTCCAGAGCGTCGGCGGGCTGGACGCGGCTGGCGCGGCGACCGATCACCACCCCCAGCGCCGGACCGGGTTGCAGGCGTTCGCCGGCCGGCGCCACGACCGAGCCCTCCTGGCCATTGCGGGTATTGGGCGTCTTGATGAACAGCACCGGACGCTGCGGCGGCTTGAGGTAGGGCTTGTCACCGAATTCGGCGAGGCGACTGTCGAGCAGGCCCCGGTAGTTGAGCGCGACACCGAACAGGGTGCCGCTGGGGGTGGGTAGGGCTGGGGTCATGGTCTCTCCCGAACGGCTTTGCTGGCCGTATTTATTAATATGTTAATGATATAGTTAATATGTTAATGATCGTCAAGGGTCGGTGGCTCCGCTAAGCTTCCCGAACAACCACAAGAAGACCTGCCATGCCCCGCGCCACGCCGCAGCTGTTGCCCATTCCCAACATCCATATCGGCGAGGTCTACGATCAGCGCTACGCCGACGCCGAGGTGCATTACGACGCCCTGGGTAACCTCGCCGAGTTCTTTGGCCGCAACATGCGCGCCCATCGCCACGACCGTTTCTTCCAGGTGCACTACGTCGCCAGTGGGCGGGTGCGGGTCTTTCTCGATGACCAGCATTACGAGGAGGAGGGACCGCTGTTCTTCCTGACGCCGCCGCCGGTGCCCCATGCCTTCACCACGGAAGAAGGTAGCGACGGCCATGTGCTCACGGTGCGTCAGCAACTGGTCTGGACGCTGCTGGACGAGGCGCCCGAGCTGTCGCCGGGGACGCCGTTCCAGCCGCTGTGCGTGCCCCTGGGTGACCTGACCGGCCTCGATCGCGAGGAGGCCGACCGCCTGGCCGCGCTGTTCGAGCTCTTGCGGCTGGAGACCCAGGCGCTGCGCCCGGCCCAGCCGAGCAGCCTGAGAGCCCTGGCGCGGCTGTTGTTCATCAGCCTGTTGCGCCTGGCGCCCCGCTCGCGCGCTGCCCAATCCGTTCGTCATGAAGACCTCCTGGTCTTTCGTCGTTTCAACGAGCTCATCGAAGCCCACTACACCGAGCATTGGTCGCTGCCGCGCTATGCCGAGCGACTCGGGGTGACCGAGGCGCGCCTCAACGACAGCTGCCGCCGCATCGGCGGCTTGCCGTCCAAGCGGCTGATCCATGACCGGTTGATGCAGGAGGCCAAGCGCCTGCTGGTGTTCACCGGCGCCTCGGCCAACGAGATCTGCTACGGCCTCGGCTTCAAGGACCCGGCCTACTTCAGTCGCTTCTTCCTCCGCCAGGCCGGGGCCACTCCGGGCGACTATCGCCAGCGGCATCGCGCGGCGGTAGCGGACGGCCGGCGTTCTTGCTAGGCCGCCGACACCGGCTGCAACTGGTGGAAGTGGCGGCCGAAGTAGACGAGGCCGGTGCAATGTTCACGGGTGGCGATCTCGTCGAGTTCCACCAGGAACACCGAGTGGGTGCCCACCTCCTGGGTCTCGACGATGCGGCCCTGCAGGCTGGCCAGGGCATCCTCCAGCAGCGGCAGCCCCTGGGCGCTCTGGCCCCAGGCATGCCGGGCGAAGCGTTCGTCCATGTCCACCCCGGTCATGCCGGCGAAGTGGCGCGCCACCTCTTCGTGCTCGCCGGCCAGGACGTTGACACACAGCCGCGCATTGGTCTTGAACACGGCATTCATGGCACTGCTGCGGTTGACGCAGACCAGCAGGGTGGGTGGGCTGTCGGTGACCGAGCAGACCGCCGTGGCGGTGATGCCGCAGCGCCCTCCTGGACCATCTGTAGTGATGACGTTGACCGCAGCGGACAGCGCCGCCATGGCGTTGCGAAAGGCCTGTTGCACGGGGGTGAGCGCGTTCATGGGCGAGCTCCTCACTGACGGATGCGATCGAGCATGTTGATGTCGTCGGGATTGGTGAGATGCGGCACGGTCCAGCCGTCGAGGTCGTAGTCGGCCATGCAGCGCTCCACCAGGTCGGTCATCTGCTTCATCGCCCCGGTGCCCTGGGCGTGGCGCAGCGCCTGCATGCGGATCTCGTCCTGGCTGCCGGCGTAGTTGATCTCGTACAGCTCGTGACGCCCGCCGAATTCGGTGCCGATGGCATCCCACAGCAGCTTGAGGATCTTGATGCGTTCCTGGTGATCCATGCCGGCCGAGCCGCGGCAGTAGGTGGCGAGATACTTGTCCAGCATCGGGTCCTTGAGGTCCCGCGAGCCGCTGGGCAGATAGATCAGGCCGCTGGCTACCACCTGCTCGATGACCTTCTTGATCTCCGGATAGGCCTGGGGCGCGAGCACCCGATAAGCCTGCAGGGCTTGGGCGCTGGGCAGCCAGGCACCGCTCTTCCACTCGCTGGCGTTGCCGTGCATGGCGTCGGTCAGCGACCAGAACAGGTTGCGCCAGGCGACCACCTCGCCCATGGCGGCCTGGACGCCGCGGAATTCCAGGGAGCCGGTGCATTGCAGGGCCTTGAACAGGGCGCCGGTGATGAAGTCCAGCTTGACCGCCAGCCGAGTGCAGCCCTGCATGGGGAACAGCCGACCGAACCCCCCCTGGGGGAACCACTGGCGGCAGCGCTCGAAGTCGCGGTAGATCAGCACGTTCTCCCAGGGGATGAACACCCGGTCCATGATCAGGATGGCGTCGTTCTCGTCGAAGCGGCTGGACAGTGGATAGTCGAAGGGTGCGCCGGTCATGCCGGCCACCAGCTCGTAGGAGGGCCGGCAGATCAGCTTCATGCCGGAGGTGTTCATCGGGGCGATGAACATCAGCGCGAAGTCGGTGTTGTCGCCCAGCAACTGCGCCGAGCCCTGGCCGACGAAGTTGTAGTGGGTGAGGGCGGAGTTGGTGGCCACCACCTTGGCGCCGCTGACGATGATGCCGCCCTCGACTTCCTCGTCCACCGAGATGAACACGTCCTTGACCTGATCCACCGGCTTGTCGCGGTCGATGGGCGGATTGACGATGGCGTGGTTGAGATAGAGGCAGGATTCCTGGATGCGCTGGTACCAGGTACGGGCATTCTGCTCGAAGCGCCCGTAGAACTCCGGGTTGGCACCCAGGGCGCTGCCGAAGGCGGCCTTGTAGTCCGGGGTGCGGCCCATCCAGCCGTAGGTCAGTCGCGACCATTCGGCGATGGCGTCGCGCTGCTCGCGCAGGTCGCTGGGGGAACGGGCGAAGCGAAAGAACTTGTGGGTGTAGCCGCCGTTGCCGGTATCGGTCTCCCAGCACAGCTTCTCCTTGGTGGCCGGGTCGTGCAGGGCGTCGTAGAGTTTGGCCATGGAGGCCGCGGCGTTGCGAAAGGCCGGGTGGGTGGTCACGTCCTTGACGCGATCGCCGTAGATGTAGATCTCGCGGTCGTCCCTGAGGCTGGCGAGGTATTCGGCGCCGGTCAGGGGACGATTGGCTTCGGCGCGATAGTCTTCGGGTTTCATGGCGGGCAGGACTCCGTCTCTTTGTTGTTGTGGGTTCGCTCCAGGCGACTGACCCCAGCATCGCCGGCCGCCTGCCGCGACTGAATGGCTTTTCCGCACCACGCCTTGTACTTTTCATAGCGGATGGGCGGCCAGGATTGGCCCTTGGGATCAAATCGATAATATGTTAACTATCTAGACCGCATGACGCTCTTGGGAGACCCGGCATGGACACAGGCACGGCTTCTGGCGATACCTTCGATGGCTGGCTGCACAGCCTGCACGGCGCCTGTGGCGCGCGCTTCCAGGCCGAGCGCGGCCTCGGCGGCGCGCTGTTCATCGGCCAGGTAAGGCCAGGTTGCCTGGCCGGACTGGAGCAGGTGCAGATTCGCACCAACGCTACCCGCATCGCGCGGCGCCTCCCCGCAGGCGCCCAGGATGGCGACCGCCATTGCTTCCTGGTGCTGCAGGGGAGCGGTCGCTCCCTCGTCCATCAGTTCGACCGTACCCTGGCCCTGGAGCCGGGCGACCTGGCGCTGGTCGACTCGGCGGCGGACTTCGAGGTCGAGCCCCAGGGGCTGATGGAACACCTGTCGCTGCACCTGCCGCGCCGCGAGGTGCTGGCCCATCTGACGGGCGACCAACTGACCTTTGGCAAGGTGGCGCGACATACCCTGAGTGGCCGAACGCTACTGTCCTTCTACCGGGAACTGCTGGCGATCGAGCGTGCCGTGCCGGTACGCGCGGACGAGCAGAGCGCACTGCAGGAAGTGATCCTGGCACTGCTCGGGCCGGCGCTGACCGCTGAGTCGGCGGCTAAGGGGCTGGCCCTGCAGCCAGCGGCCCTGCAACGCCGTGGCGCCGAAGCCTTCATCCTGGAGCGGCTGCACGAAGCCAGCCTGTCGCCGGCCCAGGTCGCCGAGGGCATCGGCGTGTCCCTGCGGCAGCTGTACCGGCTGTTCGCGGAAGATGCCATGGGCATCAGCGAGTGGATTCGCCATCGCCGCCTGGCGCGCTGCGCTGCCGACTTGCGCGATGGCAGTCAGGATCATCTCCCCATCACCGAGATCGCCTTTCGCTGGGGCTTCAGCGATGCGGCGCACTTCAGTCGTGCCTTCAAGCAACAATTTGGTATGGCGCCGCGAGACTATCGCGGCGCCCGCGTGCTGGTCGCCTAGTAGGCGATGCAGACCGACTTGAGTTCGGTGAAGGCTTCCACCGCGCCGCGGCCGAATTCGCGCCCTATGCCGGACTGCTTGTAGCCACCGAAAGGCAGGTTGGGGTCCACCGGGACGTGGCTGTTGACCCAGACCATGCCGGCCTCGATGCGCGGGATCAGGTCCAGGGTGCGGCTGAGGTCGTTGCTCCAGATGCTCGCGGTCAGGCCATAGCGGCTGGCGTTGATCTGCCGCAGGGCCTCGTCCAGATCATCGTAGGCCAGCACCGACAGTACCGGGCCGAACACCTCTTCCTGGGCCACGCTCATCTCGGCGTTCACCTCCAGCACCGTCGGTTGCACGAAGAAGCCGGGCAGGTCTGGCGCGGCGCCTCCCACAGTAACCTTCGCCCCTTGCTGCCGGGCCTGCTGCAGATGATCCAGCACGCTGCGCTGCTGCTTGCGCGAGACCAGCGGATTGATCTGGGCATTAGGATCCAGGCCCGCGCCCAGGGTCATGCCGCCCACGGCGGCGCTCAGGGCTTCGAGGAAGGCCGCGTGCAATCGGCGCGGCACGAAGAAGCGCGACGCCGCGGCGCAGACCTGCCCCTGGTTGAGCAGTCCACCCATGAGGGCGCCGCCCACGGCCTTCTCCAGGTCGGCGTCGTCCAGCAGCAGCATGGGATTCTTGCCGCCCAGTTCGAGGGAGAAGCGGGTCATGTTCTGCAGGGCGGCCATGCCCACCTGCTTGCCCACGGCGGTGGAGCCGGTAAAGGACACCTTGTTGACACCGGGGTGGGCGACCAGCGCCGCCCCCGCCTCGGCGCCGCGACCGATGAGGACGTTGAACACCCCCGCCGGTATCCCGGCCTCGATGGCCAGGGCCGCGACCCGCAGCACGGTCAACGGGGTCTCGTCGGCGGGCTTGATGATGATGGAATTGCCCGCCGCCAGGGCCGGCATGACCTTCCACAGGGCGATCATCAGCGGGAAATTCCACGGCACGATGCCGGCCACCACGCCTACGGCCTCGCGGCGGGTGTAGGCGTTGTAGCGGGCGCCAGCCGGTACCGGGATGGAGACGTCCAGGGTCTGGCCTTCCAGCTTGGTCGCCCAGCCCGCCATGTACCTCATGTATTCGACACTGCCGCCGACCTCGATGGCGCGGGCGATATGGATGGACTTGCCCTGTTCCAGGGTCTCCAGCTGGGCCAGTTCCTCGCCGTGCTGCTCGACCAGGTCGGCGAACCTGAGCAGGGTGCGCTCGCGATCGGCCGGCCGCAGGCGACTCCAGCTGCCGCTGTCGAAGGCCGCCCGGGCCGCGGCTACGCAGCGGTCCACGGTGGCGCCATCGGCCAGATGGGTGCGGGAGATGGGTTGGGCGGTGGCCGGGTCGAGCACCTCGAATAGGTCGTTTGCGCCGGTGACGGTCTGGCCGTCGATGAAGCTGCCATGGACCTGATCGAGAAAGGCCGTGACGCGGTCGAGCGGAGCGAGGAGGGCAGTGGTAGGCATGGCAAGGTCCTTGTAGTTGTCATTGTGCCGGTCGAGCGGCGATGGGGCAGCTTAGGCAGGCCGGCTCGGCGTGGGCTTGCCTCTGACTGCCGCCTGCCTTGACGCGCTCTGCCAGCGACAGGTGTGTGGATCAGGGGGCCGGTCGTACCTCCGCCAGACCGGCGCCGCCATCCACCACCAGGGTCTGGCCGGTGATGTAGCGTGCGGCATCGGAGGCCAGGAAGAGCATGGCGGCAGCGATGTCCTGCGGCTCGCCCAGGCGCCCGAGCGGGACGCCGCTCGCGATATGGGCGGCATTGGCGTCGTCCCCCAGGTTGTCCAGCGCCGGCGTCCGGATCATCCCGGGTTCCACGCCGTTGACGCGGATCTGGTCCGCCGCCAGTTCCAGGGCCGCCGCGCGGATGAAGCCGTTCACCCCGGCCTTGGAGGCGGCGTAGTGGGCGAGACCGGGATAGGCGAAGCGCGGGCCGGTCACCGAGGAGGTGATCAGCAGGCTGCCACCGCCCTGGCGCCGCATCAGCGGCGTGGCGGCCTGGGCCAGCCAGAAGCAGGCGGCGAGATTGACCGCCAGGGTGCGCTCCAGCAGCGCCGGGGTGATGGCGGCGAAATCGGTGAGGGGGAAGAAGGCCGCGTTGTGCACCACAACGTCCAGCCGGTCGAGACCGGCCAGCAGCGCCGCGGCGCTGTCCGGTACGGCGAGATCGGTGGCGCCGGCTGCCTCCACGGCCAGGCCCTGGGCGGTCAAGTCGGCGGCCAGGGCCGCCGCCGTCTGCGCCTGCAGATCGGCGATCCGGACCTGCGCGCCGGCCCGGGCGAAGCCCTCGACCAGCGCCCGACCGATGCCCTGGGCGCCGCCGGTGACCAGCACCTGGCGCTCGCGGAAATCGAAAAGGCTCATGTCAGGCGTCTCCCAGGCGGGTGAAGGCGAGGGTCGGCAGGTCGACGCAGGAGGCGCCGCCATCGGCCACCAGGAGGGTGCCGGTGACCATGGCGGCTTCCGCGGAGGCGAGAAAGGCGCAGACGCTGGCGATCTCCTCGGGCGCGGCAGGGCGACGCAGGGGGACGTCGGCGCAGACCCGGGCATAGGCGGCGTCCAGATCCTCGCCGTGGGCCTGCATCAGCGGCTGCATCTCGGCATCGGCCATGGGCGTACGTACCCAGCCCGGACAGACGGCGTTGGCACGCACCCCCAGGGGGCCGTAGTCCCGCGCCAGGGAGCGGGTCAGGCCGAGCAGGGCGTGCTTGGCCGTGGTGTAGCCGCATACCTCGGGGCCGGCGACCAGGGCCGCGATGGACGCCACCAGCACCAGGTTGCCGCGCCGCTCGATGAGCGCTGGCAGACAGGCCCGGGCGCTGAAGAAGGCGCTGTCGAGGTTGCTGCGCAGCGCGACCGCCCAATTTTCCGGGGAGGTATCGATGGCGCTGCCCAGGCCATGGCCGCCGGCGTTGGCGATCAATACGTCGATTCCGCCAAGCTGCCGCTGGATGTCGGCGGTCAGCCCGAGCCAGGCGTCGGGATCGGCGGCGTCACCGCTCAAGGCCAGCCCGCCGATCTCGCCCGCCAGGCGCTCCAGGGGTTCGCGGCGCCGACCGATCAGCACCACCCGATCGCCCTGGCTGGCGAAGCGCCGGGCGCAGGCGGCGCCGATGCCGGTACCGGCACCGGTGATGACCACCACCCGGCCGCTCATGCCGGGTACTCGGTGCGGTTGAGCACCTGGCAATGGGACGCGACCGGGAAGTTGCTCCAGGCCTGGCAGTCGGCATCGCTATAGCCCCAGATCTTGCCATCACTACGGTGCTGGTCGAGGTCGATCAGCAGCACGCCGAGGGTGGGTACGATCTTCTCGCGCCAGACGAACAGATAGAGGTGCTCGGCGATGCGGTAGTAGTGGCAGCGATCGGTGTCGGTCAGGCCGCCTTCCACGCCCTGCAGGCATTGCCAGGTATAGAAGTTCTCGTTGAGATAAAGGTGTTCATAGACCTCGGTCGGGCTGTAGCGATAGAGATTGCGCAGCCCGACCAGCTCCCGGGTCGGCGCGTGCGGGCAGGCACCGTCCTGCCAGGGTCGATCCAGGCTGCCGTGCAGAATCTCCACCTCGACGCCGGTCAGCGACTGACCCGCCAGGGCCCGGGCATAGAGGCCTTCACGGGTGGCGGCGAGGGTAGGTAGCCGACCGAGCACAGCGGTGAAGGCCTGGTTGGGCAGGTCCAGCACCAGGGTCACCGACCAGTCCTGGTCGTTCTCGCGCTTGATGAAGTCCACCAGAAAGACCTCTGGCCTCAGGGTGGTGGCCCGATAGCTGGCCTCGCCGCCGCCGTTCTCCAGGTGCCATTCCAGGCGCTCCGCGGTGAAGCGATGTTCGATGCGCCAGCCGTTGGCGAAATGCAGGGTGAGGTGGCGGCCTTGCAGCGCGGCGTTGGCCGGCAACACGAAGCCCTCGGGAGCGAAGCCATCGGCCAGGGCGCCTACGGTGATCCAGTCGGACGTTGAACTCATGATGCGACTCCAGTGCAGGAAGGGAGTCGTCATGTTCAGCGGTGCCCGGCGCCTTGCCCATCAACCGGATGGTTGAGGCGGGCGCCGCTCAGAGAAAGAGCGCCGTGACCAGTTCGGTGCGATTGGCTACTCCCACCTTGCGGTAGAGATTGATGAGGTGGGTCTTCACCGTGGGCAGGCCGATCCCCAGCAACTGCGCCAGGCGCTTGTTGCCGTGGCCGGCGCGCAACAGCTGGGCGAGTTCGCGCTCGCGGGGGGTGAGGGCGGTCAGGCCCACGGAGGCAGAGTGGGTAGCGAGACGGGGCAGCGCCAGTGCGAGCATGGCCTGCAGACCCTGCAGCCGTTCGAGCTCCCCGGCACTGAAGGCGCCTTCGGCCTCCCGCCGCAGCAGGGATAGCCCCAGCACCGCCTGCCCGGCCTGGCGGGCGAAGATCTCCACCACATCGCAGATGCCGTGGCGGGCGAGAAAGCCGGCATAGCGTTCGCGGCTGCTCGCCGCCTGGGCCGCCTGGCCGAGGCGCAAGGGAACGAGATCGGTAGCGAGGTTCTGGCAGTGGCGCGGATGCAGCGGATCGCTGCCCTGATAGCGCTCCAGGTAGCTCTGGTGCATGGGCGTGGCGAGCCCCAGCAGCTGGAAATCCGCCGGGCGCGCCTGGTGGTCGATGCGATAGAGCGCCGCCAGGGAGGCGCCGCCCGCCCTGGCACAGGCCAGCAGACATTGCCGGGCCAGGGCGTCGCCCATGGTCAGGCCACGGCGTGGTAGTGCTTGACGAAGCTGTCGCTGAGGATCTCCCAGCGCACCGGGGTGCCCTTTTCCACGTACCAGGTATCGCCCACGCCGAAGCGGGTGGTCTCGCCGGTGGATTCGTCCGTCAGCAGCACCTCGCCGGTGACCACCGTGGCCTGTTCGTTGAAGGGATAGGTCATGCGAAAGGTGCTCTTGCTGACACCGAAATAGGCCGCGCTGACGGCGTCGGTGGGCGCACCGGCGGTCATCTTGCCGTAGGCCTTGCCGTCGCCGGCAAGAAGCTCCGAGCCGAGATCGGCCACGATGCCCCAGGGATCGAGCTGGTCGAGGGTGATGTGGCGGGTGATGGGATGCAGCGACATGGTGGACTCCTGTTGGGAAAAAGGGTTAGCGACGACCGTTCCAGTAGCCGGACACCTGGTGCCAGGTCTTGCCGCCGGTGAGGAGCAGTGGCCCGAAGACATCCTTGCCGGTGACCTCGATGCGCCGGATGGAGCTGATCAGGTCATAGCGCGCCGAGCCTTCGCTCATGCCCTCGGCCAGCACCTTGCAGATGATGTGGCTGGGGGTGACGCCGAAGCCCGAGTAACCCTGGACGAAGAAGGCGTTGGGCCGGCCGGGCAGGGTGCCGATCTGCGGAAACAGATTGGGACTCACCGCCATGGGGCCCCCCCAGGCCAGATCGATCTTCACCTCGGCGAGGTAGGGGAAGATCTTCAGCATGAGCTTGCGATTCCAGGCCTTGAGATCCTTGGGGATATGCTCGACCAGGGAGGTGGCCGAGCCGAACAGCAAGCGGTTCTCGTTGGTCACCCGGTAGTAGTCGATCACCGGACGGATGTCGCTGTAGGCCCCGCGAATCGGGCTGATGCGCTGGATGAGCTCATCCGCCAGGGGTTCGGTGACGATCTGGAAGGCGTAGGTGTTGATGGTGGTGCGGTGCAGCTCGGGTTCCAGCTTGTTGAGGAAGCTGTCGCAGGCCCAGAGCAGCTTGCTGGCCGTGACGGTGCCGCGGCCGGTGCGCACCTTGATGCGCTCGCCGTAGCTGACGTCCAGCACCGGGCTGAATTCGAAGATGCGCACCCCCAGGCTGGCGGCCGCCTTGGCTTCGCCCAGCAGCAGGTTCAGCGAATGCACATGGCCGCCGCCGCGATGCAGGAGGGCGCAGCTGTAGGCGTCCGAGCCGATGATCTCGCGCACCTCGCGGCCGGCCAGGAAGCGGATCTCGTGCGGAGTGCCGGTGGACTTGAATTCCTTCTCCCAGGTGCGCAGGGTCTTTTCCTGCCTGGCGTTGAAGCCCATGTAACCGTAGCCATGACAGAAGTCGGCGTCGATGTCGTAGCGGGCGATGCGCGCCTTGATGATGTCGGCGCCAAGGTCGCTGATCTCGAAGATCTGCCGCAGGCCGTCTTCGCCCACATCCTTCTTGATCTTCTCCAGGTCGTGACCGATGCCGGCCATGATCTGGCCGCCGTTGCGACCGGTACCGCCAAAGCCGAGGTGGCGGGCTTCCAGCACCACGATGTTGGTGATGCCCTTTTCGGCCAGCTCCAGCGCGGTGTTGATCCCGGAGAAGCCCCCGCCGATGACGACGACGTCGGCTTCGATATCGTCCGCCAGCGAAGGAAAGCTCAGGTCGTATTTCTTGGTGGCCGTGTAGTAGGTCGGGGTTTCGAGAGTGATCATCTGCGCGTGCCGTACTGCCAGACTGGAAGGGGAGATGCCGGGGCATCCGCTCATGGCGCTATTAAGGCAACAACCCCTGGCGAAGCTATTGTCTTTGCCTGCCAGCGCTTTTGATCCTGGCTGCCGGCGCCGCTCCCGCGCGAATCCCGGCGGCGATCGTCCACGGCGCCTGCCCGGTCCGCCGCCCTTGGCAGCGAGAGGCAACTGCGCTGGCACGCCTGGGCAAGGCCGCCGCCCGAGGCCTTCTTTAAGCTGGGATTCGCGGCGTCCCCGACGAAGACGCCCCCGACAATTCATAGCACCCGTCCGGGTAACCGGACCTTGCCCTGCCTAGAGCAATAACAACCAGAGGGCTTCTGACATGACCTTGCAGCAACGTTTGTCCCAGCACCTGCACCAGGGGGTGGTCGGTTTTCCGACCGCGCTCGCCAGCGCCGTCGGCCTGATCATGGCCAGCCCGGTGATCCTTACGGCCACCACCGGCTTCGGCCTGGGCGGCGGGCTGTTCGCTCTGGCCATGGGTATCGCCCTGGTCATGATGCTGGCGCAATCCACCAGCTTCGCCGAAGCCGCCTGCCTGTTGCCCACCAACGGCTCGGTCTACGACTACCTGGCCTGCGGCCTGGGTCGCTTCTTCGCCATCACCGGCACGCTGTCCGCCTACCTGATCGTGCATGTCTTCGCGGGCACGGCGGAAACCATCCTCAGCGGCACCATGGCGCTGGTCAATTTCGAATCCCTGAATGTCCTGACCGAACCGGGTGGCCAGGCCTGGCTGGTCGGGGTCGGCCTGGTGCTGGGCTTCGCCGTGCTCAACGTGCTGGGCGTGACGGTGTTCGGCAAGGCCGAGGTCATCCTGACCTTCGGCATGTGGACCACCTTGATGATCTTTGGCATCGCCGGTCTGCTCAAGGCGCCCGCGGTGGCCCTGGACGGCCCCTTCGGCGCCTCCCTGGTGGGCGATGACCTCACCACGCTGCTGTCGCTGATCGGCATGGCGATGTTCATGTTCGTCGGTTGCGAATTCGTCACGCCCCTGGCGCCCGAGGTACGCAATGCCGCGCGGACCCTGCCACGCGCCATGCTGCTCGGGCTGCTGGGCGTGGCCGGCTGCATGTTCATCTATGGCGCCGCCATGCGCCGACAGGTGGAGAATGTCCTGATCGATCCGGCGGCCAATGTCCACCTGCTGGATACGCCCATGGCCATTCCCCACTTCGCCGAGCAGGTGATGGGGCCTTTCGGCCGGATCTGGCTGGGCATCGGCCTGCTGTTCGCCGGGGCGGCCACCATCAATACCCTGATGGCGGGCGTGCCGCGCATCCTCTATGGCATGGCGGTGGATGGCGCCTTGCCACGCGTCTTCACCTACCTGCATCCGCGCTTCAAGACACCGGTGGTGTGCATCGCCGTGGTCGCCGCCATTCCCTGCCTCCACGCCTGGTGGCTGGGCGGCAACGCGGACCGGATCGTGCCGCTGATCCTCGCCGCGGTCTGCGCCTGGAGTACCGCCTACCTGCTGGTCAATCTGTCGGTAGTGCTGCTGCGCCTGCGCCGGCCCGACCTGCCGCGCGCCTATCGCTCACCGCTGTTCCCGCTGCCGCAGATCATCGCCAGTGCCGGCCTGCTGCTGGGCATGTATTTCATCACCCCACCCGGCATGAACGCGGCGGACATCTATCGTCCCTTCGGCGCCATGCTCGGCCTGACGGCCGCCTTCGCGCTGTTCTGGACGTTGGTGGTCCAGCGCGTCCACCCGTTCCGCCCGGTGCCGGTGGAAGAGGCGCTGGAAAAGGAGTTCAACCGCAAGGTCGGCCTGCAGTTGCCCGCCATCGAGCCCGTGCTGCGCGGCGCGGTCTGAGATGTGGTCGCTCTGGAAGCAGCCGGCGGGCTATCGCCCCGGCGCGACGCTGGCGCGCCTGGTGCGAGATCTGCCGGGTCTGCAGGTGACGGCACTGGCCGTCGACCACCTGCAGGTCGGTCAGGAGGGCCAGGGCTGGACCTTCGAAATCCGGGAGCGGCCCCAGGCGCTGTTTCTCATGCACCTGGTGACCTGTCGCTTCCAGTGGCAGCGGCCAACCTGTGCCGGCACGCCGGTGCGTATCCGGCTGCGGCACAGCGGCTGGTGGCGGCGCACGGGGCTGGCCTTCCGGATCCTCGCAGGGCGCGATCCTGCGCTGGAGCGTTGGTGCGCCGACCTGGTGCGGGATCCGGCGCTGATCGAGGCGCTGCAGGTGCTGGATTTCCGGGAGCTGGAGCTGGAACGCCGGCAAGGGCAGTGGCGCCTCGTGCTGGAGCCCTATGCGGCCAGCGAGGTGGTCAGCCGCTTTCCGGCCTATCGCCGCTACCTGCGGCTACCGCCGGACCAGGCCCAGGCCGCCTTGCAGGTTCTCGCGCGCCTGCAGGCCTGGATCGCCCCCGAGGTGGCGCCGCACTGAGTGCCGAAAACGGCTAGTGCGCCGGTGTGCTTATTGCGTGCCGAACAGTCAGGTTACCGCGGATAACGCCGGGACCTCAGGCAACCCGAGCGCACCCTGAACAGAGGAGATCGACATGACCCAACAGGCCCTGATGCAGGATTTCGCCAACTGGACCCAGGCCCTGCGGTCGGTATGCGGCCGCTTCCAATCCTGGCTGGCGCCCGAGCACTCGCTGTTCATCGGCGAGATCCTGCACCATGACATCGGTGGCTTCGCATACACCACCATCAGCACCAATGCCGGGCGTATCGCCTGCGAGCGTCCGCCGGGTGATCAGGTGGATGACCGCACCTGCTTTCTCATCGTTCAGGAGGCGGGGCACTCGGTGCTGCGCCACCAGGGCGAAGCGGTGGAGTTGCGCCCTGGCGACATGGCGCTGATGTGCCCTGAATTCGATTGCGACATCCTGCCCTGCGGACTGATCCGCCATACCTCCTTCCACCTGGATCGTCAGGCGCTCGGACGGCGGCTGGCCGGCGGTGATCCGCGCTTCGGCAAATTACCGACCGCGGGTCTGACCACCCTGCTGCTGCGCTCCCTGGTCAGCCAGGTCACCCATCTCGATGCGCAAGCCGCTACCCCGGAAGAGGGCGCGGCGTTGAGCGAAGCCCTGCACGCGCTGCTGATTCCAGCGCTCGATCAGCGGCATGATCTGCCACTGGAGAGCGGCGAACACCAGGCGCTGACCGGCCTCAAGCGCAACGCCCTGGCCCTGATCGACGCCTCGCTGGGGCAGCCGCTGCTGTCACCCAACTGGCTGGCCCAGGAGCTGGGCGTCTCGGTGCGCAATCTCTATAGGGCCTTCGAGGACGGCGACAGCATCTGCCAGTCCATCATGCGCGCCCGCCTGGAGCGCAGCGCCGCCGACCTCAGCAGCCCCATGCTCCAGCGCGCCTCCATCACCGAAATCGCCTACCGCTGGGGCTTCACCGATTCGGCCCATTTCAGCCGTGCCTTTCGCAAGCGATTCGCCTGCACGCCGAAGGATTATCGGCGGCAGACGTTAGCGGGATGACTACGCGCGACCGAAAGGCGGCAGCTAGGCATGGATCACGGATACTGCGGCGCTCAGCGCCCCGAGCGCCTCGTCGTCAGGCGCCGCATCCGTCACCAGGGTGCTGACATCGGCCAGCGGGATGATGCCGTAGGGCGAGGCCGCGCCGAGTTTTTCCCGCGTTGCCAGCACAAAGGTCTCCGCCGCTTGACGGCTGATGATGCGCTTGATCGCGGCTTCCTCGGCATTGCCGGTGGTGGCGCCCGTCTCGGGATGCAGCCCGGTCACGCCCATGAAGTAGCTGTCGACTCGTACCCGAGCGATGGCCTCCGCACAGGCTGTGCCAAGGGTCACGATGGAATGCTTGAACAGGCGGCCACCGATGAGTTCGACCTCGATCAGCGGATGCTCGACCAGCTCTACCGCGATGTTCGGGCTATGGGTGACCACGGTGATCTCAAGCTCCTTGGGCAGGTGGCGGACGAGTTGGACATTGGTCGTGCCGCCATCGATAAAGATGATCTGTCCCGGTTGGATCAGGCGGATGCCCGCCTGGCCGAGCGTTACCTTACTGGCCATGGACGCCTCTTCGCGCCTGGCGTAGTCCGCGACGGCAGCCGAAGCCGGCAAGGCGCCGCCATGCACGCGTTGCAGCACGCCTTCCGCTGCCAGCTCCCGCAGATCACGGCGAATGGTGTCTTCCGAGACCCCCAATTGCTGGCTGAAGGTCTTGGCCACCAGCCGGCCTTCCCGGCGCAGCACCTGCTGGATAAGCGCCTTGCGTTCACGGGTCAGCATCGGGGACTCCTGCACGAAAATTCTTGATGTTGCACGAAACTGCACGAAACTGCACGAATTCTAGCGCGAAGCCCTAGAGTGGTAAATACCGCTCGCCAACCCAGAGGATCGCCTATGAGCATCGCCCCGCGTATTCGTGTCGAAGAGGTCAAGGTGTTGTCTGACGACTGGTTCATCCTGAAGAAGACCACCTTCGCCTTCCTGCGCAGTGACGGCACCTGGCAGCGGCAATCGCGAGAGACCTACGATCGCGGCAATGGCGCGACTATCCTGCTCTACGATCCCCGGCGGCGCACCGTGGTGCTGACGCGCCAGCTGCGCTATCCGGCTTTCGTCAATGGGCACGACGACCTGCTGATCGAGGCGCCCGCCGGCCTGCTCGACGCCGCCGAACCCGAGGTGCGAATCCGCGCCGAGGTCGAGGAGGAGACGGGCTTTCAGGTACGGGAAGTGCGGCAGGTGTTCGATGCCTTCATGAGTCCCGGTTCGGTGACCGAGCGGCTGCATTTCTTCGTCGGCGAGTACGCCCCGGGCGATCGCAAGTCGGCCGGGGGTGGCAATGCCGCGGAAGGCGAGGACATCGCCGTGCTCGAGGTCGACCTGGACGAGGCGCTGGCGATGATCGATGCCGGGACCATTCGCGACGGCAAGACCATCATGCTCCTGCAGTACGCGGCCCTGAAACTCATACCACACCTGGCGGTCAGCTGATCTCCAAGGCTGACGACCAGGGCTCCAGCGGCCTGTCTCGGATCCCGGAGACGCGGCTTCCGGCGCTGGCCGCCTGGCGGCTAGGACGACGCGCCGGGCCTCAGGAGGGGCAGTACATGGGCGACGTAGTCGGCCTTGCCCAGCTCGACGCCTTGCGCGCGGAGGATGGCGTAGGCGGTCATCACGTGAAAGTAGAACTGCGGCAGCGCCCAGTCGCGGACGTACTGTTCGGCGGTGAAATCGAAGACCAGCCCCTGGGGCAGTTCGTGGGCGATGGGTTCTCCCTCCGCGACGGCAGACCCTTGGGCCGAGAGGGCCTGTACCCGCTCCAGGGTTTCGCGGATGCAGGTCTGTGCCTGGGCCAGCGTGCCCGGCTGTTCGGCCGCGTTGCGCCCTTCGTCGAGCAGAACCTTCAACTCGGGTGGAAAGCTCTGGCCGTACAGGCGCAGCAGGCCTTCCTGGGCCTGGACGCAGGCGAAGCGGACCTGGGTGGCGAGGGGAAACATGTCAGGCGCCAGGCGGGCGACCAGTAGCGCCTCGGTCGCACCGTCCGACCGCTGGGCTTCGGCCTTGGTAAGCCAGGCCGAGAGAGCGCCCAGCAGGTTGGTGTAGGTGGGGACGAGGATATCGGCGAAGGTCATGGCGGGTCCTTGATGGGGGCTGGAGGCAGTGCCGGGCAGCCCTAGTAGAGCGTGCTGGCGATGCGCTGCGGCAGGGCCTGGTCGTAGGCGTCGCCGTCCACCTGGGTCGGGCAGAGCTGCTTGAGGATGGTGCCGGGAGAAGGCAGCGCGCTGCGCGCCAGGTGCCTGGCAGGATCCCACAGGCCGGCCCGGATCACCGCGCGGCTGCACTGGAAGTAGACGCTGGTGACCCTGATTTCCAGCACCGTTCGCGGGCGCTGGCCCTTGACCTCGAAGCGGGCCAGCAAGGTCGGATCGACCGCTATGCGGGCGGTGCCGTTGACGCGCAGGGTTTCGCCGATACCAGGGATCAGGAACAGCAGCGCTACCCGGGGATCCTGGAGGATATTACGCAGCGTATCCAGGCGGTTGTTGCCCCGGCGGTCCGGCAGGTAGAGCGTCCTGGCGTCCTCGACCTGCACGAAGCCCGGCGCATCGCCGCGGGGAGAGGCATCGAGCCCTTGAGATCCTGACGAGGCCAGGACCACGAAGGATGCCGCCTCGATGAAGGGCTGGTACGCGGGGTGGATATGATCGATTTCCTTGAGGATCGAGGGTGCCGCGACCTCACCGTAGAGGCTTTCCAGCGACTCCAGGGTGGTGAGGTAGTCCTGTTGCTGATTGTCCTGCTCCATGCGTGACTCCTGGCTTGTGGTGCTCTGCGCGCCTTGGCTAACGCGTGGCTCTTCTGGTGCCAAGCCTTCGCGACAGGCAAAGGGTTGGCTGAACTGTAGCCGATACGGTGGAGGAGAGCCCAGTCTGTGGGCAGGTTCCCGCGGGCGTCGCCTGGCTAGGGACCTTCGCCATAGCGACCCAAAGAAAGCGCAAGCGGTCGGGTACTTATAGCGGTTTGCCGCTGTCCCAGAAGACCTGATCGGCGCCTGTACCTGCCCCGACAGTCGCCCGCGAACCTCCCATTGGTTGACCAAGAGGAATCTCCTGATGACCCTTCCGCTACGCCTGTACGAACTGACCGGTGCCGACGACAGTTGCCGCTTCAGCCCCTATTGCTGGCGCATACGGCTGGCGCTGGCCCACAAGGGTCTACCAGTCGAGACCGTTGCCTGGCGCTTCCACGAGAAGGAGGCCATCGCCTTTTCCGGGCAAGGCAAGGTGCCGGTACTGGTCGACGGCGAACGCTGTGTGACCGACAGCTGGGCCATCGCCGAGTATCTGGATCACCAGTACCCTGATCGGCCCTCGCTGCTGGGCGATGCCTCGCTCAAGGCGCTGACGCGCTTCGTCAATCAATGGGTTGCCGACAGTGTCCATCCGGCGCTAGCGCGCTTGATCCTGCCCGACGTCCATGCGGTGCTGGATGAAGCCGACAAAGACTATTTCAAGCGGACCCGGGAGGCGGCGTTCGGCGTGTCGCTGGATGCCCTGGCCGCCCAGCGCGAGCGCTCGCTGCAAGCATTTCACGAGGTCCTGAAGCCCCTGCGCAGTACCCTGGCCGTGCAGGATTACCTGGCCGGTGCAGCCCCGGCCTACGCCGATCACATCGTCTTCGGCGCCTTCCAATGGGCTCGGGTCGTCAGCGCGCAATCGCTATTGGCCGAGGACGATCCGCTCACCGCCTGGTGCGAACGCATGCTCGACGCCTACAACGGCCTGGCCCGCCAGGCGCCAACGGCAGCCGAGCGGTAATTCACTGCGACGCTAAGCCATTGGTCCGTCCTTGCACGCCATTGGGACGTCTGCGGAGACAAACGCCCAGTGGCCAGCATCGGCAGCTCTCGTTTCCTGGCAGGGTCCTACTGCATCACCGGTTGGCGCTGGGTGACCGACTGAGCATCTTCTTGTCGATCCTGTTCGGTGAGGAAATCCGCAGGCAGGGTTTCGACATAGAGACTGCGGCTGGAAAGGGCGAAACGCACGCCGATCCTGGCGAAGGCTTCCATCATCTCGATATTGATCGCCTGCTGGATGTCCATGTACACGTTGTAGCTGGCATCCAGCACGATATAGACGACTTCGAATTCCAGCGAACTGTCACCGAAGGTCAGCAAGTGGGCGCGGTCGAAGCGCGTCTTGTCCTGCCGTTGAATGATTTCCTTCAGGGCAGCGGTGACCTGTTTGATCTGGCTTGGCTGGCTGGCATAGGTCAGGCCGAACTTGAAGACGATGCGACGCTCCTGCAGCTTCTTGTAATTCTGGATGGTGCTGCCGATCATCTCGGCGTTCGCCATGACGATCTGCTCGCCGCCCAGGCTTCTGATCCGCGTCGTCTTCAGGCCCACATGTTCGACGGTGCCTGCCAGCGAGCCCACGACGATGAAGTCACCCACCTCGAAGGGTTTGTCCACCGCGATGGACAGGGACGCGAACACATCGCCCAGAATGTTCTGCACGGCCAGGGCGATGGCGATGCCGCCCACGCCAAGGCTGGCGACGAAGGCGGTGATGTTCACCCCCAGATTGGACAGCATGGCCAGGCTGACCACGGCCCAGAGCAGCACCTTGGCGCCCCAGAGCGACAAGGTGGCCAGGGCGCTGCCCTGATAGACGTCGGCCTGGCTGTGCTTGACGAAGTAATGATGCACCGCCAAGGCCACCGCCCGGTTGGCCCACAGCCCGACCTGCAAGGCCGCTACCACGAACCAGAGGCTGCTGACCCGCGTCAGCCAGCGCTCGGGCAGATCCAGTATCCCCACGCCGATCAGAATGGCGGCCAGCAGCAGCAAGGTATTGCTCGTGCTGGAGAGCACCTGGATGGCGATCTGGCTGACATGAGCGCCCGGCTTTTCCGCGCGGGTCCGCAGATTTCTCAGGACGAAACCGATGACGGTGCGGGCGAGGGTGAAGCTGAGCAGGATGAGGCACAGCATGGCGAGCCAGTTGGCCAGCGAGATGCCGAGCAGACTGGTCGATAGCAGGGTGTTGAAAAATCCGAGATCCATAAAGCAGGGGGTCTTCTAGCCGGTTCAGAAATCGCCACGACTCGGCCGCGCAGGCGCGGTCGCGACTCGTTTTATCCCAGCGCGCTCTTGGTCAACTGGAACACAGGACACCGTCCGCCAGCTCGGCCATTCAGCCAGGAGCCCACGGATGGCATCAGCCAGGTTTGAGTTCTTTGAGCTGGTGCCGTGCACTTTTTTTCACGGGCGGGCGCGATTCGACTCGTGGTGACAGCACTGCTGGCGACGGCGAGCGCCTCTGGCCCAGTCGTTACCGCAGGCGGTGCCGAGTCGATAAAAAGTCGCTTCACCCACCGTTTGCCAGCCCTGGCTGGAGGCGATGAGCAACGAGGAGATTCGCGCTCGATTGAGCAGAGAATGGCGATTTCGCGGGCGGGCCGACAGCGCGTCGACCGGCCGGGCTCCCGAGGTGATGACCTGGCGGGCGAGACCAGATCGACCCTGGGAGCCCACTCGGGCTCAGTGACTGTAGCCGGTCGGCTTGTGGCGGATGGTCTTGAGCAGGTCTTCCGGGCTGATGCTGGCGAGCGCCTTGGCCGCGGCCTGGCTGCCCGGCAGCGGCAGGTCGAGGATATGGCCCTTCATCTTGCCCACCACGTGCATCTCGCAGGGCTTGCAGTCGAACTTCAGGGTCAGCACCTCATCACCGTGGACCAGCTGCATGGGCGCGACCTTGGTGCGCACGCCGGTGACGCCCTTGGCCTGCTTCGGGCAGAGGTTGAAGGAGAAGCGCAGGCAGTGCTTGGTGATCATCACCGGCACCTCGCCAGGCTCTTCATGGGCCTCGTAGGCCGCGTCGATCAGTTGCACGCCATGGCGGTGGTAGAAGTCGCGGGCCTTCTGGTTGTAGACGTTGTAGAGAAACGACAGGTGCGACTCGGGGTACACCGGCGGCGGGCTGGTCTCGGCCTTACGGCGACCGCGCGGGTGAGCGGCGACGCGTGCGGCGGTCAGCTGTTCGATGGCCTCGCGGCGCAGTGCCTTGAGTTGCGAATTGGGGATGAAGAAGGCCTGGGGCGCATCCAGCGTCACGTCCAGGGCGTGGTACTCGGTGGTGCCCAACTGGGTCAGCAGATCGCGCAGGCCGTCCAGCGCCTGTTCCGGCTTGTTGGCCACGCCGAAGGGACCGTCCAGAGTGACACGGGCGCTGACGCCTTCCTCGCTGGTGGCGGTCAGCTGGAGCCGTTGCTCGCGCAGCTCGACCTGCCAGCGCACGCCGATACGACGCTCGGCGCTGGTCTTGAGCAGGGCCTGCTGCCAGTTGTGGTCCAGGTTGCGCGACAGCGGATGATTCGGCCGTAGGCGGAACAGCCCTTCGGGCATCTCGTTGGGTTCGACGCGATAGCGGTAGCGCTTCGCCCCGTCTTCCTCGCCATCTTCATAGAACGTGCCCTTGAGCTCGGCGACGTTGGCGCGGAAGCCCACCACCTCGCGCTTGATTAGCACATTGAGGCCGTCGCCGTTGGACAGCGGCTCCTCGGTCACGGCGATGAAGTCGCGCTTGCTGACCTTTTCCACCTGACCCACCGGCAGACCGGTAAAGGTCGGCGAGTCGAAGGCGCCGATGTCCACCTTGCGGTCGGTGACGAAGTAGTCGGTGCTGCCGCGGTGAAAGGTCTTGTCCGGATCGGGCACGAAGAAGTGCGCGGTACGGCCGCTGGAGGCACGGGCCAGGTCGGTGCGATCTTCGAGGATCTCGTCGAGCAATTGGCGGTAGTAGGCGGTGATGTTCTTCACGTAGCCCATGTCCTTGTAGCGCCCCTCGATCTTGAAGGAACGCACGCCGGCCTCGACCAGGGCACGCAGGTTGGCGCTCTGGTTGTTGTCCTTCATCGACAGCAGGTGCTTCTCGAAGGCCACCACCCGACCCTGGTCATCCTTCAAGGTGTAGGGCAGGCGGCAGGCCTGGGAGCAGTCGCCCCGGTTGGCGCTGCGGCCGGTCTGGGCGTGGGAGATGTTGCACTGGCCGGAGAAGGCCACGCACAGGGCGCCATGGATGAAGAATTCGATGGCCGCGTCGGTCTCGGCGGCGATGGCCGAGATCTCCTGCAGATTCAGCTCACGCGCCAATACCAGCTGCGAGAAGCCGGCCTGATCGAGAAACCTGGCCCGCGCCAGGGTGCGGATGTCGGTCTGGGTGCTGGCATGCAACTCGATCGGCGGGATGTCCAGTTCCAGCACGCCCAGGTCCTGCACGATCAGCGCATCCACGCCGGCGTCGTACAGCTGATGAATCAGCTTGCGCGCCGGCTCCAGCTCGTCGTCATGCAGGATGGTATTGATGGTGGTGAACACCCGCGCGTGGTAGCGCCGGGCGAATGTCACCAGCTCGGCGATCTCGCTGACCTCGTTACAAGCATTATGCCGCGCCCCAAAGCTCGGCCCACCGATATAGACGGCATCGGCCCCATGCAGGATGGCCTCCCGCGCGATCCCGACATCGCGGGCAGGGCTGAGCAATTCCAGATGGTGCTTGGGCAGGGACATGGCAATTCTTCTCGATCAGGCGTGGCACGGCAAGGCGCGCATTGTAGCGGGCGAGGGGGAGGAGGGCACGCCTGGGGTGCTGGGTGGTTGAGGCATGCGGATCGTCTGGGGGCAGGGGACACACGCCTGATGGCCCAATAGACATCAGTCCGCGTTTCCAGCCTGTACGGCCTTGATCAGAGGGCCGCTGCCGCGACCTGAGCGGCGACCGTAAAGGGCTCAACCATCGATATCTAACTGTATATGAGTTATTGGCATTCCAAAGGGGAATGAATGCCTGTGCCTATTTATCGCTTTTTCAATTAATGGGTCGTCGTAAAACTTCCGTCACCTTTAATAAACATAAAAAACGGAGGACTCATGACCGAATCCCTGGCTTCAAAGCCGGCACCGGCATTGGCGGAACGGGCAGTGCTACAGACGCGGTCCAGGACCCGCTATCGCTGGGTGGTGCTGGCGGTCATCGTGGTCGTGTACATGCTCGCTGCAGCCGATCGGGCCAATATCGGCATCGCCTTGCCCTATATCCAGAAGGAGTTCGGCGCGACGAATGCCGAGGTGGGTCTGCTGGTCAGTGCCTTCTTCCTGTTCTACTCGCTCGGTCAGATACCGGCAGGTTTTCTACTGAGCAAGGTCAGCGTGCGCGTGGTCGCCCCCGCAGCGATTGGCCTGACGTCGCTGGTGACGCTGTTGATCGGCACCTCCCACAGCATCGGCATGCTCAAGGTCTATCGCTCGGCGCTGGGCGTGGCAGAAGCTGCCTTGCCGCTGTCGATGCTGAGCACCATCAACCGCTGGTTTCCGCCGCGGGAAAAGGGCACGGCTACCGGGGCGTTCCTGTCCGCCGCGAAGATGGGTGCGGTGATAGCACCGCCACTGGGGGCGGCGCTGATTCTGCTCGATGGCTGGCGCACCATGTTCATCGCCTTCGCCCTGCCAGGCGTGCTGCTCGCCTTGCTGTGGTGGTGGCTCGTCCCCAATGACCCGCGGGCCTGCAAGCAGGTCAGTGACGCCGAAGCCGAGCACATCGAAGACCAGACGACTGCGCACAGCGAGTCGGTCCGTAAGCACCGGGATTTCGGCAGGCTCGACCGCGCGCTGCGCTATGAGCGCACCCCCGTTCTGGATACGTCCCGCTCCGTGTTCAGATCCTGGAACATATGGGGCTGTGGTCTGGGCTACCTGCTCATGACCGGTGTGGTGAACGTGCTCCTGGCCTGGCTCCCCAAGTACCTGGGTGAGGTGAAGCACTTCGAACTGATGCAGGTCGGCTTCGTGGCGTCCTTGCCCTTCGTTGGCGGGGTGCTTGGCAATATCGTCGGCGGTTGGCTGTCGGATCGAGTTCTGGACCGCCGTCGCAAACCGACCATGATGATCAGCGCGGTAGCGACCTGCGTGATGATGGTCGCGCTGGTTTACGCGCCCAACGGGCTGCTCGCGGTCAGTCTGTTGCTGTTCGGTACCGGCTTTCTGCTCAATATCGGCTACTCGTCGTTCTCGGTCTACTCGATGGGACTGACGACCAGAACGACCTATCCGGTGGCTGCATCCGTGGTCAACAGCGCGGGCCAGGCAGGGGGTGCCATGGCGCCGCTGATCACCGGCTTCCTGCTGGACAGCTACAGCTGGACGGCGGTGTTCATCTTCCTCGGCGTCTGCTCCTTGGCTGCGCTGGCCTTCGTGCTGACCATTTCCGAACCGGCTACCGCGCCGATCGGCGAGTCGGGTGCCTAGCGGGTCGAGTAACCCCGCAAGGTCTTGACCGTTGCCCCGCAAAAGTTACGCGCGGGGCGATGCAGCTGTCCCTGACTAACGCTGCAACTGTTTCGTGAAGTCGCAGAGTTGCGTCGCCAGCGCGGCGATCTCGGTGACGAAGGTCGAGGGCCGATCGTTGCGGTACATCGCCATGTAGGGAACCGGTGGCAGCTCGGGATCGGTCTCGACGATGACGAGCTTGCCTTCGTCCACCAGCGGGCGGAAACATTCGCGCGGCAGATAGGTGACGCCCAGGCCCGCCGAGGCCAGGCCGAGCATGGCGGTAAGGCTGTCGGAGGAGAGGATCCTGGGTAGCTCTATTCCGCGTGCATGCAGCCAGCGGTTCACGAACAAGCCGGATCCTGACTTCTTGCCCTGCATCAGCATGGGATACTTGGCCAGCTCGGCCAGGCTCACCACGCCTGAATTCCCTACCAGTCCCGGCGCGGCCATCCAGGCATTCTCCACGGTCGCCAGAGGCACGCTGGTGACCTCGGGGGCGGTGAAGGTGTCCGGGATCACGATGAGGTCGACCAAGTCGTCCATCAGGCGCTCATGCAGGTTGCGACTCATGTCGACTTCCGGCTCCACGGTCAGCCCGGGAAAGTCCTCGACCAGTCGCGTGACCAGGCGCGGTAGCCACGTCCAGGCGGTGAGTTCGGTAACGCCCAGTCGCAGGCGGCGCGTGGTGACGTGCTTGCCGTCCTTGAGCGAGGTGATGCGCTCGCTCAGATCGAGCATTTCTCGCGCGATGACCAGCAGCTCCTCGCCCTCGGCGGTGAAGCGGGCACCCCGCTGCGAGCGATCGAACAATTGCAGGCCGGTGGAAGACTCCAGCTCCTGCACCCGTTTCGAGATGGCTGATTGGGTGGTGTTGAGATGCTCGGCGGCTTTTTCGAAGGTACCCAGACGTTCGATCCAATGCAGCGCCAGCAACTGGCGTAGCGTGACCATTAGCATTCCTCCAGGGCATGAGTGACCATACCTTAATATCGCTTTTTCTATTTGGCCACCGGCCTATCCTCGACGTTATCCAACAAGAGGAGCCTTCATGAACGTCAATGCTTCCAGTCCGACCTTGCTGGTCGAAGCCTTCGCCCGCACCTCCACCTCGATCATCAGCGACTGTCTCGACCGACTTCCAGGCGCTCGGCTGCGGCCCTTCCATCGGATCGAAGGCACCATGGCGGGCCTTGCCCTCACCGTCAAAGTACCCGCCGGCGACAATCGGGCGATCCACCAGGCGCTGGAGTTCCTCGTCCCTGGCCAGGTGCTGGTGGTCGATGGCGGCGGCGACCTGAGTCGCGCCCTGATGGGCGATATCATGGCGGCTATCGCGGAAAAGCGCGGTGCCGCGGGGGTCGTCGTCGATGGGGCGATCCGCGACCTGGCGACCATCAGCAAGGGCAGCTTTCCCATCTTCGCGCGTGGGGGCTATCACCGGGGTCCCTACAAGAACGGCCCGGGCGAGATCAACGTGCCGGTGAGCATTGGCGACATGATCGTGTCACCAGGAGACCTCGTCGTGGGTGACCATGACGGCATTGTCGCCTTTCCCATCGCCCAGGCGGCGGAGCTGCTCGACCGTTGTCTGGCGACCGAGCGCAAGGAAGCGGAGATGCTCGCGCAGATTGCCGCTGGAACCTACCGGGGCGCCTACGCGGCCCATTGATTACGGAAGAAGCAAATGAAGCTAGCGATTATCGGCGCAGGCGAAGTGGGTCTTACCTATGCACACCCCTGGGTGGCAGCGGGCCACGAGATCCTCCTGTGTGACCTCAAGCCCTCACCCAGAGCCCAGGCCTTCGCGAAAGAACATGACCTGGCACTCGTCACCTCGATAGAAGACGCGGTGACCGCTTGTGACGTCGTCGTCTCCTGCGTTTTCGGCACCGTCTCGCTCCCGGTCGCCGAGCAGGCGCTTGCCCTTATGCAGGCGGGTGCGCTGTTCATCGACATGACCACCGCGGATCCGGAGCAGATCAGGCGAGCCGCGGCCATCGCGGACGAGCGCTCGATCCCCTATGTGGACGTGGCCATCCTGGGGGCCATCGCGTTGACGCACGCGAAAACCAATCTGCTGGGCGCCGGCATTGGCCTGGAGCGCGCGGTCGTCCTCTTTGCGGAAGCCGGCGCACCGCTCAAGCCCGTCGAGGGAGGTGCCGCGGGCGATGCCGCCGCCCTGAAAATCCTGCGCAGCGTGTTCACCAAGGGACTGGAAGCCCTGACCATCGAGTGCTTCATGGCGGCCGAGAAGCAGGGCGTCACGGAAAAGCTCCACGATGCCCTTAGCGATATCGACCAGGCCTCGCTCAGGGACTTTCTCGGCGCCCTGATCAGGACGCATGTGGTCCATGCTCCGCGCCGTCTCAAGGAAGTGGAAGAGGCCGAACGCCAACTGCGGGCTGCCGAGCTACCGGTCGCGGTGCTGCCCGGGGTGAGGGAGGTGTTTGCGCGGACATCCGCTCAGCTCGCACGCGAGCCTATCGACACGGCATCGCCGACCCTGGACCAGGCGTTCGATTGGCTGTTCAAGGCCAATGGCGTGGTGAGGTAGCGGGTACTTGATTAAGCACCGAGCGGCTATTGCCGCTCGGTGCTTTCATTACCTGAGGTCAAGGCGTCTCTGGCCCCGAGGTCGCATCCAGCATCGCCGGCTACCCCAGCAACTCCTCCAAGATACTCAACCTGAACTGCCGCTGCAGGGTCACCGCATAGAACCGCTCGGCGATCTCCGGCACCTCGGCATAGAGCTGCAGTGCACCGCTGCGCAGTTCGTCCTGCACCACCACGGCGGGCAGCAGGGCCATGTCGCCGGAGTCGCGGGCCAGCAGACGCAGCAGGGCCATGTCGTCGACCTCGGCGCAGATGCGCGGCGTCAGTCCCTGGCCGCTGCAATAGACCTCGAACTGGCTGCGCACGTCGCTGCTGCGCCCGGGCACGATCAGGCGGGCCTGTTGCAGGTCGCGGTGGAGATCGAAGGGGCGGCGGTCCTGGCGTGGTGGACCGATCAGGCACACCGGCTGGCGATGGAGCAGGCGGCATTGCCAGGTGCGCTGGCTGTCGGCGCTCACCGCCTGGTTGGTCAGCACCACGTCCAGCTTGTGCAGGGCCAGGCGCTCCAGCAGTTCGTCCACACCGCCGGATTCGAGGGTCAGAACCAGGTCTTCCCGGCCAAGGAAGGGGCGCAGCAGGTTTTCCTGGAAGTTGCGCGACAGGGTCGCGACGGAGCCGATGCGCAGCCTCTGGTTCGCCTCCTGGGCGTTCTGCAGGGTGTTCTGCAATTCGCTGCCCAGCGCGAAGATGGTTTCGGCATAGTCCAGCACCAGCTGTCCGGCTTCGGTTAGCCGCAGGCTGCGGCCGGAGCGGATGAACAGGGGATGGCCGAGCTGGTCTTCCAGCACGCGGATCTGGGTGGAGAGGGCGGACTGGGAGACATGCAGCGCCTCGGCAGCGCGGGTGAGATTGCCTTCCTTGGCGACGGCCCAGAAGTAGTGCAGGTGATGGAAATTGAGTCGGCGCATGCTTCGTTCTTCAAAAGTGAACGTTAGGTTCTGATCAATCTATTTTAAATAATTCGTACACATCCTGAAACTGGTGCCCTCTGGTGTTCAAGGAGTGTGCACGATGTCTAGCCCGCTGTTTCCCCTGGCTCCACTGTTGCCCTGGGTCTATGCCCTGGCGCTGCTGCCGGCGGCCTTTCTCGCTTCACCTGGCCAATTCTGGCGGCCTGCTCGTGTCGCCGGCTATCTGGGCGTCTTGCTGGTTCTTGCCGCCTGGCTACAGGCGGTCTTCGAAACCCAGCACCCCGACCGCCTCGGCCTGGCGATGGCCGGACTCATCAGCCTGCTGGCGCTGGTGATCATCGAGTACTCCCAGCGCTATCTGGAAGGAGAGCCAGGTCAGCGGCGCTATGTGCTCGCCCTGCTGGCCACCCTGGCGGCGGTGGCCACGGTGGTCACCAGCGGCAACCTCTTGCTGCTGGCGGGTGCCTGGATCCTGTCCAGCCTGTGCCTGCACCAGCTGTTGACCTTCTACCGCGAGCGCCCCCAGGCCGTGGTGGCGGCCCACAAGAAATTCATCGCCAGCCGCCTGGCCGATGTCAGCCTGCTGCTGGCGATCCTGCTATTGGTACAGGCGGGCGGGAGCAGCCAGCTCTCACTGATCCTCGCCGCCGTGAAGGTCCAGGTGCAGGCGGGTGGTCCGCTCGGCTGGGAATTGCAGGGCGCGGCGCTGCTGCTGGCGCTGACGGTGATCCTAAAGTCGGCACAATTGCCGGTGCATGGCTGGCTGATCCAGGTGATGGAGGCCCCCACGCCGGTTTCGGCCCTGCTGCATGCCGGGGTGGTCAATCTCGGCGGCTTCGTGCTGCTGCGCTTCGCCCCGCTGTTTTCCGCCGCCGTACCGGCGCAGAGCCTGCTGGTGCTGGTGGGCGGCCTGACCGCGGTCCTCGCGGCCCTGGTGATGATGACCCGCATCAGCATCAAGGTCCGCCTGGCCTGGTCGACCTGCGCGCAGATGGGCCTGATGCTGCTGGAATGCGGGCTGGGGCTGTACGAACTGGCGCTGGTGCACCTGCTGGCCCATTCGCTGTACAAGGCCCATGCCTTCCTGGCCGCCGGCGAGACGGTGGCCCATGCCCGGCAACAGGCGCTGCAACCCCAGGCACCTGCGCTCGACCTAGCCGGCCTGCTGCGCGCGCTGCTGGTGGCCGCCCTGATGCTGATCCTGCTGCAAGGGCTCTGGGCCTGGCTGCTGCCCGGCCATGAGCTGCCTCTGGTGGCCCTGACGCTGCTGGCGATCGGCTTGGCGCCCTGGTGCCTGCGCCGCGGCCAGTGGGCGCACGGACTGCTGATGTTCGGCCTGCTGCTGGGCGCCTATCTGCTGTGGCATCAGGCGGCCGGCTGGATCCTCGACCAGCACCTCGCCGAGGCGCCGCTGCCGCTGGCCCTGCTGGCGATGGGCCTGCTGGTCGGTCTCTACCTGCTGCAGGGCCTGCTGCTGGCTCGGCCGCGCGGCGCTCTGGCGCAACGCCTCTACCCGCTGGCCTTTGCCGGCTTCTACCTGGACGAGCACTTCACCCGCCTGACCTTCCGCCTCTGGCCGGCGCATGCGCCCCAGCCCCTGAGCGCCACCCTTGGAGACCACTCATGACTGCCTTCGAAGCGCTTCCCAGCCTCAAGCACCAAGCTCTGCACGAGGCCGCCCGGCAGGCCTGTGCGCGCATCGCGCCGACCTGGCCGCTGGATCGCATGATCGCCGTCAGTCCCCTGTGGGAGCGGCGCGATCAGGCCTGGCAGACAGTCGCCGCGCAACTCTGGCAACGCGCCGGCAGCCGCCTGACTCTGGACACCGCCGACTATCGCCAGGCCTGGCAGGACGGCCGCATCGCCGAGCGCCATCTGCAGCAGGCGCTGGCCGAGCAGGGGGCGTCCTGCACGCCGGTACGGCTGCTGGAGGTACTAAACGCCCCTACGGAGGTCGGCCAGGGGCTGCCGCTGCTGGAAGACCTGGCGGAGCCAGGCGTGCCGCTTCCGGGCTGGCCGGCGCTGATCACCCAGCAGATCGGCCAGAGCTGCGCGGCCTGGTTCGATCACGAACAGGCCGATTGGCGGCCGGCGGACAGCGCCGGGCTGTACCAGGCCTGGCGCGCCAGTCTGTTGGCCGACCGGGGTCTGAGCGTGCTCAGCGCCTGTCGCGACCTGCACCCGCGCATTGCCGAGTTGCCAATGCAACCCGAGGCGGCCCTGGAGGCGGCGGTCGAGCAGCTGGGTCTACCGGCGGAAGACTGGGCCCTCTGGTTCGACTGCCTGCTGTTGCGCAACCTGGGCTGGGCCTCCTGGTGCGCCTATCGGCGCTGGCAGGCCCGGTTGCAGGGCGAGGACGACCAGACGCTGCTGGAGCTGCTGGCCATCCGCGCGGCCTGGGAGTGGCTGGTGGATGATCGCCGGCGCGATGCCGGGAGCCGCTGGCACAGCTGGCGGGCGGCCTGGCAGGAGCGCTCGCAGCAGGCGCCCTCGGCCAATTGGCGGGCGCTGCAGCTGTGGCAGCGCGCCGACGAACTGGCCTGGCAGGAGCAACTGCAGCGGGCGCTGTGCCAGAGCACTCCCGCCGCCGCGCCCACGGCACCCCTGGCCAAGCTGTTCTTCTGCATCGACGTGCGTTCCGAGCCGCTCAGACGCGCCCTGGAGCAAACGTGCCCGGAGCTGGAGACCGGCGGTTTCGCCGGCTTCTTCGGCCTGCCCATCGCCTATACCCCGCTGGGTACCCAGGCCACGCGCCCGCAATTGCCGGGCCTGCTCGCGCCGCAGCTGCAGGTGAGCGACGGCAGTGGTGATGCCGAGCGGGATCGGCAACTGGCAGAGCTGCGTCAGGAGCGCCTGGCCCGTCAGGGCCGCTGGCGGCTGTTCGAGCGGTTGCCGGCCTCGACCTTCACCCTGGTCGAGAGCGTGGGGCTGGGCTATGCCGGGGCGCTGTTGGGGCGGACCTATGGCCTGACCGGTGGCGCACCGTCGCCAGAACTCAGTGCCTGGCGCCGCCACGAGCGGCAGCAGCTACAACCACGGCTGCCGACCCTGTCGCGGCTCCAGCAGGTCGACCTGGCCGAGCGCATCCTCAAGGCCATGGGGCTCAGTGGGCGACTGCCGGGTCTGCTGGTACTGGTCGGCCATGGCAGCCAGAGCGCCAACAATCCTCAGGCGGCAGGCCTGGACTGCGGCGCCTGCTGTGGTCAGAGCGGCGAGATCAATGCGCGACTGCTGGCCGGCCTGCTCAACGATCCCGAGGTCCGCATCGGGCTACGGGTGCGTGGCCTCGACCTGCCGCCGCACTGCCAGGTACTGGCCGGGCTGCACAACACCACGACGGACGAGGTGCAGGTCTTTGGTCATGCGGCGCTTCCTGCGGCGCTCCAGCCCAGCTGGCAACGCCTCCGAGCAGCCCTGGACGGGGCTAGCGCCGAAGTGCGTCGGCAACGGGCCAGCACCCTGGGCCTGGCGCCGCTGCAGGAGCAGCCGGCCAAGTTGCTCGGACGGCTGCGGCGGCGCGCCCGCGACTGGGCGCAGACCCGGCCGGAATGGGGACTGGCCGGCAACGCCGCCTTCATCGCCGCGCCGCGGGCACGCACCCGCGCGGTGGATCTGCAGGGCCGCGCCTTCCTGCACGACTACGACTGGCGCCAGGACGCAGGGGGCAAGGTACTGGAGCTGATCATGACCGCACCCATGGTGGTGGCCCACTGGATCAACCTGCAGTACTTCACCTCGACCACCGACAACCTGCGCTTTGGCAGCGGCAACAAGCTGCTGCACAACGTGGTGGGCGGTCATATCGGCGTGTTCGAGGGCAATGGCGGCGACCTGCGGATCGGTCTGGCGCGCCAGTCGCTGCACGACGGCCAGCAGTGGATGCATCGTCCGCTACGGTTGCACGTGGTGATTGAGGCGCCGCGCGCCATGATCGATCAGGTGATCGCCAACCATGCCGTGGTGCGCGATCTGGTGCGCAATGGCTGGCTGCACCTGTTGCGCCTGGATGGGCAGCCGGCCTGCCTCGAGCTGCGTACGGCGGGAGGGTGGCGGCCGTTACCGGAAGTCTGACGCCTATCGCTGCCAGAGCGGCCTGATGCCTCAGGCCACTCTGGCAGGGCGGTTGCGGCGCGGTCGGGCCTGACCGAGGTCGATTGCTAGTGGCTTACCAGCTGCCGCTGCAGCAAGGGCCAGATCACCTCGCCGGTCAGGGGCGCCAGCGGCAGAGCGCCGGGCTCGTCTACCGCTACCCATAGCGCCTCTTCGATTTCGGCGGCCGGCAGCGGCTGATCTTGCGCGCCCATGGCTACCTGATACAGCGCGCAATCGACCCTGAAGCCGGGTTCATTGGCGGCCGGCGCCTGGTAGTTGCCAAGAAAGGTCGCGGCGTCCGGCGTGATGACCAGGCCAAGCTCTTCTTCCAGTTCGCGGATCAGGGCCTCCAGGGGTTGCTCCCCCGGATCCACCTTGCCGCCCGGTTGCATGAAGGCGGTGGTGCCCCGCTTGCGCACCAGCAGCACCTGCTGGCGGTCGTTCAGGAGGATGGCGGCGGCGATGTGCAGGGTAGGGGTCAAGGTGAGCGTTCCGGTCAAGGTGGGCGGGTCACCGTGCCGGGAGACGGGCGGAAAGGCAACCGGCGGCGATCCTGGCTCAGCCTGCCCTCGAGGGCCTGTGGTGGCTGTCAGAGGTCGAGGGCATCGAACAGGATCTTGAACGGCTCGCCTGTGGGCAACAGGCTCATGGGCAGGTATCACGTCGGGCTCGTCGAGGTCGACCAGGCCGAGCATGGCGGAGAGGCAGGCTAGCAGCAGAATCATCGAGACGCCGAAAACGCGCATTAGCCAAGGCTCGTGAAATGTCCTGGGAGCGGAGACGTGTTCCCGTGGATCGACGAAGGGAAAGGTCGCGTCGGCCTCACAGATCGGTATGCAGGGAATAGCCATTGAAGCCGGCGGCGAACAACATGGCGCCCCAGAGAAAGAAGTCGGTTTGCAGGAACTCGCGCTTTATCGAAATCAGCTTGATGCCGTTGTTCAAGGCGACGGTGGGGTCTATGAGCCACCCCACGAGTACGGCCACCCCGCCCAGTATCATGGCGATGAAGCCAATGCTTTTTACGACGTGCCTCACTGGCGTCTCCTTTTGTGCGAACGCGCATCCGATAGATGGGCGCCTGGAATTCAAGATATCGAGCTGCAGAAGGGCCCGTGTAAAACCTCATGAAGGCCGGTAAACAAGTGTTAACGCGAGGCCATGGGCGACGGGGTCGCAGCGGGTGAAGCGGCTAGATCCGCTTCGCCGCTCCGCTCCCACGCGCCGCCCAGTGCCCGGAACAGGTCGACGTGGGCGATCATCAGCTGCAGCCGGGTTTCGATCAGCGCGTTATCGGCCTGGTAGAGGCTGCGCTGGCTGTCGAGCAGATTCAGGTAGTTGTCCAGCCCTTGCTGATAGCGCTCGCTCGCCAGTTCGACACTGCGCGCGGTGATGTCATGCAGGCGCTGCTGGGCCGCGAGCTGCCGTCTCAAGGGCGCCTCGGCGACGAGTTGATCGGCCACCTCGCGAAAGGCGACCTGGATGCTCTTCTCGTAGCGAGCGATATCCTGATCGCGCCGCACCTCCGCCAGGTCCAGGTTGGCGCGGTTGCGACCGCCGTCGAACAGCGGTACCTGCAATTGGGGGACGAAGCTCCATACCTGATTGCCGAGGTTGAACAGGCCGTTCAGATCGGAACTCAGGTAGCCGGCGCTGGCCGTCAGGGTGATGCGCGGGAAGAAGGCAGCCCGAGCGGCGCCGATATTGGCGTTGGCCGCCCGCAGGCGGTATTCGGCCGCGCGAATGTCCGGACGGCGTTGCAGCAGGTCAGAGGGCAAGCCCGCCGGGACGGGCAGGTCGAGACCCTGGCGCGCGAGCGGCAAGGGCGCGGGCAGGTCGCCGCGCGGCTCTCCGCCGAGCAGCAGGCGCAGTCTGTTGTCCGCCTGTGCCCGACTCCGTTCCAGGACGGCGAGATCGGCTTCGGTGGTCTCTAGCGCCGTTTGAGCCTGGGCCAGGTCCAGCGCCGAACTCACCCCGGCGGCATGGCGCTGTTCGATCAGGGCGAGGCCTCGCTGGCGACTTTCCAGAGTACTGCGACTCACGAGCAGTCGTTCATCCAGGGCGCGCTGATTCAGATAGGCCGTCGCCACCTCGGCGATCAGTGACAGCTCCACCGCGCTGCGCGTCTCGCGTTGGGCCAGGTACTCGTCCAGAGCGGCATCACGCAGGTTTCTCAGCCTGCCGAACAGGTCCAGTTCATAGGCGTTGGTACCCAACCCGACGCTGTATCGGTTAGCTGTCTGGCTGCCGCTTCGCTCCTGGTCGGTGCGCGAGGCGCTATCCAGGCTCTGAGTCCGTTCCCGCGTCCGGCTGGCGGTGGCGCCCAGTTCGAACATGAGGTCGGCACGACTGATGCGATAGCGAGCGCGCGCTTCCTGGATATCCAGTGCGACCAGCCGCAGATCCCGGTTTCCCTCCAGGGCCTGATCGATCAGGGCGCGCAGGTGCGGGTCGGCGAACAGACCCTGGCGGTCCGGTGACAGGTCCGAGGACGCCGTCGGCACGGGATAGCGCTCCGGGACCGGCGGCTGCGGTCGTTCATGGCGGGGTGCCAGGGAGCAACCCGCGAGCAGGACACTCAGCGCCAGGACGGTCACTCCTGTCATGACGAGCCTGCCTGCCGCGAGCTGTTTGCCCAGGGACAGGGATAGGCAGCGGGGCCGAGCCAAGGTGCGTAATGGCATCAGGATCCGCTTTTTTCTGGGTTGGCAGGAAGGAAAGAGTGGGTAGTGGAACATCGGGCGTCCTCGTGGAGAACGCCATGGTAGAGGGCGCGCCCGGGCGGCCTTGTAAAGGTCTGTAGGTCTCTTGTGAAAGAGTGTTAAGGGCGGTCCTTGAGGGCTCGGCGCTCCGTTATGCTCGCCGCCTGCTTGCCCTGGGACCTACCTGTGAAACCCTTTTTTCGCGTCGAAACCGTCGCCGTCTCGGCCGCGCCGATGGCCACCGATCAGCGTCGCCAAAGCACGCTCGTGATCCTGCCTGGTCAGCGCCAGGAAGGCGCCGCCTACCGTTCGCGCTGGCCGTCGTTCAAGCTGGCAGAACGGGCCGGATGCGTCTCGCAGCAGGGACGACCGCGCCGCGGCGTCGGGTCCGCCTAGATGTTCAAGATCCTGATAAGGCTCTATTGCGTGCTGCTGGTGACCTATGGCGCAGCCAGCTATCTGGTCCCGGAAGCCCTGCAGCAGATGTTCAGTGATCGCTATAGTCGCGTCAGTCTGGAGCAGATGCATGGCCCACTGAAACTGGTGGAGCGGACCTTCGTGGAGACGCCGATCTCTCGTTGGCCGGCGCTGCTGGCTGAGCTGAACGCCGACATCGCGCCCGTCACCTTGCAGCTGGGGCTGCAGACCGATCCTCGGTTGACGAGCGCCGAGCGCCACCGTTTGGCCAAGGGCGAACGGCGCGTCCGCCTGACCGACGATGGCGATCCCAGCGTCGCCCTGATCCCCCTGCCGGGCGGGCACGTCCTCTGGGTCGGCTTCGCCGAGGTTCCGACCGACATAGCCCTGACGTATTGGGCCATGAACGCCCTGATCGGGGCGGCGCTGCTCATCTGTCTGTATGTCTGGCTGCGGCCGCACTGGCGCGATCTGGAGCGGCTCAGGCGCACGGCGGCGCGCCTGGGCAAAGGGCATTTGCAGGAGCGTACCGCGATCTCGCCGCGCTCGGACATCGGCCAGCTGGCGCGGGCCTTCGATGACATGGCCCAGGACCTCGAAACCCTGATCGTCCAGCAGCGCGACCTGCTCAATGCGGTCTCCCATGAGCTGCGCACGCCCCTGTCCCGTCTGGAATTCGGCCTGGCCCTGTTGCAGGCCGACCCGCTGCCCGCTGAAACACAGCGACAGCTGGAGCAGCAGATTCGCCACGTCCGCGAACTGGATGCGCTGGTGAACGAGCTGCTTTCCTACGCGCGGTTGCAGTCCAGTCAGCAGCCACCCGAGCGTCAAGCACTCACGCTCGGTGCCTTCCTGGACAGTGTCCTGGCGGATTTCAGCGAGGAACAGGAAAGGCGTGGCGTCACCTTGAGCCTGGACATGGCCGCTGCGCCCGAGCAAGCCCTCTTGGCACCAAGACTCACGGCCCGCGCGTTGCAGAACCTGATTGGCAATGCCCTGCGCTATTGCCAGCGTGGGGTCTGGCTGACCGTTGGCCGCGACGCCGACAGCCTGCTGATCACCGTCGAGGACGATGGCGAGGGTATTCCACCGGGCGAACGGGAGCGGGTGTTCGAGCCCTTCTATCGCCTGGATCGCAGTCGGGATCGTGCTACCGGCGGCTTCGGCCTGGGGCTGTCGATCAGCCGTCGCGCCATAGAAAAGCAGGGCGGGCAGTTGGCGCTGACGCAAAGCGAAAGAGGCGGCGCGCGCTTTGACATCCGGCTGACCGACGCCCTCGCGTCCTGACCCCCAGACAGCCCAAGGTTTCCTTGGCACCCGATGACGCGGACTCGAGTCCGCTCCTTCCTCTGACCGACCTGAAACCACGCAAATGTCCAGTTCCTCTTCTTCCCCACGATCGCCGGCTGAAACCGAGACCCTCGACGACTATGGCGACCTGGCCAGGCGGCATGTCACCTTCGCGCGAGTTCTCGAGCTACTGGCTCCACATCGGGCCGCACTGGTACTGGTGGTCTTGCTGATCGCGGTCGCCGGGATCAGCGGCGTGATCAGTCCCTTCCTGATCCGCAGCATCGTCGACGATGCCTTGCCGGCGAAGGACCTGACGCTGCTGGTCTATCTGGCCGCCGGTCTGGTCGGGGTGGCGCTGTTCAATGCCATCGCCAACCTGACCCAGACCTATGTCGCGATTCGGGTGGGCCAGAGCGTCATGCACGACCTGCGAACCCGCCTGTACAGCCACCTGCAGAACCTCTCGCTGGCGTTTTTCGCCGGTACCCGCGCGGGCGAAGTGCAGGCGCGCCTGTCCAGCGACATCGCCGGTCTGCAGACCCTGTTGACCCACTCCGCCACGGATCTGGCGAAGCACCTGAGCGTCGTGGCGGCGACCCTGGTGGCGATGCTGCTGTTGGACTGGCGCCTAGCGTGTGTCTCCTTCGCCGTCATTCCCTTGCTGGTCTGGATCAATGGCCGCGTCGCCCAGCTGCGGGAGCGGGTAACCTACCGGCAACAGGAGCAGGTGGCGGACCTTTCCGCCAACATCGCCGAGTCCCTGTCGGCCGGCGGCATCATCCTGTCGCGTACCCTGGGCCGCGTGCACTATCTCGTGCAGCGCTTTCAGCGTGACTCCGCGCAGCTGGCGCGCCTGGAAACCCAGGCCAGCACGGCGGGACAATGGGAATTCGCGCTCGTCTTCCTGGCGCTGGATCTCCTGCCGGCGCTGACCTTCCTGGGCGGCGGTCTGTTCATCGGCCTGGGCCTGCAGGTGTCCATTGGCACCCTGGTGGCCTTTATCGCCTTGCAGGAGCAATTGCTCTGGCCGCTGCTGGAGATCTTTGAAACGCGGATCGAATTCGCCAAGGGACGGGCCTTGCTGGCGCGGGTGTTCAGCTACCTGGATACGCCGGCGACGGTCGTCGAGGCGAGCTCACCGACGACTCTTGCGCGGCAGGATTTCCAGCGAGGCATCCGTTTCGAGAACGTCAGCTTCGCCTATGGCGATCGCGCCGTACTCAAGGATCTGACGTTCGAGATACCGGCCGGAAAGCACACGGCGCTGGTCGGCCCCACCGGCTCTGGCAAGACCACCATCTCCTATCTCCTCGCGCGCCTGTACGACGCCGATCAGGGGCGTATCCGCTACGACGGCATCGATATCCGCGAACTGAGCTTTGCGACGCTGGCCAGCCTGGTTGGCATCGTGACCCAGGATACCTTCCTGCTCAACGCCAGCATCGAGGCCAACCTGCGCTTCGCCAAGCCCGACGCGAGCGAGGCGGAACTCTGGTGGGCGCTGGAAAGGGCGCAGCTGGATGCTACGGTGCGCGGGCTTCCCGAGGGGCTGGGGGCCGGGGTCGGTGACCGGGGCTATCAACTGTCCGGCGGCGAGCGCCAACGTCTGTCCCTCGCCCGCATGCTGCTGCGCGATCCGCCGATTATCCTCCTGGATGAAGCGACCAGCGCCCTGGACAGCAGCACCCAGGCGGCGATGGCCGCGGCCCTGGCTTCGTTGCAAGGGCCGCGGACCTTGATCTCCATCGCCCACCGCCTCAGCACCGTCAGGCAGGCGGATCGGATTCTGGTCATCCAGGCTGGGCAACTGGTGGAGCAGGGCACTCACGAAGAACTGGTCAGGCAGGATGGCCTGTATGCGGCCATGGCCCTGAATGCCTGAATGCCCTGGGCGGAGGAGCTGCCTGCAATCTATCGCCCGACAGGCTTCCCGCAGGTGCATCCCGACCTGCGGTCCTCACTTCTCGCTGGACGCAAATCCCTCCAGCCAGCGCGCTTCCGAGCAGAGCAGGTGGTGGCGAATGCGGGATCGCGCCGGACACTTCACTGCCCCGGAACGCTGCGGCCGCTGGCCGCTAATGCGCCTCGGTCGCCAGTCTCACGGCGACTTCCTCAACCAGTTGGATGGTCTCTGCCGTCAGGGCTTCGAACTGGAAGAGAATCTCCTGCAGTTGCGAGCTGCCCATATCGACATTGCGCAGTTGATCGATTCTCAAGGTGAGAAGCCGGTGAATGTTTAACAGACAATCGCGATCGGGGTTATCGGGTATGGCGAAGCGGCTGCTCATCGTTGTCTCCGTGGAAGTTGACCACCATGACTCTCGATATCGCCTAACCGGCTTGTTTTTTAAGGCAATTCGTCGCCGACGGCCTACCTGGAAACCGCACTTTTCGTACTTGACTCCGCGTGTCTGCAGAGCACTTGAAAGCGTTAGGTCGCGTTGATGACCTTAACTTCAAAAAGCTCGTCAAGAAGGCGTGAAAAATTCGTTAAAATTTCTGTTCAAAGGGTGTTCGGGTGGAACGCAGTACTGGGAAAGTTACCGGTAAGTTACCATTAAAGCCGACGAACGAGCGCTTCGTTTCAGTCCTGGCAAACATCCGCTATCCGGGTTTTCAACAGATTCGCCAGCTCATCGAAGAGGATCTGCACCGAGCGCAGCGACAGATTGTCCGGGCGGGTCAGCAGCCAGATATCGGTGTCGCAGCCTGGCAGCGCCGGACCCAGGCGTTCGACGCCGTCCAGGCTGCTGATCATGAAGTCGGGGAGGGCGGCCACGCCAAGACCGGCACCTACCAGGCTGCCGACTGAGGACATGCTGCTGCAGCGATAGCGCGGGGTGAGGCTGGGATAGGCCTGCCGCAACCAGGTGACCGAGACGTGATCGGCCAGGGAGTCGTCCGGGGCGATCCAGGGCAATTCAGTGGCCAACGGGCCATAGCCGCTGCGATAGCGCTCATGGCCGCAAACGAAGTAGGAGCTGCGACCGAGCCGCCGGCCGATCAGGTGTTCGGGCGGCGCGTTCGACAGGCGCAGGGCGATATCCGCGTCCCGCCGACTCAGGCTGGCGAAGGTGTTGGAGGTAGCCACTTCCAGGGCGACCGCCGGATAGCGCGGCATGAGTTCGGCCAGGCCCGGCAAGAGCAGGCTGCGCAGCACGGCGTCGGTGCAGGTCAGGCGGACGGTGCCACTGATGACGTTCTCGCCCTGCGTGAGGGCGATCCGCGCCGCTTCGAGGGCCTGTTCGGCGCGCTCGGCCTGTTCGGCGAGGGCCTTGGCGCTCTGGGTGGGGGTGTAGCCACGCCGGGTCTTGTCGAACAGCGCGACCTGCAGATTGGCTTCGAGCTTGCGGATGGCGCGAAACACCGTGGAGACATCCACCTGCAGCTGCTCGGCCGCTCGGGCCAGGGTCCGGCCACGCACCAGGGCGAGGATCAGCTTGAGATCGGCATGGCCTATTTGATATTGCATCCGTGCATTCTTCCTTTGCCAATTCGCCGATATGGGTTGCGCTCATGCCAATTTATACTGGCCCAGCCCCGCGAGGGCAATCAGGTGGAAGGGCGGACCTTGGCAGACGGGGTCGGCGCCTGCAGCGACCACCGCCCACAGCCACGCTGCCAGACCCGCACGAGCAAGCACAACGAAGCGGGCCAGCGTCAAGGATGCCTCCCATGAATTCGATATCCCCCCGCGTCGTCCAGCTCACCGAAGCCAACGGCTTTCTCAAGGAGCACCCCGAGATCCAGTACGTCGATCTGTTGATCACCGACATGAACGGCGTCATCCGGGGCAAGCGTGTCGAGCGGGCCAGTCTGTCCAAGGTCTATGAGCGCGGCATCAATCTGCCGGCCTCGCTGTTCGCCCTGGATATCAACGGCTCCACGGTGGAAAGCACCGGCCTGGGCCTGCACATCGGCGATGCCGACCGCACCTGCTTTCCCATCCCCGGTACCCTGAGCTACGAGCCCTGGCAGAAGCGCCCGACCGCGCAGTTGCTGATGACCATGCACGAGCAGGACGGCTCGCCGTTCTTCGCCGATCCGCGCGAGGTGCTGCGCCGGGTGGTGAAGAAATTCGATGACCTGGGGCTGACCATCTGCGCCGCCTTCGAGCTGGAGTTCTACCTGATCGACCAGGAGAACGTGAACGGCCGGCCGCAGCCGCCGCGCTCGCCGATCTCCGGCAAACGACCGGTCTCGACCCAGGTCTATCTGATCGACGACCTGGACGAATACGTGGATTGCCTGCAGGACATGCTCGAAGGCGCCAAGGAGCAGGGACTGCCGGCGGACGCCATCGTCAAGGAATCCGCGCCGGCACAATTCGAGGTCAACCTGCATCACGTCGAGGACGCCATCAAGGCCTGCGACTACGCGGTGCTGCTCAAGCGGCTGATCAAGAACATCGCCTACGACCATGAGATGGATTCCACCTTCATGGCCAAGCCCTATCCCGGCCAGGCCGGCAATGGCCTGCACGTGCACATCTCGCTGCTGGACAAGCAGACCGGACAGAACATCTTCGCTACCGAGGATCCCGAGCACCATGCGCCGCTGCGCCATGCCATCGCCGGCATCCTGGAAACCCTGCCGGCGTCCATGGCCTTCCTCTGTCCGAACGTCAATTCCTATCGCCGCTTCGGCGCCCAGTTCTATGTGCCCAACGCCCCGAGCTGGGGCCTGGATAACCGTACCGTGGCGGTGCGCGTACCCACCGGCAGCAGCGAGGCGATCCGCATCGAACACCGGGTCGCCGGGGCCGACGCCAATCCCTATCTGATGATGGCCTCGATCCTGGCCGGCATTCATCACGGCATGACCCAGCAACTCGAACCCTGCGCGCCGGTCAGTGGCAACTCCTACGAGCAGCTCGAACAGAGCCTGCCGAACAACCTGCGCGACGCCCTGCGCCGCCTGGACGACAGCGCGGTGATGAACCAGTACATCAGCCCCGAGTACATCGACATCTTCGTCGCCTGCAAGGAAGCCGAGCTGGAGGAGTTCGAGACCACCATCTCCGATCTCGAATACAACTGGTATCTGCATACCGTCTAGGAGGCGCAATCATGACCGTGCTGACACGACAGGACTGGGAGCGGCGCGCCCAGGCATTGACCGTCGAATCCCGCGCCTTCATCGACGGCCGCTACCAGGCCGCCCTGGGCGGCGCCGTCTTCGACGACCTGAGCCCGGTGGATGGTCGTCACCTGGCCCGGGTGGCCAGTTGCATGGCCGAGGATGCCGAGGTGGCCGTGCAGGCTGCGCGGGCCAGCTTCGCGCGGGGCGATTGGGCGCATCAGGCGCCGGCGCAGCGCAAGCGCGTGCTGATCGCCTTCGCCGAGCTGCTGCTGGCCCATGCCGAGGAGCTGGCCCTGCTGGAAACCCTGGACATGGGCAAGCCCATCGGCGATGCCCTGGGTATCGACGTCCCGGCGGCGGCCAATGCCATCCGCTGGAGCGCCGAGGCCATCGACAAGGTCTACGACGAGGTGGCGCCCACGCCGCGCGACCAGCTCGGCCTGGTGACCCGCGAAGCGGTGGGGGTGGTCGCGGCCATTGTGCCCTGGAATTTCCCCTTGATGATGGCCTGCTGGAAGCTGGGCCCGGCGTTGGCGACCGGCAACTCGGTGATCCTCAAGCCTTCCGAGAAGTCGCCGCTGACCGCCATCCGCATCGCGGGGCTGGCGCTGGAAGCCGGCATCCCGGCAGGGGTGTTCAACGTGCTGCCCGGCTATGGCCATACCGTCGGCCAGGCGCTGGCGCTGCATGCGGATGTCGACACCCTGGTCTTTACTGGCTCCACCCGCATCGCCAAGCAGCTCTTGGTCTATGCCGGCGAATCGAACATGAAGCGGGTTTGGCTGGAGGCGGGCGGCAAGAGTCCCAACATCGTCTTCGCCGATGCCCCGGATCTGGTGGCCGCTGCCGAAGCGGCCGCGGCGGCCATCGCCTTCAACCAGGGCGAAGTCTGCGTGGCCGGCTCGCGGCTGCTGGTCGAGCGGTCGATCAAGGAGCGTTTCCTGGCCTTGGTGGCGGAGGCGCTGCAGGCCTGGGCGCCCGGCCATGCGCTGGACCCCAGCACCCGCGTCGGCGCCCTGGTGGACGAAGGCCATCTGCGCACCGTGCTGGGGTTCATCGAAGCGGGCCGTGCCGAGGGTGCCCGGCTGGTGAGCGGCGGCGCGCGCGCCCTGACCGAGACCGGTGGCAGCTACGTGACCCCGACGATCTTCGAAGGGGTGGACAATGCCATGCGCATCGCCCGGGAAGAGATCTTCGGCCCGGTGCTGGCGGTGATCGACTTCGATGACGAAGAAGAGGCCGTGCGCATCGCCAACGATACCCCCTATGGCCTGGCCGCGGCCGTCTGGACGCGGGATATCTCCCGTGCCCATCGCGTGGCGCGGGCCTTGCGTGCGGGCAGCGTCTGGGTCAACCAGTATGATGGCGGCGACATGACGGCGCCCTTCGGCGGCTTCAAGCAATCCGGCAACGGACGCGACAAGTCGCTGCACGCCTTCGACAAATACACCGAACTCAAGGCGACCTGGATCAAGCTCTGAACAGGCGCGGCGCTTCCGGCGCAGCCGCCGGAATCGCAAGCAGAGGAATCTCACCATGCAACAACACGTCGGCAGCTACTACGCGGCTTCGCGTAACCTCCACACCGAATACCCGGCGCTGCACGGCAGTGTCGAGACCGATGTCTGCGTCATCGGCGCCGGTTACACCGGGCTTTCCACTGCGCTGTTCCTGCTCGAGCACGGCTTCAGCGTGACGGTGCTGGAGGCGGCGCGGGTCGGCTTCGGCGCCTCGGGGCGCAATGGCGGTCAGATCGTCAACAGCTACAGCCGCGACATCGATGCCATCGAGCGCCAGTTGCCGCCCAAGCAGGCGCAACTGCTGGGCGAGATGGCTTTCGAAGGCGGGCGCATCATTCGCGAGCGCATCGCCCGCTACGACATCCAGTGCGATCTCAAGGACGGCGGCGTCTTCGCCGCCCTGACCGGCAAGCAGCTCGGCCACCTGGAAGCCCAGAAGAAGCTCTGGGAGCGCTATGGCCATACCCAGCTGCACCTGCTCGACAAGGCCGGCATCGGCGAGGTGGTCGGCACCGATCGCTATCTGGGCGGCCTGCTGGACATGAGCGGCGGCCATATCCATCCGCTCAACCTGGCCCTGGGCGAGGCGGCGGCGGTGGCCTCCCTGGGCGGCAAGCTCTATGAGCAGAGCGCGGCCACCCGTATCGACCGCGGTGCCAACCCCGTGGTGCATACCGCCAATGGCCAGGTGAAGGCGCGCTTCGTGGTGGTGGCCGGCAACGCCTACCTGGGCGGGCTGGTGCCGGAACTGGCTGCCAAGTCCATGCCCTGCGGCACCCAGGTGCTCACCACCGAGCCGCTGTCCGAGGACATGGCGCGCAGCCTGCTGCCCCAGGACTATTGCGTGGAAGACTGCAACTACCTGCTCGACTACTTCCGCCTCAGCGCCGATCGCCGGCTGATCTACGGCGGTGGCGTGGTCTATGGCGCCCGGGATCCGGCGGACATCGAGGCCATCATCCGGCCGAAGATGCTGCAGACCTTCCCGCAGCTCAAGGACGTGAAGATCGACTTCACCTGGACCGGCAACTTCCTGCTGACGCTGTCGCGACTGCCCCAGGTGGGACGTCTCGGCGACAACATCTACTACTCCCAGGGCTGCAGTGGCCACGGCGTCACCTATACCCACCTCGCCGGCAAGGTGCTGGCCGAGGCCCTGCGCGGCCAGGCCGAGCGCTTCGATGCCTTCGCCGGCCTGCCGCACTATCCCTTCCCGGGCGGGCAACTCCTGCGCGTGCCCTTCACCGCGCTGGGCGCGACCTACTACCAGCTGCGCGATCGCCTCGGTATCTGACCCTGTCCGCCCGCCTGATCCAGGCGGGCACTCTGGAGAATAGCCATGTCCCCTATGCCCCTGATCGGCGTGACGGCGTGCCGGCAGACGCTCGGCAAATACGACTCCCATACCGTCGGCGACAAGTACGTCGAGGCGGCGGGTCATGCCGGCCTGCCGGTGGTGCTGCCGGCGCGCCGCGTGCCGAGCGATCCGCAGGCGCTGCTGGCGCACCTGGACGGCCTGCTGTTCACCGGCTCGCCGTCCAATGTCGAGCCCCATCACTACCAGGGACCGGCGAGTCTCGCCGGCACCCAGCACGATGCCGCCCGCGACGCCTACACCCTGCCGCTGCTGCGCCTGGCCATCGATCGCGGCATTCCGGTGTTCTGCATCTGCCGCGGCTTTCAGGAGCTCAACGTGGCCCTCGGTGGTAGCCTGCACCAGCGGGTGCAGGAGTTGCCCGGGCATGCCGATCACCGCGAGCCCCAGAGCGAATTGCTGGCCGAGCAGTACGCGCCCACCCATCCGGTCCAGGTGCCACCGGGTGGGGTGTTCGAGCGCCTCGGCCTGCCGGCCAGCTTCCAGGTGAATTCCCTGCACAGCCAGGGTATCGACCGCCTGGCGCAGGGGCTGCGCATCGAAGCCCTGGCGCCGGATGGTCTGGTGGAAGGGGTGTCCCTGGCCGACGCCCCCGGCTTCGTTGTCGGGGTGCAGTGGCATCCCGAGTGGAATTTCCGCGAGAGCCCCGAATCCCTGGCGCTGTTGGACGCCTTTCGCGACGCCTGCCAGCGCCATGCCGCATCGCGTTAGGCACCTTGCCGCGCACGCTGGACTCTGAACAACAATACCAACAGCAGGGCAGAGACCTATGACTGAACAGAGCAAGGGCGCACCTGCAGGCGCTCCGGCCAACGCCGGGCCGGAAGCCCTGACCGATCCGTCCGCCAAGGGCCTGGCCGCCGGCTCCCTGGGGCTACTCGCCTGCGTGGTGCTGGGCATTTCCACCATCGCCCCGGTCTACACCCTGACCGGCGCCCTGGGGCCGACCGTGCGCGAGGTGGGCGTCTACCTGCCCGCGGTCTTCATCGTCGGCTTCCTGCCGATGCTGCTGGTGGCCCTGGGGTATCGCGAGCTGAATGCCGTGGATCCGGACAGCGGCACCTCCTTCACCTGGTCGACTCGCGCCTTCGGCCCCATGATCGGCTGGATCGGTGGCTGGGGCCTGGTGACGGCCACCACCATCGTGCTGTCCAACCTCGCCGGGGTGGCGGTGGACTTCTTCTATCTCTTTCTCGCCCAGCTCAGCGGTCGAGCGGAGTTGGCGGCGCTGTCGCAGCACCTGCTGGTGAACATCGTCACCTGCTGCGTGTTCATCGCCATCGCGGTCTGGATCAGCTGCCGCGGCATCGGCATGACCATGAGCGTCCAGTACGGGCTGGTCGCCCTGCAACTGCTGGTGCTGGTCGGCTTCTCGCTGGCGGCCTTCTACGCCGCGCCAGCGGCGGCGCCGGTGGTCTTCCACCCCGAGTGGTTCAACCCCTTCAACGTCGAATCCTTTTCCGCCTTCGCCGCCGGGCTGTCGCTGTCGATCTTCATCTTCTGGGGTTGGGATGTCTGCCTGACGGTGAGCGAGGAGTCGGTGGGCAGCCAGAAGGTTCCGGGGCGCGCGGCGACGGTCACGGTGCTGCTGATCCTGCTGCTGTACCTCTTCACCGCCGCGGCCACCCTGCAATTCGCCGGCATTGGCGACGCCGGCCTGGGGCTGGGCAATCCCGAGATCCAGGAAAACGTCTTCGCCCACCTGGCGGGACCGGTAATGGGGCCGCTGGCGATCCTGATGTCCATCGCGGTGCTGGCCAGTACCGCCGCCTCTCTGCAATCCACCTTCATCTCCCCGGCGCGCACCCTGCTGGCGATGGGGTACTACGGTGCGGTGTCGCGCCGCTTCGCCCATATCTGCCCGCGCTCGCGCACGCCGCGCTATGCCACCATCGCCGCCGGTATCGCCACGGGCGGTTTCTATGTGGTCATGCGCACCCTCAGCGACAACGTCCTGGCGGACACCATCACCGCCCTGGGCATGATGATCTGCTTCTACTACTCGCTGACCGCCTATGCCTGCGTATGGTATTTCCGCCGCAGCCTGTTCGACAGCCTGCGCCATGCGCTGCTGCGGGGCCTCTGCCCGCTGCTCGGCGCCATCATCCTCTCGGTGATCTTCTGGCAGACCGCCATCGCCAGCCTGTCGCCGGACTTCGGCAGCGGCTCGCACCTGGGCGGTATCGGCCTGGTGTTCATCATCGCCGTGGTGATCCTGGCCCTGGGTCTGGTGCTGATGCTGTTCGCCCGCTGGCGTGCGCCGGCCTTCTTCCAGGGCGAGACGCTGGAGGCGGTCCCGCACCGGGGCTGAAGGGCGCGGGCCGGGTGCCCGCGCGGACGGTCAGTGGCCCAGGACGGGTAAGACGCTCGCCCGGGTGCCCGCCGGAAAGCCGCGGTGCCGGGCAGCCGTCGCGATGGCCAGGGCGCCCAGCGACAAGGCCACCACGGCCCAGCTCAGGGCCTGGGGGCCGACGCCTTCCAGCAACAGGCCGCCCAGGATGCCACCCCCGGCGATGGCGCTGTTCCAGGTCACCACGTTCATCGCCAGCGCCGCATCGGCGCCGCTGCCCGCGGTATCCGCCAGGGCGGTTTGCAGCAGCGTCGCCGCGCCGCCGAACGTCAGCCCCCAGGCGAAGATGCCCAGGTACTGCGCCATCGCCGAATCACGGTTGAGCCCCAGCAGCAGCGCGACCGCGGCGAAGCCGGCAAGACTCACCAGTCTACCCTCAACCCACCAGCGGCGGCGTCCGCGGCGGTACCTGGCGTTTGGAGCCGGTCGCCTCGTAGGCGGCGGCGAGCCTGAGCAGATTCGAGTCGTCATAGGCCCGCCCGGCGAAGGTCAGGCCCACCGGCATGCCGATGTCGGCCATCACGCCCATCGGTACGGTGACGGTCGGCACGCCCAGGTGGCGGATGGCGAGGTTGCCGTTGGCGACCCAGACGCCGTTGCTCCAGGCGATGTCGGCCGAGGCGGGATTGATCTCGGCATCCGCCGGCGCCACGTCGGCCACGGTGGGAAAGAGCACCGCGTCCAGGCTCTGGGCCTGCAGCCAGTCTTCCAGGTCGATCTTGCGCGTGTGTTCCAGGCCGCGCAGGCCGTCGGGGAGGGTGGTGATCTCGTCCAGGGTCTTGAGCCCCCGCTCGGCCATGCGCACGTATTCGGCCATGCCGGCGGCCAGGTCGCCTTCACGGTTGGGCAGGGTGCCGGGTTCGTGGGGAAAGATCAGCTCGCCTTCGACGTCCACCAGCCGGTTCAGGTTGGGATCGTTGTTGTCGCGCAGGAAGGTGTCGAAGCCCCAGGCGGACAGGTCCCAGAGTTCGTCGTGGAGAAAGGCCTGGGAGACGATGCCGCGGTTGAACACCGTGGGCGCGCCGGGGCGGTCGCCTTCGCAATTGGACACCAGCGGAAAGTCCACCGCCACCACGGTGGCGCCGGCCGCTTCCAGGGCGGCGCGGGCCTGTTCCCAGAGGGCGATGACCGAGGGCCGGGTATGGATGCGCTGGCCGGTGGGGCCCCCGATGCCGGGATTGTCGCTGGTGCCGGCCTCCGGGTCCTGATTGATGAACATGCGCGGCACGCCGAGGCGTTTGCCGGCCAGGGCGCTCGCGTCGACGGCCAGGTCGCTATAGCGGGCCGGGCGGACCTCCGAGGCCTTGGGCAGTGGCACCCAGGGCTGCAGGCGCCAGAGGTCGCCGGAGGTGTCGGGATCGTCCGCCACCACCACGTCGAGCACTTCCAGCAGATCGGCCATGGTGCGGGCATAGGGCACCACCACGTCCATGGTCGGCGTCAGCGGCCAGTTGCCACGCACCGAGATGACCCCGCGCGAGGGGGTGTAGGCGCAGAGCCCGTTGTTGGACGCCGGGCCGCGCCCGCTGGACCAGGTTTCCTCGGCCAGGCCGAAGGCGGCGAAGCTGGCCGCGGTGGCGGTGCCGGCGCCGTTGGAGGACCCGGAGGCGAAGGGCGCGGTGAGATAGCCAGCGTTGTAGGGGCTTTCCGCGCGGCCATAGACACCACGCTGCATGCCACCGTTGGCCATGGGCGGCATGTTGGTCTTGCCCAGGCAGATGGCACCGGCGGCGCGCAGCCGTTCGATGGTGAAGGCATCGCGCTGGGCGACCAGGTCCTTGAACGCCGGACTGCCGGAGGCGGCGGTCAGCCCCTTGACCAGATAGCTGTCCTTGGCGGTGTAGGGGATGCCATCCAGCGGCCCCAGGGTCTCGCCCTGGGCGCGACGGCGATCGGACTCGGCCGCTTCGGCCAGGGCCTCGGGATTGTGCACCACCACGGCATTGAGCGCGGTGGCGCTGGCCGGCGGGTCGTAGGCATCGATACGGGCCAGGTAGGCCTCGACCAGCTGCACCGCAGTGGTCTGGCCGGTTTCGAGTGCGCGACGCAACTCGGCGATGGAACGTTCGGTAACTTCGATCATGGTGGGTCGCCGTTGAGGATTCTGGGATACGGAAGAGGCTGCTGTCAGAGGCCTTGAAGGAAAGAAGCACCAGTGCAGTGTACACCCGAAGCCTGCCGGCTTTTGATTGCGTCCGTGCATGGAAGCCTTGCCGAACTGCCCATGCAGGCTAGCCTGCCGACCTCTATGATTGGCCTGAATTGAACCTGTTTGCCGCCCTTGGCGGCGATCCCGTGGCTGGAGTGAATCATGCTGAAACGCCTAGGCAACGAGCGCACGGTGCTGCGCTTCTCCATCGTCGTCACGGTGGTCCTGGCGGTCGTGGGCATCGCCTTCGGGGTGCTGTCGGGTTCCTATGCCATCGTCTTCGACGGCTTCTATTCGCTGACCGACGCCTTCATGAGTGGCGTGGCGCTGCTGGTGGCCATGCTGATCCATAGACACGGCCAGGAGGCGGAGGGCGACCGGCGACTGGCCGAGCGCTTCAACATGGGGTTCTGGCACCTGGAACCCATGGTGCTCGCCCTCAACGGCAGCGTGCTGTGCATCGTGGCCTGTTACGCGCTGGTCAACTCGATCATCAGTCTGATGAGCGGCGGCAAGGCGCTGGCGTTCGGCATGGCGCTGCTCTATGCACTGGTCGCTGCGGTATGCTGCTTTGGCTTCGCCGCCCTCGTGCATCGCTTGAACCGGGACATCCAGTCGGACTTTCTCAAGCTCGACATCAAGAGCTGGATCATGTCGGGCAGCATCTCGGCCGCCCTGGTACTGGCCTTCCTGGTTGGTGCCCTGGCCGAAGGCACGGCCTACGCCTGGATCACGCCGTACATCGATCCCCTGGTGCTGGCGATCATCTGCGTACTCATCATTCCCATACCGCTGAAGCTGGTCTGGCAGGCCTTCACGGAAATCCTCATGGTGACCCCGCCGCAACTCAAGCAGCAGGTCGATGAGGTCGCCCAGGGCATGGTCTCGCGCTTCGGCTTTCTCGACTATCGTGCCTATGTGGCCAAGGTCGGCCGGGCCCGGCAGATCGAGCTGTACTTCATCGTGCCGCTGGGCTGGCCGGCCAAGACCCTGGACGAATGGGACGCCATCCGCGACGAGATCGGCGAGGCCATTGGCGGCGAGGGCCCGGACCGCTGGCTGACCATCGCCTTCACCACCGACCCGGCCTGGTCGCGCTAGCCTTGCCGGGCTAGCGGGAGGCGCAGAGGCGTTCGACGTCCGCAGCCAGTTGCTGGAGGATGACGCGGTCTTCGGCCTGGCCCAGGGTGGCTTCGGCCCGGGCCAGCGCCAGGCGGGAATGCCGCAGGCACTCGCGCCTGATCCGCGCATCGCCCTGGACCGCCAGGCGCGCCAGGGATTTCTGCAGCCGCATGCCCACCTCCACCAGGGGCGCCGCGTCGCGGCCCACCGGCAGAAAGAAGTCGTCGAAGAGATCGTCCAGCGACAGCTCCGGCACCTCGATCCGCGGATAGCGAGGCTCGACGGGCTCGCGCCTTTCGGTGAGTTCGGTGAGCAGCCGTTGGGCGCGACCGAGGATGGCGATGGCGGTGCCCGAATCGCTGCGCGAAGGCACCAGCGCCCCGGTGGCGATCTCGCCCAGCACCGTCAGGCCGAAGCGCGGATCCTGGTCGTGCACCCGGCGCGCATCCAGGGTGAAGGCGGCACGCAGGCGCGCGTCCTTTTCCGGCGGTAGGCCTTCCACCCAGAGCAGCGGCTGCGCCGGATCGAGAAAGGCGCCGGGCATGGCGGCCAGGCGCAGGCGACCGCGGTCGCCGCAGAGGTCCGCCAGCAGCGGCATGTCTACCCGTTGCAGATAACCGGTGCGGTCCGCCAGGACCGGGCGGCCGTTGGCGGGTTCATCGACCGGCGCCGCCACCCCACCCAGGTAAGGATGGGTCAACCAGCGCTGCAGGCTATGCCGGGCGGCGTCTTCGATGCTGTCGCTGGTGGCATCCAGCTGCCCCAGCCGGGAGAGGTGGTCGATCCAACGCAGCAGGGTGAAGACGATCAGCAGGATCACCACCAGGGTGACGGCGAAGAGCACCACGCGGCCGTTGTCGCCGTAGAGGCCGGTGCTCAGGGCGATGATGCCGACCAGGCTGAACAGGAAGGAGCCGAGAAAGGTGGCCAGGGCGTTCTGGGTGGTGCTGTCTTCCAACAGCAACGGATAGGCCCGGGGCGTCACGCTGCTGGCGGCGGCGTTGTAGGCCGTCACCATGGTGCTGAGGGAAAAGGTGGTCACCGCCAGCATGCTGCTGGCGATGATGGTGAGGATCTTGTCGACGGCATCGGCGCCGACCTTGGCCGGCAGACTGGCCGGGATGTGGTCACGCAGGAGCAGGGCGAGGAGGGCGGTCGCCACCCCGGCGACCGAGAACAGGGTGGCGCGGAACCACAGGCGTCGCTGGAGTCCGCGCAGGACCCAGCCCAGGCGGGCCAGCACCGGCCGTCAGCCCATGGCCGGCGGAACGGGGGTGGCGCTCAGCTGGGCGAGTCGCTGATCGGCCTGCTGCTGGAGCTTGTCGCGCATCTGCCGCGCGGCTTCCCGGGCGTCGCCGGATTTCAGGCCATTGCGGTCGGCATCCACGGTGGTCAGCACCGCACCGAGGGCACCATGCACCAGGCGACCGCCGGCCAGAGTGTCGCTGCGCAGCGGTTCTACGGTGAGCGGCGTGGCGATCACGGCGAGATCCAGGGCTTCCAGGCACAGCTGAGCGGTAGCGATGGGAATCTGCACGGCGTTGGCCGCGGCCAGGTTGAGCGCCTGCTGGCGACGTTCGCCCTCGGCGCCGGCGCCACTGGCCTGACGATCGGCTTCCAGGTAGTTGGCGAAGGCCTGCACATCGGCATCGGCACAGGTGCTCAGGGCTTCCTGCAGGCGCTCGCCCAGGGTGATCAGCTCGGCGTGGCGGGTCACCGGCTGGCGCTGCTGGCTGAGCTTCAAGCCCTTGAGGACCAGTGCGACGCCCAGGCAGGCCGCCACGGTAGCCGCCGCGCCACTGCCCGGGGTGGGCAGGGTGGAACCGGTACCGTCGCGGAACTGGGCGAGGGTCTGCTGCCAGAGAGTAGAGGTTTCGTTCATGCCAACCGCCTGCGAGCAAAGGGTAAGGGATTCGGTCATGACCGAACGCAGTTTGGATCGTGCGAAACGGCTGAGGTTCGCAAGCTAAGTGCAATAAGCGAAAGGGGTTATTTCGATTTACGTCGTACCTCGGACCTTGTTTCGGTTAAGGTGATCCTGAAACAATAAGTTACAAGGAGTCACCTGTGGATCCTGCTGCGCTCGCCTGGGTCGCCCACGACACCCGGCTGATCTCTTGCTGCCTGGCCGCCATCCTGGCCATCGTCCTGCTGATTGGCGTCACCCGGCTGCCACCCTTCCTGGCCATTCTCATCGGCACCTTCATCGCCGGCCTGGGGGCCGGGCTGCCCGCCGAAGCCGTGGCCAAGGCCTTCAGCAAGGGCGCGGGTGGCATCCTCGGCGAGGCCGGCATCATCATCGCTCTGGGCTCCATGCTCGGTGCGCTGATGGCGGAGTCCGGTGCCGCCGATCGCATCGCCAGCACCCTGCTGGGCCTGGGCAAGGGTCGCAGCCTGCCCTGGGTCATGGCCCTGGTGGCCATGGTGATCGGCCTGCCGCTGTTCTTCGAGGTCGGCCTGGTACTGATGGTGCCCATCATCTTCGTCATGGCGCAGCGCTCCGGGCAGCCGTTGCTGCGCATCGCCATTCCGGCCCTGGCCGGGATGACCACCCTGCACGCGTTGCTGCCGCCGCACCCCGGTCCGCTGATCGCGGTCGGTGCATTGCACGCGGACCTTGGCCTGACCATGCTCCTGGGCCTGGTGATCGCCATCCCTGCGGTGATCCTGGCCGGTCCCCTGTACGGCGGCTGGCTGTCGCGGCGCATGACGATCCAGCCGCCGGCGGAGCTGGGCGAGTTGTTCAGCGCCCGGGATCAGGGCGCGCGCCAGCCGGGTTTCGGTCTGTCGTTGCTGGTGATCCTGTTGCCGGTGCTGCTGATGCTGGGCAGCACTTTCGCCAAGGTCGCCCTCGACCCGCACAGCGGTCTGGCGGAGGGGCTGAAGTTCCTTGGCGAACCCCTGATCGCCCTGGGGCTCGCCGTGCTGGCGGCCATCGTGCTGCTCGGCTGGGGCAGTGGCATGCCGCGCGAGCGCGTCGGTGGCGTGCTGCGCAAGAGCCTGGCGCCCATCGCCGCGCTGCTGCTCACCATCGGCGCCGGCGGTGGCCTCAAGCAGACCCTGCTCGACGCCGGGATCAGCCACACCGTGGCCAAGGTCGCCGAGGGCGCCCATCTGCCCTACATCCTGCTGGCCTGGCTGATCGCCGTGGCGCTGCGCCAGGCGACCGGTTCGGCGACGGTCGCGACCACCACCACGGCCGGTATCCTGGCGCCGGTTGTGGCCGGGCTGGCCGGGCCCCAGGCCTCGCTGATCGCCCTGGCCATCGGCGCCGGCTCGGTGTTCTTCTGCCACGTCAATGACGCCGGCTTCTGGATGGTGCGCGAGTATTTCGGCCTGGAGCTCAAGCAGACACTGTGGGTCTGGTCGGTGCTGCAGACCCTGGTTTCCGTCACCGGTCTTGCCGGTACGCTATTGTTGTCACTCTGGATCTGACGAACCCCTGCCCATGGACAACGACTCCACCCTGCACCGGCCGCGGCGCCGCGATCTCTTCCTCGGTTTCTTCGGCCTGGGCATCACGGCCTTCGGTGGGGTGCTGCCGCTGGCGCGGCGCTACCTGGTGGAGAAGCGGCGCTGGCTGTCGGCGGAGGAATTCACCGAATTGCTCGGCCTCTGCCAGTTCTTGCCGGGCGGCAACATCATCAACCTCTCGGTGGCGGTGGGCATGAGATTCGCCGGCTGGAGCGGCGCCCTGGCCGCTGCCGCCGGGTTGCTGGTGGGGCCGACCCTGGTGGTGGTCGGCCTGGGCGTGCTCTACGACCGCTACCATGACGACCCCCTGGTGGGTCGCGCCTTCGCCGGTCTCGCGGCCGCGGCCGCCGGCCTGCTGGTAGCCATGGCGGTCAAGCTCATTCAGCCCTTGCGCGGTCGCTGGCTGGCTTTGGGCATCGCCTGCCTGGCCTTTCTCGCCTTGGCGCTGTTCAAGCTGCCGCTGCTCTGGACCATGCTGGTGCTCACCCCGATCAGCGTCCTGCTCAGCTATCGGCAGGGCCTATGAGCGCGACCCTGTTGGCCCTGACACTGATCTTTACCCAGCTCTCGCTGCTGGCCTTTGGCGGTGGCAACTCGGTGCTGCCGGAGATGCAGCGCCAGGTGGTGACGGTGCACGGCTGGATGAGCGCCGCCGACTTCGCCGCCCTGTTCGCCCTGGCCCAGGCGGCGCCCGGTCCCAACCTGATGATCGTGCCGCTGATCGGCTGGCACGTGGCCGGCTGGCCGGGTCTGCTGGTGACCTCCCTGGCCAAGTTCGTACCGTCCTCGCTGTTGACCCTCGGCGTGCTGCACCTCTGGCAACGCTTCGCCGACCGCCCCTGGCGCCGTCATCTGCAGGCCGGACTGGTGCCGGTCACCGTCGGCCTGGTAGCCGCCAGTGCCTGGCTGGTGGGCGTGAGCGTGGCCACCACGCCGCTGTGGGTGCTGATCCTGGCGGCGGGTGCTCTGGGGTAGCTATTTACCCGCTGGCATCCGCTGTGGCTGCTGGCCGGCGGGACATTGGTCGGGATAGTGTTTGGTAGCTAAGCCAAAAAAGCTGGGCAAGATCGTCCAGCCATCGACCCGAGGACCTCACCTTGCAGCTAAGCCATCGGCCGGTCCAGGACAGTGACCTGCCCGCCCTATGCGAATTTTCCAAAAACCCCACGGAGCTGATGTTCTGGTTTCCCCGTGCCCAATTCCCGCTCACCCCAGTTCGATTGCAGGCCGCCATCGCGGAGCGTCGCGACAATCGCGTCGTGGTGGCGGATGGGCGAGTGGTGGGATTTTCCAACTTCTGCAGGTGGGCGGATGAGGTGTATGCGATTGGCAATGCCGTCGTTGATCCCGCCTACCGGGGGCAGGGGGTCGGACGTTACCTGCTGAAGATGATGATAGGGCGCGCGTTCGAGACACACGGCGCTCGTGAAGTGGTCCTTTCCTGTTTCAACGCAAACGTGGTGGGGCTACTGCTCTACCAAGCCTTGGGCTTCACCCCCTATGCCATCGAAGAGCGACGTTCGGTGGCCGGTGAGCGGGTGGCGCTGATTCATCTCAGACTGCCTCGGCCTTACCGGTGATCACCCGCCCCCAGAATCCCTCGCTGCGCGAACTGCTGTTCACGATACGCGGGTCCATCGTCCAGGCGATCTGGCGCAAGCTGCTCTATGTGATGCTGCTGAGCCTGGCGGTAACCCTCAGCCATGGCGTCATCCTGCGCTTCGACTTCGGCCTGACCACCACCCCGCTGACCCTCTGGGGCCTGACCCTGGCGATCTTTCTCGGCTTTCGCAACACCACCGCCTACCAGCGCTTCTGGGAGGCGCGTGGTCTGTGGGGCGAACTGCTGATCGCCGGACGCAACCTGGCGCGCCAGGTCGAGACCCTGTTGCCTAGCCTGAACGCAGCTGAGCGCCGCCAGCTGCTGACCCCGCTGTTGGCCTTTGGTTATGCGCTGCGTGATCACCTGCGCCGGGAAGCGCCGTCTGCTGATCTGCAGCGCGTGCTGGCGGGGGAGGAAACCCTGCTCGCGGCCCCTCACCGACCCAGTGCGCTGATCCGCCGGCTGGGCACGACGCTGGTTGCCCGGGCACGACAGGAAGGGCTCGGTGACCCGTTGATCGCCAACGTCGATAACCAGTTGGACCGGCTGACCACGGTGCTCAGCGGCTGCGAGCGCATCCGCCAGACCCCCATTCCCTATCCCTACATCCTGATGCTGCACCGGGTGGTGCACGTCTATTGCTTCCTGCTACCGTTCTGCCTGGTGGACAGCCTGGGCTGGTTCACGCCGCTGGCGGTGCTGGTGCTCGCCTACACCTTCTTTGGCCTGGATGCCCTGGGCGACCAGATCGCCGATCCCTTCGGCACCCAGCCCAACCATCTGCCGCTGGACGCCCTCAGTCGTGGGCTGGAAATCGCCGTGCTGGATCTGCTGGGCGAACCCACCCCGGAGCCGATCCGCGCGGAGGCGGGGTTGTTGCGGTGATGGCGTGATGATTCGCGTTGATGCGATCGCGGCCATGGGCCGCTCCTACAGCAGAGGTGTATTTGTAGGAGCGGCCCATGGCCGCGATCAGAAGTCTGCCTCAGAGCGGTCACATCGGCGGATCGCCATGGCCGTGCCGTGCCGTGCCTTGCTGTCAGGTGTCTTGAGCTTCTTTCGCTACCCGCCGTGGACGCCTGACCAGCTCCCCGCGACAATTCGGACACTGCTCCTGCAGCGGCCCCGCCGCGCATTCCGTGCAAAAGGTGCATTCATAGGAGCAGATCACCGCCTCCTTGCTCTCCATCGGCAACGCCTTGGCGCAGTGCTCACACGAAGTCCGCATGTCCAGCATGGCTGTCGCTCCCTGATCAGGCGCCGAAGCGCGCTGCGTAGTCCTGGGGGCTGACTGCCAGGTGCTTGTGAAAGGTGCGTCGCAGATTTTCCGGATGGCCGAAGCCGCACAGGCGCGAAACGGTGCCGATGGAGGCCTGGCCATCCTGCAGCAGTACTCGCGCCGTCTCCAGCCGGACCTGCTCGACATAGCGACCCGGACCCATGCCCACCTCGCGACTGAACAGCCGCGACAGCGTACGGGGCGCCATATGGGCGCGTTCGGCCAGACGTTCCAGCCCGAGGTCCTCGCCGAGGTGGCCGGGAATCCAGTCGAGCAGGGCGGCCAGGCGGGGCGTCCGTCCCGGATCGGGCGCCAGGCAGGCGCTGAATTGCGCCTGGCCACCGGGACGGCGAAGGAACATCACCAACCGCCGCGCCACCGCCAGGGCCAGGGGGCGCCCGAGATCGGCCTCCACCAGCGCCAGGGCCAGGTCGATACCGGCGGTGACGCCGGCCGAGGTGAAGACATGGGGATCGCCATCGCGCCCCAGTGGATCATAGGTATGCAGGCGGTCGCCCTGGACCTCGATGTCCGGAAAGGCCGCCAGTTCGTCGACATAGGCCCAGTGGGTGGTGGCCCGGCGGCCGTCGAGCAGGCCGGCGCTGGCCAGCATCAAGGCGCCGGAACACACCGAGCCAAGACGCCGCACCCGGGGCTCCAGATCGCGCAGCCAGGCCTGCAGGCCGGCATCCTGGCGTAGCGTCTCGATGCCTATGCCGCCAGGGATCAGCAGGGTGTCCACCTCATCCACGTCCAGGTCGTACCAACCCTGTTCGGCCTGGATGCCGATGCCGGCTGACGTCCTGACCAAGCCTTCGGCGGCGCCCAGCAGGCGCAGCTGATAGTAGGCGGGCAGGCCCTGACGTTCCCGTTCCAGGTTGGCCGAGGCGAATACCTGCAGCGGGCCGGTGACGTCCAGGCTCATGACGTCGGGGTAGAGCAGGGCGGCGATCAGCGGCATGGGTGGCTCTCCGTAGCGATCCGGGAAGCATGCCTGGGCGTTCTATTGGCGACAAGGTCAAAGATCCCACGGATCTGGCCATCGGTTGGTAGGTTGCATTTGGCGGGACCCGCGCCCGGCCTTATCATCGCCGCCCATGAACTACACCGATCCCAAGCAACTGGCACCCTTGCTGGAAGCCATACTGCTCGCTGCCGGCCGCCCCCTGACCCTGGAGCGTCTGGCCGAACTCTTCGAAGAATACGAGCGCCCCGAGCCCGCCCACCTGCGTGCCGGTCTCGCCGTGCTCGGCGGCTCCTGTCGCAAGCGCGGCTTCGAGCTCAAGGAGGTGGCGTCCGGCTATCGCCTGCAGGTGCGCGAAAAGTACGCGCCTTGGGTCGGGCGACTCTGGGAAGAGCGCCCGCCGCGCTATTCCCGCGCCATGCTGGAGACCCTGGCGCTGATCGCCTATCGCCAGCCGATCACCCGTGGCGAGATCGAGGAGGTGCGCGGCGTGGCGGTCAACAGCCAGATCGTCAAGACGCTGTTGGAACGCGACTGGATCCGCGTGGTGGGCTATCGCGACGTCCCCGGCCGCCCGGCCATGTTCGCCACCACCAAGACCTTTCTCGACTATTTCGACCTGCGCAGCCTCGATCAGCTGCCGCCCCTGGCCGAGGTCCGCCAGCTGGAACCCGAACCGGCGTCGGTGCTGGAAGACCCCGAGTTGAGCCTGGCGGCGCTGGGGGTAGGGGAGCCGGAGCAAGAAGAGGACACCCTGGTGGTTCCCGAGCGCACCAGCTTTCGCACCCTGCTCACCGAGCTGGACGCCATGGAGACCGGCCTCAAGACCGATTTCGACGACCTGCGCCAGGCGGCGGACGAAGAAGACGAGGGTTGAGTCAGCCCTGTTGGGCTTCGCTGCGCTCAGCCCAACCTACATAAGCCTCCCCAGTGGCTGATCCGTATCGCGGCCATGCCGGTGCGCCGTAGCGACCGCTCCAGGCTCCGATTTAACTGTAGGAGCGGCCCATGGCCGCGATATTCGAATAGGTTGGCGCTTCGCATAGCGAAGCCCAGCACTCTCGCCAAAACGAAAAAAGCGCCCGAAGGCGCTTTCTTCCAACCCAGACCTACAGACCTCAGGCCGGCGCGTTGACCAGCGCCTTGCAGGTATCGAGCATACGGTTGGAGAAGCCCCACTCGTTGTCGTACCAGGCCATGATCTTCACCAGCTTGCCGCTCACCTTGGTGTGGTTGGCGTCGAAGATCGACGACAGGCGGTTGTGGTTGAAGTCGATGGAGACCAGCGGCTTGTCGTTGTAGCCCAGCACCGGCGAAGCTTCGGCCGCCGCCTTCATGAAGGCGTTGATGGTCTTGGCGTCGGTTTCCTTGGCGGTCAGGATGGTCAAATCGACCAGCGACACGTTGATGGTCGGCACCCGCACCGCCATGCCGCTAAACTTGCCTTGCAGCTCCGGCAATACCAGGCCCACGGCCTCGGCGGCACCGGTCTTGGTCGGAATCATCGACTGGGTGGCCGAACGCGCCCGGAAGGGGTCGGAGTGGTAGACGTCCGACAGGTTCTGGTCGTTGGTGTAGGCATGGATGGTGGTCATCAAACCATTCTCGATGCCCAGCTCGCGCTGCAGTACTTGGGCGACGGGCGCCAGGCAGTTGGTGGTGCAGGAGGCGTTGGAGATGATCTGGTGCGACTGACGCAGGATGTTGTCGTTGACGCCATAGACGATGGTGGCGTCCACGTCCTTGCCCGGTGCCGAGATGATCACCTTGGAGGCGCCGGCTTCCAGATGGGCAGCGGCCTTGTCGCGGCTGGTGAAGAGGCCGGTGCACTCGAACACCACGTCGACCTTCAGGTCCTTCCACGGCAGCTCGGCCGGGTTGCGGATGGCCGTCACGGCGATGCGATCGCCATTGACCACCAGCTTGTCGCCCTCGACGGACACCTCGGCAGGGAAGCGGTCATGAACGCTGTCATACTGTAGGAGATGCGCATTGATGGCGGCGTCGCCCAGGTCGTTGATCGCGACGACCTCCAGGTCCTGGCGATAGCCCTCGGTATACAGCGCCCGCAGCACGTTGCGGCCGATGCGTCCAAAACCATTGATGGCAATACGAATACTCATTGAGAGAAACCTCGCGATAGCTGGGTTTTGTTGTAAAAAACATTACACATGACGCGTGCTAAGCGGAATAATAGCGCCAATTTGGCTGTGAATGTTTTAAATAACAACAAATTTAGCCCGGTGGAGAATCGAAACCATGCATCCTCGCGTCCTCGAAGTCACACAGCGGTTGGTGGAACGCAGTCGTCCGACCCGTGAGCGTTACCTCGCCATGATCCGGGCCGCCGCCAGCGACGGTCCGCAGCGCGGCAAGCTGCAATGCGCCAATTTCGCCCATGGCGTCGCCGGGTGTGGATCCTCGACGGATAAGCAGCGCCTCCGTTTGATGGACCAGGCCAACGTCGCCATCGTTTCCAGCTACAACGACATGTTGTCGGCTCATCAGCCCTACGAGCACTACCCGGAGCTGATCAAACAGGCCCTGCGCGAGATCGGCTCCGTCGGTCAGTTCGCCGGTGGCGTGCCGGCCATGTGCGACGGCGTGACCCAGGGCGAGGCCGGCATGGAGCTCAGCCTGGCGAGCCGTGAGGTCATCGCCATGTCCACCGCCGTGGCCCTGTCGCACAACATGTTCGACGCCGCGCTGCTGCTGGGCATCTGCGACAAGATCATTCCTGGCCTGATGATCGGCGCGCTGCGCTTCGGCCATCTGCCGATGATCTTCGTCCCGGGCGGCCCCATGCCATCGGGCATCTCCAACAAGGAGAAGGCGCGCGTGCGCCAGGCCTTCGCCGAGGGCAAGGCGACCCGCGAGGAGTTGCTGGAGTCGGAGATGAAGTCCTACCACAGCCCTGGCACCTGCACCTTCTATGGCACCGCCAACACCAATCAGGTGGTGATGGAAGTGATGGGCCTGCACCTGCCGGGGTCTTCCTTCGTCAATCCCTACACCCCGCTGCGTGACGAACTCACCCGCGAGGCGGCGCGCCAGGTAACCCGCATCACCCATCAGGGCGGCAACTTCATGCCGCTGGGCGAGATCGTCGACGAGAAGTCCATCGTCAACTCCGTGGTCGCCCTGAGCGCCACCGGTGGCTCGACCAACCATACCCTGCACATCCCGGCCATCGCCCAGGCCGCCGGCATCCAGCTGACCTGGGACGACATGGCCGAGATCTCCGCGGTGACCCCGACCCTGGCGCAGGTCTATCCCAACGGCAAGGCCGACGTGAACCACTTCCACGCCGCCGGTGGCGTCAACTTCATGGTGCACACCCTGCTCGAAGCCGGGCTGCTGCACGAAGACGTCAACACCATCATGGGCCACGGTCTGTCGCGCTACCTGCAGGAACCCTTCCTGGTGGACGGCAAGCTGGAGTGGCGCACCGGGCGCGCCGAGAGCCTGGACGAAGACATCCTGCGGCCGGCCAGCCGCCCGTTCAACGAAGAGGGCGGCCTGCGCGTCATGCAGGGCAACCTCGGCCGCGGCGTGATGAAGGTGTCGGCCGTGGCGCCCAAACATCAGTTGGTCGAGGCCCCGGCGCGGGTCTTCCATGACCAGAGCGAACTGGCGGCCGCCTTCAAGGCCGGCGAACTGGAGCGCGACTTCGTCGCGGTGGTACGCTTCCAGGGACCCAAGGCCCTGGGTATGCCCGAGTTGCACAAGCTCACCCCCTACCTCGGCGTGCTGCAGGATCGCGGCTTCAAGGTGGCTCTGGTCACCGACGGCCGCATGTCCGGCGCTTCGGGCAAGGTTCCGGCGGCGATCCATGTCTGCCCGGAAGCCATCGACGGCGGTCCGCTGGCCAAGGTCTGTGACGGCGATCTCATCCGTGTCGATGGGCGTACCGGAGAGCTGAGGATTCTGGTCCCGGCGGACGAATGGATGGCCCGCCAGACGGTCGAAGCGCCCCAGGGCACCGGGGTAGGCTGTGGTCGTGAGTTGTTCGCCTTCATGCGCGGCGCCATGAGCACGGCTGAATCGGGTGCCAGTGCATTTACTTCCAGCCTGGAGGCGCTGAAATGAGTTTGGCTTTGGTTGGCGACATCGGGGGCACCAATGCCCGCTTCGCCCTGTGGCGTGACGGTCGCCTGGAGGCCATCGAGGTCTTCGCCTGTGCGGATTACGCCTGTCCGGAAGACGCGGTACGCAAGTACCTGGCGCAGACCGGCGTGGCGCTGGATGACATCACCGCCGTGTGCCTCGCCTGTGCGGGCCCGGTGGGCGAGGGTGACTTCCGCTTCACCAACAATCACTGGGTGATCAAGCGCGAGCAGTTCTGCCGCGAGCTGGGTCTGACTCATCTGCTGCTGATCAACGACTTCACGTCCATGGCCTGGGCCATCGCTCGCCTGGATCCGGCGGACTCGGTCCAGGTGCGCGACGGCATCGCCTTGCCGACCCGCCCGCGCCTGGTGATCGGTCCCGGCACCGGCCTGGGTCTCGCCAGCCTGGTGCCCAGCGGCAAGGATCGCTGGATCGTGCTGCCGAGCGAGGGTGGTCACGTCGACCTGCCGATCAACACCCAGCGCGAATTCGATATCTGGAAGATCCTCAAGCGTCAGTTCGGCAATCACGTCTCCGCGGAGCGCGTGGTGTCCGGCAGCGGCCTGGTCAACCTCTATCACGCGAGTTGCGAGCTGGACGGCCGGACCGCCGCCCTGCACAGCGCGGCGGACATCTGCGAGCTGGCGCTCAAGGGCGATCCCTATGCCGATGCCGTGCTGGAGCAGTTCTTCATCTGGCTGGCGCGGGTCGCCGGCAACGCGGCCCTGACCCTGGGCGCCCTGGGTGGCGTCTATATCGCCGGCGGCATCCTGCCGCGCTTCGTCGAGCGCTTCCAGAGCGGGGCCTTCGCCCATGCCTTCGCCGACAAGGGCAAGACCAGCAGCGCCTACCTCAAGGACATCCCGGCCTGGCTGGTGACCGCCGAGTATCCGGGGCTGTTCGGTGCAGGCGTCGCCCTGGATCAGACCATCGCAGAAGCGCGGCAGGCCTGATCTACCCCGGGGTCGGGCGACTACTCAAGGTCGCCCGACCCCGGTATGCTGCCGGCACTACCGGTAGCTGGCCTCCGGCCAAGACAACAAGAGCGAACATCGCCATGTCCACCCTGGGCAAATCCCTCCTGGTCGTCGACGACGACGGGGAAATCCGTGAGCTTCTCGACGCCTATCTCACCCGTGCCGGCTATCAGGTGCGCGCCGTTGGCGATGGCCGCGAGCTGCGCCGGGCGCTGGGTGACTTCGTCCCCGACCTGCTGATCCTCGACGTCATGCTCCCCGGCGAAGACGGCTTCGCCCTCTGCCGCTGGATGCGCGAGCAGTCGAGCTGCCGCCAGGTGCCCATCATCATGCTCACCGCCAGTTCCGACGAGGCGGATCGGGTCATTGGCCTGGAACTGGGCGCCGACGACTACCTGGGCAAGCCCTTCAGCCCCCGCGAACTGCTGGCGCGCATCAAGGCGCTGTTGCGCCGGGCCGGCTTTGGCGAAACGCGTCCGGTGGCTACCGGTCTGCTGACCTTCGACGACTGGCGCCTGGATCCGGTCAGTCATCGGCTGTTCCACCGCGACGGCGAGGAGGTCATCCTGTCGGGCGCCGATTTCACCCTGCTCAAGCTGTTTCTCGATCATCCTCAGCAAATCCTCGACCGCGACACCATCGCCAATGCCACCCGGGGCCGCGAGGTGCTGCCGCTGGAGCGCATCGTCGACATGGCGGTGAGTCGCCTGCGCCAGCGCCTGCGCGACACCGGCAAATCGCCGCGGTTGATCCGCACTGTGCGGGGATCCGGCTACCTGCTCGCCGCCGAGGTCAGCGGACTGGTCGCCGATGTGGTGTAGCGGTCCGCTCGCGCGGCTGGTGCCGCGTTCCCTGCTGGCGCGGATGCTGCTCCTGACCCTGCTGGCGGTGCTCCTGGCCCAGGGCGCCTCGGCGCTGTTCTGGTCGGCCGCATTGCGCAGCGATCGCAACCAGGGCCTGCAGACCGCGGCCCGCAGCCTGGGCTATTCCATCGCCGCCAGCGTGCGTTATTTCAGCCTGCTGCCACCGGCCTATCGGCCTCTGGTGCTGGAACAGCTGCGCAACATGGGCGGCACACGCTTCTTCGTCTCGCTCAACGAAAAGCCGCTGACCATGCAGGCACTGCCCGCGACCCCGGGGCGTCGCGCCGTGCTGCAGGAGGTCGAAGCGGTGCTGCGCGAACGCCTGGGCGCCACCATGCCCATGTACGTGGAATTCATCGGCCCGCAACAGCTGCGGCTGTTCAACGGTGCCTTGGCGCTCGACGAGCTGCCGCGCTCCTGGGCGCACTATGCCCTGAGTCTGGAACCGCTGGAGCCGCCGGTGCTGGTGACCCAGATCCGCATCGGCGAAGGGGAGTGGGTGTATCTGGCGACCCTGATGCCGGCGCCTTATTACAGCCTGGACGAATCCTGGCTGCCCCTGCAGCAATTGCTGTTCATGGTGTTCAGCAGCGCCTTCTTGCTGCTGTTCATCGGCCTGCTGATCCGCTGGCAGAGTCGCCCGCTCAAACGCCTGTCGCGCGCCGCACGGGAGCTGTCGCTGGAGGTCCATACGCCGTCGGTGCGGGAAGAGGGCGCCCAGGAGATCCGCGAGGTCACCCGCGCCTTCAATGCCATGCGTGAACGCATCGCCCGCTACCTGGACGAGCGCGCCCAGCTGTTCAGCGCCATCTCCCACGACCTGCGTACCCCCATCACCCGGCTGCGCCTGCGCGCCGAGTTGGTGGACGACGAGGTGATGCAAGCCAAGCTGGTGCGTGATCTGGATGAGCTGGATCTGTTGGTGAAGGGCGCCCTGCAGTGCGTCAAGGACACCGACATTCACGAGAACCTGGAACCGGTCGACCTGCAGGCGCTGCTGGTGCAACTGGTGGAGCCCTTCACCCAGGAGCAGCCCCCGCGGGTATGCCTCACCGGAGAAGCCCAGGGCAACCTGCTGGGCAAGCCCCTGGCGCTCAAGCGCTGCATCGGCAATCTGCTGGACAACGCCCTCAAGTATGGCCATCGCGCTCATTTGCAGGTGGAGGACGACGGTCATGCCTTCGTCCTGCATGTCGACGACGAAGGGCCAGGGGTGCCCGAGCAGGAGCTGGAGCAGGTGTTCCAACCCCATGTCCGCCTGGCCACCGACCGCCAGGGTTACGGCCTGGGCCTGGGCATCGCCCGCAACCTGGCCCACGCCCATGGCGGCGAGGTGGAGCTGCGCAACCGCCGCGAGGGCGGTCTGCGGGTGACCCTGACCCTACCGCGCAGCTAGGCAGGACCCTACCGCTATGTCACCAGCTCGTGACAAAACGCCTTCCCTTCGTTACCCACGGCCGCAGTCGTCTGACTAGACTCGGCCCAGCTCCAATAAAAAAACAACAAGGAACGACCCCTCATGAAGGCATTGAATCGTCTCGCTCTCGCCGTTTCCCTTTCCTGCGCCGCGCTGGCTGCCCCCCTGACCGCCCATGCCGGTGAGGTCGAGGTGCTGCACTGGTGGACCTCCGGTGGCGAGGCTCGCGCCGTCGATGTGCTCAAGCAACTGATGCAGAAGCAGGGCGATACTTGGAAGGACTTCGCCGTGGCCGGTGGCGCCGGTGAAGCCGCCATGACCGTGCTCAAGACCCGCGCCGTCTCCGGCAACCCGCCGTCCGCTGCCCAGCTGAAAGGCCCCGACATCCAGGAGTGGGCCAGCATGGGCTTCCTGGCCAACATCAGCGACATCGCCAAGCAGGGTAACTGGGACACCATCCTGCCCAAGCGCGTGGCTCAGACCATGCAGCACGACGGCGAGTACGTCGCCGTGCCGGCCGGCATCCACCGCATCAACTGGCTGTGGATCAACCCCGCCGTCTTCAAGAAGGCCGGCGCTAAGGTCCCCACCACCCTGGACGAATTCTTCGAAGCCGCCGACAAGCTGAAGGCCGCTGGCGTCGTGCCCCTGGCCCACGGTGGTCAGAACTGGCAGGACGGTACCATCTTCGAATCCCTGGTCATGGCCATCATGGGCCCGGAAGGCTACGACAAGGTCTTCGTGCAGACCGATGCCGACACCATGCGCAGCGACAAGATGGTCGAGGTCTTCAAGACCTTTAAGCGCATCAAGGGCTACGTCGATCCCAACGCCGCCGGTCGCGACTGGAACCTGGCCACCGCCATGGTCATCGAGGGCAAGGCCGGCATGCAGATCATGGGCGACTGGGCCAAGGCGGAATTCACCGCCGCCGGCAAGAAGCCGGGCGTCGACTACGAATGCGTGGTCATGCCAGGCACCCAGGGCGACTTCATCTACAACATCGACTCCCTGGCCATGTTCAAGATCAAGAACAAGGACAACCAGAAGGCCCAGGACGATCTGGTGCGCACCGTCATCGACAAGCCCTTCCAGGAGGTCTTCAACCTCAACAAGGGCTCCATCCCGGTGCGCAACGACATCGACCTGGCCAAGTTCGACAGCTGCGCCCAGCAGTCCGCCAAGGACTTCCAGGCGGCCAATGCCGAGGGCAAGGCCGAGCCGAGCATGGCGCACAGCATGGCCAACACCAGCTATGTGCAGGGTGCGATCTTCGACGTGGTGACCAACTTCTTCAACGACGCCAACGCCGATCCGAAGAAGGCCACCGAGCAACTGGTCGCCGCCATCCAGGCCGCGAAGTAAGCGCAAACAGCCATCGGTAAGGATTGTTTATCGCGGCCGTAGGCCGCTCCTACAGGCCAATCGTCGGCTGTAGGAGCGGCCCATGGCCGCGATCATCCAACTGCCTGACGCCCAGATAATACCACCCCTGAGAACGCCTCCATGGCTCTTACCGAAACTCTTCCCGCGACGGCGGTCAGCCGACGCCCGGACCGGCTGCAGCGCCTGCTGCCCAAGCTGGTGCTGGCGCCCACGGCCATCGCCATGGTCGTCTGCCTCTATGGCTACATGCTGTGGACGGCGGTGATCTCCTTTACCAACTCGCGTTTCCTGCCCAGCTACAATTTCGCCGGCTTCGCCCAGTACGCGCGGCTGCTGGAGAACGACCGCTGGCTGGTGGCCTGCAAGAACCTGGCGATCTTCGGCGGTCTGTTCATCCTGCTGAGCCTGGCCATTGGTGTCTTCTTCGCCATCCTGCTGGACCAGCGCATCCGCCGCGAAGGCTTCATCCGCACCATCTACCTCTATCCCATGGCGCTGTCGATGATCGTCACCGGCACCGCCTGGAAATGGCTGCTCAACCCCGGCATGGGGCTGGACAAGCTGCTGCGCGACTGGGGCTGGGAAGGCTTTCGCTTCGACTGGCTGGTGGATCCCGACCGAGTCATCTACTGCCTGCTGATCGCCGCCCTCTGGCAGGCCTCGGGCTTCGTCATGGCCATGTTCCTGGCCGGTCTGCGGGGCGTGGATTCCTCCATCCTGCGCGCCGCCCAAGTCGACGGGGCAGGGCTGCCCACCATCTACCTGCGCATCGTCCTGCCGAGCCTGCGGCCGGTGTTCTTCAGTGCGGTGATGATCCTCGCCCACATCGCCATCAAGAGCTTCGACCTGGTGATGGCCATGACCGCGGGTGGTCCCGGCTACGCCTCGGACCTGCCGGCGGTGTTCATGTACCAGCACACCTTCACCCGCGGCCAGATGGGCCTGGGTTCGGCCAGTGCGGTGTTGATGCTCGGCGCGGTGCTGGCGGTGCTGGTGCCCTATCTCTACTCGGAATTGCGGAGCAAGCGAAATGGCTAAGGCTCTGAACGTCAATCGCGTGGCCATCCACGCCACCCTGATCATCGCCTGCGCGGTCTATCTGGTGCCGCTGCTGGTGATGCTGCTGACCAGCTTCAAGACCCCGGACGATGTCCGCACCGGCAACCTGCTCAGCCTGCCCCTGGACTGGACGGTGATCGGCTGGCTCAAGGCCTGGGACGTGGTGCACAGCTACTTCTGGAACTCCTTCATGATCACCGTGCCCGCGGTGATCATCTCCACCTTCATCGGCGCGCTCAACGGCTACGCCCTGTCGAAGTGGCAGTTCCGCGGCTCGAACCTGCTATTCAGCCTGCTGCTGTTCGGCTGCTTCATTCCCTTCCAGGTGATCCTGCTGCCGATGTCCTTCACCCTCGGCCAGCTGGGCCTGGCCAACACCACCGCCGGCCTGGTGCTGGTGCACGTGATCTACGGCCTGGCCTTCACCACGCTGTTCTTCCGCAACTACTACGTGGGCATCCCCGATGCCCTGATCAAGGCGGCGCGGCTGGACGGAGCGGGCTTCTTCACCATCTTCTTCAAGATCCTGCTGCCGCTGTCCACGCCCATCGTGATGGTCAGCCTGATCTGGCAGTTCACCCAGGTGTGGAACGACTTCCTGTTCGGCGTGGTGTTCGCCAGCGGCTCGTCGCAGCCCATCACCGTGGCCCTGAACAACCTGGTCAACACCAGCACCGGCGCGAAGGAATACAACGTCGACATGGCCGCCGCCATGATCGCCGCGCTGCCGACGCTGCTGGTCTACATCTTCGCTGGCAAGTATTTCGTCCGGGGCCTGACCTCGGGCGTGGTCAAAGGATAAGGAAGGCCACCATGGCAGCTCTCGAACTCAAAAGCGTACGCAAGACCTACGGCAACGCCGCCCAGGAAGCCCTCAAGGGCATCGACATCCGCATCGACGCGGGTCAGTTCCTCATCCTGGTGGGCCCCTCCGGCTGTGGCAAATCCACCCTGATGAACGCCATTGCCGGCCTGGAAGACATCAGCAGCGGCGCCATCTGCCTGGACGGCGAGGACGTCACCCAGGTCGAGCCCAAGGACCGGGATATCGCCATGGTGTTCCAGTCCTACGCCCTGTATCCGACCATGACCGTGCGCGAGAACATCGCCTTCGGCCTGAAGATCCGCAAGACGCCCAAGGAGCAGATCGACGCCGAGGTGGCGCGCGTGGCCAAGCTGCTGCAGATCGAGCACCTGCTGGAGCGCAAGCCGGCGCAGCTCTCCGGTGGCCAGCAGCAGCGGGTGGCCATGGGCCGTGCCCTGGCGCGCCGGCCCAAGCTCTATCTGTTCGACGAGCCGCTGTCCAACCTCGACGCCAAGCTGCGGGTGGAGATGCGCACCGAGATCAAGCTGATGCACCAGCGCCTGCAGACCACTACGGTCTACGTCACCCATGACCAGATCGAAGCCATGACCCTGGGAGATCGGGTCGCGGTGATGAAGGATGGCGAGGTGCAGCAGTTCGGTACCCCTGAAGAGATCTACAACGATCCGGCCAACCTCTTCGTCGCCAGTTTCATCGGCTCGCCGCCGATGAACTTCGTGCCGGTGCGTCTCGAAGCCCGTGAGGGCAGGGTGGTCGCGCGGGTCACCGGCGACACCGGCGACAGCCAGGTGGACTTGCCGGAACTGGATCCGGCGCTGGCTGGCCGAGAGGCTATTCTTGGGGTGCGTCCGGAGCAGATCCAGTCGGCGCATCCGGCCGACAGTGCTGTGCCGGGGATCCTGACGCGGATCCAGGTGGTCGAGCCGACCGGCCCGGACACCCTGCTGTACGCCGAATGGAACGGCACCAAGGTCTGCTGCCGGGTCGCGCCGGGCGAGGCGCCGCGGGCCGGCGACCAGGTGCTGTGGCGGATCGATTCGCGACGGGCGGTGCTGTTCGATCCTGCGAGCGGTCGCCGACTTTCTTGAACAGAGTTCATGGCTGAAACGTTACAGCAGTGGTAAGGTCCGCCCGCCGCCGCGCCTGAGGTCGGGTTGCGGCCTTACCAAAGGCTCGGGATCGACTCCCGGCTGCCGTGACAGACAGGAGAACAAGAATGGCACTACCCCGCGTTGTGGTCTTTGGCGAAGCCCTCACCGACATCGTCCAGGGTAATCCTGGCGAATGGCGGGGTTATCCAGGCGGCGCCCCCTGGAACGTGGCGCGTGGCCTGGCCCGGCTGGGCGTGACAAGCGCCTTCGGTGGTGCCATCAGTCAGGATGGCCTGGGTGACGAGATCGCCTGGCAATCGGAAACCGCCGGTCTCGATACCCGCTTCCTCCAGCGTGTCGCCGCCGACCCGTTGGTGGCAATCGTGCCGTCGAGCCGCCCGCCGCGCTATTTCTTCGCCGGCGAAGCCGATCTGCAGTTCGATCCGGCGCTGCTGCCCGAAGGCTGGCTGGAGGCCGCCGAAGTCTGCCATTTCAGCTGCATCAGCCTGGCCCGCTATCCGCTGGCCGATACCCTGCTGAACCTGGCCCGCCAGGCCAAGGCCGCCGGCAAGCGTCTGAGCTACGATCCCAACTGGCGCAACCTGATGGACGATCGCTATCGCCAGCAGACCTTCCCCGAACTGGTGCGCCTGGCCGACGACATCAAGCTGTCCGACGAAGACATCCGCCAGATCTATCCGGGCCTGGACGAGCGCGCCGCGCTGGACGAATTGCGCGCCCTCAATCCACAGGCCCGCATTCTCTTCACCCGTGGCGAGCACGGCCTGGTGCTCTATACCCCGGACGGCGAATGGCAGCAGCCCGCCATCGCCGTGGACGTCGTCGATACCGTGGGCGCCGGCGATGCCTCCATGGCCGGCTGGCTGGCCTCGGGCCTGCTGGGCCTGACCGACCTGCAGCAGCGCCTGAGATTCGCCGCGGCCAGTGCCTCGGTGTCCTGCCGCCATGCCGGCGCCTATGCGCCGACCCGTGCCGATGTCGAAGCCCTGCTGCAGGTGAGCCCTCACTAGACCGCTTTCCCACAACAACAATAGCCGCCAAGGAAACCCGATGGACTTCCCCGATTTTCGTCGTCGCGACACCCTGCTGGAACACGTCCGCCACACCCTGGCGTTCTACCATCCCCGCTGTGTCGATCCCCAAGGCGGCTTCTATCACTTCTTCAAGGATGACGGCACGGTCTACGACCGCCAGACCCGCCATCTGGTCTCCAGCACCCGCTTCGTCTTCGATTTCGCCATGGCCTATCGACACTTCGGCGACCCGGCCTATCTGGACGCGACCCGTCACGGCCTGAGGTACCTGCGCGAGCGGCATCGCCAGGCCAATGGGGGCTATGCCTGGCTGCTCGACGGCGACACCGTGGTGGATGGCACCAATCACTGCTATGGCCTGGCCTTCGTGGTGCTGGCCTACGCCCACGGCCTGCAGGCGGGCATCCAGGAAGCGCGCAACTGGCTGAGCGAAGCCTGGGAATCCCTGGAAACCCACTTCTGGCGTGAAGCCGATGGCCTCTATGTCGACGAGATCAGTGCCGACTGGCAGACCGTGGCGCCGTATCGCGGCCAGAACGCCAACATGCACGCCTGCGAAGCCCTGCTGGCCGCCTTCGAAGCCAGCGGCGAGGTGCGCTACCTGGACCGCGCCGAGACCCTGGCGCGCAACATGACCCAGCGCCAGGCCGCGCTGACCCTGGGCCAGGGCGGGGTGGCCGACAAGGTCCCCGGTGGCCTGGTCTGGGAGCACTACCACAGCGACTGGTCCATCGACTGGGACTACAACCGCGACGATCCGGCCAACCTGTTCCGGCCCTGGGGTTTCCAGCCGGGGCACCAAATCGAATGGGCCAAGCTGCTGCTGATCCTCGAACGCCATCGCCCCCAGCCCTGGTTGCTGCCGCGGGCCCAGGCGCTGTTCGATATCTCCTGGCGCCTGAGCTGGGATGGCGAGCACGGCGGCCTCTACTACGGCTTCGCCCCGGATGGTTCGCCCTGCGATCCGGACAAGTATTTCTGGGTGCAGGCCGAGGCCCTGGCCGCCGCGGCGCTGCTGGCGGAGCGCAGTGGCGAGGCCCGCTATTGGGAACACTATGAGGCGCTCTGGCGCTACAGCTGGACGCATTTCATCGATCACGAGCACGGCGCGTGGTGGCGCCTGCTCGACCGTCGGAACCACAAGTACTCCGACGACAAGAGTCCGGCCGGCAAGGTCGACTACCACACCATGGGTGCCTGTTACGAAGTCCTCAACGTCCTGCCGTAAGCATTAGAGACGCGGGTTTCGGGCCCTGGGTGTCATCACTTCAATAAAAAGGGATCTCAGTAATGAATAGTCAGAATCACAAGAATCGTTCGGGGCTCGCACTGCCCCTGGTGTCGCTGCTCGCCCTGGCGGTCTCCGCCGGTGCCCAGGCGGCCCCCCAGGCCAATCCGGGTGGCAACTTCAGCGGCGTCAACAACACCGAGGCCGCCTTCGAGCCCCTGGGCAACACCATGACCGGTGACTGGGGTGGCGTGCGCAAGGACCTGCGCGACAAGGGCTGGGACATCAAGCTCGAATACGTGGGCGAAGGCGCGACCAACCTGCGTGGCGGCTACGACGACGATCGCACCGGGCGCTGGAGCTCGCAGTACATGTTCGGCCTGTGGGGCGACATGAACAAGATCGCCGGCTGGGAAAACTCGGTGTTCAAGCTGGCCATCACCTCCCGTGACGGCCGCAACCTCACCGACGATCGCATCACCGATCCGCGCGTGGGCGGCTACTCCTCGGTACAGGAAGTCTATGGCCGTGGCCAGACCTGGCGTCTGACCCAGCTGTGGCTGTCCAAGGGCTTCTTCGACGGTCGCCTGGACATCAAGGCCGGTCGCTTCGGTGAAGGCGAGGACTTCAACTCCTTCGAGTGCGACTTCCAGAACCTGGCGTTCTGCGGCTCCCAGGTCGGCAACTGGGAAGGCGTCTGGTACAACTGGCCGGTCAGCCAGTGGGCCCTGCGCGTCAAGTACAACCTGACCCCCGAGCTGTTCGTCCAGGTCGGTGCCTACGAGCAGAATCCGTCGCTGCTGGAAACCGGCAACGGCTTCAAGCTCAACGGCAGCGGCACCAAGGGTGCGGTCCTGCCGGTGGAAATGGTCTGGTCGCCCAAGGTCAACGGCCTGCCGGGCGAATACCGCGTCGGCTATTACTACAGCACCGCCGATGCCAACGACGTCTACGAGGACGTCAACGGCAACTCCGCGGCCCTCACCGGTCTGGACTACAAAGAGCACTCCAGCAAGCACGGCTACTGGGTCGTGGCCCGTCAGCAGATCACCGCTCACAATGATGACCCGAGCCGTGGCCTGTCGGTGTTCGCCAACTTCACCGCCCATGCCAAGGACGTCAACAAGGTCAGCAGCTACGTCCAGGCCGGCCTGGTCTACAAGGGCCCCTTCGATGGCCGTCCCAAGGATGACATCGGCTTCGGTGTCGCGCGCATCACCACCAACGGTGACTTCCGCGACAACCAGCGCGCCCTCAACCAGGCCGCCGGTGCCACCGACTACAACGATCCGGCCTTCACGCCGCTGCAGCACAACGAGTACGACGCCGAGATCTACTACGGCGTGCACGTGACCAACTGGCTCACCGTGCGCCCCAACCTCCAGTACATCAAGAACCCGGGTGGCGTGCGTGAGGTCGACAATGCCGTGGTGGGTGGCCTGAAGGTTCAAGCGGTTTTCTAAATCGCCCCCATAGCCTGCCATCCTGCCCGATGGCGCTGGACAGGGCCCTGCAGTGGTTATACTGCAGGGCCTTTTTCATTTCCGAGGTTGCCGTGGGTAAGGTCGAAAGTCCCTGCATCAGCCAGTGCAAGATCAAAGACGACGTCTGCCAGGGATGTGGCCGCAAACGCTCAGAGATCAAGGGATGGAAAGAGCTGAAGGACAAGGAGCGCAAGGAAGTCATCGACAAATCGAAGAAGCGCCTGAAGAAGCTCAAGAAGGGCTGAGCGCTCTTCGCTCGGAGTCGTATTGTAGGTCGGGCTGAGCGCAGCGAAATCCAACGTTGGCCAGGTCACGCCGCATTGTTGGGCTTCGACGATAAAGCCGTCTCAGCCCAACCTACGGCGCTGATCGCGGCCATAGGCCGCTCCTACAGGTTAGCTTCGTACTTGTAGGAGCGGCCCATGGCCGCGATTGCCAATGCCGGAAACGCATGCCTAATCAATAGGTATACGCTGAACGCGTTACTTCCCCTCCACCTCATCCAGCAATCCCATGAACGCCTGCGCCGCATTCGAATGGGTGCGCTCGGTATGCAGGATGTACCCCAGGCGCCGCTCCAACTGAATTCCCGGCAGCGGCAGCCGGCGTACCTGATCGTCCAGCAGGGTCCGCGGCAGGACGCTCCAGGCCAGGCCAATGGAGACCAGCATCTTGATGGTTTCCAGGTAGTTGGTGCTCATGGCGATGTTGGGTGTCAGTCCCTGGGCATCGAACAGACCATGGACGATCAGGCGGGTAAAGGTATTGCCGCCGGGAAACACCGCCGGGTGCCGCGCCACATCGGCCAGGCTGACCTCCTTCTGGTTTGCCAGCGCATGCTCGGGCGCCGCCACGAAATCCAGGGGATCGTTCCACACCGGCACCGCCTTGATCGGCGCCGCGGTCTGGGGTGCCAGGGTGATGATGGCCAGCTCCACCCGCCCATGCAGGATCTCGTCGTAGGCCGCTTCCGAATCGAGAAAGCGGATGTCGAGGGCGACCTCGGGATACTCCCGAGTGAACCGTCTAAGGATCGGCGGCAGCCGGTGCAGGCCGATGTGGTGACTGGTCGCCAGCGTCAGCCGGCCGCCGATGGCACCATTGAGATTGGTCAGGGCGCGCCGGGTATCATCGATCACGCCGAGAATCTGATAGGCGCGGGGGAGCAGGGCACGTCCGGCCTCGGTCAGGCTGACCTCGCGCCCGATGCGATCGAACAGTCGCAGCCCCAGCTGCAGCTCCAGCGCCGCGATGCGCTTGCTCACCGCCGGCTGGGTCAGGTGCAGGCGCTCGCCGGCGTCGGAAAAGCCGCCGGTTTCGGCCACCGCGACAAAGGCATTCAGATTGGCGAGGTCCAAAACGTCGAATTCCTGTTGGTTATGCGCTTCATGAAAAAGATGAATTTGTTTCATGCGAGCCTAGCGCGGTATCTTTGACCCCACAAGCACCAAGGGCATGCAAAGGCCCGTGCCGTTCCACGCCTGATGAGGAATCCACCCATGGCTGGCAAGACGCTCTACGACAAACTCTGGGATATGCATCTGGTCAAGCAGCGCGACGACGGTTCCGCGCTGCTCTACATCGACCGCCACATCATCCACGAAGTGACCTCGCCCCAGGCCTTCGAAGGCCTGCGTCTGGCCGGCCGCAAACCCTGGCGCCTCGACGCCAACCTCGCGACCCTCGACCACAACGTGCCTACCACCCCGGACCGCAAGGAAGGCCTCGACTCCATCAAGGACGAAACCTCGCGCATCCAGGTCCGCACCCTGGACGAGAACTGCGACGACTTCGGCATCACCCAGTTCAAGATGAACGACGTCCGCCAGGGCATCGTCCACGTCATCGGCCCGGAGCAGGGCGCCGTGCTGCCGGGCATGACCGTGGTCTGCGGTGACTCCCATACTTCCACCAACGGCGCCTTCGCCGCCCTGGCCCATGGCATCGGCACCTCCGAGGTCGAGCACGTGCTCGCCACCCAGTGCCTGGTGGCTAAGAAGATGAAAAACATGTTGGTGAAGGTGGAAGGCGACTTGCCCTTCGGCGTGACCGCCAAGGACATCGTTCTCGCCATCATCGGCAAGATCGGCACCGCCGGCGGTAACGGCCATGCCATCGAATTCGCCGGCAGCGCCATTCGCGCCCTGTCCATGGAAGGGCGCATGACCATCTGCAACATGTCCATCGAGGCCGGTGCCCGGGTGGGCATGGTGGCGGTGGACCAGACCACCATCGACTACGTCGAGGGTCGTCCCTTCGCGCCCACCGGCGCCGTCTGGGAGGCCGCCGTGGCCGAGTGGCGTGGCCTGGTATCCGATGCCGATGCCCACTTCGATACCGTGGTCGAGCTCGACGCCACCCAGATCAAGCCGCAGGTCAGCTGGGGCACCTCGCCCGAGATGGTCCTGGCCGTCGACCAGCAGGTACCGGATCCGACCCGCGAAGCCGACCCGGTCAAGCGCGGTTCCATCGAACGCGCCCTGAAATACATGGGCCTCAAGGCCAACCAGCCGATCACCGACATCGTGCTCGATCGCGTCTTCATCGGCTCCTGCACCAACTCTCGCATCGAAGACCTGCGCGCCGCCGCCGCCGTGGCCAAGGGCCGCAAGGTCGCGGCGACCCTCAAGCAGGCACTGGTGGTGCCGGGCTCCGGTCTGGTCAAGGCGCAGGCCGAGCGCGAAGGCCTGGACAAGGTGTTCATCGAAGCCGGCTTCGAGTGGCGCGAGCCGGGCTGCTCCATGTGCCTGGCGATGAACGCCGACCGCCTGGAGAGTGGCGAGCACTGCGCGTCCACCTCCAACCGCAACTTCGAAGGCCGGCAAGGCGCCGGTGGCCGTACCCACCTGGTGAGCCCCGCCATGGCCGCCGCCGCTGCCATCGCCGGTCGTTTCGTCGACGTCCGCGACTTCGCCACCGCCTGAGGAGCTTGACCATGCAAGCCTTTACCCAGCACACCGGTTTGGTCGCACCCCTGGATCGCGCCAACGTCGATACCGACCAGATCATTCCCAAGCAATTCTTGAAGTCGATCAAGCGCACCGGCTTCGGCCCGAACCTGTTCGACGAGTGGCGCTATCTGGACGTCGGCCAACCTGGCCAGGACAACAGCAAGCGCCCGCTCAACCCCGAGTTCGTACTCAACCAGCCGCGCTATGCCGGTGCCAGCATCCTGCTGGCCCGGGAAAACTTCGGTTGCGGTTCCAGCCGCGAACACGCGCCCTGGGCGCTGGATGGCTACGGCTTCCGTTCGGTGATCGCGCCCAGCTTCGCCGACATCTTCTTCAACAACAGCTTCAAGAACGGCCTCTTGCCGATCATCCTCAGCGATGCCGACGTCGACGAGCTGTTCCGCCAGGTCGAAGCCAGCGAGGGCTACCAGTTGGTGGTCGATCTCGAGAGCCAGACCGTGCGCCGTCCCGATGGCGTGGCGCTGTCCTTCGAGATCGATGCCTTTCGCAAGCACTGCCTGCTCAACGGCCTGGACGACATCGGCCTGACCCTGCAGGATGCCGACGCCATCGGGAGTTTCGAAGCCCGCTATCGCCAGAGCAGTCCCTGGATGTTCCCCAGCGCCTGAACCCAGTCGCCGGCCCTCAAGGTCGGCGCTCTTTCCGGAGGCTCCATGAGCGGTGACCACGAGCAACACGTACAGCAGCAATTCGGCGCCACCGCCGAGGCCTACCTGACCAGCACCGTCCATGCCCAGGGCGCCGAACTCGCCGAATTGCGTGACGCCGTGGCCCAGCGCGAAGGCGCCAAGGTGCTGGATCTCGGGTGCGGTGGCGGTCACGTCAGCTACAACGTGGCGCCTGTGGCCGGCCAGGTGGTCGCCCTGGATCTGGCCGAGGAAATGCTCTCGGTGGTCAAGCGCACCGCCGCCGAGCAGGGCCTGGACAATATCAGCGTCCAGCCCGGCATGGCCGAGCATCTGCCCTTCGGCGACGCCAGCTTCGACTTCGTCTTCAGCCGCTATTCGGCGCACCACTGGCGCGACATCGGCGCGGCCCTGCGCGAAGTGCGCCGGGTGCTGCGACACGGTGGCGAAATGGCCATCATCGACGTGGTCTCGCCGGCCAACCCGCGCCTGGACACCTACCTGCAGACGGTGGAGATCCTGCGCGACATCAGCCATGTGCGTAACTACTCCCTGGCCGAGTGGCACCGCCTGCTGGACATGGCGCGCCTCGGCGTGACCCGCTGCCGCCGCCAGCGCCTGCGCCTGGACTTCGCCAGCTGGACCGGGCGCATGCGTACGCCCGAGCCGCAGTGCCAGGCCATCCGCAGCCTGCAGAACAAGATCGGTCAGGAAGTCCGCCAGTATTTCGAAATCGACCGCGACGGCTCCTTCAGCGTCGACGTCATGGTTCTCTGGGCCCAGCCCATCTGATTTGGAACAGGAAAAGACAATGAGCAAGCAGATCCTCATCCTGCCGGGCGACGGCATCGGTCCGGAAATCATGGCCGAGGCGGTCAAGGTGCTGGAAGCGGTCAACCGCGACCATGACCTCGGCTTCGAGCTGGTCCACGACGACCTGGGTGGCGCCGCCATCGATCGCTACGGCGTGCCTCTGGCCGACGAGACCCTGGCGCGTGCCCGCGCCGCCGATGCCGTGCTGCTGGGCGCCGTGGGTGGTCCCAAGTGGGACAAGCTCGAGCGCGACATCCGTCCCGAGCGCGGTCTGCTGAAGATCCGTTCCGCCCTGGGCCTGTTCGGCAACCTGCGTCCGGCCATCCTCTATCCGCAACTGGCCGAGGCCTCGACCCTCAAGCCGGAAGTGGTCTCCGGCCTGGACATCCTCATCGTCCGCGAGCTGACCGGCGGCATCTATTTCGGCTCGCCGCGCGAGACCCGGGTGTTGGAGAACGGCGAGCGCCAGGCCTTCGATACCCTGCCGTACAGCGAAGGCGAGATCCGCCGCATCGCCCGCGTCGGCTTCGACATGGCCCGTCTGCGCGGGAAGAAACTGTGCTCGGTGGACAAGGCCAACGTCCTCGAATCCAGCCGCCTGTGGCGCGAAGTGGTGGAGGAGGTGGCCAAGGACTATCCCGACGTCGAACTCAGCCACATGTACGTCGACAACGCCGCCATGCAGCTGGTCCGGGCACCCAAGCAGTTCGACGTCATCGTCACCGACAACATGTTCGGCGACATCCTCTCCGACGAAGCCTCGATGCTGACCGGCTCCATCGGCATGCTGCCCTCGGCGTCCCTGGATGCCCACAACAAGGGCATGTACGAACCCTGCCACGGCTCGGCGCCCGACATCGCCGGCCAGGGCGTCGCCAACCCGCTGGCCACCATCCTCTCGGTGGCCATGATGCTCAGATACACCTTCGGCGCCGCCGCGGCGGCCGAGGCCATCGAGGCGGCGGTGGGTCAGGTGCTGGATCAGGGCCTGCGGACCGGCGACATCTGGTCGGAAGGCAAGCAGCGGGTGGGTACCCGCGAGATGGGCGAAGCAGTAGTAGCGGCGCTCGTTAGGCGTTAATCTGATCGGCCGCCAGGGGAGGCGGCCGTCCTCCAAGACAACAAAGGTGCAGTAGCGATGAAACGTGTAGGTCTGATCGGTTGGCGTGGCATGGTGGGCTCCGTGCTCATGCAGCGCATGCTCGAAGAGCGGGATTTCGACTTGATCGAGCCCGTGTTCTTCACCACTTCCAACGTCGGCGGCGAAGGCCCGGCCATTGGCAAGGGCGTGGCGCCGCTCAAGGATGCCTACAGCATCGACGAGCTCAAGACCCTCGACGTCATCCTCACCTGCCAGGGCGGCGACTACACCTCCGAGGTGTTCCCCAAGCTGCGCCAGGCCGGTTGGAAAGGCTACTGGATCGACGCGGCTTCCAGCCTGCGCATGCAGGATGACGCCGTCATCGTGCTGGACCCGGTCAACCGTCGCGTCATCGACCAGGCCCTGGCCGATGGCCGCAAGGACTTCATCGGCGGTAACTGCACCGTCAGCCTGATGCTGATGGCCCTGGGCGGGCTGTTCGAAGCCGGTCTGGTGGACTGGATGAGCGCCATGACCTACCAGGCGGCCTCCGGCGCCGGTGCCCAGAACATGCGCGAACTGATTCGCCAGATGGGCGCGACCCACGCCGCCGTCGCCGACAGCCTGGCCGATCCGGCCAGCGCCATCCTCGACATCGACCGCCAGGTTGCCGAGACCCTGCGCAGCGAAGCCTTCCCCACCGAGCAATTCGGCGTTCCCCTGGCCGGCAGCCTGATCCCCTGGATCGACAAGGAACTGCCCAACGGCCAGAGCCGCGAGGAATGGAAGGCCCAGGCCGAGACCAACAAGATCCTCGGCCGCTTCAAGAATCCCATCCCGGTGGACGGCATCTGCGTGCGCATCGGCGCCATGCGCTGCCACAGCCAGGCGTTGACCATCAAGCTCAACAAGGACGTGCCGCTGTCCGACATCCACGGCCTGATCAGCCAGCACAATCCCTGGGTCAAGCTGGTGCCGAACAACCGCGACGTCAGCATGCGCGATCTGACGCCGGCTGCCGTGACCGGCACCCTGAGCGTACCGGTCGGCCGGCTGCGCAAGCTGAACATGGGTTCCCAGTACCTAGGCGCCTTCACCGTTGGCGACCAGCTGCTGTGGGGCGCCGCGGAGCCGCTGCGGCGCATGCTGCGAATCCTGCTCGAACAGTGAGCCGACGGTTAAACGTTTGCTTAGGGAGGAGGGCCGCCAGTAAAGTGCGGCCCTCTTTCGTTGCGGACCGTTCCCATCATGACTGCCAGAGATATCGCCCTCATCGGCGCCACCAGTGCCCATGGCGAAGCCATTCGTGAACTCCTCGACGAGCGCGACGTGCCCCTCGGCCGGCTGCACCTGCTCGCCAGTGGTGAGTCGGCAGGTCAGAATCTGCCGTTCCGAGGCAGCAACCTGCGCGTCACCAGCGTTGACGGCTTCGATTTCGCCCAGGTCGGCATCGTCATCCTCGCCGTACCGGCCACCGTGGTGGAAGGTCTCAAGCCGCAACTCACCGCCGCCGGTTGCGCCGTGCTGGATCTCAGTGGCGCCTCGGCCGCGCGCTCCGTCCTGCCCCGGATCAACGGCGAGCGTCTGGACAATCTCTCTGCCGCCGCCTGGCTCGGGGTGCCCCTGGCAGCCACCCAGGCGGCCGCCAGCGTGGCAGCGGTGCTCGCTCGCCTCAATACCCTAGGTGACGCTTCCTTGACCGCCTGCCTGGCGGCGTCCGGCGCTGGCCGTGGCGGCGTCGAGGAATTGGCGCGTCAGGCCACCGAATTGCTCAATGGCCGGCCGGTCGAGGCACGGCTGTTCGAGGGCCAGCTGGCCTTCAATCTGCTCGGTCGCACCGGTGCGCCGGCCGCGGATGGCTATACTGCCCAGGAACATCGCCTGCTGGACGAATGTGAGCAGGTGCTGGGCGAGACCTTGCCGGTACTGGATGTCACCGCACTGCAGGCGCCGGTGTTCTTCGGCGACAGCCTGGCGCTGAGCCTGAGGGCCCGGGCGCCCTGGCAACTGGAGCAGGTGCTGGAAGCCCTGGGGGACGAGCCGGGCCTGGCGCTCGACGAAGAGCTCGATTGTCCGTCCGCGGTAGGCGATGCCCTGGGGCGGGAAGAGGTGTTAGTAGGGCGCGTCCGACTGCATCCACGGGATGCTCGACGACTGGAATGTTGGCTGGTGGCGGACAACGTCAGATTATCGGCGCTCACAGCCGTTCAGCTGGCCGAATTGTTGCTTAAACAGTCGGCCTAAAAGATACTTCGTGAAATGCTTCGCCCTTTTGGCTTGAGCAAAGGGGTGGTGGACATGGCACGCAGCGATGGACACAGGCGCCCGCACGGTGGCGCGATCGACAGCTTCTAAAAAGGGACGGTCATGGTTCGAGTTCAGAAACTGGTGCGGGCAATTGCAGCGGCGAGCGCCTTGATGTCTGGCGCGGCCCAGGCCCTCAGCCTGGGGGAGATCCACCTCAATTCCGCCCTCAATCAGCCCTTCGATGCCACCATCGATCTGTCGGACCTGCGCGACCTTGGCGCCGCCGAATTGCGCCCCAATCTGGCCTCCGCCGAGGATTTCGGCAAGGCTGGGGTGGACCGCGCCTTCTTCCTCAACGATCTCAAGTTCACGCCGGAGGTGCGCAATGGGCGCACCGTCATCCGCGTGACCTCGGCGCGCCCGGTGCGCGAGCCCTATCTCAACTTCCTGCTCGAAGTGAACTGGCCGAGTGGCCGGATCCTGCGCGAGTACACGGTGCTGCTGGATCCGCCGCTCTATACCCCGCAGGCCGCGGCAGCGCCGTTCGCACCCCAGGTCCCGGCCGCACCGCGGGCGCGCACCACCTCGCCAAGTGCGCCGCGTCCGGCCGCGTCCCCTGCCGCGCCGGCGCCGAGCGCGACCCAGGCGCCTGGCACCTACACCACCGAGCGGCGCGATACCCTCTGGGAAGTGGCGGCGCGCAATCGCCCGGCGTCCAGCGTCACCGTCGATCAGACCATGCTGGCGATCCAGGACCTGAATCCCGACGCCTTCATCGATCGCAACATCAACCTGATGAAAAGCGGCCAGGTGCTGCGCCTGCCCGATCAGGCCCAGGCCGGCGCGCGGCCCCAGCGCGAGGCGGTGGCCGAGATCGCCCGCCAGACCCGCGCCTGGAAGCAGGGTGGCGACAGCGCCTCCGCGGGGACGCCACGCCGCCAAGTAGATGCATCGGCCCAGCCGAGTGGCAACGAGACGTCGACACCCGCCGCGCCCAAGGACAACCTCAAGCTGCTTTCCGGTCAGCCCTCCGGTCGCGCCGGCGAATCCGCCGGTGGCAAGGGCGGTGACCAGGCCCTGGCCGATCGCTTGGCGGTGACCCAGGAGAGTCTGGACACCACCCGCCGCGAGAACGAAGAACTCAAGAGCCGCCTCGGCGATCTGCAGTCGCAGCTCGACAAGCTGCAGAAGATCATGCAGCTCAAGGACGCCCAACTGGCGCGGATGCAGGCCAACATGGCCAATCCCCAGGCCGCGGGCCAGCCGGCCCAGCCGCCGGCATCGCCTGAAGCCGCGGCTCCGGTCACGCCCGCGCCGGCCGAGAACACCGCCACGCCGGCGCCTCAGGAGCCGGCGGCGACGACCCCGGCCACTCCAGCCGAGGGCACCCCCGCACCGACCAGCACGCCGCCCGCCAGCGAGGCAGGTACCGGCGCGGCACCGCCCGCTGCCAGCGAGCCCAAGGTCATTCCGGTCACGCCAAGCACCCCGGCGACCGAACCGACCGAGGCGACCAACAGCTTCCTCGACGAGATCCTCAGCAACCCGCTGTGGCTCGGCATCATCGGCGGCAGCGCCTTGCTGGCGCTGCTGGTCCTGCTGATGATCAACTCGCGTCGCAATGCGGTGAAGGAAGCCGAGCGTGAGCGTGACGCCGAAGCCGCGCGCAACGATACGGTGTTCGAGGCGGATCCCGAACTTGGCGACCACCACGCACTCGCCGGCCTGGAACTGGGGCAGGGTACCCAGGACAGCGCGCAGGACGCCGACGCCCAGGACGACGCCCTGGGTCAGGCCGACATCTACATGGCCTATGGTCGCTTCAGTCAGGCGGCCGAGGTGCTCAAGAAGGCCAGCGACCAGGAGCCCCATCGCGCCGATCTGCGCCTCAAGCTCATGGAAGTCTATGCCGAGATGGGCGACAAGGATGGCTTCCAGCGCGAGGAGCGCGAACTCAAGGAGATCGGTGGCGCCCAGCCGGCGGTCGAGCACCTGAAGTCGCGCTATCCGGCAATGGCCACCGTGGCGGTGGCCTCGGCTGCAGTCGGGGCGGCTGCCCTGGCCGCCGCCCACGAACTGAGCGAGGAGCAGACCCGCAATCAGGGTTTCTCGGCTACCGAGGACAGCCAGGACTTCGATCTGTCCCTGGATGACTTCGGCAGCGAGGACGCCCAGTCGAATCAGCCGGCTGGTCCGGTCGAGGAGCCGCTGTTTGGCGAAGCCTTCGCCGATGCTCAGGCCAAGGCCGCCGACTCCCGCGACGATTTCGACTTCGATCTCAATTTCGATGCCGAACCCACGGCTACCTCGGCTACCTCGGCGACCACTCCGGCCGCCAAGGACGACGACTTCGCCCTGGACTTCAGCGAATTCGAGCGGCAGGGCGATCCGGCACAGGACGAGCCGCTCGCGGGTACCAACGCGGGTTCGGCCTTCGACGAGCCGCTGGATGCGCCCGCTACGCAGACCGCCGACGCCGAGCTGCCAGCAAGTTTCGACCTGTCCGATTTCGACGACGAGCAGCCGGCGCCCAAACGCGAAAGCGACGAAGAGTTCGCCGCCCGCCTGCAGGAGGCCTCGCGCCAGTTCGATGCCGAGACCACCAGCGGCACGGCTGGTAGCGACGGTCTGGACGACTTCGACTTCCTTTCCGGTGAAGACGAGACCGCCACCAAGCTGGACCTGGCGCGCGCCTACATCGACATGGGTGACCCCGAGGGTGCCCGCGACATCCTTGACGAGGTGCTGGCCGAGGGCAATGCCGGGCAGCAGCAGGAAGCGCGAGAGATCATCGCCCAGCTCAGCTGACAGTGGCCGGGCTTGGCAGAGGAGGGGAGGCGCTATAAGCTGCCTCCCCTTTTTTTCGCCTGGCCGTCGCCTTGGATTTTCTAGACCCCACCATCATCGTTCCGCCCCAGCGCATTGCGCTCGGCGTGGAGTACAAGGGTGCGCGCTATCGCGGTTGGCAGCGCCAGCAGCCGGGCGTGCGCTCCGTCCAGGAGACCCTGGAAGACGCTCTGTCCGAGGTCGCCGCGGCGCCCATCGCGCTGCACTGCGCTGGGCGTACCGACTGTGGGGTACACGCCACCGGCCAGGTGGTGCATTTCGAATCCCCCGTCGCGCGGCCGCTCAAGGCCTGGGTGATGGGCACCAACGCCAATCTGCCGTCCGACATCAGCGTCACCTGGGTCAAGCCGGTCAGCAACGAGTTCCACGCCCGTTTCAGCGCCATGGCACGGCGTTATCGCTACGTGATCTACAACGACCCGATCCGGCCCGCCCACCTCGCCGAGGAGGTCACCTGGAATCATCGTCCGCTGCGCATTGAGCCCATGCGCGAGGCGGCCCAGGTGCTGCTCGGCACCCACGACTTCACCTCCTTTCGGGCCAAGGCCTGCCAGGCCAAGTCGGCGATCAAGACCATCCACCACCTGCGTCTCTGGCAGAGCGGGCGGCTGATCGTCCTCGACATCCGCGCCAATGCCTTCCTGCACCACATGGTGCGCAACATCGCCGGGGTGCTGATGGCGGTGGGCTGTGGCGAGCGGCCGGTGGAGTGGGTGAGCGAGGTCCTGGCGGCGCGGGAGCGACGGCTGGGTGGCGTTACCGCCCATCCCTATGGCCTCTACCTGGTGGACGCCGAATATCCCGAAAGCACGCCCGTGCCCAAGCGGCCGCTGGGGCCGCTGTTCCTGGGGCATATCCCCGAGCTGGATGACCCCCAAGGCTGACGCTGCGCGGGTGGTCTGCTAACATCCATCGATTTGGAACGAGGTCATTCCGGTTTGGCTAACGTTCGAGTGAAGATCTGCGGGATCACCCGGGTCGAGGATGCGCTGGCCGCCGCGGCTGCCGGCGCCGATGCCATCGGCCTGGTGTTCTATGCGCGCAGCCCGCGCGCGGTGAGCGCTGCCCAGGCGCGTCAGATCGTGGCGGCGCTGCCGCCCTTCGTGACCACCGTCGGGCTCTTCGTCGATGCCTCGCCCTGCGAGATCGAGGAGACGCTGGATGCCGTGCCCCTGGATCTCCTGCAATTCCACGGCGACGAGACGCCGGCGCAATGCGCCCGTTACCGCCGTCCCTATATCAAGGCTCTGCGCATGCGCGAGGACATCGACCTCGTCGCCATCGCCGGTGACTACGCCGGCGCCCGCGGCTTGCTGCTCGATACCTATGTCGCCGGCGTGCCTGGGGGGACCGGTCTGGCCTTCGACTGGACGCGGGTGCCGCGGGACCTTTCGCTGCCGCTGATCGTGGCGGGCGGGCTGGACGCGGGCAACGTCGCCACGGCCATCGCCGCGTCCCGGCCCTATGGCGTGGACGTGAGCGGCGGCGTAGAGCAGGCCAAGGGCATCAAGGATGCCGCCGAGATCGCGCGTTTCGTGGCGGCCGTGCGAGGTGCCGCGGTCGCCTGATGTGACCCTCGTCAGGTGGTCGCCGTCCACACCTGCGACATATTCAAGCGGATCCGCCCCTGGTGGGTCTGCCGTCCGGCTCCCAGGGGGCCGGCATGCGACAACAGGGTAGCGGCCCGGGATACAGCGGGCGCTGCCGAACCTATTACAGATGCTCAAGGAAGGCGTGGCCCAGGCCGCGCTGGGAGCCCATGCAAGTGGAGAGAGATGCATGAGCAATTGGCTGGTCGACAAACTGATTCCTTCCATCATGCGGTCCGAGGTGAAGCGCAGTTCGGTGCCGGAAGGTCTTTGGCACAAGTGTCCGGCCTGCGAAGCGGTCCTCTACCGTCCGGAGCTGGAAAAGAACCTGGACGTGTGCCTGAAGTGCGGTCACCACATGCGTATCAACGCGCGTCGCCGCCTGGACATCTTCCTCGACGCCGAAGGTCGTGAAGAGCTGGGCACCGAGCTGGAGCCGGTGGACCGGCTGAAATTCCGGGACAGCAAGAAGTACAAGGATCGCTTCACTGCAGCACAGAAGGAAACCGGCGAGAAAGACGCCCTGATCTCCATGCGTGGCACCCTCAAGGGCATGCCGGTGGCGGTCTGCGCCTTCGAATTCTCCTTCATGGGCGGCTCCATGGGCGCCGTGGTCGGCGAGCGCTTCGTGCGCGCGGCCAACGTGGCCCTGGAACAGCGCTGCCCGCTGATCTGCTTCTCCGCCTCCGGTGGTGCGCGGATGCAGGAAGCCCTGATCTCCCTGATGCAGATGGCCAAGACCTCCGCGGTGCTGGCGCGCTTGCGCGAAGAGGGCATCCCCTTCATCTCGGTGCTGACCGATCCGGTTTACGGTGGCGTCTCCGCCAGTCTGGCGATGCTGGGTGACGTCATCGTCGCCGAGCCCAAGGCGCTGATCGGCTTTGCCGGCCCGCGCGTGATCGAGCAGACCGTGCGTGAAAAGCTGCCGGAAGGCTTCCAGCGCAGCGAATTCCTGCTGGAGCATGGCGCCGTCGACCTCATCGTGTCGCGCAAGGAATTGCGTGATCGCCTGGCGCGTCTGCTGGCGACCTTCCAGCACCAGCCGGTTCCGGCGGCCTGATGGCTGCGCGCAGCCTCGCGCAGTGGCTGGCCTATCTCGAGCAGCTGCATCCGTCGGCGATCGACATGGGCCTGGACCGGGTGCGCGAGGTCGCGCAGCGGCTGGGCCTGACCCGGCCGGCCCCGCGGGTGGTGACCGTGACCGGCACCAACGGCAAGGGCTCCACCTGTGCCTTTCTCGCCAGCCTGCTGCGCGCCAGCGGGCAGCGGGTGGGCGTCTATGCCTCGCCGCATCTGGTGCGCTACAACGAGCGCGTCGACGTGGACGGCACCCTCGCCAGCGATAGCGAGCTCTGCACCGCCTTCGCCGCGGTGGAAGCCGCGCGGGGCGAGATCAGCCTGACCTATTTCGAAGTGGGTACCCTGGCCGCCTTCTGGCTGTTCGAGCGTGCCCGGCTGGACGTCGCCGTTCTCGAAGTCGGTCTGGGCGGGCGCCTGGATGCGGTCAACCTGATCGACGCCGATCTGGCGTTGGTTACCAGCATCGGCCTGGATCACGCCGAATGGCTGGGCGATACCCGCGACAGCGTCGCCGTGGAAAAGGCCGGGATCTTCCGCGCTGGCAAGCCGGCCCTCTGTGGCGATCTGCAGCCGCCCGCGGCGCTGGCCGCAGCCGCCGAACGTCTCGGTGCCCCCTTGCTGCTGCGCGGGGAAGCCTTCGATCTGCAGATCGAGAGCGCCAGCTGGTTCTGGCGCGGGCGCGATGCCCAGGGCAATGACCTGGCGCTGCCGGGCCTGCCGCTGCTGGATCTGCCCATGGAAAATGCCGCTCTGGCCCTGCAGGCCTACGCCTTGCTCGACCAGCCTTGGCTGCCGGAGCGGATCGCGGTGGCGCTCCAGGCCACGCGCATGACCGGTCGGCTCGATCGTCGCCAGGTCGAGCGGGCAGGGGAAACCCTCAATGTCCTGCTGGACGTGGCCCACAATCCCCACGCCGCCGAGTACCTAGCCCGGCGCCTGGCGATGAAGCCGGTCGCCGGCGTGCGGCGTGCGGTGTTCGGCGTCCTGGCCGACAAGGACCTGGATGGCATCCTGGCGCCCCTGGCAGCGCTGTTCGCCGACTGGGCGGTAGCGAGTCTGCCGACCCCGCGCAGTCGCGACGGCGCCGAGGTTGCCGCCATCCTGAGGGCGCAGGGTGCCCAGGCCGAGGCCCATGCTTCGCTGCTGGCGGCCTTCGAAGCCCAGCTGGCGGCCAGTTCGGCAGCCGACGAGGTGGTGGTGTTCGGCTCCTTCTACAGCGTCGCCGAGGTCCTCGCGCAGCTCTCTTCCCTATCCGAATCCGCGGAGGCATAACCCATGCTCAAGCAAAGAGTCATAGGCGCGCTGGTACTGCTGGCGCTGATCATCATCTTCGTACCCATGCTCTTCAATCGCCAGGACGACGCCCGCAAGGTAGCGGTCGAGGCGCCGCCCCAGCCGGCCGCGCCCACCGTGCCCAGTACCGAGGTTCAGCCGGTGCAGACGCCCGAGGCGCCGCCGGTGGTGGTGGTGCCGGACGAGCCGGCCAAGCCGCTCGGCAAGCCGCAGACGCCCATCGCCGGTACCTCCGGTCAGGCGCCGGCGCAGAATGCCCCGGTGACGGCGCCGCCGCCCCAGCCTGCCGCGCCGGTCGCCAAGGCGCCTGCCACCCCTGCGCCCGTGGCCAGTGCTCCCGTGGCACCGACGGCTACCCCGGCGCCGGCGGCCAAGCCGGACTCGCGCCTGGGCGCGGCCAACCTGCCCAACAGCTGGTCGGTGCAGCTCGCCAGTCTGTCGTCCCGGCCCAGCGCCGATGCCCTGCAGGCCAAGCTGCGCAGTCAGGGCTACAACGCCTATGTGCGGACCGCCGATGGCATGAATCGCGTCTTCGTCGGACCGGTGATAGAGCGCAGCGAGGCGGATCGCCTGCGCGATCAGCTCAACAAGCAGAATGGCGTCAAGGGTTTCGTCGTACGCTTTCAGCCGGAGCGCGGTTAACCCGGTCACAAGGCTCTGCTAGAATGCAGGGCCTTTTTGTAAGTGGACCTTGCCGTGGGCTTCACCTGGGTGGACTGGGCGATCGTCGCCGTCGTCATCGTTTCCTGCCTGATCAGTCTCAGGCGCGGCTTCGTCAAGGAAGCGTTGTCATTGGCCACCTGGATCGTGGCCGGTGGCGTGGCCTGGGTCTTCGGCGGGGCGCTGTCCAACTACCTGGTCGACTATATTCAGGTGCCTTCCGGGCGGGTGATCGCCGCCTGTGTCATTCTCTTCGTGCTGACGCTGCTGGTCGGTGCCCTGGTGAGCTTCTTGCTTGGCGAATTGATCCGCGTCACCGGATTGTCGGGCACCGATCGCTTTCTTGGCATGGCCTTTGGCGCCGCCCGCGGTGCGCTGTTGATCACCGTGGCCGTGGGCCTGTTGAGCCTGGGGCCGGTCCAGCAGGATGGCTGGTGGCAACAGTCGGTGCTGGTTCCACATTTTCTTTTAGTGGCCGATTGGTCGAAGAATCTGCTGCTGGGCTTTGCCGGCCAATGGCTGGGCGCGACGCCCATGCCCAGTCTGCAACTGCTGCCGCAGCTGGGGCCCAAGGCTCCTTGAACGCTTTTCCAGGCCTCGCACTGCCGGGGTCATCCTGCGATGGTTCGCCGTCGCATCACTTGAAACAGTGGGGTCGCGTCACATGTGTGGCATCGTAGGTATCGTGGGCAAGACTAACGTCAACCAGTCGTTGTACGACGCGCTCACCGTCCTTCAACATCGCGGTCAGGATGCCGCCGGTATCGTCACCAGCCTGGACGGTAAACTCTTCCTGCGCAAAGACAACGGCCTGGTCCGCGATGTCTTCCAGCAGCGGCACATGCAGCACCTGGTCGGCCACATGGGCATCGGCCATGTGCGCTATCCCACCGCCGGCAGCTCCAGCTCCGCCGAGGCGCAGCCGTTCTACGTGAATTCGCCCTATGGCATCACCCTCGCGCACAACGGCAACCTGACCAACGTCGAGCAACTGTCCCGCGAGATCTACGAATCCGATCTGCGCCACGTCAACACCACCTCCGATTCCGAGGTGCTGCTCAACGTCTTCGCCCACGAGCTGGCGGTACGCAACAAGCTGCAGCCCACCGAGGACGACGTCTTCGCCGCGGTTTCCGAGGTTCATGAGCGTTGCCGTGGCGGTTACGCCGTGGTGGCCATGATCACCGGCTATGGCATCGTCGGCTTCCGCGATCCCAACGCCATCCGCCCCATCGTCTTCGGTCAGCGCCACACCGAATACGGCGTGGAGTACATGATCGCCTCCGAGAGCGTCGCCCTCGATGTACTCGGCTTCACCCTGATCCGCGACCTGGAGCCGGGCGAAGCGGTTTACATCACCGAGGACGGGCGTCTCTACACCCGCCAGTGCGCGCAGAATCCGCACTACGCACCCTGCATCTTCGAACACGTCTACCTGGCGCGCCCGGATTCCATCATCGACGGCATCTCGGTCTACAAGGCCCGCCTGCGCATGGGCGAGAAGCTTGCCGAGAAGATCCAGCGCGAGCGGCCCGAGCACGACATCGACGTGGTCATCCCGATTCCGGACACCAGCCGCACCGCGGCGCTGGAGCTGGCCAACCACCTGGGCGTCAAGTTCCGTGAGGGCTTCGTCAAGAACCGCTACATCGGTCGGACCTTCATCATGCCCGGCCAGGCCGCGCGCAAGAAGTCGGTGCGCCAGAAGCTCAACGCCATCGAGCTGGAATTCCGCGGCAAGAACGTGATGCTGGTGGATGACTCCATCGTCCGCGGCACGACCTGCAAGCAGATCATCCAGATGGCCCGCGAAGCCGGCGCCAAGAAGGTCTACTTCTGCTCGGCGGCTCCGGCGGTGCGCTTCCCCAACGTCTACGGCATCGACATGCCCAGCGTGCACGAACTGATCGCCCACGGCCGCACCACCGAGGAGGTCGGCGAGCTGATCGGCGCCGACTGGCTGATCTACCAGGATCTGCAGGACCTGCAGGAAGCCGTGCGTACCCGCAAGGCGCCCAAGGTCGAGCAGTTCGACTGCGCGGTGTTCGATGGCGAGTACATCACCGGCGACGTCGATGCCGCCTATCTGAATCGGATCGAGCAGGCACGCAACGACGCGGCTAAGGGCAAGCACAAGGCGGTCAGCGCCATCATCGATCTCTACAACGACTAAGGAGCTGCACATGAGCCAAGACTGGGATGCCGGACGCCTGGACAGTGATCTCGAGGGCGCGGCCTTCGAGACCTTGGCGGTACGGGCAGGGCAGCAGCGCTCGCCGGAAGGCGAGCATGGCGAAGCCCTGTTCCTGACCAGCAGCTATGTGTTCCGGACCGCCGCGGATGCCGCGGCGCGTTTCGCCGGCGAGGTGCCGGGCAACGTCTACTCGCGCTACACCAATCCCACGGTGCGTACCTTCGAGGCCCGCATCGCAGCCCTCGAAGGGGCCGAGCAGGCGGTGGCCACCGCCTCGGGCATGTCGGCCATCCTGGCCATGGTGATGAGCCTGTGCAGCGCCGGCGACCATGTGCTGGTCTCGCGCAGCGTGTTCGGCTCCACCATCAGCCTGTTCGAAAAGTACTTCAAGCGCTTCGGTATCGAGGTGGACTATCCGCCGCTGGCCGATCTCGATGCCTGGCAGGCGGCCTGCAAGCCCAATACCCGGCTGTTCTTCGTCGAGTCCCCGTCCAATCCCCTCGCCGAGCTGGTGGACATCGCCGCCCTGGCCGAGATCGCCCATGCCCAGAGCGCGCTGCTGGCGGTCGACAACTGCTTCTGCACCCCGGCGCTGCAAAAGCCGCTGGCGCTGGGTGCCGACATCGTCATCCATTCGGCGACCAAGTACATCGATGGCCAGGGCCGCGGCATGGGCGGCGTGGTCGCTGGCCGTGCCGAACAGATGAAGGAAGTGGTGGGCTTCCTGCGTACCGCAGGGCCAACCCTGAGCCCCTTCAACGCCTGGCTGTTCCTCAAGGGCCTGGAGACGCTGAAGATCCGCATGCAGGCGCACAGCCAGACCGCACTGGAGCTGGCGCGCTGGCTGGAAGGCCAGCCCGGCGTCGAGCGGGTCCACTATGCCGGCCTGCAAAGCCATCCGCAGCATGAGCTGGCCTGCCGTCAGCAGTCGGCCTTTGGCGCTGTGCTGAGCTTCGAGGTGGCCGGTGGGCGCGACGCTGCCTGGCGTTTCATCGATGCCACCCGGATGATCTCCATCACCACCAACCTGGGCGATACTAAGACCACCATCGCCCACCCGGCGACCACCTCGCATGGGCGGCTGTCGCCCGCCGAGCGCGCCAATGCCGGGATCAGCGACAGCCTGATCCGCATCGCCGTGGGTCTCGAAGACCTGGGTGACCTGCGGCAGGATCTGGCCCGCGGACTGGCGGCCCTATGAGTCTGACGTTCGCACCGGTGGAATTGCGCGTCGCCCTGGTCACGGGTGCGGCGCGGGGGATCGGGCTGGGCATCGCCGCCTGGCTGGTGGCCGAAGGCTGGCGGGTAGTGGTGGCCGACATCGAGCAGGAGCGCGGCGCCAAGGTGGCTGCTGCCCTTGGCGAACGCGCCTTGTTCGTCGCCCTGGACGTGGCTGACGAGAGTCAGGTGGAGTCCGCCGTCGCCCAGGTGATCGGCCAGTTCGGGCGGCTGGACGCCCTGGTCAACAATGCCGGTCTCGCCACCGCCCAGGGCCAGCCGCTGGAAAGCCTGGCGCTGGCCGAGTGGCGCAAGGTGCTAGGGGTGAATCTGGACGGCCCCATGCTGATGGCCAAGCATTGCGCGCCCTATCTGCGCGAGCAGCAGGGCGCCATCGTCAACATCGCCTCGACTCGAGCCCGGCAGTCCGAGCCCCACAGCGAGGCCTATGCCGCCAGCAAGGGCGGATTGCTGGCCCTGACCCATGCCCTGGCCATCAGCCTGGGCCCGGAAGTGCGGGTGAATGCCCTCTGCCCGGGTTGGATCGATGCGCGCGATGCCCATGTCCGCGAAGCCGAGCCGCTGTCCGCCACCGACCATGAGCAGCATCCGGTCGGGCGGGTAGGGACGGTGGAAGATGTCGCGGCCTGCGTGGCCTGGTTGCTGAGCGGCAACGCTGGTTTCATCAGCGGTGAGGCTATCACCTTGGACGGCGGCATGACCCGCAAGATGATCTATCGGGAATAGCGCCTCGTAGAAAATAAAATTGGAAAATTCCTTGACGGATCAAGGGGCTACGAGGAGAATGCGCGTCACCCGAAGGGGATGGCTGATTAGCTCAGCTGGGAGAGCACCTGCATCACACGCAGGGGGTCGGCGGTTCGATCCCGTCATCAGCCACCAAACTCTTCGGGAAGTGTTCCGCAAGGTACACGCACTGCGCGGCGGTAGTTCAGTCGGTTAGAATACCGGCCTGTCACGCCGGGGGTCGCGGGTTCGAGTCCCGTCCGCCGCGCCATATGAGTTGTTTTGGGTCCTCTGAACTGCCCGAACGACGCAAGAGAAGCTGCCCTAGGGCAGCTTTTTTTGTGCCTGGAAAAAAGCCGTGCCTACCGTTTGCCGGCAGGCGTCGCGGCAAGTGCGTTTGGCCATGAGCGTCGGATGTCATAGCCCCTCATTAAGAACGGTTCCCCGCCGACTGAAAAGGCCGCATGGCCCGGCAACTCTCTCGCAACCTCTGCCGCCTCACCGGGCTACCAGCCGAGGGCTGTCTGGCCAGGTGCTGGAAACCGTCGATGGTCCGCGGCCGGAGAGGAACGACGGCGTTGGCGGCGCTTCGGCGGCTGCTGCAGGGCAGGCCGGTGGCCTCGTGCCGATCGTGAATTCGGCCACCCCCGACCTGAGACCGGCGCGCCACCTCGTTGCTGGCGCTGGACCCCTGGCTGGCGCCTGTAGCGGGATCGATGTCCTCGGCCATCAGGACCTGTTCTCCGACGGCGCTAGCGCGCCGGGGCACCCAACTGGGCCGAGATGCGCGCCGTGGTGGCGAGCATCTGCTCGACGTACTCGGCCTTGAGGTCTTCACGAAAGCGGAAGCAGGGAAAGGAGACGCTCAGGCCGGCGATGACCTGGCCGAAGCGATCGCGGATCGGCGCCGCCAGGCACCTCATGTTGTCTTCGAATTCCTCATGGTCCTCGGCGAAACCCAACGCGCGGACGCGTGCCAGTTCCGTCAGGTAGGCAGCCAGGCTGTCGAGGGTGTTGGGCGTGCGACGGACAAAGGTCTCCTGGGCGAGGATCTGTCGTACCTCGGCCTCCGGCCGCCAGGCCATCAGCACCTTGCCGATCCCGGTGCAATACAGCGGCGCCCGCCGCCCGATACGCGAATACATGCGCAGGGTGTAGCGCGAGTCGAGCTTGTGCACATAGACGATGGCGCCCTCGTCGAAGATGCCGAGGTGGACGGTCTCGCCGGTGAGGTCGTTGAGCAGGCGCATGCCCGATTCGGCTTCGCGGACCAGTTCCAGCTGCGGCAGGGCGCGGGCGCCCAGTTCGAACAGCTTGACGCTCAGGCGGTAGCGGTCCTCGGCATCCTGGACCACATAGCCCAGGGCCTTGAGCGTCTGCAGGAAGCGGTGGACGGTGCTTTTCGACAGGTCCAGCTGCTGCGCCAGCTCCGAGACGCCGCAGTCGTCCTCGCGTTCGCCGAGGGCTTCCAGTACGGCCAGGGTACGTCCGACCGCACTGACCATGTCGTTGCCGAGAGAAGTCGATTTTTCCATGAGACCGCCGGTCGCCTATTTGGTGGAACAGTGTTCCATTCTGATTGACGGATGCGGGAATTGCCAGCAACACTGGGTCCAGCAAAACGGAACACTGTCCCGAAAGTAGCTCGACGACGGTGACCGTCCCCTTCGGTGGCTCAGGTCGCCGGATCGAACAAGAACAATAGCCAGGTCCACAGTCATGATGCCCGTACGCCAGCCGCTGGTTGTCTCTTTGTCTTTTCGCGCTCTGATCAGGCGCGGATCTTCGCCTGTCGCCAGGGTGCAAAGTTCGTCTACGGCCTGGAGCAAGGACGCATGAGCGCGGCCTTCCTAGCGACTCCCATCACCCGCATCGGCCTCATCGGTGAATGCATGGTCGAGTTGCGCAGCCAAATGGATGGCCAGCTGGGCCAGGCCTTTGGCGGCGATACCCTGAATGCTGCTGTCTATCTGCGGCGGCTATTGGGGGGCGACGGGGTGCAGGTGGATTACCTCACCGCGGTGGGCGACGACAGCCTGAGCCAGGCCATGCGCGCCTGCTGGCGTGAGGAGGGCGTAGGGGACGAGCGGGTACGGGTGCTGCCCGGACGTCTGCCGGGCCTCTATCTGATCCAGACCGACGCCGACGGCGAGCGGCGCTTTCTCTACTGGCGCGGCGAGGCGGCGGCGCGTGAGTGTTTCGACGGTGCCGAGGCCCAACCGCTGCTGGCGTCTCTGGCCGAGTATCAGGTGCTCTACCTCAGCGGTATCAGCCTGGCGGTGCTGACCGATACCGGCCGCGAGCGGCTGCTGGAGGCTCTGCGCCAGGCTCGTGCCGCCGGCACCCGCATCGTCTTCGACAACAACTACCGGCCGCGGTTGTGGCCGAGTGTCCAGGCCGCGCGCACGGCCTATCACCGGCTGTTGCAACTGACCGATCTGGCGCTGGTGACCTGGGAAGACGATGCCGCCCTGTTCGGTTTCGCCGACGAGGCGGCGCTGTTCGCCCAGTACGCCGAGTGGGGCGTGGCCGAGGTAGCGCTCAAGCGCGGCGCACGCAGCTGCCTGCTGCAGAACCGCCAAGGACGCCAGGAAGTGGCCGGCGAAGCGGTGGCCCGGGTGGTCGATACCACGGCCGCCGGGGACTCCTTCAGCGCCGCCTACCTGGCCTGCCGCCTTCAGGAGGGAGCGCCCGCAGTGGCCGCCTCCTGGGGCCATCGCCTGGCGGCCACGGTCATCCAGCATCCCGGCGCGCTCATCTCGCGCGCGGCCATGCCGGCCATGCCGCCCCTGTTTCTTTCTCTCACTGCCCAGGCCTGAAGCCATGAAGATCACTGAAGCCCGCGTCATCGTCACCTGTCCCGGTCGCAATCTGGTCACGCTCAAGATCGTCACCGACGAAGGCCTCCATGGCCTGGGTGACGCCACCCTCAATGGCCGCGAGCTGGCGGTCGTCGCCTACCTGGAGGAGCACGTGCTGCCGGCGCTGATCGGTCGTGACGCCCACCGCATCGAAGACATCTGGCAGTACCTCTATCGCGGTGCCTACTGGCGGCGCGGACCGGTGACCATGACCGCCATCGCCGCGGTGGACGTGGCGCTCTGGGATCTCAAGGCCAAGGCCGCTGGTATGCCGCTGTACCAGCTGCTCGGCGGCAAGAGCCGCGAGCGGGTGATGGTCTATGGCCATGCCACCGGCAAGGACATCGAGAGCTGCCTGGACGAAGTGGCCCGCCATGTCGAGCAGGGCTATCGCGCGGTGCGGGTGCAGTGCGGGGTGCCGGGCATACCCACCACCTATGGCGTGGCCAAGCGCGAGGGCGAGCGCTACGAACCGGCCGACAGCGACCTGCCGGCCGAGCACGTCTGGGACACCGCCAAGTACCTCAATCACGTGCCCAAGCTGTTCGCCGCGGTGCGCGAGCGCTTCGGCGACGACCTGCACCTGCTGCACGACGTGCACCACCGGCTGACGCCCATCGAAGCGGGGCGGCTGGGCAAGAGGGTCGAGGAATACAACCTGTTCTGGCTGGAGGACTGCACCCCGGCGGAAAACCAGGAAGCCTTCCGGCTGATCCGCCAGCACACCACCACGCCGCTGGCGGTGGGCGAGGTGTTCAACTCCATCCACGACTGCCGTGAGCTGATCCAGGAGCAGCTGATCGACTACATCCGCGCCACCCTGGTGCATGCCGGCGGCATCACCCACATGAGGCGCATCGCCGATCTGGCGGCGCTCTACCAGGTGCGCACCGGCTTCCACGGCGCCACCGACCTGTCACCGGTGTGCATGGGCGCGGCGCTGCACTTCGACACCTGGGTACCCAACTTCGGCATCCAGGAGCACATGCCCCACGAGGCGCGCATCGAGGAGGTCTTCCCCCATGCCTATCGTTTCGCGGACGGCCATTTCACTCCGGGCGAGGTGCCCGGCCATGGCGTGGACATCGATGAAGACCTCGCCGCCCGTTATCCGTACAAACGCGCCAGCCTGCCGGTGAACCGGCTGGTGGACGGCACCCTGTGGCATTGGTGAGCGAGGAATCCAGGATGAAAGCCTTTCAGGTCAGAGCACCCCACGAATTCAGCATCGAAGAGGTCGCGGTGCCCGTGTTGGCACCGAGCGAGGTCCGCGTCGGGGTGGCCTATGCCGGCATCTGCGGCTCGGACATGCACATCATCCATGGGCAGAACGCCTTCGTGCGCTTTCCCCGCGTCACCGGCCATGAATTCGCCGGGGTGGTGCGCGAGGTAGGCGAGGGCGTGAGCGGCCTGGCGGTGGGCGATCCGGTCTGCGTCGATCCGGTGATCGCCTGCGGCAGCTGCTATCCCTGCCGCATCGGCCGGCCCAATGTCTGCAGTCGCCTGCAGGTGCTGGGGGTGCATCGCGATGGCGGCTTCAGCGAAGAGGTCTGCGTGCCCGCGGCCAATGCCCATCGCCTGCCGCCCGGTTTGCCGCTGGCCCAGGCCGCGCTGGTCGAGCCCTACAGCATCGCCCTCAATGTGCTGGAGCGGATGCAGGTCTTTCCCGGCGATTCATTGCTGATCTATGGCGCCGGGGTGATCGGCCTGACCCTGGTGCAGATGGCCAGGGCGCTGGGCATCGCCGACATCACCGTGACCGATGTGCTGGACGATCGCCTGGCCACCGCCCGTGCCCTGGGCGCGACCCGCACTCTCAATGGCCGCGATACCGATGTCGAGGCGGCGCTGCGCGAGGCCACCGGCGGCGAGGGCGTGCCCCTGATCGTCGACGCCGCCTGCCATCCGGCCTTGCTTCCGGAGATCGTCCGCCTGGCCTCGCCGGCCGGGCGCATCGGCCTGCTGGGCTTCAGCGCCACGCCCAGCGAGCTGGTGCAGCTGGAGATCATCAAGAAGGAACTGACCCTGGTGGGCTCGCGGCTCAACAACGGGCGCTTCCCGCGGGTCATCGAGCTGCTGGCGGCGGGCAAGCTGGATGCCGCGGCGCTGATCAGCCATCAGGTGGCCAGCCAGGAGATGCCGAGCGCCATCGAGCTGATCGAAAGGCACCCCGAGCAGACGCGCAAGGTGCTGGTGCAGTGGGGCGGCAACGTCTGAAAAATCCGACTCCCCCTGGGGAGTTCTCTTATGCCTTACCGAATAAAGACAATGAGCGGGAGGTAACAAATGGCTGGACAAGGTCGTGGGCTGGTACTCGTCATGCTGTTCCTGGCGGGAGTCGTCAACTATCTGGATCGCTCGGCGCTGTCGGTGGCGGCGCCATTGATCCAGAAGGACTTCGCGCTGAGCGCCGGCGAGATGGGGCTGCTGTTCAGCGCCTTCTTCGTCGGCTATGCGGCGTTCAACTTCATTGGCGGCTGGGCCGCCGATCGCTATGGCGCCAAGACCACGCTGCTGCTGGCCATGGTGCTCTGGTCGGCGTTCAGTGGCCTGACGGTGCTGGCCTCGGGCTTCGCCGCGCTGATCGTGATCCGGGTGCTGTTCGGCATGGCCGAGGGGCCCTTGAGCGTCTCCACCAGCAAGATGGTCAACAACTGGTACGCGCCCCATAACCGGGGTCGCACCCTGGGCCTGTCGATGTCGGGCACCCCTTTGGGCGGGGCCATCTCCGGCCCCATCGTCGGGGTGATCGCCGTGGCCTACGGCTGGAAGGTGTCCTTTATCGTCATCATGCTGATCGGCTTCGTCTGGGCCGTGGTCTGGTACCTCTGGATCAAGGACAAGCCGACCGGCCAGTTGGCCGCCGACATCGCCGCCGAGGAGCGCGCCGTGGCCGTGGTGGATACCGAGGTGCGGCCGCTCAAGTACTATCTGCGCCAGCCCACGGTGCTGTTCACCGCCCTGGCGTTCTTTGCCTACAACTACACCCTGTTCTTCTTCCTGACCTGGTTTCCCAGCTACCTGATCCAGGCCTACGGCCTCAACGTGAAGGACATGAGCATTGCCACGGTGATCCCCTGGGTGCTGGGCTTCATCGGCCTGGCGGTGGGCGGCTATCTGTCCGACTGGGTGTTCCGCAAGACCGGCCGGCTGATGTTCTCGCGCAAGGTGGTGCTGGTGACCTGTCTGCTGGCCTGTGCCCTGTGTATCGCCGTGGCTGGCCTGGTCAGCACCCTCTATGCGGCCGTGGCGCTGGTGGCGCTCTCGGTGTTCTTCCTCTATCTGACCGGCGCCATCTACTGGGCGATCATCCAGGACACGGTGCCGGCGGCGCGGGTCGGCGGGGTGAGCGGCTTCATGCACTTCCTGGCCAACACCTCGGGCATCATCGGCCCGGCGGTGACCGGCTACCTGGTGCAGTTCACCGGGGCCTTCACCAGCGCCTTCCTGCTGGCCGGCGCCCTGACCGTGATCGGCTCGCTGTGCGTGGCGCGCTTCGTCAAGCCGCTGGCCGAGCGGCCGGCGAGCGCACCGACCGAGCTGGCCGCGGGAGGCACCCGATGAGCGACTTCGAACGGATCCCCTCGCGCTATCCGGCGCCGGCCATCGGTATCGTCCACCTGGGACTGGGCGCCTTCCACCGTGCTCACCAGGCGGTCTACCTGGAACGCAACCTGGCTCGCCATGGTGGTGGTGCCTGGGGCCTGAGCAGCGCCAACCTGAGGTCGGGGCGGGCGCTGGTGGAGACCCTGCGCGCTCAGCAGGGTCGCTATCACGTGGCCGAGTACCGCAACCGGCGCGAAGGGGTGCTGCGCGAGATCGGCGCCCTGCGCGAGGTGCTCTATGCCGGTGACGGCGGTGCCGAGCGCGAGGCCCTGCTGGCGCGGCTGGCCGATCCCGGGGTGCGCATCGTCACCCTGACGGTGACGGAAAAGGGTTACTGCCTGAGTCCCGCCAGCGGTGCCCTGCGGCGCGACGATCCCGGCATCGTCCACGACCTCGCCGAACCGCGGGCGCCGCGCACCCCACCGGGGCTGCTGGTGGAAGGCCTGCGCCGCCGGCGTGCCGCGGGTATCGCACCCTTCACCGTGCTCTGCTGCGACAACATGCCCGACAACGGCCAGCGGACCCGCCAGGCGGTGGTGTCCCTCGCCGAGGCCCAGGACGCGGGCCTGGCGGCCTGGATCGCCACCGAGGTGGCCTTTCCCTGCAGCATGGTGGATCGCATCGTGCCGGCCATGGACGAGGCCGCCTTCGCGCGCTTGCGCGACCTTGGCTGCGATGACCCGGCCGCGGTGGTGGGCGAGGCCTTCAGCCAGTGGGTGATCGAGGATCGCTTTCCTCAGGGACGCCCGGACTGGGAACACGAAGGGGTGCAGATGGTGGCGGACGTCCGCCCCTTCGAGACCATGAAGTTGCGCCTGCTCAATGGCAGCCATTCGCTGCTGGCCTATGTGGGCAGCCTGGCCGGCCACGGCACCGTGGCCGAGGCCATGGCCGACCGTCAGCTGGCCGCTCTGGTGCACCGCTACATGAGTCGCGAGGCGGCGCCAACCCTGGACATGCCCGATGGTGTCGATCTCGACGCCTATGCCGAAGCCCTGGTCGCACGCTTTCGCAACGATGCCCTGCAGCACCGGCTGCGCCAGATCGCCATGGATGGCTCGCAAAAGCTGCCCCAGCGCTGGCTGCTGGGAGCCCAGCGGCTGCTGGAGCAGGGCGGTGATTTCTCCTGTACCGCCCTCGGCGTGGCGGCCTGGATTCACTTTGGTGACGCCGAGGGCGAGGCCCTGGACGATCCCCTGCGCGCCACCCTGGCCGCCTTGCCTAAGGGCGTGGCGCGGGTCGATGCCGTCCTGGCGCTAGCCGAGGTCTTTCCGCCAGCGTTGGCCGAGCAGGCCGCCTTCCGCGAAGCGGTGCAGCAGGCCCATCGGCGCATCGCCGAGGCGGGCATAGGCGCGGCCATCGCCGACTTGACCGATCAAGGAGTCTGACATGGAACATACCTGGCGCTGGTTCGGCCCGCGCGATCCCATCTCCCTCGCCGATATCCGCCAGACCGGTGCCACCGGCATCGTCACGGCGCTGCACGAGATTCCCAATGGCGAGGTCTGGCCGGTAGCGGCCATCGCCGAGCGCAAGGCGCTGATCGAGGCGGCGGGTTTGAGCTGGTCGGTGGTGGAAAGCATCCCGGTGCACGAGGACATCAAGCGTGGCCTGCCGGGGCGCGAGCGCTACCTGGACAACTACCGGCAGAGCCTACGCAACCTCGCCCAGTGCGGCATCGACGTGGTCTGCTACAACTTCATGCCGGTGCTGGACTGGACCCGCACCCAGCTGGCCCATCGACTACCCGACGGCGGCTGGGCGCTGAGATTCGATCAGGATGCCTTCGCCGCCTTCGACCTTTGCATCCTGCAGCGGGATGGGGCCGAAGCGGACTACTCCGCCGCGGAGATCGAACGCGCGCGCTGCTATCACGAGGATCTCGACGCGGCCGGTCGCGAAGAGCTGGTACGCACCCTGATCGCCGGGCTGCCCGGTGCCGAGGAAGGCTATTCGGTCGCCGACCTCCGACAGTTGCTGGCCACCTATGCCGGGATCGACGCCGCGCGCCTGCGTGAGCACCTGGCGGTCTTCCTGCAGGCCGTGGTGCCGGTGGCGGAGGAGGTGGGGATCCGCCTGGGGGTGCATCCGGACGATCCACCCCGGCCGCTGCTGGGATTGCCGCGCGTGGTCTCCACCGCTGCCGACGCCCAGTGGCTACTGGAGGCGGTGCCCAGCCCCGCCAACGGCCTGACCTTCTGCACCGGCTCCTATGGCGTGCGCGCCGACAACGACCTGGTAGCCATGGCCCGCCAGTTCGCCTCGCGCATTCACTTCGTCCACCTGCGGGCGACCCGCCGGGAGGAAGATCCACGCAGCTTCCACGAAGCCCATCATCTGGATGGCGACGTGGACATGGTCGGGGTGATCCGCGAGTTGGTGCGCGAGGAGCGTCGCCGCGAACGCGAAGGCGGTGCGCGCCTGCCGATGCGACCGGATCACGGTCACCAACTGCTGGATGATCAGGACCGACGGACCAATCCGGGTTACTCGCTGATCGGCCGGCTCAAGGGCCTGGCCGAATTGCGTGGTGTGGAACAGGCCGTGCGGCGCCTGGAAGAGGAGAGACACTGATGTTGACCATCGTCTGTCAGGAGCCCGGTCTGCTGCGCGCCGAGCAGCGGGAGAAGCCCTTGCGTCGCCCGGGCGAAACCCTGGTGCGCATCGAGCGGGTCGGGGTGTGCGGCACGGACCTGCACATCTTTTCCGGCAATCAGCCCTACCTGAATTATCCGCGGGTCATGGGCCACGAGATCTCCGCCACGGTGACCGAGACCGAAGCCGACTCGGGCCTCGCCGAGGGCGACTTGGTCTATGTGATGCCCTATCTGTCCTGTGGCGACTGCGTGGCCTGCCGCCAGGGCAAGACCAACTGCTGCACCCGCATCCAGGTCCTGGGCGTGCATTGTGATGGCGCCATGACCGGCTACCTGGGCCTGCCCCACGGCGCGCTGTTCCGTGCGGATGGCCTGGATGCCGACCAGGCGGCCATGGTGGAGTTTCTCGCCATTGGCGCCCATGCGGTGCGGCGCGGTGAGGTAGCCGGTCAGCAGCAGGTGCTGGTGGTGGGCGCCGGTCCCATCGGCATGGCGGTGGCGCTGTTCGCCCGCCTGCGCGGGGCGCGGGTGACGGTGCTGGACGGCCGTACCGATCGCCTGGCCTTCTGCGCCGAGCATCTGGGGGTGCAGGCCACGGTCGCGCTTGGCGAGGATGACGAGGCGCGCCTGCGCGACCTCACCGGCGGTGATTTTTTCGATGTGGTGTTCGACGCCACCGGTAATCCCCGCGCCATGGAGCGCGGCTTCGCCTTCATCGCCCATGGCGGCAAGTACGTGCTGGTGTCCATCGTCCAGGGCAACCTGAGCTTTGCTGATCCAGAATTTCACAAGCGCGAGGCGACCCTGCTCGGTAGCCGCAACGCCACCGCCGAGGATTTCCGCCACGTGCACGATTGTCTCCGGCGCGGGCTGGTGCCCACCCAGGCACTGAATACCCACCGACTGCGCCTGGAGGACGTGCCCGAGGCTTTCCCACCCTTGCTCGATCCTGCCGAGGGCGTGGTCAAGGCCCTCATCGAATGCTGAAGCGGAGACGGACATGGAACTGATCACCCGTAGCGGCGCCGCGGCGGCCACCCGCGCCACCCTGCGCCTGCATCCCCAGGACGATGTGCTCATCGCCCGCCAGCCACTGGTGCCGGGCCTGGAACTGCCGGAGGAGGGGGTGCAGGTTCGCGAACCTGTGCCTGCCGGTCACAAGGTTGCCGTGCGCCCTATAGCAATGGGCGAGCCGGTACGACGCTATGGTCAGATCATCGGCTTCGCCCGGGAGGCCATCACCGCGGGCAGCCACGTCCACGTGCACAACCTCGCCATGGGCGACTTCACCCGGGAGCATGCCTTCGGCATCGAGGCCCGTGGCGCGCCGGTGCCGATCGAGCGCAGCTTCCGGGGCATCGTCCGTGCCGATGGTCGGGTGGCGACCCGCAACTACATCGGCATCCTCACCTCGGTGAATTGCTCGGCGACGGTGGCGCGGGCAGTGGCCGACCACTTCCGGCGAGACGTCCACCCCGAGGCGCTGCAGCCCTATCCCCATGTCGACGGCGTAGTAGCCCTGACCCATGGCGTCGGTTGCGGCATCGATACCCAGGGCGAGGGCATGGCGGTGCTGCGCCGGACCCTGGGCGGCTACGCGGCCCATGCCAATTTCGCCGCCGTCTTGTTCATCGGCCTGGGCTGCGAGGCCAACCAGATCCCCACGCTGCTGGCTGACCAGGGTCTCGCCGAGCATGCGGGGCTGCGCAGCCTCAACATCCAGGACAGCGGCGGTACCACCGCCACCGTTGCTCGCGGCATTGAAGCCGTAAAAGCCCTGTTGCCTGCGGCCAACGAGGTGGAGCGCGAACCGGTCAGCGCCCGGCATCTGATCCTTGGTCTGCAATGCGGCGGATCGGACGGCTATTCAGGCATCAGTGCCAACCCGGCGCTGGGCCGCGCGGTGGATCTGCTGGTGGCCGCCGGCGGCACCGCGATCCTTTCGGAAACCCCGGAGATCTACGGCGCCGAACACCTGCTCACCCGGCGCGCCGCCAGCCCGGCGGTAGGCGAGCGACTGGTGGAGCGCATCCGCTGGTGGGAGGACTATTGCGCCCGTGCGGGCGCTAGCCTGGACAACAATCCGTCGGCGGGCAACAAGGCGGGTGGTCTCACCACCATCCTGGAGAAATCCCTTGGCGCCGTGATCAAGGCCGGCTCCACCGATCTCATGGCGGTCTATGGCTACGCCGAACCGGTGCGCACCCCCGGCCTGGTGTTCATGGACACCCCCGGCTACGACCCCGTCTCGGCCACCGGCCAGGTGGCGGGCGGCGCCAACCTCATCGCCTTCACCACCGGACGCGGTTCCGCCTATGGCTGTGCACCGACGCCATCGCTCAAGATCGCCACCAATACCCGGCTCTGGGAGAGTCAGCGTGATGACATGGACGTGGATTGCGGCGGCCTGGTCGATGGCAGCACCACCCTGGAAGAGCGCGGCGCCTTCATCTTCGAGCGATTGCTGGCCCTGGCCTCGGGAGAGCGTAGCCGTAGCGAGCTGCATGGCTATGGACAGAACGAGTTCGTGCCCTGGCAGCTGGGTGCGGTGACCTGAAGGGTGAACCCGCTCGCCTGATAGACAGCGGGCACCCGCATCCCCTTGGAGAAGGGCGCCGCCTATTGGTGGAGGCTGCCAAGCGGAAGCAGGGGCTCGACGTCTTGGAATGACGCGATGAAGCCTATCAGGCTCGGCTATCCCGGCTGCGGGGCAGGTGCCAGACTTCGGCCCCGCAGCGAACGCTGCAAGGATGAAAGGGGTGTGGCGACGGAGATAGCGACCACCAGATGGCCGCGCCAGTCGCGATCGTTACCGGAGAAGTAGCCTTGCTGCTGTAACAGCAACCCGTCGTCGAGTGGCGCGCCGCCCAGGGCAGCGCGCCATCGGCGTCAGGCCGATTCGCCGTCCGCGGGAGCGGCGACGGGTTCGGTGGCTTCGGGCTCGGCGGGCGAGGCCGTTTCAGCCTTGGCCTTGGCCTGCTCGCGGCGGGCCTGGGCGCGCTGGCGGCGCGCCTGCTGCTTGGCATAGACCGCCTGGGAAGCGGTCACGCTGCCGGCCGGCTGGCCATTCAGGTCCAGACGAGGCGCGTCCTCGGTCATGGCCGCCCAGTAGCGAGTGCCGCGACACCAGGTGGCGATGGCCTGCTTGAGCTGGTCACCGGTGATGCCCAGCCGCTCCAGGTGCTGCTCGGCGTCTTTCAGGATACCTTCCTTGAGCGGCACCTTGGGCGCAGGGTTGACCGGGAAGGCCAGCGGGAAATGCTTTTGCAGGCGGCGGATGCCCTCGACCACCGGATCCTGCTCGCGGGGCTTTTGCTCGCGGGGCTTGGCTTTCGGTGAAGGTCTCCGCGCCGGCCGCTCTTTGCTCTCGGTCGTTACCTGCGCTTTCTCGGCCCGCAGGCGGTCGCGTAGTTCAGCTAGTTGCTCAAAGCCCATCGTTCAGCTCACCGCTCCAAATAGAATTCACGTGCAAGGGTAACCCATGCCGGGCTTGGACCGCGCCCTTTGCAAATCGGCACGGCCAAACCGGTTAGCTCGTCATTCTAAAGGCTGGCCTGCCGATAAGGCATCCTTGAAAGTGTCCTTCCCGGCGGATGGTGGTCCTGACGGACGTTTTCTAGCCACCACCGGTCAGGCGCGATACCTACTGCGTCTTTGGAAAACAGTCCGAACATCGGCTGGAGAATACCTGCTGCGCGGGGCCGACCCTGTCGAGCCGGTACCTGAGGCTGCGGCGCGACGGCTGAAATTCCTCGCCGGCCTGGGCAACCTTTCGCCAGCGCGTTAGCCGGCGAGATAGGCGTCGGTGGATTCCAGGCTCGCATAGGCAAAGGCCAGCGCCGCCATCAGGGCGGCATGCACCTGGGCAGCCGGCACCCGGACGCCTTTAAATTCCAGATCGAGGGTGGCGCAGGCATCGTGGATTACCGTCACGGCGTAGCCCATGTCGGCCGCGGCCCGGACGCCCGCATCGATGCACATATGGCTCATGGCGCCCACCACGACGAGCGAGCCGATACCCCGCTCGTCCAGCAGCTGCTTCAGGTTGGTTTCCCGAAAGGCATTGGGATAATGCTTGACCACCACCGGCTCGCCAGCCTGGGGCGTGACGGCCGCCTGGATCGCGACGCCCTCGCTGCCAGGCACGAAAATCGGTGCCTCGCTGCTGAGCGACTGATGCTGCACATGGATCACCGGGACGCCCTGGTCGCGGGCGTTGGCGATGATCCGGGCGGCGTTGGCGACCGCGGCCTCGATGCCGTCGAGGGGCAATTTGCCGGTGGGGAGGTATTCGTTCTGCAGATCGATGACGACGACGGCGTGCTTGCTCATGTCCAGCTCCTCGGAAGATGCTTCAGGTCTTGGGTCCGGTCATGATTGGCCAGCCGCGCCGGCAGGCGAAGGGGCGTGACCGACAACATCAGGGGTGCCAGCGACACATGCACGATCAACCACCGGTCGAACTCGGTCTGCTGCTCTATCCCGGCGCGCAACTGGCGACGGTCCACGGCCTCACGGATCTGTTCGAGATCGCCGGGCGCCTGACCGGGACCGCGGAGGATGCGGAGCGCCCTCGATTGCGCGTCAGCCACTGGCGGCTGGAGGAGGGCGCAGCGGCGCCCAGGCGGGTCTACGACTCGCTGCCCACAGCGAGCGGCTCACCCAGCGTGCTGATCCTGCCACCCAGCCTGGCTGAGCCGATCACACCGGAGGCTGCTGCGCCCTATCGCGAGTGGCTACGTCGCCAGCACCAGAGCGGCGTGCGTCTGGCCTCGATCTGCGCCGGCGCCTTTCTGCTGGCTGAAACCGGCTTGCTGGACGGCCGCACCGCCACCACCCACTGGCTCTATGTCGAGCGCTTCAATGCGCGTTTCCCTGCCGTCCGCCTGGACGCCGACCAGCTCCTCATCGATGGCGAGGATCTCGTCACCGCGGGCGGCCTCATGGCCTGGACCGACCTCGGCCTGCGCCTGGTCGATCGGTACCTGGGCGCCAAGCGGATGCTCGATACCGCGCGCATCCTGGTCATCGACCCGCCGGGTCGGCAGCAGCGCTACTACAGCGCCTTTTCGCCGCGCCTGAGCCATGGCGACAGCGCCGTCCTCGCCGTTCAGGAGTGGCTGCAGGAAACCGGCGCCCAGGACATCGCCCTGGCTACCCTGGCCCAGCGCGCCGGACTCGAACAGCGCACCTTTTTGCGCCGCTTTCGCCAGGCGACTGGCATGACCACCACGGCCTACTGTCAGCAATTGCGCGTCGGCCGCGCCCGGGAGCTGTTGCAGGCCAGCCGTCTGCCCCTCGAACGCGTCGCCTGGGAGGTGGGCTACAGCGATCCGGGCGCCTTCCGCAAGGTCTTCACCCGTGTCGTGGGACTGAGCCCGGGGGATTACCGGCGGCGGTTCGGGGGTGTGGTGAGGGCAGGGCGGTGAGGCCCGCTCTCGCTGCAACGCATGCTCATCCGCGAGTCTAGCCAGCACCAGACCGCCGTCTGCTGCTCTCACCCGAACCCATCAGGCCTGCTGGATCGGCATGCTTCATGGCTCCACCAAAGGCGTCTCGTCTTCTTGGTTGAACCGAGCGCTGGCGATCGGCCTCCACTGAAGGAGACAAGACAGGGGTGTCTGGACTAGACCAGGCATCGACTCGCTTCGCGACGACCGACTCCGCAGGTGCCAATGCGTCAGGATCCAAACTTCCAGTTGCTGTTCGAAGGACTTCCCCATCTGGTGCTGGTGCTCTCTCCAGGTCCTGACTTCATCATGGTGGCAGCCAACGAAGGACGCCTGCGCGGCACCAATACCCGCCGCGAAGACTGCATGGGGCGGTCGATATTCGAGGTGTTCGGCCGCAATCCCGACGGCAGGTCGGAATTCGGCGCCGGCGTGTTGCGCGCTTCGCTGGAGCGGGTGATGCAGAGCCGTGAGCCCGATCGCATGGCGGTGACCCAGTACGACATTCCGCGGCGGTCCAGCGAAGGCGGCGGCTTCGAGGTGCGTTACTGGAGTCCGTTGAACGTTCCGGTGCTGGACGACCAGGGTGAGGTGATCTACATCATCCACCAGACCGAAGACGTCACCGAACAGGTGCTGGCCCAGCAACATTCCCGCCCGAGTCTCAAGCTCGCCGACGAACGCTTTCGGGCGGCGCTGCTTGCCTCCGAAGCCGGTATCTTCGACTGGTACCTCGACGAATGTCGCTTCTATTGCGATAGCGCCCTCCAACAGCTTTTCGGCCTGCCCGATGTCCTGACGACGAATCCCGTCGAGCGCTTCCTGGACTTCGTGCATGGGGGCGACAGGGACGTGCTACGCGGATGCCTGGCCGATTGCCTGCAGGGGAAGGATTTCGCTGTCGAGTTTCGGCTCCACCGCGGGGCAGGAGAGCAGTGGCTGCTGAGCAAGGGCAAGGTCTTTCGCGACGCCGCTGGCCAGCCGTCCTATGTGACCGGCACCTGCGTCGACATCACCGCCCGCAAGCGAGCCGAGAAGGCGCTGTTCGAACTCAACGAGACGCTGGAAGCGCGCGTCTCCGCCGAGGTGGCCGAGCGCTCCCGGGTGGAAGACACCCTGCACCAGGCGCAGAAGATGGAGGCGGTCGGTCAGCTCACCGGTGGTATCGCCCATGACTTCAACAACTTGCTCACGGGCGTCATTGGCAGCCTAGAGCTGATGCAACGGCGCCGACGCGGTGGCGATGCGAGTGAGGACGAGCGCTACATCAACGCGGCGGTCACCTCGGCCCAGCGGGCGGCGGCGCTTACCCAGCGGCTACTGGCGTTTTCCCGCCGGCAGACCCTCGATCTCAAACCGCTCGAGGTCAATCCACTGGTGGCCTCGCTGGAAGACCTCCTGCATCGCACGACCCGGGAAAACATCGCCATCCGGACGCAGCTGGCCGCCGGCCTGTCGCTGGTGCGGATGGATGCCAACCAGTTGGAAAGCGCCATCATCAACCTGGCCATCAACGCCCGCGATGCCATGCCCGATGGCGGCACCATTACCATCGCCACCTCAGCCGTGCACGTCACCGCAGAGCAGGGCGCGGCCATGGAGTTCAAGGAGGGCGACTACGTGATGCTCTCCGTCGCCGATACCGGTCTGGGCATGACTCCCGAGGTCCTGGCCAAGGTCTTCGAGCCCTTCTACACCACCAAGCCGATCGGGCAGGGCACGGGCCTGGGGTTGTCCATGGTGTATGGCTACATGCGCCAGGCCAATGGCGCCGTCCGTATCCTCTCGCAACCGGGGAAAGGAACAAGGGTGCAACTCTACATGCCGTGCCTGGGTGGGGAGGTGGGCATCCTCGCGGTCGAGGAGCAGAAGGCTGCGCCTCTGGGAGGCGGCGAGGTGGTCCTGGTCGTCGAAGATGAGGCCGTGGTTCGCTCCCTGATCCTGGAGGTGCTGGGTGAACTGGGCTACCGGACCCTGGAAGCAGCGGATGCCCAGGAGGCCATACCCTTCCTGGAGAATCCTCAACGCATCGATCTGATGATTTCCGATGTGGGTCTGCCTGGCATGAATGGCCGCCAACTGGCGGACCTGGCCCAGGCCAATCGTCCGGAGCTCAAGGTGCTGTTGGCGAGCGGTTATGCGGAAGGCTCGAACGTGAGTGGTTATCTCGCCGCCAACATGGAGATCATCACCAAGCCCTTCGCCATCGATACCCTGGCCAACAAGATCAACGAGATGCTGAATCCGGAGGGTTGAGGGCGGGTCTTCGTTGAAGCAGGGCTGCCGGGCTTGCGTCTGGCAGCGCCCCTGAGGCGTAAAGACCGTTCTGGTGCTCTGGCGACGAACCGCAAAGGGGAACGTTACCCGTCCTTGGTCAAAGGCGCTTACCGAAGACGGCGTTACCCCGCCTTTTCATAGACGGCAACGCTCCAGTAGCCACTACCGCTATTGCCTGTTGCGGCCCAGCCGCCACGCTGCAGCTGCCTGGCGATCAGGCGGTTCATGAAGCCGTGTCCCAGCAGCAATACGCTTCCCGGGGTGCGCCCGGCCAGAGCGACGAGCTGATCCGCCGCCTGGTGCGCCCGCCCCTTTGCCTGGGCATAGGACTCCGACTCCTTCGCCAGCCCGCAGAGCCAGAGCAGACGAAAGACGAACGCCCAGGTGAAGGGCGACAGGCGCAGAATCGGAACGCTCACCACGGGCAGCGCTGCCTCGCAGAAGACCGAATCCCTGATGGTTGGTGCTATGCCCAGCGCGGCGAGAGAGGTCAGGGCACGTGGGGCAGTGCTGGTGGCTGTCAGGCCGATATCCCTGACTGCGGCTATTGCCTCCGAAGTGGGGGTATCCGTGCCTATTTCGGACCGATCATAGTCCGCGATCCAGCGCGCCATAGCAGAGGAGGCCATGGCGGGACAGCTCTTCAGCGCCGGCTTGCCATGGCGCATCAGTATGATTTTCATCGAGCTTGGCCATTTAACGAAGATGATACGGTTGGAGTCATGGATAAGCCGCTGGAATCATGCTTCGGCCGGCGTTATCCATTCTTCTGGCGATAAGTTTCTATAAGTTTGCCGGCGTGGTTCTAGGTTATTACAAAGAACGGCTGCAAGCTTATGATCTTCAGGAAAAAGGCGTGGCAGTTTGGATAAGTCACTTGGAATCAAGGCCTTATAAAGTATTGATAGTGCGTTCGTAGTATTTTTGTTGTTTGTTTTTCATGATATACACGCGCTCGTTTATTTGGTCTTAATTGCTGTTTGGCGTTTCTGGAGTAGTTATTTTGCAAGGGATGTTGATGAGGCTGGGAGTGGGGTTGTCGTGTTTTGGGGGGCTCCTGTTGAGTTCGGCAGTAGCGGCCACCTGCGTCGAGCATCCGCCACTACAACTGCAGATCGCGAGCGACAGCGCCCTGGACAGCCAGGCCCAACTGGTCTGGAAGCGTTGTCTGCTGGGAACGACCTGGAACGCACGGACCAAGGGTTGCGAGGGTGTGGCAAAGGGGTACTCGCAGAAGGAGGCCCAGCGCGCCGCTCAGGCTGTTCTCGGCGAGTGGCGCCTGCCCACGGAGCCTGAGCTGGAGACCCTGTTGGTGGAAAGCTGCGCGGGCCTGAAGCTTGATCGACGCGTCTTTCCCAATGTCGCAGCGGCGGATTTCGGCGAAGGCGCGAAGATCTGGACGAGTTCGGAGGCCTTGCCGGGAATGTTCTACTTCCTCAATTTCAGCGTTGGCGGTCTGGATATGCACTCCGCTGGCTTCGGTCTTGGTGTCTTGCTGGTCAAGGATGCCAAGGGCAAGAGGCAATAAGGGCAGACCATGGGCGCGGCGGGCTGGATTACAAGGCTCACGCTGATCGCGCCTACACCAGTGGCTCGGCGATCCGCTCTAGCAGTTCAGGCCCATCGTTCTTCACGCTGCCCACGGCTTTGCCGACCGGATACCAGTGGAAGGCCTCCACCGGCGTTCCTTCGATCTCACCAATCTCGGCGGCGCGTTCCATGGACAGCTCGGGATCCAGCCATTCGCGGGCAATGGTCGGGGGCAGGACCAGGGGGCGGCGGTCATGGATATCGACCATGCCGGCGTCGGAAGCTGCGGTGACGATGACGAAGCCATCATCCTCCTGGGGTGCCTGGTCTGCCGGCCGGAAGTGGCCGATGGCGGCGAAGAACAGCGGCTCGCCGGATTTCAGCTGGATGAAATAGGGCTGCTTGCGCTTCGGGTCCTCAGGATCCTTTTTCCATTCGTACCAGCCATCCGCGATCACCAGGGCGCGGCCCCTTTGCCAGAGGCCGCGAAACATCCGGCTGGTGGCCGCCGTTTCGACGCGGGCATTGATCACGGGCGGACGCTTGGCCTGGCGCGCCCAGGCAGGCTGGTAGCCCCAGAGCACCGGGTCCAGGTGCAAGCCATCCTCCTGCTGATTGAGCAGCAGCACCCGGGTGCCGGGTGCCACGTTGTAGCGGCCCAGGGCGCGAGGTTCCAGGCCGGTGCGGACGTCAGCCGCATTGGCGCCCAGGGCGTCCAGATAGTCGAGAGCGTAACGGTACTGGGCAAAGCGGCCACACATGGGCGCCTCCTGGGGCAAGGGATCAAGGCGAGTGGCGCTTTTGGCGCTGGCCTGGACGGTCCGCAAGCGGAAGTCCACTGCCCGCTGTTCGCCGAGGCAACCTGTCAGAGGCTTGGACAGTGACGTTTGGCTGAAGTACCCGCAGCGTCCGCGCCGGCCTCATCATGAAAACGAGACCGGTGGTGGCTGATCGGGAGGAGGGCCTCTGCACAGGTCGTAGCCAGGCAATGCCCGTAGTGAGGAAGGGTCACGGCGGTCCAGCTCGGGCGATCTTCAGGCGAGTGAGCCGGCAAGTAGGCAGAGCAAGGCTAGTTCCACCCCTCGCCATCTTTGAAATTTCTTGCAAAACATTTGAACACCAGCCGGTCGTGCCTAGTCTGCCAGTGGAGAACAACAAACCTGGCGGATAAGACGCATGAAGTCCTGGCTCCTGACGAAACCCCGGTTATCCGGCTTGCTCATCCTGCTCCTCGGCATACTGCTGGCCGCTGGCGGGGCCTGGCTGCTGCTGTTGGGCGGCAGCGCCTATTACCTGGTTGCCGGCATAGGCCTCTGCCTGACCGGCAGCTTGCTGATGAAGGGGCGCCGGCTGGCGCTGTGGGTGTACGGCCTCGTCTGGCTGGGCAGCGTACTGTGGGCGTTCTGGGAGGTTGGCCCCGACGTCTGGAAGCTCGAACCCCGACTCATGCTACCGACCCTGCTGGGGCTCTATCTGCTGTTGCCCTTCATCCGTCGGCGCCTGGACGGCAACCGCAGGGTTTCAGGGGCAGGCTATGTGATCGTTCCCCTGGCCGCCGCGGTCCTGGTCGGCGGGCTGTTCTTCGCCCATCCCTATCCGCCAGACCAGCCTCTGGCAGCCGTCGCGCCAGGTAGCCAGGTGACTACCAATGCCTCGGGTGTCGCCGAGGGTGACTGGAATTTCTATGGGCGCACCGCCGAAGGCGAGCGCTGGTCGCCGCTGGCGCAGATCACGCCTGACAATGTCAGCCAGTTGCAGGAGGCCTGGACCTACCGCACGGGCGATCTGCCCAGGGGCGACGAAAACAAGCACGGCTACGAATTCAACTTCGAGGCCACGCCGATCAAGGTCGGCGATACGCTCTACTTCTGCACGCCGCATCGAGAGGTCATCGCCCTGGATCCGGACACCGGCGAGCAGCGCTGGCGCTTCGATCCGCGCGCCGATACCTCGAACAACGCCTACCTGGCCTGCCGCGGCGTGGCCTATTACAAAGCGCCGGAAGGAACGGCGACGGCCTGTCCGGAACGCATCATCTCCTCGGTAGGGGATGCCCGGATCATGGCGCTCAATGCCCGTACCGGCGCGCTCTGCCAGGACTTCGGCAAGGGCGGCTATGTCTCGCTGCGGCAATACCTGGGCGAGGTGCCCAAAGGTTTTCACTTCGTGACCTCGCCGCCGCTGGTGATCCATGATCGCGTGGTGCTCGGTGGCTGGATCTATGACGGCCAGAAGACCAACGAGCCTTCTGGCGCGGTGCGAGCCTTCAACCCCATCAATGGCGAAATCGTCTGGGCCTGGGACGTTGGCCATCCGGACGATCCGGTGGTCCATCCGACGCCGGACCAGACCTTTACCCGGGGCACGCCCAATGCCTGGGGCGTCTACACCGCCGATGTGGCGCGCGGGATCCTCTACCTGCCCACCGGCAATGCGGTGCCCGACTACTACGGCGCCGAGCGACGACCCTTCGACGAGAAATACTCCAGCTCCCTGGTGGCGCTGGACGTGGACACCGGTGCGCCGCGCTGGAGTTTCCAGACCTTGCACCATGACCTCTGGGACATGGACGTGCCGATAGGACCGTCGCTGGTCGATCTGCCAGGCGACAACGGCCAGCCGATTCCGGCGCTGGTGCAGACCACCAAACGCGGCGAGCTCTTCATGCTCAACCGCGTGACCGGCGAACCCATCGCCCAGGTCGAGGAGAAGCCGGCGCCCCAGGGCGGGCTACCGGAGGAGCATGTCGCGCCGACCCAGCCCTATTCGACCGGCATGCCCACCTTCGCGCCGCCGGAGATCAGGGAGTCCGACACCTGGGGGGTGTCGCCCCTGGACCAGTTGCTGTGCCGGATCGAATTCCGCCAGATGAACTACAAGGGCGCCTTCACGCCCTTCGAGCTGGACAAGACCACCCTGGTGTATCCGGCGTTCGACGGCGTGATCGACTGGCACGGCGCCTCCATCGACCCGGAGCGCAAGCGCCTCTATGCCAACCTCAGCTACATCCCCTTCAAGGCCGAGGTCTATGCCCGGGCAGATGCCGAGCGCGAAGGGCTGGTGGAGCCCTGGGACGGCAAGGGCACACCGCCGCGGCCGAAGAAGTTCGCCATCAACCCGCAATACGGCACGCCCTATGTGGTCAAGGTCGATCCCTGGCTCGGCCTGCTCGGTGCGCCCTGCAAGGCGCCGCCCTGGGGGCAGCTGGCAGCCGTGGACCTGAAATCCCGCACCCTGGCCTGGCAGCATGACGTAGGTACCACCCGCGACATGGGTCCTCTGGGCCTGCACATGGCGCCGCCGTTTCCCACCGGCATGTTCAATATTGGCGGCCAGGTCAATACCCGCTCGGGGCTGATCTTCATGGGCGCCACGGCGGACAACTACCTGCGGGCCTTTTCCGCGGCCAGCGGCAAGGAGCTATGGAAGACGCGCCTCCCCGCGGGGGGCCAGGCGACGCCCATGACCTATACCGGGCGTGATGGCCGCCAGTATGTGGTCATCGCCGCAGGTGGTCATGGTGGTCTGGGCACCAAGGCGGGGGACTACGTCAAGGCCTACGCCTTGCCTGGGAATGCCCACTAGCGCGGCGGTCATGCAGCACCATCCCCAGGACCATGGCCACGACGAAACCCTGGACCTTGGCGATACCCAACCCCAGGCCTGCCAGCGCGGGCCCGGGGCATAGCCCGGCCAGCCCCCAGCCAAGGCCGAAGAGCAGGGCACCCAGCAGCAGGCGGCGGTCGACGGGTGTGGTGGGCGGCAGGTGAAAGGCGCTGTCGAGCAAGGGCCGCGCCAGCCGGCGCTGGAGCTGGACCGCGGGCAGCGCCACCAGCAGGGCGCCGCCCAGCACGAACAGCAGGCTAGGGTCCCAGTGTCCGCTGGCGAGATCGAGAAAACCCAGTACGCGAGCGGGATCGAGCATCCCCGAGAGGGCGAGGCCGCTGCCGAAGAGCAGGCCGGCCAGCAGCGCTACGACCAGTCGCCCCGATTTCATCGCAGCAGCCCCAGCAGGGTGGCCGTGGCCAGGCCACAGGCCAGGAAGACGGCGGCGGCGGCCAGCGAGCGGCGCGAACCTCGGGCCACGCCGAGGATGCCATGGCCCGAGGTGCAGCCCGAGCCCAGCCGCGTCCCGAAACCGACCAGCAGCCCCGCCAGTAGCAGTTGAGGCCAGGTCGCGTCCACGGTCAGGGAGGGAGGCGCGTGCAGGCCGCTCACCAGCAGCGGTCCTAGCACCAGGCCCAGCACGAAGACCAGGCCGGTGCCGGCCTGCTGTCCGCCGAGCAGCCGGCCGAAGATCCCGCTGATGCCGGCGATCCGCCCATTGACCAGCAACAGCAGGCTGGCGGCCAGGCCCAGCAGCAGACCGCCACCCAGGGCGGGCATATAGGAGACGAGGATCATGGTGTCTGGCTCTCGGGCTGACAGAAGATCTGGTAGAGCGCCTGCAGCAGCTGGGCGGCCTTGTCTTCGGTGAGCCGGTAGAAGATCTGCTTGGCCTCGCGGCGGGTGGTGACCAGGCCAGCCTCGCGCAGCACGCCGAGTTGTTGGGAGAGGGTGGGCTGGTGGATGTCCAGGCGGGCTTCCAGTTCGCCGACCGCGTATTCACCTTCGGCGAGGGCGCAGGCCAGCAGCAGGCGAACCGGATGCGCCAGGGTCTTGAGCAGGGCGGCCACCTCCCGGGCGCGGGTCTGCATGTCCTGGGGGGAGAGGACCGCGCCTGGGGTGGGTCTGGTAGGTGGAATGGTCATGAGCAAGCCCGAGTTATTCAATATACAGTTTTATATAATGTATATTGTCTAGCTGGCAAGTCGGGGTCGTCGGGCGGCCCAGGCTCAGGGGTGGCGCACGGTCAGTCGATCAGCGACCGGGCGAAGTCGCGATAGCTGTGCAGCGGGCGCCCGAGCATTTGCACCAGCCGCTCACGGTCCCCAGGTTGCGGAAGCATGCCGTCGCTGACATAGCGCTCGGCCATGAGCCTCATCTCGTAGGCCATCCAGGCCGGCATGAAGGTCGCCATGTTCTGCTCGAAGCCGCGCGGATCGTCACCGGCGTAGTGGATGGGGCGGCCCAGCAGTGCGCTCCAGATCGCCGCGGCGCCTGCGCCGGTGAGGCTGTCCGGGCCGACCAGGTTGATCGTTTCGCTGGGTAGCTTGTCGATCGCCTGATCGCGGCGAATGAGTTCGAGGGCTGCGACCTCGGCGATATCCCGGGCGTCGACCATGGCCACGCCCTTGCTGCCGATGGGCATGGGATAGATCCCATGCTGCAGGATGATGTCCTTGATCATGACCTCGTTGTCGATGAAGTAGGTGGGCCGCAGGACGGTGGCACTGAAACCCATGGCTTCCAGCATCCGCTCGCCGCCGAACTTCACGGCGAAGTGCGGCACGTTGACCGCGGTGTCAGCGCCAAAGACCGAGAGATAGACGATCCGCTCGACCCCGCTTTCCCGGGCGATGTTGAGGGTGATGAGCGCCTGGGTGAATTCGTCGCCGGTCACGGCGTTGAGCAGGAAGAGGGTGGAAACGCCAGCGAAGGCGCTGCGCAGTGAATCGAGATCCAGCAGGTCGCCCCGGATGACTTCCACCGCGGCGGGGAAAATGGCGTTGGCCGGATTGCGTGTCAGCACCCGGACCTTGGCCTGGCGCTGTACCAGTTGGTGGACGAGGTGGCGGCCTACGCGGCCGGTGGCGCCAGTGACGAGGATGGTCATGTCGGTAACTCCAGGTGGGTGAGGGGTAGAGCCACCTTAAGTCGTCCCACCTTAGGCCAATAGCCGCTAGGATAGGGACATACCGTTCCATTATTGAGACAGCTTGATGGACTTCAGCCTGCTGGCCGATTTTCAGCTCATCGCCACTCATGGCGGCATTGGCAAGGCCAGTCGTGCCAGTGGCCGACCCAAGGCCAGCCTGTCGCGGCGGCTGGCCGAATTGGAAGAGGCGCTGGGGATACGCCTGATCGAGCGCGGCGGGCGCAGCCTCGTCCTAACGCCTGCCGGTGCTGAATTGGCGGCCCGTACCCTGGGGCCGCTGCGCGAGATTCAGGAGGCGGTGGCCGCGGTGCAGGAGGGCGTGGCCGTACCCCGCGGGCGGCTGCGCATCGCGGCGCCGCTGCTGTTCTCCCAGGTGGCGCTGGGCCGGCTGAGTGCGGATTTCCGGCGGCAGTACCCCGAGATCCTCATCGAGGTGGTGGCCGAGGATCGCCTGGCCGATCTGGTGGAGGAACACTTCGACCTGGCCATTCGTATCAACCCCGCGCCCGACAGCACCCTGGTGGGTCGCTGCTTCGCCCGGGACCGCCGGGTGCTGGTCGCTGCGCCGGGCCTCGAAGGCCCTCTCGCGTCTGGCGCCGAACCTGCACCTCTGCCTGCGGTGGTCATGCCCGGCCAGCGCGAGGGCGAGGTCTGGACACTGACGGAGGATGGGGAGCGCTTCCTGCCCCAGCCGGTCTTGCAGCTGACTTCGCTGCTGACCATCCGCGAGGCGGTACTGGCCGGGGCGGGTGCGGCGCTATTACCGCTTTCGCTGGTGCAACGTCAGCTGGACGAAGGCGCGCTCAGGCGCTGGGGCACCCTCGCCGGTGAGACCGAACTCTGGGTGCTGCACACCTCGCGACGACTGCAGAGCCCCAAGGTGAAGGCCTTCGTCGACTTCCTCTGCGCACGGTATCCAGACGGCACCTTTCTGCTGGACTAGCGACTGACGAGGCCTGCCCCGTGGTCCACGGAACGACGGCCTGCATATCGCCCGCGCCCCTTTGTCCGGATAATGGCGGCCAATCTGTCTCCAAACCGGAATGCTGTGCATGGAAATCAAGGTCAATTTTCTCGACAACCTGAGGCTCGAGGCCAAGTTCGACGACTTCTCGGTGATCGCCGATCAGCCCATCCGCTACAAGGGTGACGGCTCCGCCCCGGGGCCCTTCGACTATTTCCTGGCGTCCTCGGCGCTCTGCGCGGCCTATTTCGTCAAGCTCTACTGCCAGACCCGCGACATCCCCACCGACAACATCCGCCTGGCGCAGAGCAACATCGTCGACCCGGAGAATCGCTACAAGCAGACCTTCAAGATTCAGGTCGAGCTGCCCGCGGATCTCTCCGACAAGGATCGCCAGGGCATCCTCAGATCCATCGACCGCTGCACGGTGAAGAAGGCGGTGCAGGCCGGTCCCGACTTCATCATCGAGGCGGTGGAGAGTCTGGACGCCGACGCCCAGGCCCTGCTGTTGCCCAGCGATACCGGCAGCGAGACCTACATTCCCGGCAAGGACCGACCGCTGGAAGAGACCATCGCCAAGCTCTCCGGCATCCTGGCCAACCTGGGCATGAAGGTGGAGATCGCCTCCTGGCGCAACATCGTGCCCAACGTCTGGTCGCTGCACCTGCGCGATGTGCAGTCGGCGCTGTGCTTCACCAACGGCAAGGGCGCGACCAAGGAAGCGGCCCTGGCCTCGGCCCTGGGTGAGTTCATCGAGCGCCTCAACTGCAACTTCTTCTACAACGACCAGTACTGGGGCGAGGACATCGGCAACGCGGCCTTCGTCCACCACCCCGACGAGCGCTGGTTCCAGCCGGGTCCCAAGGATGCGCTGCCCCGGGAAATCCTCGACCGCCATTGCCGCAAGATCTACGACCCGGAAGGCGAACTGCGCGCCTCGCACCTGCACGACACCAATTCCGGCAACGTGGCACGCGGCATCTGCGCGCTGCCCTTCGTACGTCAGTCCGATGGCGAGGTGGTGTATTTCCCCTCGAACCTGATCGAGAACCTCTACCTCAGCAACGGCATGAGCGCGGGCAACACCCTGGCCGAAGCCCAGGTGCAGTGCCTGTCGGAAATCTTCGAGCGGGCGGTGAAGCGCGAGATCCTGGAAGGCGAACTGGCGTTGCCCGACGTGCCCGAGGCGGTGCTGGCGCGCTATCCCGCCATCGTCGAGGGCATCCGCGGCCTGGAGGCCCAGGGCTTTCCGGTGCTGGTCAAGGATGCCTCCCTGGGCGGCGAATTCCCGGTGATGTGCGTGACCCTGATGAATCCGCGCACCGGTGGGGTGTTCGCTTCCTTTGGCGCCCATCCGCGCCTGGAGATCGCCCTGGAGCGCAGCCTCACCGAGCTGTTGCAGGGCCGCAGCTTCGAGGGCCTCAACGACCTGCCACAGCCAACTTTCGAAAGCCAGGCGCTGATGGAGCCGAACAACTTCGTCGAGCACTTCATCGACTCCAGCGGCCTGGTCTCCTGGCGCTTCTTCAGCGCCAGGGCCGACCATGACTTCGTCGACTGGGATTTCTCCCATGAGGGCGAAGATTCCACCGCCCAGGAGGCCGCCACCCTGTTCGGCATCCTCGCCGAACGGGATCTGGAAGCCTACATGGCGGTGTACGAGGAACTGGGCGCGCCGGCCTGCCGCATCCTGGTGCCGGGCTATTCGGAGATCTATCCGGTCGAGGACCTGATCTGGGACAACACCAACAAGGCGCTGGCGGTGCGCGAGGACATCCTCACCCTGCACCAGCTGGACGATGCGGCCCTGGAGTCCCTGCTCGAACGCCTGGACGATACCCAAGTGGACGACTACACCCGCATCGCCACCCTGATCGGCGTGGAGTTCGACGAGAACACCGTCTGGGGCCAGCTGACCCTGCTGGAGCTCAAGCTGCTCATCCATCTGGCGCTGCAGCAGTTCGAAGAGGCCAAGGAAGAGGTGGAGACCTTCCTGCAGTTCAACGACAACACCCTGGAGCGCGGCCTGTTCTACCAGGCGCTCAATGCGGTGCTGGAAGTCGAGCTGGACGACGAACTGGAACTGGCCGACTTCGAAGTCAATTTCCGCCGGATGTTCGGCAACGAACGCCTGGACGCTGCCCTGGGCTCGGTCTCGGGCGAGGTACGCTTCCCTGGCCTGACGCCCACCAGCCTCAAGCTGGAAGGCCTCGACAAGCACCTGCGGCTGATCGACAGCTATCGCAAGCTGCACGCGGCGCGGGCCAGGGCGGCCGGCATCGCGCTCTGACGGATAGCCCGCCCGGACCCGGGCGGGGCCTTCCCGGCGGTCAGCAGACCGCGATATGGGAATCCGCGCGCGGCTCGGTGCCGCCGCAGAGCACGCCGGTTTCCGGATCGCGGACGATGATCTGGCCGCGGCCGAAATCGGTGGAGTCGTGGGCGATCTCGATCTGGTGACCGCGCCGCGCCAGGCCGCTGGCCAGGGCCCGCGAAGCGGCCTGTTCGATGCCGACCTTCATGTCCCCCAGCCACTGCCAGCGCGGCGCGTCCAACGCCGCCTGGGGATTCAGGCCGAAGTCCACCAGGTTCATCACCATCTGCACATGCCCCTGGGGCTGCATATAGCCACCCATGACGCCGAAGGGGCCGATGGGCACGTCACCCTTGCTCAGGAAGCCCGGGATGATGGTGTGGAAGGTCTGCTTGCCCGGCGCCAGCGCGTTGGAGTGCCCGGCATCCAGGCTGAATTCCGAGCCGCGATTCTGCAAGCCGATGCCGCTGTCAGGCAGGACCACGCCAGAGCCGAAGCCGTGGTAGGCGCTCTGGATGAAGGACACCATGTTGCCCTCGCCATCGGCGGTGGCGATGTAGACGGTGCCGCTGGCCTGGGGATCGCCATGCAGCGGCGGCTGGGCCTGGTCGGTGATCTCGGCGCGGCGGCGGTCGGCGTAGGCGTCGTCCAGCAGGACGCTGGCGGCGACCCTCATGTGCTCGGGATCGGTGATGTAGTGCAGGCCGTCGGCGTAGGCCTTCTTCATGGCCTCCAGCTGGCGGTGCCAGGTGAGCTGGCTGTCGCGCTGGTCGAAGTCGTAACCCTTGAGGATGTTCAGGGTCATGAGGGCGATCAGGCCCTGGCCGCTCGGCGGAATCTCCCATACCTGATAGCCACGGTAGTCGACCTTGATCGGCTCCACCCAGCGCGGCTGGTAGCCGGCCAGGTCCGCCGTGGTCAGGTGACCGCCGCTGGCCGCGGCATGGTCCGCCAGGCGCTTGGCGATGGCGCCCCGGTAGAAGCTCTCGCAGCGGGTCTGTGCCAGTTCCTCCAGGGTGCGGGCCTGGGCGGGGTTGCGAAACAGCTGGCCGGCGAACGGCGCCTGGCCGTCGATGAGGAAAGTGTCGAACCAGGCTGCAAGCTCGGGCGCCTGGTCCCGGCTGGCCTGGTACTCGGCCTGGGCGATACGCCACTGGTGGGCGACCACCGGCGACACCGGGAAGCCGTCCCGGGCCAGGGCGATGGCGGGTTCGAACAGGGTGGCGAAGGGCAGCTTGCCGAAGCGGCGCGACAGCTCGGCCCAGGCCGCGGGGCAGCCCGGCACCGTGACCGGCAGCCAACCGTGCACCGGCATGCGCTCGTGGCCGGCGGCCTTGACCGTGGCGATGTCGAGGCTGGCCGGGGCATGGCCGCTGGCGTCCAGGCCGTGCAGCTGGTCCTTGACCCAGACCAGGGCGAAGGCGTCGCCGCCAATGGCGTTGCCGGTAGGTTCCACCACGGTCAGGGCCGCGGCGGTGGCGATGGCCGCATCGATGGCGTTGCCACCCTGGCGCAGCATGGTGATGCCGGCTTCGGCGGCCAGCGGCTGGGAGGTGGCGACCATGCCATTGCGCGCGAAGACGCTCTGGCGTTGCGAGGCGTAGGGGTAGTCGTGGGCAGAGAAATTCAGCATGGCAGGCTCTTCGGGGTCATTGTCCGGTCTTGATGCGGGTCCACTCGCGGGTCATCAGCCGCTGGATCTGCGGCGGTAGGTCGGCGGAGACGTAGAGGCGCTCGGCGATGGCCTCGCTGGGGTAGATGCCCGGGTTGTCGCGCACCTTGGCATCGAGCAGGGCGGTGGCGTCGCGGTTGGGATTGGCATAGCCGACATAGTCGCTGACCGGGGCGATCACCTCGGGGCGCAGCAGGTAGTCGATCAGTGCCACGGCGCCCTTGGGGTTCTTGGCGTCCTTGGGGATGGCGAGCATGTCGAACCAGAGATTGGCACCTTCCCTGGGGATCACGTAGCGCACGTCGCTGGTCTTGCCGGCTTCCCTGGCGCGGCTCTGGGCCTGCATGACGTCGCCCGAATAGCCCATGGCCACGCAGACGTCGCCGTTGGCCAGGTCGGTGATGTACTTGCTGGAGCTGAAATAGGTCACCGACGGCTTGAGCTGCTGCAGCAGCGCGGAGGCCTTGCGGTAGTCCTCGGGCTTCTGGCTGTTGGGGTCCAGGCCCAGGTAGTGCAGGGTCTGGGCGAAGACCTTTTGCGGCGCATCGAGCAGGGCCACGCCGCAGCCCTTGAGCTTGGCCAGGTTCTCCGGCTTGAACAGCAGGTCCCAGGAATCCACCGGGGCGCCATCGCCCAGGGCGGCGCGGACCTTGGCCGCGTTGTAGCCGATGCCTACGGTGCCCCAGAGATAGGGCACGGCGTAGCGATTGCCGGGATCGGCCGCTTCCAGGCGCTGCATGAGCCGTGGATCCAAATGCTGCCAGTTAGGCAGCCGGCTGCGATCCAGCGGCTGGTAGGCGCCCGCCTTGATCTGCTTGGTGAGGAACTGGTTGGACGGCACCACCAGGTCATAGCCGGAGTGGCCGGACAGCAGCTTGGCTTCGAGCATCTCGTTGGTGTCGAAGACGTCGTAGCGCACCTGGACGCCGCTGGCCTCGGTGAACTGCTTGAGGGTGTCCGGACCTATGTAGTCCGACCAGTTGTAGAAGCGCACCTCGGACTCGGCGGCCTGAGCCAGGGGCGTCAGGCAGAGGGCGAGGGCGGCCAGCAGGGGACGAACAGTCATGAAAGTCTCCGGTCTAGAGCACGCGGCTGAGGAATTCGCGGGTGCGTGGATGGGTGGGGTTGCCGAACACCTGGGCCGGCGGGCCTTCTTCGATCAGCTCGCCCTGGTGCAACACCACCACGCGGTCGGCCACCTCGCGGGCGAAACCCATCTCGTGGGTCACTACCACCATGGTCATGCCGTCTTCGGCCAGCTCCTTCATTACCTGCAGCACTTCGCCAACGGTTTCCGGGTCGAGGGCGCTGGTGGGTTCGTCGAACAGCATGGCCTGGGGTTTCATCGCCAGGGCGCGGGCGATGGCGACACGCTGCTGCTGGCCGCCGGAGAGTTGCGCCGGATAGTGATCGGCCTTGTCGGACAGGCGCACTCGGGCGAGCAGGGCGCGTGCCTGCTCCACGGCGACAGCCCGCGCCACGCTCAGCACCTGGATGGGCGCCTCGATGATGTTTTCCAGCACCGTCATGTGCGGGAAGAGGTTGAACCTCTGAAATACCATGCCGATGTCGCGGCGGCGGCGGGCGATGTTGCGCTCCGAATCCCGCACCCGACGGCCGTCGGGACGTTCGCGAAAGCCCATCAGCTCGCCGTTGACGCGGATGGTGCCGCCCTGGATGTCTTCGAGGAGGTTGAGGCAGCGGATGAAGGTGGTCTTGCCCGAGCCGGAGGCGCCGATCAGCACCACCACCTCGCCTCGGCGCACCTCCAGGGTCACGCCCTTGAGGATGTCCAGCTCGCCGAAGGCCTTGTGTACCTCCAGCGCCTGGATCACAACGTCTTGCGTGGTCGTCATGGCTAGCGTCCCCGTAGCTTGAAGCCCAGCAGGCTGAACAGCCGGCCGGTGGCGGTGGGTCGTTGACCGTCGGCCTTGCCGAAGCGCCGCTCCAGCCAGGACTGGAAGAGCCCCCACAGTGTCGTGAGGACCAGGAAGTAGATGGCGACCACCAGGTACAGCTCGAAGACGCGGAAGGTCGCCGAGGTGATCATCTGGGTGCTGAGCAGCAGCTCCTGCACCCCGATGACGCTGACCAGGGTGGTGTTCTTGAGCATCACGTTGAACTCGTTGCCGAGCGGCGGAATGATCACCCGCAGCGCCTGGGGCAGCACGATGCGGCGCATCAGCTTGGCTGGCGTCATGCCCAGGGAGCGGGCCGCCTCGTACTGCCCGCGATCCACCGCGCCGATGCCGGCGCGGATGATCTCGGCCATGTAGGCGCCCTCGTTGAGACCCAGGGCGATGATGGCGGCCTGGATGTTGCCCGGGATCACCAGGAAACCCAGGTCGAGGTCTTCGAAGCGAAAGATGCCGCCGGCAGCCAGGGCCGTGTAGAGGAAGACGATCTGCACTAGGAGTGGCGTGCCGCGCATCAGCCACACATAGCCGCGCACCGGGTATTGCAGCGCCCGGTACCGCGACAGCCGTGCCAGTGCCGCCAGCAGGCCGAGCGCGCAGCCCAGCAGCATGGCGCCGATGGCGATGACGCAGGTCAGCCAGAGGCCGTAGAGGTAGACGTCGCTCGGGTGCAACAGGTACTGCCAGAACACATCCCAGCTGAAGTTCATCGTGGCCATCCTTTAATCGAGCTTGTCGCCTTCCAGGTGCCACTTCGCCATGAGGGTGGCGTAGCTGCCGTCGGCCCTCATGTCGGCGAGGATCTGGGTGATGGCGGCGCTGAGCTGGCTGTCGTCCTTGCGCACGCCGACGCCGGTGAGGATGCGGGCAAAGGCCGGCACGCCGGTCTCGAACTGGCCGGGCGCCACGCCCTGGTAGTAGGCGGCGGTTTCCACGGTGGTGCCGTAGGCGTCGGTCTGGCCCAGGCGCAGGGCCTGGAAGGCGTCGGTGTCGCTGTTGTAGGCCACCAGTTTCATGGGGGTCTTGCCGGCCTTCTTCAGCTCTTCGTTGTGGGCGTCGAGCAGGGTGCGGATGGTGGAGCCATTGAGCACCGCCACCTTCTTGCCGGCGAGGTCGTCCAGTGTGTGGATGCCGGCCTTGTTACCGCTGGGCACCACCACTGCCTGGCTGGAATACATGTAGTTGACGATGTCGATCACCTGGCGGCGCTCGGGCTTGTCGAACAGCTGGTCGATGAGCACATCACACTGACCGGCGAGCAGTGCGGGGATCAGCCCCGAGAAGGGCACCACGCGCCAGTCGACCTTCTTGTCGCCAAGGCGCTTGGCGATCTCGGCACCAAGGTCGACGGTCAGGCCCTTGGGCTTCTGGGCTTCGTCGAAGAAGCCGATCGGCGGGGTATCGAGGGCGCCGCAATAGGTGATCTTGGACGCCTTGGCCAGGCGGTCGGGGATCTGGGGTGCGGCCTGGGTGAAGCCGGCGACGAGGGTCAGGGCGAGCAGACTGCAGGAAAGCCGGTGGCGGGTCATGGTCTTCTCCGGAAGGACGAGGGTTGGCAGGGCGGATGGCTCAACGCGGGGGCTCAGGTCGGGTCTGGTCGCCCGATCGTTCGATAAAGGTCAGCAGGTCGGGCACCGTGCCCTCGATGTGCTCGCGCAACACCCGCTCGGCTTCGGCGGCATCGCCGGCGCGCAGGGCGGCAAGGATGGGCGCGTGTTCGTCACGCGCCGACTGGGGGCGGTCGGCGTGCAGCCAGAGCTGCATGTGCGGCTCGATCAGGGCGTAGAGGCCGTTGATCTGGCGCAGCAGCCGCGGGCGGCCGGCCAGGCTGCACAGGTATTCGTGGAAGGCGCGGTGCTGGGCGACCCAGGCGCCGGGTTCCTGCTCGTCGTCCAGGTCTTCCAACAGGCGTTCCAGGCGGGTCATCTCGCGCGGCCCGACATGGGGCGTGGCCAGGCGGATCGCCAGCCCTTCCAGGGCGCCACGCATCTCGAACACCTCGCGCATGTCGTCCAGGTCCAGCCCGCTGACCACCGCGCCGCGGTGCGGCCGGAGGATCACCAGGCCCTCGGCGGCCAGGCGCTGGAAGGCGCTGCGCACCGGCATGCGACTCATGCCCAGGGTGGTGGCGATGTCCTCGGCGATCAGGCGCTCGCCGTTGCGATAGCGCCCGGCGCAGATGGCCTGCAGCAGGTGGCGATAGGCCTCTTCTTCGGCGCTCAGGGCGGCGGAGCGGGACAGGGCGGAGAGCGGCATGGCTGGCTTCCTGGATTTTTGTATCCAATCTGCCAGAGCAAGGGCCATGCCAGGGAGGGCAAGGCGCACCAGTGCTGGGTTGAGAGCCTGAGCGCCTGGTGGCCGCCGTTACCTTTTGCACCGCTCTGGGTCGCCGCTGGGGCCCTTTGCTACCCGAGAACCCGAAACGGGGCGGCCGCCGGTGTCAGTCCAGCAACTGGCCATCGGCGGCGAAGAAGGGGTAGGGCCCGGGGTAGTTGCCCAGCGGCAGATGGTGGGTCACCAGGGCCTCGTCCGCCCAGCGATGCAGCAGCAGTCCCGGCGGCTCCAGGCGGAAGCGCGACGGCGCCGCTTCGCGCAGGTCCAGGTCGACCTGGTGCGAAACGCCTGGGCAGACGCAGGCCAGGGTGCCGCCGAAGCGGCGCTGGATCAGCCGGTGCAGATGCCCGCAAAGCAGCCGCTCCACCTGGGGATGACGGCGGATGACGGCTTCCAGCTCGGCGCCGCCGTCCAGGCCGATGCGATCCATATGACCGATGCCGACCGGGAAGGGCGGGTGATGCAGGAGCACTAGGGTCGGCTGCGCGGGCGCCTGGCTGAGCTGGTCGTCGAGCCAGGCCAGCTGAGAGGCATCGAGACGACCGCCGTGCTCGCCGGGAATATGGGTATCCAGGCCGATCATCCGCAGCGGGCCGCAGTCCTGCTGCCAGTCCAGGGTGCCCTGGGCCGGCAGATAGGGGTGATCGGCGAAGGCGGCGCGCAGGGCGGCGCGGTCGTCGTGATTGCCGGGGATGACGAAGAAGGGCATGGTCAGCTCGGCCAGCACCTCGCGCAGGGTGGCGTATTCTTCGGGGGTGCCGAAGTCCACCAGGTCGCCGGTGATGACCAGGGCATCCGGGCGCGGTTGCAGGGCGTTGAGGCGGTCCACCGCCAGGCGCAGGGCGCCGAGGGTATCGACTACCCCGTAGGACAGCCGGCCGCCGGCCTTGATGTGCAGGTCGCTGAGCTGGGCCAGCAGGAAGGGCGCGTGCATGGGGTCTCCTAGGAAGCCAGGGTGAAGAGCGCGTCGGGACGCACGCTCAGGTGCAGCAGGTCGCCCGGTTGCGCCTGCAGGGGCTGGGCGGTGTCCACCAGCAGCGGCTGGCCGGTGCCCACCTCCACCAGCAGCCGCGAATGGGCGCCCTGGAAGAATTGCCCGACCAGGATGCCGGTGAGGTGCGCGGGCGTCGGGGTCGGTTCCAGGTGTTCCGGGCGACAGAACAGGGTGCTGGCCTGGCCGTTCCAGGGCAGGCGACCGCCGGCGACTGCCACCTCGGCGCCGCTCTGGCTGCGCACCTCGAAGCGATTGAGCTGGCCGACGAAACCGGCGACGAAGCGACTGGCCGGGCGCTGGTAGATCTGCGTCGGGGTGCCGATCTGGGCGATGCGGCCTTCGCCCATCACCACGATGCGATCGCCCAGGGCCAGGGCTTCCTGCTGGTCGTGGGTGACATAGACCGCGGTGGTGCCGAGTTCGCGCAACAGGGCGCCGATGTCGGCGCGCAACTGCTCGCGCAGCTGGGCGTCCAGCGCCGCCAGGGGTTCGTCGAACAAGAGCACCCGCGGCCGTGGCGCCAGGGCACGGGCCAGGGCGACGCGCTGGCGCTGGCCGCCGGACAGCTGCTGGATGCGCCGGTCGGCCAGGGCCTCCAGCTGCATCATGGCCAGCAATTCGGCGACCCGGGCATCGCGCTCGGCGCGCGGCAGGCCGCGGATCTTCAGGCCGTAGGCGATGTTGCCGGCCACGTCCAGGTTGGGAAACAGGGCGTAGTTCTGGAACACCATGCCGACGTCGCGCCGCTCGATGGGCAGGGCGGTGACGTCACGGTCGTCGAACAGCACCTGGCCGCCGGCATCGGGCTGCTCCAGGCCGGCGATCAGGCGCAGGGTGGTGGTCTTGCCGCAGCCGGACGGACCGAGGAACACCAGGGTCTCGCCCGGGTGGATGTCGAGGTCCAGGGGCTGCAGCACCTGGCGGCCCCCGGCAAAGGTCTTGGCGCAGTGGCGCAGGCGGACGGCGGTACCTTGGGTCATCGCAGGGCTCCACGGGAGAGGCGGGTGCTGAGGGCCTGGAGGGCGACCAGCAGCGGCACGATCAGCAAGAGGAAGATCAGGGTGTAGGCGGAGCCCACCTCCAGCCGCGCCGAGGCGTAGCTGTCGGCCAGGCCCACCGGCAGGGTCTTGGTCAGCGGCGTGTGCAGCATCCAGGTGAGGTTGAATTCCCCCAGCGAGAGGGTGATCACCATGAGGCTGCCGGCGAGGATGCCGGCGCGGGCATTGGGCACCACCACGCCGAAGAAGCGCCGCCAGGGACCGGCGCCGAGGCTGGCCGCGGCTTCTTCCAGCAGCGGCAGGTGGCTGCGCCTGAGCACCGCCATCACCGGACGGATCAGGAAGGGCAGGGTGAACAGCAGGTGGCCGACCAGGATGATCGCCGGGCTGCGGCGAAAGCCGCCGAGATGGCCGTAGGTCAGCAGTAGCGCCAGGGCCGAGGCGAAACCGGGCATGGCCACCGGCAACACCAGCAATTCCTCGAAGGCGCGGGCGAAGCGGTTGTCCAGCCGTACCAGGGCATAGGCCGCGGGGACACCGAGCACGACCGCGAGGGCCGCCGTGCCCAGCGCCAGTTGCAGCGACAACCAGACGGTGGGGGCATAGGCTTGCCAAACCTGGATCACCCAGTCGAGGGTGAGGCCGCTGGCGAGGCCCTGGAAGTAGTTGCGAGTGAGGCCGGCCAGCACCGAGAGCAGCACCGGCACCAGCAGGAAGGCCGCCACCAGCAGGGTGAACAGCAGTTGCAGCCAGAAACGCAGGGGGCGATTCATCGCAGGTCTCCCTGGACACCGCCGAGGCGCCGGGCCAGCAGCAGGACCAGCCAGGTGACGAGGCCGAGCACCATGGAGAGCGCCGCGGCGACGCCGAAGTTGGCGAAGTTGGTGAAGGTGTCGTAGATGGCGATGGGCGTTACCGCCAGGCGCGTGCCGAGGGTGAAGGCGGTGCCGAAGGCGCCCATGGCGGTGGCGAAGCACAGCGCGCCGCTGGACAGCAGCGCCGGGGTCAGGCCGGGGATCAGTACATCGCGCACCACGGCGAAGAGCCCGGCGCCCAGGGAGCGGGCGGCTTCTTCCAGACTGGTATCGAGGGTCTCGCAGGCCGCCATCACCGTGAGGATCACCCGCGGAATGGAGAAATAGAGATAGCCGAGAAACAGTCCGAACAGTGAATAGGCGAACACCCAGGGCTCACCGAACAGGCCGCGGCCAAGGCTGGCGAACAGACCCTGGCGACCGCCCAGCAGGATGATCAGGAAGCCCACCACCACGCCGGGAAAGGCCAGCGGAAAGGTCAGCAGGGCCACCAGCAGGCTGCGTCCAGGGAAGGCATGGCGCGCCAGGAAGCAGCCGGCGATGCCGGCCACCAGCAGCGTGGCCAGGGTGGTGACGGCGGCCAGGGCTACCGTCTGGGCCAGTCCGGACAGATAGCCGGCGCTGGTCAGCACCTGCCAGTAGCCGGAGCTGCCGGCGGCGTCCGGGCGGGCGCCGAGGACCAGCAGGTGGGTCAATGGCAGCAACCAGAAGGCCAGCAGGAAGGCGCTCGCCGGTGCCAGGGCGACGAGCACCGGCCAGGGCAGCCGGCGCGGCACCCGGCGGCGCCCGAGGGAAACGGCGAGGCCCTGCATCTCAGCGCACCTCGGCCTGGTAACGCTTGGCGAAGGCTTCCTGGACCGCCGCCATGTGGCCGTAGTCGACGGTGCCGGCGCGGGCATAGTCGGCGGCGGGCAGGAAGCGCGCCTTGACCTCGGCCGGCAGCGGCACGTCCCGCACCGGGCGCAGATAGGCCTGGGCCCAGAGCGCCTGGCCCTTGTCCGACAGCACATAGTCCAGCACCTTCTCGCCATTGGCGCGGTGCGGCGCGCCCTTCACCAGGCTCATGGTGTAGGGCACCGTCAGGCTGCCTTCCTGGGGAATGACGAAGGCCACCGGCGCCTGGTCCTTGTAGCGGGCGCGATAGGCGTTGAAGTCGTAGTCCACCAGGATCGGGATCTCACCGGACAGCAGGCGCGCATAGGCGGTCTGCTTGGGCACGATGGGATCGTTGGCGGCCAGTTTCTTGAAGAAGCCCAGCGCCGGACCGAAGTCGTCGAGGTTGCCGCCAAGGGCCTGGTTGAGCGCTACCGCGGTGACGTAGCCGACAAAGGCGCTGGAGGGGTCCAGGTAGCCCACCAGGCCGCGGTACTCTGGCTTGAGCAGGTCGGCCCAGCGCTGCGGCACCGGCTTGCCGCCCAGGGCCTGGGTGTTGACCATGAAGCCGAGGGTGCCGGAATGGATGGCGGTCCATTCACCCTTGGGGTCCTTGAGGCCGGTCGGGACCTGGTCCCAGTGCTTGGGCTGGTAGGGCTGCAGCACCCCGGCCTTGTCGGCCTGGATGCCGAAGGTCACCCCGTAGTAGACGACGTCGGCCACCGGGGCTTCGCGTTCGGCCACCAGCTGGGACAGCGACTGGCCGGAATTCTTGTTGTCCTGGGGGACTTCGATGCCGGTGTCGGCGGCGATGGCCTTGAGCTGGGCGCCCCAGTCGGCCCATTCCAGCGGGCAGTTGTAGCAGATGGCGGTTTCGGCGGCCTGGGCGCTGGCCAGGCCACAGGCCAGGGCGACGCCGGCCAGGAGACGACGCAAGGGGAAGGGTGATTTCATCGGTAGGGCTCCTTGAAGGGGCCGGCACTGGTGCCGGGACGGACGAGGCAGGGCAGACACTGTTGGTGGGTGGCACTGCCGGCGATCAGCGCCAGCAATTCGGTGACGAGCACGGCGCCCAGGCTCTGCAAGGGCTGCATGACGCTGCACAGGCTGGGTTCGAGGCGGGCGCCCATGGCGATGCCATCGAAGCCCACTACCGAGAGTTGATCAGGCACGGGCACCCCGTGGCGCTGCAGTTCGGCGATGACGCTGATGGCCAGCAAATCGTTGGTGCAGAGCAAGGCGGTCGGGGCGTGACGCTCCAGCAGCGGCGCCAGCTCCGCCCAGTCGGCGTCGGTGTGGCTGGCCAGCTCCAGGCGCGGCGGCGTCGGCAGGCCGGCGGCGGCCATCGCCTGGCAATAGCCGGCGAAGCGGCGCTCGCTGCGATCCGACTGCAGCGCCGGTCCCGAGACCAGGGCGATGCGGCGGTGCCCCAGGCCGAGCAGGTGCTCGGTGGCCATGGCCATGCCCTGGCGGTTGTCCACCGCCACCGCCGCATAGGGGCGCTGGGGTTCGTGATAGGCCAGGATGAAGGGCGTCTGCTCCTGGCTCAGCTCGGCCAGCACCTCGCTACGGTCGGCATCGGCCACCGTCAGTACCAGGCCGGCGACGCGCTGGCGCAGTAGCTCCTCCACCACCGCCGCTTCGCGCTCGGGCTGGTAGTCGGTGGTGGCGATCACCAGGGAATAGCCCTGACTGCGCGCGGTGCGTTCCATGGCGTGCAACTGTTCGGCGAACACCGGGTTGAGCAGGCTGGGCACCACCACGCCGATCAGCCGGGTGCTCTGCTGACGCAGCTGGCGACCCAGCAGATTGGGACGGAAATTGAGACTGCGCGCGGCGTCCAGCACCCGCTGCCGGGTGCTCTCGCGCACCTGCTCGGGGTTGGCGAAGGCGCGCGCCGCGGTGGCCCGGGAGACCCCGGCCTGTTGCGCTACCTGTTTCAGATCGGTCATGCCGGCCTCGTTTGAGATCGATCTCATTGGGGGCAGACAATGCCGGCGGCAGATGTCGGGACGATGACAGCGCGATGAAGCTTCTGCTCTGGAGACGGGCTCCGGCGCGCAGGGCAGCAGGCGAGGGCGGGGCCGGGGCGGGATATACCTTGGTATAGCCAAACGTCCTTCGTTTCAATGGCTTGGACGGGGTGGCGAGCCTAGATTAGCCCGGTGTCCGGACCCTGCGCGGCAGGGTCGGCCGCTCTCCCAAGGCCCCCATTCAAAGAGGTACGCCATGAAGACCCTTCCTGGCCTCTACACCCCTGCCGTGGCGCCGCGCCCGCTGCGGCAACGTCCCACCTCTCTGTGGGCCGATGCCCTCTGCCTGGCACTCGGGCTGATCGCCCTGGCGCTGGTCTGGCATGGCGTCGCCGAGATGCGCGCGCCCCTGGCCGTGCTCGATGCCGATCCCATGACCCTGGACCTGGCGCGGCTGCCCGAGTACGCCCTGCGCACCACCCTGCGCATGTTCATCGCCCTGGGCGCCTCGCTGCTGTTCACCTTCGTCTTCGCCACCCTGGCGGCCAAGAGTCGCAAGGCCGAGCTGCTGATCCTGCCGGCCATCGACATCCTGCAGTCGGTGCCCATCCTCGGCTTCCTGACCTTTACCGTCAGCTTCTTCCTGGGCCTGTTCCCGGGGCGGCAACTGGGCGCCGAGTGCGCGGCCATCTTCGCCATCTTCACCAGCCAGGCCTGGAACATGGCGTTCGGCTTCTATCAGTCGCTGCGCACCGTGCCCGAGGACCTGCAGCAGGTGAGTCGCCAGTTCGGGCTGTCGCCCTGGCGGCGGTTCTTTCGCCTCGAGCTGCCGTTCGCCATCCCCGGTCTGGTATGGAACACCATGATGTCCATGTCCGGTGGCTGGTTCTTCGTGGTGGCCTCGGAAGCCATCACCGTGGGCGACAACACCATCAACCTGCCGGGCATCGGCTCCTGGCTGGCCCTGGCCATCGCCCGGCAGGACATCGCCGCCATCGGCTGGGCGGTGCTGGCCATGGGGCTGGTGATCCTGGGCTACGACCAGCTGTTCTTCCGCCCGGTGGTGGCCTGGGCCGATCGCTTCCGCGTCGAGCAGACCGCCAGCCAGCAGGTGCCGCGCTCCTGGGTCTACGACCTGGTCCGCCGCGCGCGCCTGGGCCGCATGCTGGGTGGCTTCGGCAGCTTCTGCACCCAGCTCGCCACCCCGCGGATCCGCCGCGCCTGGCCGCACTGGCACCTGGCGCCGCAAAGCCGCGCCTGGCTGCAACGCGGGCTGGACGTGCTCTGGTACGGCGCGCTGCTGCTGGTGCTGCCCTATGGCGTCTATGCGCTGTATCGCTTCATCGCCGCCGACGTCTACTGGGTGGAAGCGGTCTCGGTGCTCGGCCTGGGTCTGCTGACCATGGCCCGGGTGCTGTTGCTGATCGCCGTCGCCAGCCTGATCTGGGTGCCCATCGGCGTCTGGATCGGCCTGCGCCCGGGCTGGTTCCAGCGCTTGCAGGCGGTGGCCCAGTTCCTCGCCGCCTTCCCGGCCAACGTGCTGTTCCCGGTGGCGGTGGTGGGCATCGTCAGCTTCCACCTCGATCCGGACCTCTGGCTGTCGCCGCTGATGGTGCTGGGCACCCAGTGGTACATCCTGTTCAACGTCATCGCCGGCGCCAGCGTGCTGCCCAACGACCTGCGCGAAGCGGCCCGGCTGTTCGGCCTCAGGCACTGGCAGTGGTGGCGGCAGCTGGCCCTGCCGGCGATCTTTCCCTACTACGTCACCGGCGCCCTGACCGCCGCGGGCGGCTCCTGGAACGCCAGCATCGTCGCCGAGGTGGTGAGCTGGGGCAATGAACGCCTGCAGGCCCATGGCCTGGGCGCCTACATCGCGCAGATGACCACCGCCGGCGACTTCCCCCGGGTCGCCCTGGGCATCGTGGTGATGTCGATCTTCGTCCTCGGTTTCAACCGGCTGCTCTGGCGGCCCCTGTATGCTTACGCCGAACGGCGCCTGCGGCTCGATTGAGAGGAGACCTGCCATGAACCTGCCTACCTTGAACCCGCGTCCCCTCATCGACGTGCAGAACGTCCGCCAGCTGTACGGCAACGCCGGTGGCCCGGCCCGGGTCGTGCTGGACGAAGTGTCCCTGACCTTGCACGAAAACGAGATCGTCGGCCTGCTGGGTCGCTCCGGATCGGGCAAGTCGACCCTGCTCAGATCCATCGCCGGGCTGCTCACCCCCAGCGGCGGCACCGTCGCTTTCCCGCCCAAGGACGACGGCCAGCGCGCCCGGGTCAGCATGGTGTTCCAGAGCTTCGCGCTGTTTCCCTGGCTGACCGTGCTGCAGAACGTCGAGATCGGCTTGGAAGCTCTGCACGTGCCGCTGGACGAGCGCCGTCGCCGCGCCCTGGCCGCCATCGACCTGATCGGCCTGGACGGCTTCGAGAGCGCCTATCCCAAGGAGCTCTCCGGCGGCATGCGCCAGCGCGTCGGCCTGGCCCGTGCCCTGGTAGTGCACCCGGACGTGCTGCTGATGGACGAACCCTTCTCGGCGCTGGACGTGCTCACCGCCGAGACCCTGCGCACCGACCTGCTCGACCTCTGGGTCGAGGGGCGCATGCCGATCCGCTCGATCCTCATGGTCACCCACAACATCGCCGAGGCGGTGCTGCTCTGCGATCGGGTGCTGATCTTCTCCAGCAATCCCGGCCGCGTCGCCAGCGAGATCCGTATCGACTTGCCGCAGCCGCGCAATCGCCACGATCCGGCTTTCCGCGAACTGGTGGAGGAAATCTATGTGCGCATGACCGGCGAGACCACGCCGGCGCCCCACGAAGGGGGCGTTCCCGGCAACGGCCTGGGCATGCGGCTGCCGACCGTGTCCACCAACGCCCTGGCCGGTCTGCTGGAAGCGGTCCAGGCCGCGCCCTACGACGGTCGCGCCGACCTGCCGGAACTGGCCGGCGGCCTGGGCTATGCACTGGACGAGCTCTTTCCCCTGGCCGAGGTGCTGCAGCTGCTGCGCCTGGCGGTCCTCGAAGGTGGCGATCTGCGCCTGCTGCCGGCCGGCCGCGCCTATGTCGAGGCGGGGGTGGACGTGCGCAAGCAGCTGTTCGCCCGCCAGTTGCTCAACTTCGTGCCCCTGGTGGCCCATATCCGCCGGGTGCTGGACGATCGCCAGGGCCACACGGCGCCGGCGCGGCGCTTCCGCGACGAGCTGGAGGACTTCATGGACGAAGCCGACGCCGCGCGCACCCTCGGCAGCGTCATCCAGTGGGGGCGCTATGGTGAACTCTTCGCCTATGATCAGGCGGCCGACATGTTCAGCCTGGAAAATCCGGGCTAAGAGCGACTAATAAAACTACTGCGAGTCCGCCAGACGGGCGCGTGCAGTGCTCGGAATCCTCATGTACCGCTCGTACACTGCGGTTCCTGCGCGCCGCGCGCACCCGCCTGACAACCGCTCGCTACGTTTTGTTAGCCGCTCTAGGACGTCCACGCGACTACGAACGAGAAACTGGCCATGGATCGACGACCCTTCGCCACCACCACCCACTGGCTACGGCTCGGGGGGCTCTGCGCCCTGGCGCTGGGCATTGCCTTACTGGACACCCTGACCGATCGGGAGATCGCCATTGGTGTCTTCCAGGTGGTCGTGGTGCTCCTGGCCGCGGGTTTCCTGTCCACCCGCGGGGTCACGGTCACGGCGCTGGGTTGCGCGGGGCTGGTGCTCTGCAGCTACCTGGCCACCCGTACCGGCGACCGCGAGGCCGGGCTGGTCAACTGCATCATCAGCCTCCTGGCCATCGTCGCGGTCGCGGCGCTGTCGCTGCGCCTGGAGGCGGCCAAGCGCGCCGCCGATGCGGCCCGCGCCCGGCTGGTCCAGGCCGGACGCCTGAGCCAGCTAGGTGAATTGGCCGCTTCCATCGCTCATGAGGTGAACCAGCCGCTCACCGCCATCGCCGCCAGTGGCAATGCCTGCCAGCGCTGGTTGAGCAATCAGCCGCCCCAGGTGGAGCGCGCCGTGCAGGCCGCGCAACGGGTCATCGACGACGCCCATCGCGCCAGCGCGGTGATCGCCCGGGTGCGCAGCCTGGTGCGCCAGGCACAGGTGGCCAAAGATTGGCTCAACCTCGCCGCTACCGTGGAGAAGGTGCTGGATTTCGTCCGCGCCGAACTGGCCGAGCGCCAGGTGGCCGTGGAGGTGCGCCTGCAGGAGGGCCTGCCGCCGCTGCTGGCCGACGAGAGCCAGTTGCAGCAGGTCATCCTCAATCTGCTGCTCAATGCCCTGGATGCCCTCGAAGGAGTCGCTCCCGAGCAGCGCCGGCTGGTCATCCAGGTGGGGCAGGACACCGCCGGCGCCATCCGCCTGGGCGTGGAGGACAGCGGTCGCGGCTTGACGCCCGGCGCGCGTGAGCAGATGTTCGAGGCCTTCTACACCACCAAGGCGCAGGGCATGGGCCTGGGACTGGCGCTCAGTCGCTCCATCGTCGAAGCCCATGGCGGGCGGATCTGGGCCACCTCGCTGCCGGAAGGCGGCACCGGGGTCTATTGCAGCCTGCCCAAGGATCCACAACCATGACCTCAGCGAGCATGACCGACCAGATCCAGCCCACCCTGGTCCACTTGGTGGACGACGACGCCTCGGTCCGCGCCGCCTTGGAAGACCTGCTGGCGTCCGTGGGGCTCAGCACCCGCAGCTATGTTTCGGCCGCCGACTTTCTCGACCGGGCCAGGCTGGACGAACCGGGCTGCCTGGTGCTGGACGTGCGCATGCCCGGCATGAACGGCCTGGACCTGCAGCAGGAATTGCAGCGGCGTGGCCTGGCCTTGCCGATCATCTTCATCACCGGCCATGGCGACATCCCCATGTCGGTTCGGGCGATGAAGCAGGGCGCCCTGGAATTCCTCACCAAGCCGTTTCGTGACCAGGACCTGCTCGATGCCATCGGCCAGGCACTGCGCAGGGCGCAGGAGGCCCATGCTCAGCGCCAGCGCTTGCAGGAGCTGCAGGCCCGCCTCGACACCCTCAACGAGGGCGAACGCGCGGTACTGGCGCGGGTGGTGACCGGACTGCTCAACAAGCAGATCGCCGCTCAACTGGGGGTCAGCGAGATCACCGTCAAGGTGCGTCGCGCGGCCCTCATGCGCAAGTTGCAGGCCGGCTCCCTGGCGGAGCTGGTCAAGATGGTCGAGCGACTGGAGGCGTCACGCGGCTAGGCCGTTGCGACGCGCCATACAGCCGCTGGACAACCTCCACAGCTTTCTTGTCGCGCCAATCGCTGACGCGCTAAAGAAAGAAATTAGTCAGTCGATACGGGCGTTAGAGGATCGCCTTCCGCCGATTCAAGGAGCCCGTCTTGAACCTTCGTCAGCTACGCATCGCCCCCCGCGCCATCCTGTGCTTTGGCACAGTCACCCTGTTCGTGATGCTGCTCGGCGCCTTCGCCCTGGTCCAGCTCAAGGCCCTGCGCGCCACCGAGCAGGCAATGGAGGCCGAATGGCTGGCGAGCGTCCAGACCACCGATGACATCCAGGTCGCGCTGCTGCACACCCGCCTCGAAAGCATCCGGCTGCTGGCCAGCGAGGACAGTGCCGCCATGGCCCTCGCCACCCGGCAGATCCAGGTGAATCGCGATCTGATGAACGCCCGGACGGCCTATTACCGTGACCACCTGATTTCCACCGCCGAGGAACGCAGCAACTTCGACCAGGCCGCGCTGCAGATGAAAGGCTATCTGGACGGACTGGATCGGGTCGTGACCCTGGCCGCCAGCGATCGCGCCGAGGCCCTCAAACTGGCCAATGGCGAGCAGCGCCAGCGCGCCGAAGGCTATCAGGAGCAATTGACCCGGCTGCGCGAGTTCAACAGCGAAGGCGCCCGTCAGGCAGGTGCAGCAGCCACCGGCATCTATGACCGCAGCGTCAGCATTGTCGTCGGCATCATGCTGCTGGCCGTGCTGGTGACCCTGCTGCTGGCCTGGCGCCTGACCCGCAGCCTGGCCCAGCCGATCGGGGCTTCCCTGGCCGTGGCCGACGCCATCGCCCAGGGCGAGCTGACCGGCAAGATAGATCCCAGCGGCAGGGACGAAGCCGCCGGCCTGATGCGCGCCCTGGCGCAGATGCAGGACAACCTCAAGGACACCCTGCATGGCATCTCCGGTTCGTCCAACCGCCTGAGCGACACCGCGCGCACCATGCACGCCGTCACCGACCAGGCCAGTCGGGCCCTGGCGAGCCAGAACGCCGAGATCGACCAGGCCGCCACCGCGGTCACCGAGATGAGCGCCGCGGTGGAAGAGGTGGCCCGCAATGCGTCCTCCACCTCCCAGGCTGCGCGGGAATCCAGTGCGGCGGCGGAAAACGGCAATGCCAAGGTCGGTCAAGCCCTCGACGCCATGCAGCGCCTCACCCAGCAGGTGCAGTCCACCTCGGTGCAGGTCGAAGGCCTGGCCGGCCAAGCCCAGGACATCAGCCAGGTGCTCAGCGTGATCGGCGCCATCGCCGAGCAGACCAACCTGCTGGCGCTGAACGCCGCCATCGAGGCCGCCCGCGCCGGCGAGCAGGGTCGCGGCTTCGCCGTGGTCGCCGACGAGGTCCGCGCCCTGGCGCACCGCACCCAGACCTCGACCCGCGAGATCGAGCAGATGATCCAGGCGATCCAGAAGGGCTCAGCCGAAGCCGTGGATTCCATGCAGCTCAGCACCACCCAGGCCCAGGCCACCTATGTGATCGCCCAGGAAGCCGGCACGGCCTTGAGCGACATCCTCCAGGCCGTGCGCCTGATCGACGAGCGCAATCTGCAGATCGCCACCGCCTCCGAAGAGCAGGCCCATGTCTCCCGCGAGGTGGACCGCAACCTCATCAGCATCCGCGATCTGTCGGTGCAGACCAGCGATGGCAACCGCGAAACCGTGGGCGCCAGCGAGCAGCTGTCGGAACTGGCCGGTGAACTGCAGACGCTGGTGCGCCGCTTCAAGCTGGCGTGAGGGGCAGGGCGCGCTGACAGCGGTCGCGCGCCCGCTCTTCTTACATTCGGTTACCTTTGGCCACCCTGTTTCGCCGGCTCATCGGCCCGAACCCGCCGGGCGCTTTCCCGAGTAGTGGCTTTTTGGTATCAAAGGTTATTGTAATACCTATTTAGTTTCGTCCCTCGACGCTCTCGCAGAGAAACCATGGCGCTGCCCCAATACAGTCTCAGAGTACCTGTCTCCCAATTGCAGCTGGGCATGTACGTCTGCGAACTGGATCGACCCTGGGCGGGCACGCCCTTCCTGTTCCAAGGCTTTCCCATCCAGAACGCGCACGACCTGCGCACCCTGCAGGAGACCTGCGAATTCGTCTGGGTGGATCGCCGCCAGAGCCATACGGTGACGCCGCTGTCCGCCAGCCTGTCGGCAGGCGCTCAGGCCAAGACCTATGCCATCGACTACCGGGATGAGGTCAAGACCACCGAACCGGTGTGGCGTGAAGCCCGGGCCGTGTCGATGCGCATGCTCGACGCCGTCAAGTTCGGCAAGGAACTCGACGTCGGCGAAGTGCGCCGCGCGGTCGGCGAGTGCGTCGAAAGCGTGCTCAAGCACCCCGCGGCCAGCCTCTGGCTGGCGCGCATCAAGCAGCGCGACCACTACACCGCGGAGCACTGCCTGCGCGTCTCGCTCTATGCCATCGCCCTGGGCAAGGCGCTGGGCCTGCTGCCTCTCGAACTGGAAGAACTCGGGGTGTGCGGCATGCTGCACGACGTCGGCAAGATCAAGGTGCCCGACGAGATCCTCAACAAGCCAGGCCGCCTGACCGACGAAGAATTTCGCATCATGCAGGCCCATACCACCTACGGCTATCAGTTGCTGATGGCCAACAGCGAGGTGCCGCCGGCCGCCGTCGACGTCGCCCATACCCACCACGAGCGCATGGATGGCAAGGGTTATCCCCGCCAGCTGCCGGCGCACCGCATCCCCTTCAAGGCCAGGATCATCGCCGTGGTGGACGCCTACGACGCCATCACCAGCGATCGCCCCTACAGCGAGGGCCGCTCCAGCCTGGAAGCCCTGCGCGTACTGTTCGAAGCCCGGGGCACGCAATTCGACGAAGTCGTCGTGCTGGCCTTCATCCAGCTGATCGGCGTCTATCCGCCGGGCGAGATCGTCGAGCTGAGCACCGGCGAGGTAGGCATCATCATCGGCTTCGACGCCGGCAGCAAATTGAAGCCCCGCGTGCTGATCGTGCTGGACGCCAGCAAGCAGCCGCGCCCGGAGCGGGTGCTCGACCTGGCGCGCAATCCGCTCGATGAGCAGGGCCGCCTGGTCAGCGTTCGCGAGGTGAAGCCCTCGGGTGCCTATGGCATCGACATCGACGCCTACCGCGCCAAGGGACTGGTGGTGCCGGGCTGAACGGATGAGGGGTCGCCGTTTGGGGGCCGACCGTCAGAGGGTCTTCAGACCCGTCGGCGTCTCCAGGTAGGCCAACAAGCCGGGTCTCTCCCCAGGCAGCACCGCGACGGGTCCGGCAAAGCCGATCGCCTCCAGCTGCTGCCCGAGCCCCGCGGCATCGGGATGCCTGAGCTCTAGGCGCTGCAGGCGACAGCCCTGATCGATCAGCCCAGCCGCCGGGTGCCGGGCGTCGCCCCAGTCGATCAGGCTGGGCAGGACCCCGCCCAGTGGCAGCTGCCCATCGGCATGGATCGAGATCTGCCAGGCCACCGCGCCGCGACTCATCGACTCGATGCGGCCGAAGGTCCGCGTGAGGTGCGCATCCGCCTGCGCCAAGCCCTGGGTCCCGGCCACCCAGTGGGCCAGGCGGGGCGCAGCATCCGGTGCCAGCTCATCCAGCCCGAACCAGCGCGGTCTGGTCGGCGGCGGCGCGTCCGGGTCCGGGGCTATGACTTCCAGATAGCCGTCCCCCAGCCCTAGCAGCAGGTTGTGGGTGCCCATGCGTGCATGCTGGCCGCCGGGCTGCAGCACCACGCCGAGGCGCTCCTCGACATACCGGGCGCCCGCGGCCAGGGTCGGTGCCACGATGACCAGGTGGTCCAGATGGGAGAGTCTCATGGGGTCGATTCCTGAGCGGGCAAGTTCGAGCAGGGGCGGAGCGGCCTGATCCGCTCAGGGCTCACAGGCCGGGCTCGGATCAGGGCGCCAGCCACTGTGGAGGGTAGCGGTTGCACTCAAGCCCGTGGGTCTTCGCCAGTAGGCTCGTTCGGCACCGGTCTGGGCGATTGCCACGCCGGCTTCTCCGGGCCTCGCTCATCGAAGGCGCGGCGCGCGGCCCGAAAATCTTCCACATTCTCGATAACCCAGGTCCAGATGGGCGTCATCCGGAGCAGCAGGCTCATGCCCAGCGGCGTCAACTCGTATTCGACCCGGGGCGGGACTTCGTCGAAGTCGTGCCGCAGCAGCAGGCCGTCACGTTCGAGGGCGCGCAGGGTCTTGGTCAGCATTCGCTGAGTGATGCCCGACAGTTGCCGCGCCAGTTCGGCGTGCCGCATGACGCCATAGACCCCCAGCGCATGCAGGACCCCCAGGGACCAGCGACTGCCCGCATGGGTCAGCACCTCGCGGCGTACACCGTCTTCGTCCCGCCTGAGTGTCTGGCAGATGGCTTCGGACTGTTGGAGGAGTTCCAGATCGGTCATCTCGTCCCCTGGTATCACGCGTGTGCCTTCTTCTGAGCGCCGCTGGCGTCTGCCAGCCTTAGTCATCTTATACCTGACATCAGGAGTCATGATGACTAACCCATTCCCTACCGCTACCCAATCCATTCTCGTGCTTGGCGCAGGCGAACTCGGCTTGCCGGTACTGCGCAATCTCGCCCGGCTTGCCAAGGAGAAACCCGGTTCGAAGGTGAGCGTGTTGCTGCGCCAGTCCACCCTCGACAGCCAGGAAGCTGGCAAGAAAAGGGAGATAGAAGAGCTGCGCGCGCTTGGCATCACCCTGGTGGCGGGCGACCTGGTCAAGGATTCCATCGCCGAACTGGCGGCGGTCTTCGCGCGATTCGATACCGTCATTGGCTGCGCCGGCATGGTCGCTGGCCGGGAAACCCCCATGAAGCTGGCGCGTGCGGCACTCGCCTCGGGTGTGAAACGCTACTTTCCCTGGCAATTCGGGGTGGACTACGACGTCATCGGTCGTGGCAGTCCCCAGGACCTGTTCGATGCGCAACTCGAGGTGCGCGAGTTGCTGCGCGCCCAGAGCCAGACCGAGTGGGTGATCATTTCCACCGGGATGTTTACCAGCTTCCTGTACGAACCCGCGTTCGAGGTCGTCGATCTCGTGACGGATACGGTCAGGGCGCTGGGCAGTCTGGATACCCAGGTGACCCTGACGACGCCCGAGAATATCGGCAGGCTGACGGCGGAGATCGTGTTTTTCGAGCCGCGCTTTCGTAACGAGATCGTCTATCTCGCCGGTGATACCCTGGCCTATGGCGAGTTGGCCGCGCTGCTGGAGCGGGTGCTGCAGCGGCCCTTCAGCACCCGGGTGTGGACGCTTCCCCAACTGCTGGATGAGCTGGAGAAAGAGCCTGACGAGCAGCTCAAGCACATCTGGAAGTACCGCGCCGTCTTCGCCCAGGGCCGCGGCGTCGCCTGGCCGATGGAGACCACCTTCAATGCCCGACACGGCTTTCCGGTGACCAGTGCTGAGCAGTGGGCGCGAGAGCACCTGGTCGAGGCCGGACGGGCCGAGTGAAGCATGCAGGACTTCGGGTCATTCCTTTCCTGCATCGCCAAGATTCCCTAAAGACGTAGGGCGGCTTCGGGTATTTCCGATAACGCCTTACCCGTCGCTTCTGCCCGTGCCGACCCTTCCGCATGCCGCCCTAGCCGAGCGCAGCGCCGCAATCCGCCCGCGACTGCGGCGACTGGCCGCCTAGGGACGGAGGTTTCTGGACTCCTGAGTCGCGAAGAGCACCCTGAGCGACGTCGCATATCCCTGAGCGCCGGACGCTTTGACCTTTCCTTCTTGTACACCTAGGGTCAGGCAGGGCGCATTCGTCTGACGATTGTGCTCGATCGGAATACCAATTCAGGCAATGGGAGTGCCAGATGTCTTTTGCTCGTTCGGCCTTGGCCAACCGCTTTTCCGCTCTAGTGCTCACCGCCGCGACCGCCACCCTGGCGGTGCCCCTGGCCGCTGCGCCGGGCGTCGAGGGTTCCCTGTCCGCCGTCCAGGGCGATGCCCGGGTCGCCAAGGCGCTGGAAGCGCTGCGCGCCGACGATGGTCGGACCTTCACGGAACAGAAGCACATCGCCCAGATTCCCGCGCCGCCGTTCAAGGAAAAGGTGCGCGCCGAGTATTACCTCAAGCGCTTCCAGGAGCTGGGTCTCAAGGACGCCAGCATCGCCCCGGAAGGCTATGTGATCGCCACCCGCAAGGGCAGTGGTCAGGGGCCGCAGCTGGTGGTGTCGGCGCACCTGGACACGGTCTTTCCCGAGGGCACCGACCTGACCCTCAAGGAAAAGGACGGCAGGACCTACGGCCCCGGCATCGGCGATGACGCCCGTGGCCTGGCGGCGCTGCTGTCGGTGATCGACGCCCTCAACAAGAGCGGCATCGAGACGGTGGGCGACCTGGTCTTCGTCGGCACCGTGGGCGAGGAAGAGCTGGGCAACCTGCGCGGGGTGAAGGCGCTGTTCAAGGATCGCCAGGGCATCGACGGCTTCATCTCGGTGGATGGCATCGACGTGCGCCGCATCGTCAATCGCGGTACCGGCAGCCACAGATACGAGATGACCTTCAAGGGACCGGGTGGCCACAGCTTCGCCGAATTCGGCCGGCCCAGCGCCATCCACGCCATGGGTCGCGCCATCGCCAAGATCGCCGAGGTCCGTCCGCCCAAGGAACCCAAGACCACCTTCACCGTGGGCACGGTGCAGGGCGGCACCTCGGTCAATGCCATCGCCGGCGAGGCGCGCCTGACCCTGGACATGAGATCCAACGAAGAGGCCGCGCTGCTGGCCGAAGAGAAGGAGATCCTGGCCCTGGTGCAGGACGCGGTGAAGGAAGAGAACCAGCGCTGGGAGACCGACCAGATCTCGGTGGACATCAAGCTGATCGGCGATCGTCCGGCCGGGGGCACGGCGGAGGATTCGCCCATGGTGCAGACGGCGCAGCGCTCCATTGCAGCGGTCACCAAGGGCGCCAAGGTCACCCTCAGCGGTGGCAGCACCGATTCCAACACCGCCATGTCGCTGGGCATTCCGGCCATGACCATCAGCGGTGGCGGGGAGGGTGGCAGTGCCCACTCGCTGGCGGAATGGTACAAGCCGGTGGACGCCTACCAGGGTCCGCAGAACGTGCTGCTGACCAGCCTGACCCTGGTCGGCGTCAAGGGCGTCAGCGAGCCGGTGCTGCAGGCCAAGGGCAAGTAGCCCGCAGCCGGCCCTGGCACCGCCCCGCACGGGAGCGGTGCCAGGGCCGGCGGCCTCATTCGCTCGCCGGCTTCAGTCGCAGGCAGGCCAGGGAGCTGGCCAGGATCGCCAGGCCGGACAGCGGATACAGCAGGGTCGAGGGCACCAGCGGAATGAGCGCCCCGGCCAGCAGCGGACCGACGCTGGCGCCCACGTCGCGCCACATGGCGTTGGAGGCCAGCGCCGGCAGCCGGGCCTGACCGGGATGGCGGGTGGCGACCAGGGTCACCACCAGGGGGATCTGCAGGGCGCGCAGGATCAGCACCCCGCCGGCGCCGAGGATCAGCCAGTGAAAGCCGAAGGCGATCAGGAAAAGCGCGGTCAGCGTAGAGCAGACCACCAGCATGGGCGCCGCGCCATAGCGATCCGCCGCCCGCCCGCCGAGCGGGCTGAGCAGCATGTCGGACAGATAACGCAGCGCCATCAGCAGCCCGGCGACCAGCACGGCATTGCCTCCGAGTACCGCCTGGGAAAAGGCCGATAGACCAAAGATGAACAGGCCGTCCAGGGTCACCCCTTCGATGAAGGACCAGGTGACAATGCGATCCGGCCAGCGCAGGCGGCGTCCGGGCGCTGGCAACTCGTGCCCGGCGCGGGGCAGTCCCAGGGCCAGCAGCAGGCCGATCAGGCAAAGCCCGCTGCTCAGCAGCAGCACCGCGCGCGGTCCGTACTGCAGGGTCAGCCAGGCGCCCACCGAGAGCGCCAGCATGGGACCGATGGCGATCAGCGACCGGGACGTACCGGTGCGCCGGGCGGCGCCGGCCGGATCGGCGGTGGCCAGCACCTGGGTGGACAGATTGAAGGTGGCAAAGCTCAGGCCCCAGGCCAGGCGCAACCCCACCAGTGCCCAGAAACCCGAGAGATTGGCGTTGCCCAGGGCGCAGAGGGCGGCCACTGCGGAAGCCACGACAAGACTGCGGCGATCGCCGAAGCGGGCATAGAGCTGCACCACATAGCGGTAGCCGACGATGCGGATCACCCGGTTGGCGGCCAGCAGGATGCCGGCCTCGATCAGGGTGATGCCGAAGACCGGGGCGTACATGGGGAGGACGAGATAGAGCAGCACGTCGCTGGGCAGGCAGCAGGCGAGGACGATGGCCGCGCGCCGGGAGGCCTGGTCGACGGACCGGGAAGAGGTCATGCGCGAAAGATTCCTGTGGGAGGTGACGTCCAGCCCGGCGGTCGGCGACTGGACAGCGGATTGCAGTGACGGCTCGGCCCTACAGGCGCCAGGCAGAGGCCGTGGCTGCAACGAGACTGTCATTATCTCTTCTTTTGCAAGAGGTGTCCGCCAGGCGAAACGGCTGAACTAACCGCGGGCGCGCGCAATCCTTTTCAGTGCGTCTTGCGCCGCGCAGTGGCTGCCCGGCCCTGCCACGTCCCGTCATGAAAAGGAGTCGTCAGTGACCGTAGCTGCCCATCATTACCACCCTGTCCGGCCCGGCCCGCTGCACGCGCTGCTGCTGGCCGGCTCCGTCCCGCTGTTCATCGGCGGCCTGCTCAGCGATATCGCCTACTACCAGACCCAGCAGATCCAGTGGGCCAACTTCGCCGCCTGGCTGATCGCCGGGGCGCTGTTGCTGTCCGGGCTGGCCCTGCTGTTCGCCCTCGGCAATCTGTTCAGCGCGCGCTTCCGTGGTCGCCGGCCGGCGGCCTATTTCCTCCTGCTGCTGCTGGCCTGGGTGCTGGGGCTGGTCAATGCCTTCGAGCACGCCAAGGACGCCTGGGCGGTGATGCCCGCCGGGTTGATCCTCTCGGTGATCGTGTCGGTGCTGAGCCTGGTGGCTGCCTGGATCGGTCTCTCCAGCCTGCGTTCGGAGGTGGTCCGATGAGCACTCCACGAGTCTTGAGCGTCCTGGGTCTGGCCGTGCTGCTGGCCGCCTGCGGCAACGAGGGCGGCGCCGACACCCAGGCCCGCGGACCCGATCCCAAGCTGCCCGAGCCCCAGCGCGGCCTCCTGCCGAGCATGAAGATCGCCGAGCCTGCACCCTGGGGCGATCGCACCCCGCGTGTTCCCCAGGGCTACACCATCACCGCCATCGCCACCGACCTGCGCATTCCGCGACAGATGCTGGTGCTGCCCAATGGCGACATCCTGGTGGCCGAAGGCCGGGGCGGCAACGCGCCCAAGTTGAAGCCCAAGGACGTCATCGCCGGCTACATCAAGGCCCAGGGCAACACCCAGGTGAAGGGCGGCAATCGCCTGACCCTGCTGCGCGACGCCGATGGCGACGGCAAGTACGAACTCAAGACGGTGTTCGCCGAGAATCTCAATGCGCCCTATGGCCTGGCCTTCGCTAACGGCCGGATCTACGTGGCCAACCAGGATGCCTTGGTCAGCTTTCCCTATCAGGACGGCCAGACCCAGGCCAGCGGCGCGCCGGACAAGCTGGTCGAGCTGCCGGCGGCGATCAACCACCACTGGACCAAGTCCCTGGCCGCCAGCGCCGATGGTCGCTATCTCTATGTGGGCATCGGCTCCAACAGCAACGTTGGCGAGCGCGGCATGGACGTCGAGGTGGATCGCGCGGTGATCTGGCAGATCGATGCCCAGAGCGGTGCGCACAAGAACTATGCCACCGGGGTGCGCAATCCCACCGCCCTGGCCATACAGCCCGACAGCGGCCAGCTCTGGGCGGTGGCCAACGAGCGCGACGAGATCGGCCCGGACTTGGTGCCGGACTACCTGACCTCCATCCGCGAAGGCGGCTTCTATGGCTGGCCCTACAGCTACTGGGGGCAGAACGTCGACACCCGCGCCCAGCCGCAGGATCCGGCCAAGGTGGCCGCCGCCATCAAACCCGACTACAGCCTGGGCTCCCACGTCGCCGCCCTGGGCGTGACCTTTTCCACCGCGGCGGTGGGTGGGCAGTTCACCGATGGCGTCTTCGTCGGCGAGCACGGCAGCTGGAACCGCGACAAGCCGGTGGGCTACCGCGTGGTCTTCGTGCCCTTCCAGCAGGGCCGTCCGGCCGGCGAGCCCATCGACTTCGCTACCGGGTTCTACGGCGACGACGGCAAGACCCGCGGCCGACCGGTCGGGGTGGCGGTGGATCAGCGCGGTGGCGTCCTCATCGCCGACGACCTGGCCAACACCGTCTGGCGCGTGACGCGTACCCAGTAAGGTGCGAGAAGGATCGGCTTGCCGCGCAGTCGGGCGGCAAGCCGATCAATGCATGCGGTGCTGCAGATCGCCGAGCACCACCAGGCTGCCCACCACCATCAGCACCAGGATCAGGCTGGTGAACAAGAGCAGATAGAGGTCGTGGCGGTGCGAGCGGCCCAGGCTGATATGCAGGAAGCAGCGCAGGTGCACCAGGATCTGCAGCAGACCCAGGCCGAAGATGACCCCCAGGGTGGTGCCGCGCGGCCAGCTCGGGAAGAGCACCAGACCGATGGGGATCAGGCTCAGCGTCACCGCCAGCAGCAGGCCGATCACGTAGCTCGTCAGCTCCCGACGATAGTCATCTCTCTTCATGGCAGCAGCCCCTGCAGGTAGACCACCGAGAGGATGGCTACCCAGACGATATCGAGAAAATGCCAGAACAGGCCCAGCCGCATCAGCCGGGTCTTCACCGGCGTATCCAGGCCGAACACCCTGAGTTGCACCAGCATCACCACCAGCCACAGACAGCCACTGGCGACGTGCACCCCGTGCATGCCCACCAGGGCGAAGAAGGCCGAGAGAAAGGCGCTGCGCTGGGGCAGGGCGCCCTTGTCCGCCATGCTGAGGAAGTCGTGCACCTCCAGGCCCAGAAAGACCAGGCCCAGCGCCAGGGTCACCAGCAGCCAGGTCACCAGGGGCCGCAGGCGACCCTCGTGGTACTTCATGGCCAGGGACGCCAGGCCATAGGTGAAGCTGCTGGCCAGCAGCACCAGGGTCTGCAGGGTGACACTGCCGATCTCGAAGACGTCCCGGGCGACCGGGCCCCCGGCGGTGGCGTGCTGCAGCGTCGCGTAGATGGCGAACAGCAGCGCGAACACCAGGGCGTCGCTCATCAGGAAGATCCAGAAGCCGAACAGCGAGTATTCGGCCTCGGCGTGGGTCGCGTGATCGGTGTGACCGACGTTGAGGCCGGCGTGGTTCATATCACGCGAACTCATGGCCCCATCTCCGCCAGGCCACGATTGCCCGGCCCGGTTTCCTCGTCGCGCGTGACGGGGCGGGTCGCGGCGACCTCATCCAGCCAGGCCTCATGTTCGCGCCGAACGTCCGCCGCCGAGATCAGTCGCTCGGTATCGCGCTGGAAACTGCGGGCGATCACCGCCCCCCAGGCCACCAGCAGCCCCAGTACCGCCATCCAACCGATGTGCCAGACCAGGCCGAAGGCGCAGGCGAAGCCCGCCGCGCCGACGATGACCGGGACGGCACTGTTCTTGGGAAGCACCAGATCGGCATAGGTCCGCGGCCGGTCGTAGGCCAGGCCCTGTTCCTTGAGCCAGGTGAAGGGATCCCGGTCGTTGATCGGCAGCGGCACGGCGAAGTTGTATTCCGGCGGCGGCGCGGCCACGGCCCATTCCAGGGTGCGGCCATTCCAGGGATCGCCCACCGGCACCCGCGTACTGTCGCGCCGGCGGATGCTCACCACCAGCTGGATCACCAGGCTGGCCAGGGCGGCGAGCAGGATCACCGCGCCCAGCTCGGCGACCCACAGCAGCGGGGCGAAATCGGGATTGTGGATCGCCTGGCTGCGCCGCGGCAGGCCGGAGACGCCCAGCACGTACAGCGGCATGAAAGCGAGCAGGAAGCCCAGGCCGAAATTCAGGGCGGCGATGCGGCCCCAGCGCTCGTCGAGGCGAAAGCCGAAGGCCTTGGGAAACCAGAAGTGATAGCCGGCCAGCATGCCGAACAGCATTCCGGGGATCAGCATGTTGTGGAAGTGGGCGACCAGGTACACGGTGTTGTGCACCTGATAGTCCACCGGCGGTGTGGCCAGGGTGATGCCGGTAAGGCCGCCGATGACGAACAGCATGATGAACATTACCGCGTAGATCAGCGGCGTGGTCAGGCGGATGCGACCGCGGAACATGGTTGCCATCCAGTCGTAGATCTTCACCCCGGTGGGAATGCCGATGAGCATGGTGGCGATGCCGAAGGCGGCGTTGATCTTGGGGCTCTGGCCCATGGTGAAGAAGTGGTGCAGCCAGACGGTAAAGGACAACACGGCGATCACCAGGGTGGCCCAGACCAGCGAGTGATAGCCATAGAGACGCTTGGTGGAAAAGGTGGCGAAGACCTCGGAGAACACCCCGAAGGCCGGCAGGATCAGGATGTACACCTCCGGGTGGCCGAACAGCCAGAACAGGTTGATGTAGTTCATCAGGTTGCCGCCCTGGGTATTGGTGAAGAAGTGGAAGTCCAGGTAGCGGTCCAGGGCCAGCAGCAGGGTGGCCACGGTCAGCGGCGGCATGGCGAAGATCATCAGGATGCTGGTGCATAGTGCCGTCCAGCTGAACAGCGTCATATGGAACAGGCGCATGCCGGGCGCCCGTTCCTTGTAGAGGGTGACGGCGAAGTTGAGGCCGGTCAGGGTGCTGCCCAAGGAGCTCAGGGTCAGGGCCCAGATCCAGTAGTCGGGCCCGACGCCGGGCTGGTACTCGGCACCGGTGTAGGGCGGATAGCCGCTCCAGCCACCGGTGGAAAAGCGCCCCAGCACCAAGGACACCATCACCAGCGCCGCCCCGGCCACGGTCAGCCAGAGGCTGATGGCGTTGAGCAGGGGAAAGCGCACGTCGCGGGCGCCGATCTGCAGCGGCATGACGAAGTTGATCAGCCCGGTGAGGAAGGGCATGGCGACGAAGAACACCATGATGGTGCCGTGGGTGCTGAACAGCTGGCCGAAGTGTTCCGGCGGCAGATAACCCGGCGCGTCGATGGCCAGGGCCTGCTGGGTGCGCATCATCACCCCTTCCACCACGCCGCGGCTGAACATCACCAGGGCCAGCACCACATACATGATGCCGATGCGCTTGTGGTCCAGGCTGGTGAACCACTCCTGCCAGAGATAGCGCCACTTGCCGAGCCAGGTGATCACCCCGGCGGTAGCCAGGGCGCCGAGGATCACCACGCTGGCGCCGCAGGTGGCGACCAGGCTGTAGAAGGGCAGGGCGTCGTAGCCCAGGCGGCCGAACAGCAGATGCCAGAGGGCCGAGGAATCAGTCATGGGCGGCTCCGGTGAAGGTATCGCAGGCGGGTACCGGATCCTGGCGATAGCGCGCCAGCACCCAGGTGAAAAGGGCGGGTTGGGTCAGGCGCAGCTGGGCGGCCTGCTCCAGGGTGCCGGGACGGGCCAGCACCTGGTAATGAGCGCAGTCCAGTACCTCGCGAGCCTGGCTCATGTGCTGGGTCCAGGCCTGGAAATCCGCCTCCGCCAGCACCCGGATCGGGAAGTGCTGATCCTGGAAGCCCTCACCGCTGTACTGGGCATTGCGACCCTCGAACTGGCCGGGCACGGGAATCTGCAGATAGCGCTGGGTCTGCATGCCGGCCATGGCATAGATCTGGCCCCCCAGGCGCGGCAGCAGCAGGGACTGCATCACCGTATCGCTGGTGAGCCTGAGCTGCACCGGACGACCTGCCGGCAGGACCAGTTCATTGACCGTCGCGATCCCCTGTTCGGGATAGAGGAACAGCCACTTCCAGTCCAGCCCGATCACCTGGACCTCCAGCGGCGTCACGCCGGGTGTCGGCGAGCGATAGGGGTCCAGGCTGTGGGTGCGGGTCCAGACCAGCACCGCCAGCACCGCGACGATCAGCGCCGGCACGCCCCAGGCGAAGATGTCCAGCAGCCAAGAGAATTCCCAGCGTGGCCGGTAGGCGGCGCGCCTGTTGCCGTGGCGATAGCGCCAGACGATCAGCGGGGTGAGCAGGATCACCGGCAGGACCACCACCAGCGCCAGGCCGACAATCCACAGCAGCAGGTCGCGTTCGCCACTGGCGGCGAGACCGGCCGGGGCGAGAAAGCCGTGCTGCAGCGGCGAACAGCCAGAGAGCGAAGCGGCCAGCAGCAGGCCAGCCAGGGGCCCGACCGCCAGGCGGCGCCTCGAGGTGCTCCCCGGATGGAGAGAAGAACGACGCGACTTTCGCGCAAGGGACATGAGCGGACCTGACCGTAACCAGTTGTTGCAGCCAACAGACCGCCCGAGCAGGCGAGCCGTTCACTGGATACTGGCGCTTGGCCGCCCCGGCCCGGGGCGCGCTGGTGTGCAGGCCGCGAGCTAGGGCTGTTCGGTCTTCCACTGACCGAGCAGGATGGCGACGAATTTTTCCGCGGCGGGCGACAGGGAGGCGCCGCGGCGCGAGACCAGGCCCAGGGTCCGGGTCACCTCCGGATCGCTGAGGGGCACGCTGACCAGGGTCGGGTGGTCGGCGTCCGGCATGGCCAGACTGGGCATGGCCGAGACGCCGAGGCCGGCTTCCACCATGCCCAGGGAGGTGGACAGGTGCTGCACCTCATAGAACCACTTGGGGCGGATGCCGCGGGCGGAGAGAGCATGGTCGAGCAGCACCCGGTTGCCGCTCAGGCGCCCCACACCGATCAGCCGGTGCTCGACCAGCTCGGCCCAGCTGATCGAGGGGCGCCCGGCCAATTCGTGGTCACGCCGGCAGGCCAGCACGAACTGCTCCTGCACCAGGGGCACGAACTCGATGTCCGGGTGCTGGCCGCTGAGCATGTTGATACCGAAGTCCGCTTCACCACGCAGCACGGCTTCCAGGCCGTCGTTGGCGCTGAGGTCCAGCAGGCGGATGCGGATCTTGGGGTAGTGCTCGTTGTACTGGCGGATCACCGAGGGCAGAAAATAGAAGGCCGCGGTGGGGATGCAGGCCAGGGTGACCTGGCCGGTCTGGCGTTCGGCCAACTCGCGGATGCTGAGGATGGAGTCCTCGAAGTCATCCAGCAGGCGCCGCGCCTTGGGTAGGAAATCGCGTCCGACGCTGGTGAGACCGACGCGACGGGTGGTGCGTTCGAGCAGGGGGGTGCCCAGACCGTCTTCCAGCTTCTTGATGCGTCGACTGAGTGCCGGCTGCGACAGGTGCAGGGCGTCGGCAGCCTCATGGAAGCTGCCCAGTTCGGCGATTTTCACGAAAGATCGAATATCTTGCAGCTCATAGTCCATGAACAGCCTCTGATCGAGCGTCTCGAGTATTGATTATCCAAGTGGAATAATAGCGACGATATTTGCATTGGATAGATTTATCTACGGCTGCCAATCTTGCCCCTAGAACATCAATAAACGCTATTGATCAACAAGAGACAGCAGTCATGCAACGTATTCCCTGCGTTCTCATGCGCGGTGGCACCTCCAAGGGCCCCTTCTTCCACGCCAGCGACTTGCCCAGCGATCCCGTCCAGCGCGACGAGATGCTGATCGACCTCATGGGTGCCGGTCATGAACTGGAAATCGACGGCATTGGTGGCGGTAGCCCCCAGACCAGCAAGGTCGCCATCATCAGCCCGTCCAGCCATCCCGATGCCGACGTGGACTATCTCTTCGTCCAGGTGATGGTCGCCGAGCGCCGCGTCGATACCGCGCCCAACTGCGGCAACATGCTGTGTGCCGTGGGTCCCTTCGCCGTGGAGCAGGGGCTGGTCGCCGCTGAAGACGGCAAGACCCTGGTGCGCATCCGCAACCTCAACACGGACAGCTTCGTCGATTCGCTGGTGCACACGCCCGGCGGCGTGGTGCGCTACGAAGGCGATACCGTCATCGATGGCGTGCCCGGCACCGCGGCACCGGTCCAACTGACCTTTCTCGACGCCGTGGGCAGCAAGACCGGCAAGCTGTTTCCCACCGGCCAGGCTACCGATGTCTTCGACGGCGTGCCGGTGACCTGCATCGACATGGCCATGCCGATGATGATCGTCGACGCCCGCCACCTGGGCGTGACCGGCAGCGAGCGCCCGGCCGAGCTGGACGCCGACTCCGGGCTGCTGGCGCGGCTGGAAGCCCTGCGGCTGCAGGCCGGCCGGGCCATGGGCCTGGGCGATGTCAGCGGCAAGGTGATCCCCAAGCCGGTACTGGTGTCTGCACCCCAGCACGGCGGCACCCTGCAGGTGCGCTATTTCATGCCGCACAGCTGCCACCGCGCCCTGGCCATTACCGGTTCCATCGGCCTGGCCACCGCCTGCGTCACCGCGGAAACGGTGGTGATGGCGCTGCTCGGCGAGTCGGCACGAGAGCTGACCGACGTCCGCCTGGAGCATCCCAGCGGCGGGATCGACGTCGTGCTGTCGCGCGGCGGCGCGGACGGCACTACCATCCAGGCCTCGGTCGTCCGGACCGCGCGCCGCCTGTTCGCCGGCCACGTGTACGCGCCCACCGCGCGGAGGCTCGCCAGCTAAAGCGATATCCCCCCAACCACCAGCGCATCCGCACAACTTCAATAAACGGTGATGCCCCATGAAACTTGCCAAATCGCTGTACTTCCAGATCCTCTGCGCCGTGGTCCTCGGGGTGCTGGTCGGTCACTTCTGGGCGCAACAGGCCGTCGCGCTCAAGCCCCTGGGTGACGCCTTCATCAAGCTGATCAAGATGATGATCGCCCCCGTGGTGTTCTGCACCATCGTCACCGGCATCGCCGGCATGACCGACAAGAGCACCCTGGGTCGGCTGATGGGCAAGACGCTGCTGCTGTTCCTGGTGCTCACCGTCATCAGCCTGTTCATCGGCCTCGGCGCGGTCTATCTGTTCCAGCCTGGCGTGGGCATGAACATCGATCCCGCGACCCTGAGCACCGCCAGCATCGCCCAGTACACGGCATCGGCGGCCAAGCTCAGCGTGGTGGACTTCTTCATGCACATCATCCCGGACACCTTCATGGGGGCGTTCAACAAGGGTGAGGTGCTGCCGGTGCTGTTCATCGCCGTGCTGTGCGGCTTCGCGCTGTCCGCCATGGGCGAGCGCGGTCGGCCGGTGCTGGACGTGCTGGAGTCGGCCTCCCAGATGGTCTTCCGCATCTTCGGCTACCTGATGCGCTTCGCGCCGGTGGGTGCCTTTGGCGCCCTGGCCTTTACCGTCGGCCAGTACGGCATCACCTCGCTGGGTTCCCTGGCCAAGCTGATCGCCACCCTCTACATCGCCTGCGCCTTCTTCGTCTTCGTGGTGCTGGGCGCGCTGTGCCGCTCGCGCGGCTTCAGCCTATGGAAGCTGCTGCGCTACTTCCGCGAGGAATTCCTGGTGGTGCTCGGCACCTCGTCCACCGAGCCGGTGCTGCCGCGCATGCTGCAGAAGCTCGAAGGCCTGGGCTGCAAGAAGGGCGTGGTCGGCCTGGTGCTGCCCACCGGCTACTCCTTCAATCTGGATGGCACCGCCATCTACCTGTCGCTGGCCGCGGTCTTCATCGCCCAGGCCTGCAACATCGACCTCACCATCGGCCAGACCCTGACCATGCTGGCGATCATGCTGCTGTCCTCCAAGGGTGCGGCAGGGGTGACCGGCAGCGGCTTCGTCGCCCTGGCCTCGACCCTCACCGTGATCCATGACATTCCCCTGGCCGGTCTGGCGCTGCTCATCGGCATCGACCGCTTCATGTCCGAGGCCCGCGCCCTGACCAGCCTGGCCAGCAACGCCGTGGCCACGGTGGTGATCGCGCTGGGCGAGGACGCCTGCGATCGCGAGCAGCTGATGCGCGCCCTGGAAACCGGCAAGGCCGAACCCCTGGCGCTGCCCGAGGCCGCCGAGTGGACGGCACCGGACGTTCGTCCCCACGCCTGATCGTTTAAACCCCGCTACCGCTGCAGTCCCACCTCCGCGCCGTCAGCTGGCCGGAGGCGGGGATCGGCTGGCCTGCGTCTGGCCAGGCACACGACAAGAACAAGGGATATGCCTATGCTCGCGCTTCTCGGTCTGATCATGGTGGTGACCTTCACCTACCTGATCATGAGCAAACGTCTGTCGCCCATCGTGGCGCTCACCGTGGTGCCCATCGTCTTCGCCCTCATCGGTGGCTTCGCCCCCACCACCGGCAAGATGATGCTCGACGGCCTGAAGATGGTGGCGCCCTCGGCGGCGCTGCTGCTGTTCGCCATCCTCTTCTTCGGCCTGATGATCGATGCCGGACTGTTCGATCCGCTGATCCGCAAGATCCTCAAGCGGGTCAACGGCGACCCGGTGAAGATCGCCATCGGCACCGCGCTGCTCTCGCTGCTGGTGGCCCTGGACGGCGACGGCACCACCACCTACATGATCACCTGCGCGGCCATGCTGCCGCTGTACAAGCGCATCGGCATGAATCCCATGGTGCTGGCGACCGTCTCCATGCTCTCGCTGAGCATCATGAGCGGCATGAGTCCCTGGGGCGGCCCGGCCACCCGCGCCATCGCCGCGCTGGGGCTGGACGCCACCGCCTACTTCATTCCCATGCTGCCCACGGTGATCGGCGGGGCGGCCTGGGTGGTCTTCACCGCCTTCCTGCTCGGTCGCCGCGAGCGCGCGCGCATCGGCAACGTTGCCCTGGAAAGCGGCGGGGCGGCGGGCGGCAAGTGCTATATCGAGGAGATCCTCGGTGACTCGCCGAACAAGCGCCCCCGCCTGGCCTACGTCAATCTGGTGCTGGTGATCGCGGTGATGACCGCCCTGGTCATGGGCGTGATGCACGCGGCCATCCTGTTCATGATCGGCTTCGTGCTGGCGCTGATGATCAACTACCCGCAGCTGGAGTTGCAGAAGGAGCGCATCCTGGCGCACTCGGGCAACGCCATGACCGTGGTGCTGCTGGTGTTCGCCGCGGGCATCTTCGCCGGCATCTTTTCCGGCACCAAGATGGTCGATGCCCTGGCCCAGACCCTGGTCGACTGGATTCCGCCGGCCTGGGGCCACTGGTTCCCGCTGGTGGTGGCCATCACCAGCATGCCGCTGACCTTCGTGCTGTCCAACGATGCCTACTACTTCGGTGTGGTGCCCATCCTGGCCAATGCCGCCGCGGCCTATGGGATCGATCCGGTGGAGATCGCCCGCGCCTCGGTGCTCGGCCAGCCGGTGCACCTGATGAGTCCGCTGGTGGCCTCGACGCTGCTGCTGGTGGGCATGGTCGACCGCGACATCGGCGATTTCCAGAAGGCCACCGTCAAATGGGCGGTACTGACCTCCCTGGTCATCACCGCCATCGCACTGCTCACCGGCGCCATCTCCTTCTTCGTCTGATCCTCCTGGCGGGCGGGCATGGTCGTGCCCGCCCGCTGCAATCCCACTCCAAAAACAACAAGAGACGCCCTCATGTCCCAACTCCTCAAGGGTGGCGCGGGTTGCGCCGCCCTGTGCGCCTGTATGCCCTTCGCCGACGCCGCCGGCTTCCTCGAAGACAGCAAGCTCAAGCTGCAACTGCGCAACGTCTACTTCAACGAGAACTTCCGCGACGAACAGGGCCTGAGCGCGCGCGCCGCTGCCACGGCCAAGAGCGAGCGCACCGAGTGGGCTCAGGGGTTCCTGCTGGACTACCGCTCGGGCTTCACCCAGCGCACCCTTGGCTTCGGCCTGGACGCTCTCGGCCTGCTGGGCGTGCGCCTGGACTCCGGGCGCGGGCGTAGTGGTACTGGATTGTTGCCGGTGCACAGCGACGGGCGGGCGGCGGCGGAGGCCAGCGCCTTCGGCGCCACCGCCAAGGCGCGGCTGGGCAAGACGGTGGTCAAGCACGGCACCCTGTTGCCCAAGACCCCGGTGCTGGTCTACAACGATGCCCGCCTGCTGCCCCAGACCTACCAGGGCACCCAGGTCACCAGTGACGACATCCAGGGCCTGACGCTGACCCTGACCCACCTCGATCGCTTCAAGCTGCGCGATTCCACCGACAGCAACGGCCTCTTTCCCGACGGCTACGGCGGCAGCCAGTCCGGCAATTTCAGCTACGGCGGTGCCGAGTACCAGGTGAGTAAGAGCCTGAGGCTCAGCTACTTCCACGGTGAGCTGAACAACTTCTATCGCCAGGATTTCGCTGGCCTCCAGCATGACCTGCCGCTGGCAGGGGGCGTGCTGACGGGCGACCTGCGTTACTTCAAGAGTCGCGATACGGGCGCGGCCTACGCGGGCAAGATCGACAACGACATGCTCAGCGGCCAACTGACCTATTCCCACAGCGGCCATACGGTCGGCGCGGGGTTGCAAAAGCTCAGCGGGGATGCCGGCCTGCCTTACATCAGCGGTGCCACCGTCTATTCCTTCAGCAACGTCGGCATCGGCAAGTTCATCGAGGAAGACGAGAAGACCTGGCTGCTCAGCTACGTCTACGACTTCAAGACGCTGGGGCTGCCCGGGCTGACCTTCATGACCCGCTACATCAGCGGCGAAAACAGTCGCTCCGGCAGCGAAGGCCTGCACGAGTGGGAACGCGATGTGGAACTGGCCTACGTGGTGCCCAAGGGCTCGCTCAAGGGGTTCGGGGTCAAGCTGCGCAACTATGTCTATCGCGCCGACTTCGCCCGTGGTCGGGACAGCAATCGCCTGTACCTGACCTACGACCTGGCGCTCTGGTAGCAGAGGGGAGGAGGGGAGTCGCGAGGGCGACTCCCCTGGGGTTCACTGCGCGGGGATGGGCTTGAGGCCGCTGTCCTGGATGGCCTTGGCGGCGTCCTTCGAGGCCAGGTACTGCAGCAGGGCGCGGGCCGCATCCGGGTGCGTGCTCTTGCTGACCACGGCGCCGGAATAGAGGGTCATCTTCTGCGCCTGGTCGGGGATCAGGCCGACGATGTCGATGCCTTGCACGGGCTTCAATTCGCTCAGTTGCTGGAAGCCCAGCTGCGCGTCACCGCGGGCGACGACTTCGCCCACCGGCTCGGCGGGGATCATGCGCGCCTTGGCCTTGAAAGCATCGCTCAGCTGCATGCGCGGGAACAGGATGTGCGCCAGGTAGACGCCGCTGGCGCTGTCAGAATAGGCCACCGACTGGGCGTTCTCCAGGCTCTGCTTGAAGGCGTCCATGGTGGAGATGTCCGGCTTGGGCGCGCCCTTGCGCACCGCCAGGGCGATGAACGACTGGCCCAGGTCGACGCGGCTGTCCTTGAGCGCCTGGCCGTTGGCGACCAGCTTGTCCAGCGCCGAACCCACCATCAGCACCACGTCGGCCGGCTCGTTGCGGGCCAGGCGCTGGGGGATGGCCTGGGGCGTGTCGCCCATGGACGGCGCGGCGGCGATGTCCAGTTTCACGCCGGTGGCCTTTTCATAGGCCGGCGCGACCTCGCGGATGGCGCCCATGATCCCGCCCGAACTCAGCACCGTGAGGGTGGTGGCGGGTTGCGCCGCCAGCAGCGGCGTGGAAGCCAGCAGCAGGGCGCCGAAGGCGAGGGTGGGCAAACGTCGAAACATGGTGATGACTCCAGGGTGAAAAGACCGACGATAGACCGCGGGCGAGGCGGGAGCGCGTTAGTCCGAATGAAGAAAAATTTAGTTTACCGGCCTGGTGGTTTTCCCTAGGGTGTCCGGTCCGCCAGACCGGGCGCCAGATCCAGAGGCCGCTATGACCCAGGCTTTGGTCATCGAAGACGACGAGGTGACCGCTCACGCCATCGCCAGCGAATTGCAGGCGCAAGACTATCAGGTGCGCTGGGAACGCACCGGCCGCGACGGCCTGGCCGCGGCCATCGCCGGCGGCCACGACATCATCACCCTCGACCGCATGCTGCCGGATTTCGACGGCCTGACCATCGTCAGCACCCTGCGTGGCCTCGGCATCGCCACCCCGGTGCTGATGCTCAGCGCCCTGTCCGATGTCGACGAGCGCGTCCGCGGCCTGAGATGCGGCGGTGACGACTACCTGACCAAGCCCTTTTCCCTGGTGGAGATGATGGCCCGTCTGGAGGCACTGCTCAGGCGGCCGGTGGCCCAGTCCGCCAGTCACCAGCTGCGGGTGGGCGAGCTTACCCTGGACCTGATCGAGAACACCCTGACCCGCGCCGGCGAGGCCATCGCCCTGTTGCCCACCGAATTCAAGATCCTCACCTACCTGATGCGCAACGCCGGCCAACTGGTGACCCGCACCATGCTCTTCGAGCAGGTCTGGGGCTATCACTTCGATCCGGGCACCAACATCATCGACGTGCACATGGGGCGGCTGAGACGCAAGATCGAGCGGGCGGGGCGGCCGCTGGTGCATACCGTCCGCGGAGCCGGCTATGTCCTCGTCGTCCCGGACTAGGGCCGGCAGGCGCTGGCGCTCGGGGAGCAGTCGCCTGCTGGCGCTCTATGCGCTGCTCTTCGTGGCCTGGGGTGCGGTCTTCACCGGGGTGCTCTACTGGCAGATCTCCGGCTATCTGGGTGCCGTGGCGGAGCGCACCCTGCTGCAGCGGGCGCACTACTACGGCAAGGTGGCGGATGCCGACCTGCTGGGCGAGCTGCAGGCCAGCGAGGTCTATTCCATGCCCGGTATCGACGCCTACGGCCTGTTCGAAGCCGATGGCCGCTATGTCGCCGGCAACCTGGTCAAGCTCTTGCGCAACCTGCCGGACGATGGCCGGGTGCACTACCTGCAGCGGGGACTCCGGACCTCCGACGCCCTGGACCAGACGCGCAGCAGCCATGCCTTTCTGCAGCGCCGCGCGGACGGCCGCATCCTGGTGCTGGCCCGCGACGGCGGTTCCATTTCGGCGGTGGGCGGCATCATCGGCCAGGCGCTGTTCTGGGGGCTGTCGCTGACCTTGATTCCCGGGCTGATCGGCTGGCACCTGTTGCGGCGGCGCCCGCTGCGGCGCGTCGAGCGACTGCAACGCAGCCTGGAGCGGATCGTCGCCGGTCATCTGGAGGAGCGGCTGCCGCTGTCACCGCGGCACGACGAACTGGACATGCTGGCCGACGCGGTCAACACCACCCTGGCGCAGCTGGAGCGCTCGATGCACGAGGTGAAGGGGGTCTGCGACGGCATCGCCCATGACCTGCGCACCCCGCTGACGCGGCTGCGGGCGCGCCTGCACCAGCTGCAGCAGCTGCCGCTGGCCGAACCCCAGGCCGACAGCCTTGGCGAGGCGCTGGCCGAGACCGAGGCCATCATGTCGCGCTTCCAGGGCCTGCTGCGCATCTCCGAACTGGAGGACACCCGACGGCGCATGGCCTTCGCGCCCCTGGACCTGGCCGCGCTGCTGCGCCAGGCCCATGACTTCTACGAGCCCCTGGCCCAGGAAAAGGCCCAGACCCTGAGCCTGGAACTGGGCGAGGCGTTGCCGGAGGTGCAGGGCGACGCCGAGTTGCTGTTCGAGGCGCTGGTCAATCTGCTCGACAACGCCCTCAAGTTCGCCCCCGCGGGGGGACGGGTGCGGCTGGTGGCGCGCGGCGTCGGCCTGGCGGTGCGCATCGAGGTGATCGACGACGGCCCCGGCATTCCCGAAGCCGAGCGCGAGAGTGTGCTGCGGCGGCTCTATCGCGGCGATGCCAGTCGCCAACAGCCGGGCTACGGCCTGGGCCTGTCGCTGGTGGCGGCCATCGTCCGCCTGCATGGTTTCAGCCTGAGCATCGAAGCGGCCGAGCCGGTGGGCGCCCGGGTGGTCATCAACAGCGCCGGCTGAGGCGCGGCTTCCTAAATTTTTCTTCACTTTCCTTCATTTGAGACCGGGGCAGGGCGCTCCCAGGATGGCGGGCCCCACTGCCACACCGGATCCGTCGCCCGTGAAACACCCCTTGCTCTGCCTCGGTCTCGCCGCCCTGGGTCTCGCCTGGCTCGGCCAGGTCGAGGCCGCGCCCGCCGCTGCGCCCGCCGCTGCGCCCGCCGCTGCGCCCGCCGCCAATGTGCTCATTCCCTCGCCACCCCAGCTCTCGGCCAAGGCCTGGGTGCTGATGGATGCCACCACCGGCCAGGTGATCGCCGAGGAGGATTCCCACGAGCACCTGCCGCCGGCCAGCCTGACCAAGCTGATGACCGTCTATGTGGCGACCCGTGATATCCAGGCCGGCCAGCTCAAGGCCGACGATCAGGTCACCGTCAGCGAGCACGCCTGGCGCACCGAGGGCTCGCGGATGTTTCTCGATCCGCGCACCCCGGTGTCGGTGCATGATCTGCTGCAGGGCATCGTCATCGATTCGGGCAACGACGCCAGCGTGGCCCTGGCCGAGCACATCGCCGGCAGCAACGAGAGCTTCGCCAGCCTGATGAACGCCACCGCGCAGCGCCTGGGCCTGCACGACAGCCACTTCATGAATCCCACCGGGCTACCCGACCCCGAACACTTTTCCTCGCCCTACGACATGGCGCTGCTGGCGCGGGCCATCATCCAGGACGAGTCGGCCTACTATGAGCTCTATGCCAAGAAGTACTTCACCTGGAACGGTATCCGCCAGCCCAATCGCAATCTGCTGCTCTGGCGCGATCACAGCGTGGATGGTCTCAAGACCGGTCATACCGAGGCGGCCGGCTATTGCATGGTGACCTCGGCACTGCGCGATGGGCGCCGGCTGATCACCGCGGTGTTCGGCTCCAACTCCATCAACAACCGCGCGGCGGATACCCAGAAGCTGCTGACCTACGGCTATCGCTTCTTCGAGAACCAGACCCTGGACCAGGCCGGCGTCGCCCTGGGTACCCCGGCGATCTGGGAAGGCGAGCAGTCGACCTTGCCGGTGGGGGTGACCCAGGACGTGGTGCTGACCCGCCCCAAGGGTCAGCAGCCGCCCGAGCGTCGGCTGGTGCTGGAGGAGCCGCTGGTGGCGCCCATCGCTCAGGGCGCGGTGGTCGGGCGCCTGGAGCTGGTGGCTGGCGAGCGCATCCTGCAGACCCGGCCGCTGGTAGCCCTAGAGGCGGTGGAGCAGGCCGGCTGGTGGTCACGCTGGCCGGAGCATCTCTACCGGCTGGTGCTGCACTGGTTCGGCCGGATCTGACCGGCGCGGGCGGCCCTAGGCCTCGTGCTGCAGATGCTCGCGTAGAAAGGCGTTCATCCGCGTCAGGGTCAAGCGCACGCCTGGCAGCACCCCGAGCATCTCGATGAAGCCATGGATCATGCCCGGCAACTCGTGGTACTCCACGGCGTTGCCGGCGCCGATCAGCGTCTGGGCGTAGAGGCGGGCGTCATCGCGCAGGGCGTCGCATTCGGCGCCAAAGATCAGCGCCGGCGGCAGGTCGGCGTGGGAGGGGGCATGGAGGGGTGACACCCGCGGATCGCGGGTATCCACGTCCCGCAGATACATCCCGGAGAAGTAATCCATCATCGGCCGGGTCAGGGGCGGGACCTCGGCATTCTCGATGCGCGAGGGGTGGTTCCAGGCGTCGGGCGTGTTGTCGACGCCGGGATAGATCAGCACCTGGGCCTTGAGCCGGAGCGGTCCTTCGCGCAGGTGCAGGGCAGCCATGGCCGCCAGGCCGCCGCCGGCGCTGTCGCCGGCCACGGCGACGCGGTCGAGATCGAGATTCAGGGCGCTGCCGGCCTGGGCCAGCCAGTGCAGGGCGGCCAGCACATCGTCGGGGCTCGCCGGTGCCGGATGCTCGGGGGCGAGAGCATAGTGCACCGCCAGCACCGCAAAGCCGGTGCCCAGGGCGATCTGGCGGCAGAGCGAATCATGGCTGTCCAGGTCGCCGATCACCCAGCCACCGCCGTGCAGATAGACCACCAGCGGGCGCGGTCGATCGTCTTCCGCATAGGGGCGGTAGAGGCGCAGCGGGATGGGGCCGAGCGGACCGGGAGCGCTGAGTTCGTCCACCCGCGTCACCGGCGCCGGCGGCAGGCCGAGGGCGCGATTCAGCTGCACATAGGCGGCGCGCGCCTGCGCCGGGGTGAGGCTGTCCAGCGGCGGCTGCGGGTGGGCGGCCAGCTGCGCCAGCAGGCCGGCAACCTCGGGAGTGAGGCGCGCGAAGACGTCGGGCATGGGGCTTCTCCTGTGGTCCCGGGCGCCAGGATGGACGCCGGGTCGCCGCCAGCCTCGCCGCAGACTTTGGGCGGGTCTATCGATCAGATGAACGATGGCGACCGGCGTTGGACCCCGGTTCGCGCGCGGCCGTTGCGCGGACGCGCGGGTAGCAGAGGGCGGCCTATCCTGCATCTGAACGATAGGCGCGCCGCAGCGGTACGGTAGACTCGGACCCAAGCCAGGCCCCGTCAGGGGGCCGGCATCCTACCCAAAGACAATCAAAACAATGGGGGTAGCATGGATCAGTCAGCCGTCGTTTCCTGCAGCGTGCCCAGTGCGGTGGTCGCTCGCTTCAGCCAGGTCGTCCTGGCGCTGCAGGCCCGCCTGCGTGGCGGGGCCATCACCGAATTCCATGCCCAGGCACTGGAGCAGCTGCAGCGCCTGGTCGCCTTCGACAAGGCCTGGTGGGGCAACTCCGCCTGGCGCGACGGCGTCCCCGTGGCGCACAGCACCTTCCTGTTGGGGCTGCCTGGCAGCTATACCCAGGAATGGGATGCCCTCAAGGCCGAGGACCACGCCCTTGGCGACCTGCATCAGGAGCAGGGCCGCTGTCAGCTGTTCGATTGCCGGGACCAGAGGGCCGCGCCGGCCCTGGCCGCCCTGGGGCAGCGGTATGGACTGGCGCATGGCCTGCGCATCGTGCTCACCGACGACCAGACCCGCCTGGGCGTGCACCTCACCCTGTTCCGCGAGGATCCCGCCGCCCCCTTCACCGCCCTCGAATGCCAGCTGGTGGAATGGCTGATGCCGCACCTGCTGCATGCCGAGCGCGAGAGTTGCCTGCGCACCCTGGCGACCCTGAGAGACAGCCAGGGCAGTTTCGACGAAACGGCCCTGGCGGTGTGCGATCGCTATGGCGTGCTGCTGTCCATGGAGCCCGGCTTCGCCGCCCTGCTGGCCGGCGAGTGGGAGGGTTGGCAGGGCAATCGCCTGCCGCCCGCCTGCGATCCTCAGGGCACCTACCAGGGCCGCACCCTGCAGCTCGATGCCCAGCCGCTGGGCGATCTGCTGCTGCTCAAGGCGCGTCGGCGCAGTTCGGCGGAACGCCTCAGCGCCCGAGAACTGGAAGTGGCCCAGTGCTTCGCCCTGGGCCAGACCTACAAGGAAGTCGCCCGCAGCCTGGGCATGGCGCCGGCCACGGTCCGCCATCACCTGAGGCGCATCTACGAGAAGCTCGGCGTCAACCGCAAGGCGCAGATCGCCCAACAGGTCGCCGCCGCGCCGGACTGATCCTCCCCCGATCCCCTATGCCAAGACTGGGCGCCGCCCGTGCCCGGTGAGGCCTCGCTCGCCCGCTCGAATGCCCTGAGGAATCCTGCCATGCCGTCTCTGCCCGGAATGCTGACTCGCGCCGCCGTCCTGTCGCTCGCCGCGCTGGCCGCCACCACCCACGCCACCGAAAAGGGCATGCCGACCACCGCGGCCGGGGTGCAGGACTTCGGCGCCGGCTTCATGCCGCCGTCGACGCCCTTCGGTACGGTCGGCCTGCGCTTCAGCGACTATCAGGCACGGGTGATCAAGGACAGCCATGGCAAGGACGATGGCAACGATTTCAACATCAACGTCCTGGCCATCGGCCTGGCCTACCTGCGCATGACCGACCAGCAGCTGTTCGGTGCGCGCTACGGCTTCGGCGCGGTCTCGGTGTTCTTTCGCATGGACGCCGATCTCGGCATCAACGCCGGCGGCCAGCGCGTGTTCAGCGACAGCGCCGAGCTGTTCCGCCCGGCCGATCTGCAGCTGATTCCGCTGATCCTCGCCTGGGAGCCAGCGCCTGGCGTCGGCATCAACACCCAGCTGTCGATCCAGGCACCTACCGGCGACTACGACAAGGATCGCCTGGTCAGCCCCGGGACCAACCACTGGACGGTCTCGCCGATCCTCAACGCCAGCTATATCAGCCCGAGCGGACTGGAGCTGTCGTCCAGCTTCCAGGTCGACCTCAATGCCCGCAACGCGGCCACCGACTATCGCAGCGGGGTGGAGTATCGCCACGAATTCGCCGTCGGCCAGCATTTCGGCCCCTGGACCGCGGGCCTGGGCGGCTACTACTACCGCCAGCTCAGCGACGACGACGCCCCCGGCCTGACCCGCGGCAACCGTGCCCGGACGCTGGCACTGGGGCCGGCGCTCAGCTTCTTCGAGCCCACCTCGGGGCTACCGGCCATCTGGCTGCACGCCTACAAGGAATTCGAGGCGCGCAACCGGGCAGAGGGCTATACCGTGGCGCTGAAGCTCGGCGCCAGCTTCTAGACCGCACCCATCATCTCGCGCACCCGCGCCGCCAGGGCATCGACGGCGAAGGGCTTGGTGAGGATCTCCATGCCGGGATCCAGATGGCCATTGCCGATGGCGGCGTTCTCGGCATAGCCGGTGATGAACAGCGTCTTGAGCCCCGGGCGTGACTGGCGCCCCGCATCGGCCATCTGCCGCCCGTTCATGCCGCCGGGCAGGCCGACGTCGGTGATCAACAGGTCAAGGTGCACGTCCGATTGCAGAATCTTCAGACCCGTCAGGCTGTCGGCCGCTTCGATCACCGCGTAGCCGAGGTCTTCGAGAATATCCATGACCAGCATCCGCACCGTCGGCTCGTCGTCGACGATCAGCACCGTTTCGCCCTGGCTGGTACCGGCCACGTCCAGGCGGGTGGCCAGGCCTTCGGCGGCCGGTGCCTCGCCCAGGTAGCGCGGCAGGTAGATGCACAGGGTGGTGCCCTGGCCGACTTCGGAGTAGAGCCGCACCTGGCCGCCTGACTGACGAGCGAAGCCATAGATCATCGACAGGCCCAGGCCGGTGCCCTGGCCGATGGGCTTGGTGGTGAAGAAGGGTTCGAACACCCGGGCGGCGACCTCGGGCGGTATGCCCACCCCGGTATCGGTCACGCACAGCGACAGGTATTGGCCTTCCGGCAGGTCCTGAGCGCGGGCGATTTCACGATCCATCCAGCGATTGGCGGTTTCGATGGTGATGCGACCGCCCTTGGGCATCGCGTCGCGGGCATTGATGCAGAGATTGAGCAGCGAATTCTCCAACTGGCTGGGGTCCACCAGGGCGGGCCAGAGGCCGGCGGCGCCGACGGTTTCCACCTGGATGCCAGGACCCACGGTGCGCTGGATGAGTTCGGTGAGGCCATCGATCAGCTGGTTGACGTCCACCGGGCGTGGCGCCAGGGTCTGGCGCCGGGAGAAGGCCAGCAGTCGGTGGGTGAGGGCGGCGGCGCGCTTGGCGGCGCCCTGGGCGGCCACCAGATAGCGATCGAGTTCGCGCAGCCGTCCCTGGGCGATGCGCGTCTCCATCAACTCCAAGGCACCGGAGATGCCGGCCAGCAGGTTGTTGAAGTCGTGGGCGAGGCCGCCGGTCAACTGGCCGACCGCCTCCATCTTCTGCGACTGGCGCAGCTTTTCCTCGGCCTGCATCAACTCGGCCGAGCGTTCGGCGACCCGGATCTCCAGGGTCTCGTTGAGGGTCCGCAGGGCGGCCAGGGCCTTGTCCCGCTCGGCTTCGATGGCTCGCCGCTCCTCGACGTCGATGAGCACCCCGGGAAAGTGCAGCGGGGTGCCGTCGGCGGCGTGATCGACCCGGCCATTGGCCTCGATCCAATAGTAGCGGCCATCGGCGCGCCGTACCCGGTACTGGTGGGCGAAGGGACCGCCCTGGGCGATCACGACGTCGATGGCGTGGGCGAGACCGTCCTTGTCGTCGGGATGGACGTTGGTCACCACCTGGGCCAGGCTCAGACCTTCGCGACCCAGGCGCGGGTCGAGGCCGAAGACCGTGGCGAAGGCCTCGTCCACGGTGAATCGGTCGGTGGGCAGGTCCCAGTGCCAGGTGCCGATGATGGCGCCAGCGGACAGAGCCAGCTGCACCCGCTCGATGTTTTCCCGCGCCAGGGCCTCGCTGATGCGCAGCCGTTCCTCGGCGTTGCGCCGCTCGGTCACGTCGCTGAAGAGGATGGCGATCTGGCGTTCGTCGGGATCGCCCACCCGCACGGCGCGGACATCGAACCAGCGCTCGAAGGTGTTGGCGTAGTTCTCGAAGGTCGCCGGCTCGCCGGTCTTGGCCACGTGGCCGTAGGTATCGAACCAGAACCGTTCCAGGTTGGGGGCGAATTCGGTCACCCACTTGCCGCGCAGGTTGACCCCGGCTTGGCGTTCGAAGGCCGGGTTGGCCTCCAGGAAGCGGTAGTCGATGGGCTTGTCGTCGGCGTCGAACTTGACCTGGACGATGGCGAAGGCCGAGCCGATGGTCTCGATGATGGCGCGAAAGCGTTCCTCGCTCTTGCGCAGGGCGGTTTCGGCGGTCTGCAGTTGGCTCATGTCCAGCATGGCGCCGATCATCCGCGTCGGGCGGCCGTAGCTGTCGCGGATCACCCGGCCGCGATCGAACACCAGGGCGTAGGAGCCGTCGGCCCGCAGGAAGCGGTACTCGTCGGTCCAGACCACGCCGTCGCCATCAATCACCCCGTGGATGGAAGCATCGATCCGTGCGCGGTCGTCCGGGTGGATCTGGCCGAGCCACCAGCTGCCAGTGGGTTCCACGGTTTCCGGCAGGTGACCATAGGCCGTGGTCAGGGCTTCGTTCCACAGGACCTGGCCACTGTTGAAGTCCCAATCCCAGATGGCGTCGTTGGTGGCTTCGGCCACCAGGCGATAGCGCTCCTGGGTTTCCTTGAGCGCCAGGCCCGCCAGGTGTTCGACGGTGCGATCGCGCAGGATCTTGACGAAGCCCAGGGGCTCCCCGTCTTCGTCGGTGAGGGCCATCATCTCCCCCGAGGCCCAGAAGCGCTGGCCGTCCTGGCGCAGGTGCCAGCGCTCGTCTAGGGCGCTGCCGTCCCTCAGGGCCTTGGCCATCTCGTATTCGGCGCGATGGTTGGCGCGGTCTTCGGGGGTGAAGAAACGCGAGGCTTGCTCGCCGATCATCTCCCGAGCGCTCCAGCCCATGACCTGCTCGGCACCCGGATTCCAATCGGTGATGCGCCCCTGACGGTCGCTGACCACGATGGCGAATTGGGTAGTGCTTTCCAGCACCGCGCGACTACGAGCCTTGCTGGAGCGGGGCGCGGCAGGCTGCAGGGCGGCACGCAGGCGCAGAACTTCGGCTTCGAGCTCTGCGCGGGTCAGCGTGGCCAGGGGTACCTCACTCATCTTGCTGGAAATCCTCGGCGAAAGCGGTCACGGGAGGGTTGGACCGCGAAAAACGCCAGAGTGTGGCGGGCGCGCTTCGGGCAGAAAAGCCTCTGCCGCTGATCGGCAAGCCGACTGGATGAGAGGACGCTCCAGCGCGAGAAAAGCACTGCGCCTTAGAGCGAGACGGCGACCTGGTCCAGTCGCCTGGCCTAGAGCAGGGCAAGCGAGGCGGGCAGGGCAGCGAAACCGGCACGTCCGAGCGACGGCCAGGCCTGCAAGGCGCCCGCAGGTTCGCTGGATGAACGGTCCGCGCCTGGAACCCGGTCGTCGCCCGCGCTCTCTACGGTTGCACGAGACGGACCCGGCAAGGGTTCGCCGCTTTCCCTTCGATCGCTCAAGGAGCACCACCGCATGGCCCAGGAATCCTCAGCCGCACCGGGCGCACTCAAACGCGCCATCACCCTGCCCATGCTGTTGTTCTTCATCCTGGGCGACGTTCTGGGCGCGGGCGTCTATGCCCTGGCGGGCACCATCGCCGGCCGGGTCGGCGGCGCCATCTGGGCACCCTTACTGATTGCCCTGCTGTTCGCCCTGCTGACCGCGGCCTCCTATGCCGAGCTGGTCACCAAGTACCCCAAGGCCGGCGGGGCGGCGGTGTTCGCCGAACGGGCCTTCGGGCGGCCCTGGCTATCCTTCCTGGTAGGCTTCTCGATGCTGGCCGCCGGGGTCACCAGCGCCGCGGGATTGGCCGTGGCCTTTACCGGTGGCTATCTGCAGGCGCTGGTGCCCTGGCCCGCCAGCTGGGTCTGCCTGGGCTTTCTGCTGTTGATAGGCCTGCTCAATGCGCGCGGCATCAAGGAGTCGCTGTCGGTCAATCTGGTGATGACCCTGATCGAGCTGTCAGGTCTGGTGATCGTCGTCGCGGCGGCGGCCTGGTTCGTCGCCCAGGGGCAGGGCGAGCCGGCGCGGCTACTGGAAGTGGATGCGCCCTCGGCCACCGTGGCCATTCTCAGTGCTTCGCTATTGGCCTTCTACTCCTTCGTCGGCTTCGAGACCTCGGCCAACCTGGCGGAAGAGGTACGGGACGTCAGCCGGGTCTATCCGCGGGCGTTGTTTGGCGCTCTGGTCATCGCCGGTATCGTCTACATGCTGGTAGGCGCCGGCGCCGCCCTGGTGCTGCCGGTGGCGCAGCTCAAGGCCTCGGGTGCGCCGCTGATGGACGTCCTCGGCGCCTCGGGCCTGGGCGTGCCGACCCGAGTGTTCGCCGTCATCGCGCTCATCGCGGTGGCCAATGGCGCGCTCCTGACCATGATCATGGCCAGCCGTCTGGCCTACGGCATGGCTCGTCAAGGCCTGCTGCCCGCGGTGCTCGGCCGGGTGCTGCCACGGCGGCAGACTCCCGGCATCGCCATCCTCGCCACCACCGCGGTGGCCATCGCCCTGACCTTCACCAGCACCCTGGATGTGCTGGCCGAAACCGTGGTGCTGCTGCTCCTGGTGGTGTTCATCAGCACCAACCTGGCGGTGCTGGTGCTCAAGCGCGACCGGGTCGAGCATCCGCATTTCCGCGTGCACTGGATCTTCCCGGTGCTGGCCCTGGCCTCCTGCGCGCTGCTGATCGCCCAGCAGGGCGCGGCGACCTGGTGGCGCGCCGGGCTGATGCTGCTGGTGGGCGTGGCGCTCTATGGGCTGACGCGGCTGGCCGGCGCGCGCCGGGTAACGGCCTAGGCGCCCACCAGGGCATAGAGGGTCTGCATGTCGGCCGGCTTGGTCAGGTGATGATCGAAGCCGGCCGCCAGGGCCTCGGCCTTGTCCTGGGCCTGGCCCCAGCCGGTCATGGCGATCAGCTTGACGGCCTGACCGGCCGGCGTCTCGCGGATCGCCCGCGCCAGTTGATGACCGGTCAGGCCCGGCATGCCGATATCCGAGATGACGATCTCGGGGCCGTAGCTCTGGAACAGGGTCAGGGCCTGCTGGCCATCGTAGGCGACACGCACCTCGTGGCCGTCCAGCTCAAGGAGTTCGGCGATGGTGTCGGCGATGTCGGAGTTGTCGTCTGCGACCAGGATCCGGCGGGTGGCGGGCGCCGCCGAGGTGGCCGCCACGGCCTCCTGCTCTGTGGCCGGGGGCGCCACCGTCAGCGGCAGGTTCACGGTGAAGCGGCTGCCCTGGCCCAGGCCGGCGCTGGTGGCGGCGATGTCGCCGCCCTGCAACCGTGCCAGCTCGCGGGAAAGGGCCAGGCCGATACCCAGGCCAGGCGAACGCTCCGCCAGGCGTGGATCGATCTGGCCGAACATCTGGAACAGATCGCTCAGGCGTTCTGGGGCGATACCGATGCCGTTGTCGGCAATCTCCACCCGTACCTCTTCGTCACCCGTGGAGACGGCGAGCACGATCCGACCGCCCTCCGGGGTGTAGCGGGCGGCATTGCCCAGCAGGTTGACGAAGATCTGCTCCAGGCGCAGCGGGTCGGCGTACAGCCAGAGCGGCGCCTCGGGCAGGTGCAGGTCGAAGCGCTGGCGCTTGTCCTGCATCGGCGCCAGGGTCGCATCGGCCGCTGCCTCGAGTACCGACTGCAGGGTGACGAAGGTGTTGTGCAGGGTGATGCGGCCGAAGGTGATGCGCGAGATATCCAGCAGGTCGTTGAGCAGGGCGCCCATGCGCTCCACCTGCCGCTCGATGGTCTGGCAACTGCGCTGTTGCTGTTCGGGCGACGCCTGCGGCGCGGCGATCAGTGCCGCCGCGTGGCGAATGGGCGCCAGGGGATTGCGCAGTTCATGGGCCAGCACGGCGAGGAATTCGTCCTTTTGCCGATCGTTGTCGCGCAGCTGCTGCTCCTGGCGCTTGCGTTCGCTGATGTCCAGAAACCACACCGCGACGTTGCCGTCGAAGGGCGTGGCGCCGATCTGCAGCCAGCAACTGGCGCCCTGGGCATCCGGGCCCTGCAATTCGACGGACCAGGCGACTTCCTCGGCCTGGTGGTCCGCGCAGAGCTGCAGGATGCGGGTGCTGGCCCAGGGCAGGCGGGCGTTGGCGTCACGGCTGTCGAGACCCAGGGTGGTGGTCCCAATGGGGTTGAGATAGTCCCAGGCGAAAGTGCCTTCGGCAGCGGGTACGGCGATGCCAAAGGACACCTGCGAGCTTTCCAGCGCCACCCGCAGGCGGCGTTGCGACCGCAGGGCAGCCTCCTGGATACGGGCACGATCGATCACCAGCACCGCCTTGGACGCGCACAGGTCGGCCAGGCGCTGCTCGCGCGGCGTGGGCTCGCGTGCCTCCGGCAGGTGCACGGTGAGGGCGCCCAGGGTGCCGTGCAGGGTGCTGCGCAGCGGCACGGCATGTACGGCTGCGAAACCCAGGCGGCAGCCGATGGCGGCCAGGGCGGAGAGTTCGGGTGCCTTTGCCAGGTCGGGCACCAGCACCCGTTCACCCTGCTCGATGGCGGCTGCACAGACACTCTCCGCGGGAGCCAGGGCGGTCAGGCGTGCCTGGTCCTCGGCCGAGAAACCGGCGGTGACATAGAGCCGTGGCGGCTGGCCGTCTTCCACCAAGGACACGCAGCCCAGGGGCGTCTGATGAAAGCGACAGAGGACGTCGAGAATCTCCTGCAGCTGCTGTGGCAGTGAAGGCAGTTGCAGCAGGCGATGATTGAGCCGTTGCAGGATTTCCAGGTCGGCGACCTGCAACTGCAGCTGCGCCTGGCTCAGTTGCAGGCCGCGCAGGTAGTCGTCGCGCTCCTCTTCGATCAGCCGCCGGGCTTCGGCGGCGGCCAGCAGCGCTTCGCCCACCTGGCGGATCTCCAGCACGTCGCTGTCGGGCAATACCGGCGGCAGGCGCCTGCCCAGGGCCTGAGCGGCCTCCTGCAGGGCCTGCACCGGACGGCTGATGCGCCGTGACAGCAGCAGGGCTACCGTCCAGGCAAAGGCTACCGACAGCACCAGGCCGCCGCCATAGAGGGCGAAGGAGCGATTGGCGGCCGCGGCCACCTCTTCGGTGGGGATCGCCGTGGTCACCGTCCAGCCGGAATCGGGCAGGCGCACGAAGGCCGTATAGACGTCGTGGCCTTCCCGGGTACGCGAAGTGCCGACGCCTTCTTCGCCCGGCTGCGCCAGGATCTCCGCCAGACCTGGCAGGGCCGGCTCGCCCAGGCTTTCCTCGTGCCGGCTGGTACGAGCGATGCGCCGGCCATGGCGATCGAATACCGAACCCACCCAGTCCTTGGGCAGGGCGCGGGTCAGGCGCGCCGCGCGGATGCTCTCCGGCGTCATCACCGCGGTCAGCACGAAATTCAGTCGACCCTCGCGCAGCACCGGGACCCGGATCGGAAAGGCCAGAAGGCCGGCGGGACCGCGGCCGAGTTGCCCGATCACTGGCCGGCGTTGGGCGAGTACCTCGGCAAAGCTGTCCGGTTCGGCGAGAGGACCGCCAACGGGCCGGTTGACGCTCGATATCCGCCGGACGACCTGGCCGTCCGGCGTGGCGAGCAGCACCGTTCGCCAACCTGGCACCAGCGGCAGGATGCGCCCGACCAGGGTTTCGAAATCGCTCAGGTCGCCCGTCCGCAACAGGGGCGACTCGGCCAGCGCCTGGAGAATGGTCACCGAGCGGCGCAATTCGCTTTCGATGGTGGTCGCGGCTTGGCGACTGGACTCCAGTGCCCGCTGTTCGGCTTCGTGCTGCTGGTGTTGCACAAGCAGCCAGAGTCCCAGGCCGGCTACCAGCGCCAGGGGCACGATTCCGGCGAAGGCGATGGCCAGCAGGCGATTGCGCAAGGGGACCAGACGCGCAGGGCGAAGCTTCGTCGGCGGCATGGGGATTTCGATTGAGGAAAAGTCTCATTCTAGCCTGACTGTGCATGGCATTTTGCCAGGGCGGCGGTTGCTCGTCAGGTTGACACATTCCCCTGGAGCCCGCGTCAGCTCTAGCCTGCAGCTCGTGGGGGGTACGCCGTTGATCGCCGATGGGTGGCTATTCAGCCAGTAACGGTAGCGCCGACCAGAAGGGGTGAATACGCCTTTCCTGCCTGGAGTTGCGCCATGCGTACCCTGAAATTGTCGGCCCGTTCGGCCGTGTGTTTTGCCGCCGTTACCCTGTTGCTGCTGGTACTGGCGGTTACTTCGGCCGTGGGCTTGAATTCCCTGTACCAGGCCGAACAGGATGTCGAGACCAACTGGATGGCCAGCATCGCGCAAACGGCGAAGATGGATAGCCTGGTACTCAGGTTGCGTCTGGAAACCCTGCGCATGGTGGCCTCGGAAGACGAGCAGATGAAGCAGACCGCCGCGGCGACCATCACCCAGGCACGCGGCCAGCTGCAGAAGGAAGTGGCGGCTTATCAGGCCCTGGTCGCTTCGCCCGAGGAGCAGCGGTTGGCCGATGCCGTGTCCGCCGGCGTCAAGGCCTACGACGCACGTCTCGACGAGATCGTTGCCATCGCCCGGACGCGTCCGGCCAGCGAAGGGACCGCCTACGTCAATGCCAATATCCGTCCGCTGACCAACGACCTGCAGGAGAAGATCGTCGCCCTGGGTGACTTCAACCAACGCGGCGCCAAGCAGGCGGGCGAGCTGGCCAACCAGACCTATAGCCGTAACCTCTGGCTGCTCGGGATCATCTCCGCCGTGGCCGTGGTGCTTACCGTGGTGCTGGCCGTGCTCTACACCCGCAGCATCCTGCAGCCGCTGCGCCAGGTGCTGGCCATCAACAAGCGCATTGCCGAAGGCGATCTGCGGGTCGCGGCCCAGGCAACCGGTCGAGACGAGATGGCCGACCTGATGCGCGCCACGGTGCAGATGCAGCAGACCCTGCGCGACACCGTCAGCCACATTGGCGAGGCCTCGACCCAACTGGCGTCCGCCGCCGAAGAGATGAATGCCGTGACCGACGAGGCCAGCCGTGGCCTGCAGCGCCAGAATGGCGAGGTGGAGCAGGCTGCCGCGGCGGTCAACGAGATGACCGCCGCCGTCGAGGAGGTGGCACGCAACGCCGCCTCGGCCTCGACCTCGGCGCAGCAATCCGAGCGTTCCACCGGCCTGGGCGCGGCCCGCGTCACCGAGACCGTCAACGCCATCCATTCGCTGACCAGCACCGTGTCCCACACCAGCGAGCAGATCGTCGCTCTGGCCGGTCAGGCGCAAGGCATCGCCACCGTGGTCGATGTGATCCGCGGCATCGCCGAGCAGACCAACCTGCTGGCGCTGAACGCCGCTATCGAAGCCGCCCGAGCCGGTGAACAGGGCCGCGGCTTCGCCGTGGTCGCCGACGAGGTGCGCGCCCTGGCCCATAGAACCCAGGAATCCACCCGCGAGATCGAGCAGATGATCGGCGGCATCCAGAGCGGTTCGGAAGGCGCCGTGCAGGCCATGCAACGCAGCCGCGACGAGGCCACCGCCACCCTGAAGATCGCCAACGAAGCCGGCGCCGCCCTGGAGGAGATCGCCCGCTCCATCACCGAGATCAACGAGCGCAACTTCCTTATCGCCACGGCTTCGGAAGAGCAGGCCCAGGTCGCCCGGTCGGTGGACCAGAATCTGGTCAGCATCCGCGATCTGTCGATGCAGACCTCGGCCGGTGCCCACCAGACCGCAGCGGCCGCCCATGAGGTCTCGCGCCTGGCGGTGGATATGAATCGCCTGGTTGGCCGCTTCTCGGTCTGATCCGGACGTAAAGGTCAGGAAAGGCCCTGCCGAGAGCGCCTCGGTGGGGCCTTTTCGTTTCCAGGCCGCTGGCGGGCAGGGGTTGCAGGACCAACGGACGGGAACCCATCCGGGGTGCGCCAGGGTCTGCAGCCAATACCCCAGGAGAGACGGCCATGTACCTCGTCCAGTTGCTGCTACCCCTCAACGACAATGACGGCCAGCGCCTGCCAGGGGCGCTGTTTCAGGAGGTGCGCCAGGTGTTGGTCGAGCGCTTCGGCGGCCTGACCGCCTTCAGCCGCGCCCCGGTCGAAGGTCTGTGCCAGGACGAGGCCGACCGGGTCGAGGACGATGAGTTGCTGGTCTACGAAGTGATGACCGAGACCCTGGATCGGGCCTGGTGGGACGGCTATCGCCGCCAGCTGGAAACGGCCTTCCGCCAGCGCGAAATCCTGATTCGCGCCCAGCCCACGGAACGACTCTAGGCCTCGGCCAGTACGACCCGCGCACGTCCAGCCCGCTTGGCCTGGTAGAGGGCGGCGTCCGCCCGACGGATCAGCTCATGGACGTTGAGCGTGCCATCGACGCAGTGGGCGATGCCGATGGATGAGGTGGTACTCAGGGTGACGCCCTGGATGTGCCAGGGTTCCTGCAGGGCGCGGCACAGGCGCTCGGCCATGGCCAGGGCGGCAGTGGGCGTGGTATCGCACAGGTAGACGATGAATTCGTCACCGCCGATACGGCCGAGCAGATCCTCCCGCCGCAGGCAGGCGCTGACCCGGGCGACGAACGCCACCAGGAGCAGATCGCCGAACTCGTGGCCGAATTCGTCGTTGATGGCCTTGAAGCGGTCGAGATCCAGGTAGAAGAGGGCACAGGGGCCGCTGGCGTCGCTGGCTCTGTGGCGTGCGATCTGGTCGAGAATGCTGCGCCGATTGGCGACCCCGGTCAGGGCGTCCAGATAGGCCAGGGACTTGTAGCGACTCTCGCTTTCCTGCAAGGCGGTCTCCGCCAATTTGCGCTCGGTGACATTGCGGCTGACGATGGTCAGCAGCCGGCGTTCGCCTCGTGCGTCGAAGTGCGGGGTCTTGACCACTTCCCAGGTATTGATACGTCCATCCGGACCCATGAAGGACTTTTCGACCAGCGTAGGCGCGGCGTTCTGCCAAGCGAGTTCGTCGGTCTGGATGTTGTAGACGAACGCCTCGGCAAAGGCGGGAAAGCGTTCGATCAATTCGGCATCGGTGACGCCGACGTAGTCGAAGCCGACCATGGCATAGGCTTCGAGCACGATACGGTTGACGAACAGCCAACGCCCCTGGCCGTCCTTGGCGACGATGAACTCCTGGATCGAGTCGAGGAGGGCGCGAAGATCGACAGCGGAATCGACAGGGGACATGGGCAGGGCCTGGAAGTCGAACGAATTGTCGGGTTATCGGCCTGGCGCGGCGGGAACTGAGGTCTGTCGTCCGGTCACCCGTCGCCGTGTTGTCGGGGAGAGGAGGCAGGTAAGGCGATCGGGGCGTTCGCCGACGAATGGCAGACCGGGCAGGCGCAGGCGTTTGACGGCTTCAAGCGAGACGGCCGCCTCGTGCGTTCGGACCGGTCGGAACCAAGCTGTGGCCTGCAGGCCGAATAGGGTATTCATCAGCTGCCAGATGTGCCCTCTATGCAGACCACTACAAGAGCCGTGACCGGCCAGCACCCTGGGTCGACTCCCGTCGCCTTGGAACCCGCCAAGGCGCTCTATCGCGAGCTGCTGGTGGAAAAACCCAGCCATGGTGCGCGGGAGCAGGCGCGGCACTATCTCGATGACCAGCTGCAGGCCGTGAGTGCCATGCAGGCCGACCTCCCGGCGGATCCCCAGGCGCTGGACGCCTGGGTGCTGGAGAACAACGCCCGGGTCGGCGCCCAGTACCAGGACTATCTGGCTGCCCGCAAAGCCGGCGCACCGCGGCGCTATTTCGGCAGCAAGGCCCATGCGCTGTACTTCCTGCGTGGCGTGGCGCCCACCAAGCTGGTGGATGGTGCCTGGCTCTATGGCACGCTCGCCCACTGGGACGACTTGCGCTATCGCGCGGCTATCCAGATCTACCTGGAGGAACTGGGTGACGGTCAGCCCGACAAGAATCATGTGGTGCTCTATCGCAAGCTGCTGGCCAGCCATGGCTGTGAAGATTTCTCGCAGTTGAGCGACGATCACTATGTCCAGGGCGCCATCCAGTTGGCTCTGGCCTATAACGCCGATCACTACCTGCCCGAGGTGCTGGGTTTCAACCTTGGTTACGAGCAGCTGCCGCTGCACCTGCTGATCACCTCCTACGAGCTCAACGAACTGGGTATCGATCCCTATTACTTCACCTTGCATGTGACCGTCGACAATGCCGGCACCGGTCATGCGCGCAAGGCGCTGCAAGCCGTGCATGACGCCATGCCCGCCGAGGGCCGCGCTGTCTTCTACCAGCGCGTGGTGCAGGGCTACCTGCTCAATGAACTGGGCGCCAGCACCACCTCGGTGATCGGCGGCTTCGAGCTGGAACAGGCGGTGATCGAGGTACTGGCGGAAAAGAGTACCGTTGGCCGCTATGTGCATTCGGACTATTGCCGCATCGGTGGCCGTAGCGTCAGCGACTGGTTGACCGATCCCGCGCAGATTCCCGAATTCCTCCAGGTGATGCAGGAGCAGGGCTGGATCAAGCGTCATGAAGACCCGACCAACAGTCGCTTCTGGCGCCTGATCCAGGGTGAGCGCGCCGAGATGTTCGGCGTCTTCACCGCCTACGAGCAGCAGCTGATTCACGACTGGATCGCCGGTGACTTCGTGCACAGCGGCGCCCGGCACCAGGCGGCCGCCGAGCGGGTGTCCGTCTTGCCGCGCCGCGAGGTGAGCTTTCGCGCTCGCCAGCGTCAGCAGGAGCGTCTGTGTCCAGCGCTGGAAGCCGAGCAGGGCACGGCGGCCAATGCGAGCAAGGCCCAGGCGAGCGACTTCGATAGTGATGAAGTCGCCCTGGAGCAGCGTCTGGCTAGCCAGCCCAGCCGCGCGGCCGCCATGGCATTACTGGTGGAGCAGCTGTCACCGGCGCGCCACCACAGCCGTGCCGGTCTGCTGGCGACACGACTGTTCGCCTCCCTGTTGGGCTGATCCCTATTCAAGGACCCGCAAGGGTCCTTTTCATTTCGACTGTCATTGAAGGAACCACCCGTGACGGCCATGGAACATCCCGAACGCATCGCGACCAGCCCTGACGCGGTCGCTGCCCTGAAACTGCTGATCGAGACGCTGCGTGCAGCGGACTATCACTTCATCACGCCCACCCCGGCCTCTCACGCGCGGGTCAATGTCCGGCCAGGCAACGCCTGGGCGCGGGATCTGCAGGGCATCTTCGGCTGGAGCCGGCCGTTTTCCCCCGAGCTGCTGCCTGGCTCTCTAATCGACACCCTGGCGGCAGCCGAGCTGCTGACCGCGGTGCCGGGCGGCTGGCGCAGTCGGGTGCGGGTATCGAGCCTGGGTGACCAGTTGTTCGTGCATTCCGCCTATCCCACCGAGGATGCCGATGCGGTGTTCTTCGGCCCCGACACCTATCGCTATGCCAATGCCCTGGAAGCCCAGTTGCGCTTCGAGACCGGTGACATCCGCCGCGCCGTGGACATCGGCAGCGGGGCCGGTCCCGGCGCCATCCTGGTCGCCCTGGCGCGGCCCGATGCCGAGGTGCTGGCGGTGGACATCAACGAGCGCGCCCTGGCGCTGACCCGGGTCAATGCCGAGCTGGCCGGTGCCGACAATGTCAGCGCGTGCTACAGCAACCTGCTGAACGATGTGGCGGGCGACTTCGATTTCATCCTGTCCAATCCCCCTTATCTGGTCGATCCCGGCGAGCGCGCCTATCGCCATGGTGGCGGTCCCCTCGGGGCTGGCCTGTCGCTGGCCATCCTGGACACGGCGCTGCAGCGCCTGGCGCCGGGCGGCACCCTGCTGCTCTATACCGGCGTCGCCATGGTCGAGGGTCGTGATCCCTTCCTCGAAGAAGTCCGCACCCGCCTGGACGGCCAGGACGTGGCCTGGCGCTATCGCGAGCTGGATCCGGATGTCTTCGGTGAAGAACTGGAAGCGGGCGTCTACGCCCATACCGATCGCATCGCCGCGGTCGTGCTGACGGTGACGCGGCCGCACTGAGGGTGCACGGCAGCGGCTACACTGGCGGGTGCCTCTATCGCCCGCCCGTGTCCCGGAGTCCGCCATGCAACTGCTGCTGAACCAGACCTCACCCTACGCCCGCGCCGCGCGCGTCACCGCCCTCGAAGCTGGCTTCGGCGAGCGTCTTGAGCTGGTGTGGAGCGATCCCTGGAACGACGATCCGACCTTGCTGGCCGCCCATCCCGGCAACAAGGTCCCGGTACTGATCACCGACGAGGGCATCGCCCTCAGCGAGACCCTGCTGATCTGCCTCCATCTGCATCTGTTGGCCGGCGGCAGTCCGCTTTCCGCCAAGCGCCTGCAACTGGCCGGTCTGGGCCAGGGCCTGATCGACGCGGCCTTCGGCACGGTGATCGCCCGCAAGCATGGCGGTGCGGCCCAGGATGAGTCGGTGCTGGGCGCCCGTCGGCTGGCGGCCATCGACCGGCTGCTGGTGCGCTTGGACGAGGCTTCCACACTGGATGCAGAGGACCTCGATTTCAGCCACTACCTGGTGGCGGTCGGCCTCGACTACCTGAGCTTTCGGCTGCCGGAAATCGGCTGGTCCGCGCACTCGCAGCTGGTGGCCTTTCACCAGCGGCTCCTGGCGCGTCCCAGCTTTGCCGCGACGGCTTTCCAGTAAGGCAAAAAAGCCCCACGCGGCGGCCCCCGCCGACCGCGTGGTAAAGCCCTAGAGCTCGATCAGGATCTTCAGCTGGGTCCCGGCCTTGTCCAGCAAGGCTTCGAAGCCCTGTTCCACCACGTCGTCCAGCGCGATGTGGCGGGTCACGACCTTCTCCGCCGGTAGCTGGCCGCTGGCGATCAGCGCTGCTACCTGGGGCCACATCAGCGTCGAGTAGCACCAGGAGCCGCGCAGGTCGACGTCCTTGTAGGTCAGGGTGAAGCCATCCAACGCCGGCGGCTTGCCCTGCATCCCCACCTGGACCACCACACCCTGGCGGCGGACCGCTTCCAGGCACAGCCCCAGCGGTGCCTCGGCGCCCACGCATTCGAAGGCCACATCCACCCCCACGCCCCCGGCGGTGCGGGCACGCACCTCGCGCAGCACATCGGTGCTGCCGGGATTCAGGGTGATGAGCCCCTCCACCAGGCGGTGGGCCATCTCCAGCCGGTTGTCGTTGAGGTCCACCAGGAAGATCCGGGTGGCCCCGGCCGCGCGGGCGGCCATGACCTGCAGCTGGCCGATGGGCCCGGCGCCGGCCACCAGCACGCTGTCGCCGGGCTTCACGCCGCCCCGGTGAGTGGCATAGACGGTCACCGCCGTGGGCTCGATCAGCGCCGCGTGCTCGGTGCTGAGGTCGTCCGGCATGGGGATGGCGTTGTAGTCCTCCACCAGGGAGTACTCGGCCATGCCGCCCCAGGGATGGGACAGGCCGATGATGGCCAACTGTTCGCTGAGCTGGTACTGGCCGCGGCGGCCGTAGTAATCGTCCCGTGGCGACACCATCGGCTGGATGGAGACCCGGTCACCGGGCTTCACCGACGTCACCTGGCTGCCCACGGCCTCCACCACGCCGGAATACTCGTGGCCAAGGATCTGCGGCACCTTACCGCCGGTGTAGCTGTGCGGCGCGGTGGGAATGAAGATGGGACCGCCAAGGTACTCGTGCAGATCGGTACCGCAGATCCCGCAGAACTGGTTTTTCACCAGGACCTGGGTAGGGCCCGGCGCGCCGGGAACCGGGACGTCTTCCACCCGGATATCGCGGGCGGCATGGAAACGGGCTGCTTTCATCGTGAGGCTCCTCTAGCGTTCGCAGCGGGGCAGGAAGGCCTGGATCAGGGCATTGACCCGGTCCGCGGCTTCCATCTGCACCATATGGCCCTGGCCCTCCAGGATCTCGACCTGGACGGTTCCGGGCAGGCCTTCGGCATGCTGGACCGGAATGATGGCGTCGGCCTTGCCCCAGATCACCAGGGCGGGCAGATCGCCGTCGAGTGCCTGGCGCAGCACCTGGGCCTGCTGACCATTGGGGAAGAGCGTGTCGGCCAGTCGCTTCAGGGCCTGGTCCACCCCTTCCAGGCGCTTGTACTTGAGCAGGTCTTCCAGCAGTGGTCGGGTGACCAGGCCGGGATCACTGAACAGCAGGCTGACCGGTCCCTTGAGCTGGTTGCGGCTGGTGGCGGCGACGAAGCCTTCCAGGTAGGCGCCATTGATGTCCCGGCCCAGTCCCGCACTGCCGATCAGGACCAGGCCGGCGACCCGCTGCGGCGCCGTCTGCACCAGTTGCAGGGCCACGGCGCCACCCATGGAGTGGCCGACGAGCACGGCGCGGGGGATGTCCAGATGGTCGAGCAGAGCCAGCACGGCGGCGCCCAGCTCGGCGAGATCCGCCGTGGCGAGCGTCTTGCCGGACTGGCCGTGACCCGGCAGGTCCAGGGCGATCACCCGGCGCCCGGCGGCCAGCGCCTCGTGGTTGAACAGCCAGTTGTCCAGATCGCCGGAAAAGCCGTGGATCAGCACCAGCGGCAGGCCGCCTTCACCGCGCTCCAGATAGCGCAGCGGCCGGCCGTCGAGTTCGATGCGCTGGGCCTGGGGACCGGCATCGGCAGCGTCTTCGCCACCGGGCACGAACTCCTCCTGGAAGCGCGCGATCACCGCCTCGATCTCGGCGTCGCTGGCTTCGCCTTCCACCACGATGGCCAGCAGGGCGCCTACCGCCAGGGTCTCGTCCTGCCGCGCCAGGCAGCGGCGCAGGGTGCCGGAGAAGGGCGCCTCCACGCTGCTGCTGATCTTGTCGGTCTCGACGTCGAGCACCTCGTCGCCCTTGGTGATGCTGTCGCCTTCGGCCTTGAGCCAGGCGTTGACCCGGCCTTCGCTCATGGACAGGCCCCATTTGGGCATGGTCAGGGTATGGATCTGGCTCATGCGGCCTGCCTCCCTTGGGTGATCTTCAGTACGGCGCGCTCGATCTTGGCCGCGTCGGGGATGTAGAGGTCTTCCAGGGCATCGGAGAAGGGCACCGGGGTGTGCGGCGCCGTGACCAGCTGTACCGGGGCGCGCAGGTCGTCGAAGGCGTGCTCGGCAAGCAGGGCGGCGATGTCGGTGGCCACCGAGCAGCGCGGATTGGCCTCGTCGATGACCACTGCGCGGCCGGTCTTCTCGACGCTTTCCAGGACGCTGTCACGATCCAGCGGGCTGGTGGTGCGCAGGTCCAGCACCTCGCAGGAGACGCCCTGGCGCGCCAGGTTGGCAGCGGCCTCCATGGCCAGGTGCACCATGCGGCCATAGGTGATGAGGCTGACGTCGTCGCCCTCACGCAGGAAGCTGGCCTCGCCGAAGGGGATGGCGTAGGACTCCTCGGGCACCTCGCCCTGCATGCCGTAGAGCAGCTTGTGCTCGCAGAAGATCACCGGGTCGTTGTCGCGGATGGCCTGGATCAGCAGGCCCTTGGCATCGTAGGGCGTGGCCGGGCAGACCACCTTGAGGCCGGGGATATGGGTCCACCAGGAAGTCAGCATCTGCGAATGCTGGGCCGCGGCGCGGAGACCCGCGCCGACCATGGTGCGCAGGACCAGCGGGGTGACCGCCTTGCCACCGAACATGTAGCGGAATTTAGCCGCCTGGTTGAGGATCTGGTCCAGGCAGCAGCCGGCGAAGTCGACGAACATCAGTTCGCACACCGGCCGGGTGCCACGGGCGGCGGCGCCTACCGCCGCGCCGACGTAGCCGATCTCCGACAGCGGGGTGTCCAGCACCCGCCCGGGAAACTTGTGGTAGAGGCCCTTGGTGACCCCGAGCACGCCGCCCCAGGCGTCTTGCTCGCCGGGCGCCCCGGCGCCGCCGGCGTTGTCTTCGCCCATGAGGAAGACGGTGGGGTCACGGCGCATCTCCTGTTCCAAGGCTTCGTTGATGGCTTGCTGGTAGCTGATCTTTCTGGCCATGGTGGCGCTCCTTGTTGTTTTCCGATCAGGCGTAGGTGACGTAGACGTCGGTGAGCAGGTCTTCCGGGCCAGGCTTGGGATCGGCCTTGGCCTTGCGCACGGCGTCTTCGATGAGCTGTTCCACCTCCTGGTCGATGCTGTCGAGCAGGGCGGGCTGGAGTTGGCCGGAGCGCGTCACCCGCTCGCGGAATTGCATCAGGCAGTCGCGCTGCTCGCGGGCCTGCTTGACCTCGTTGGGATCGCGATAGGTCTGGGCGTCGCCCTCGAAGTGGCCGAAGTAGCGGGTGAACTTCACCTCGATCAGCGAGGGGCCTTCGCCGGCCCGGGCGCGGGCCACGGCGGCCGCGGCGGCTTCATGGACGGCGAAGAAGTCGAAGCCGTCTACCGTCACTCCGGGCATACCGAAGCCTGCGGCGCGGTCGGCGATGTGGTCGCAGGCCACCGACCAGTTGGCGGCGGTGGCCTCGGCGTAGCCGTTGTTCTCGGCGACGAAGATGCAGGGGAGATTCCACACCGAGGCCAGGTTCATGGCCTCGAACACCGCACCCTCGTTGGAGCCGCCGTCGCCGAAGAAGGCCACGGCAACGGCGTCGCTGCCCTTGAGCTTGGCCGCCAGGGCGGCGCCGGCGGCCAGGGGCGCGCCAGCCCCGACGATGCCGTTGGCACCGAGCATGCCCTTTTCCAGGTCGGCGATGTGCATGGAGCCGCCCTTGCCCTGGCAGACCCCGGTCTTCTTGCCGTAGATCTCGGCCATCATGCCGTAGACGTCCACGCCCTTGGCGATGCAGTGGCCGTGGCCACGGTGAGTGGAGGCGATGCTGTCCTCGTGGCCCAGGTGGGCCATGACGCCGGCGGCCGAGGCCTCCTCGCCGGCATAGAGGTGGACGAAGCCGGGAATCTCGCCGGTGGCGAATTCCACGTGCAGCCGCTCTTCGAAGGCGCGGATGGTGCGCATCACCCGGTAGGCATGGCTCAGATTTTCGACGCTGGGGTTCTCGCTCATCTTATTGTTCTCCAGGATTGCCGAGGGGCGACGCGGGCAGGCGGCGGACCAGCAGGCGCTGCTGCGCCGCCAGTTCCAATACCCGCTCCACGTCGATGCTCAGGGGGCCGTCGAGGTCCAGCGTCACCTGCGGACGCTCCTCGGGGCCGAATTCGATTTCCCGCTCGCCGTCCAGCGCCAGGGTGCCGGTAGCGAGGGACAGCGCCCGGGGTTCGCCGGGCAGGAGCAGGCCACTGGCGGCGATGCCGGCCTGGGCCAGTACGCCGGGGGCGAGGGGAACGGTCAGTTGCGCCGGAGCCTCGGGCTCCAGCCGCACCCAGCCGCCATGGGGGGCGCTGCGCGCGACCGGATGCCAGAGGCCGCAGAGGGCCGACAGGCCGATGGCCCAGGGCTCGGCGAAGGTAGTGAAGACTTCCGCGAGATCCTCCACCCGGGTCACCGCGCGGGCGCCGAGATAGGCCTGGCGACAGACCGCCACGTCCACCAGCGCCCAGTCGCGGATGTCGCGCTCCGGCACTTCCACCCGCAACCGCTTGTTGCGCCGCAGCGCGATTGCCGGGTCGACCCGGCCGGCCGCGACCAGGCCGCCGGCCAGCCCCGCGCTGGTGGCCTCACGCAATTCCGGAAAGGCGTTGTTGGTGCCGGTGGAGAGGGTCAGCAGCGGCAGGTCGCCCACCTCGGCAGCCACCGCCTTGTGGGTGCCGTCGCCGCCGAGCACGGCAATCACCGCCGCGCCCTGGGCCAGCATTAGCCGCGCGGCGCGCCGGGTGTCGTCCACGGTCTGGGTCAGCGGCAGGTTGAGAAACGTAAGCTCCGGCCAGCGCTGCTCGCGGGCCTGGCGACTGCCGCTGGCCTTGAGCACGGCGGCGGCGATGCCGGTCATGTCCGGCGGCAAGAGCACCCGCTCCACGCCGGTGGCGCCAAAGGCGGCCAGCAGGCGCATCACCACCCCGGCCTTGTCGGTGCTGGAGGTCAGGGCAGCGTTACCGGTCAGCCGGCGCAGGTCACGGCCGGAAGCGGGGTTGGGCAGGATGCCGACGGTTACGGGCATGGCTGAGCTCCGAGGCCGGGGCCAGCGGTCAGGGCAGGCGTACGGTGATGCCAGGGTGCGCTCATGGGTCTGGCCCTCTTGTCGTTGTGATGGGAGCGTCGCAGAGCCCTGAGCAAGGCCGGTGCCAAGCCGCGATGAATCCGCTGCAGTGCAGGCAGGGCGCGGGTTTGGAAGGAGGCGGCAGGTAGTGGGAGGAGCGCCTCCACGCGCCGGGGCGTCTCACGACTGCGACGGGATGGCGAGACGCTGAGACGATTCGTCTCACGGTGTCGCGGACTTGAAGGCAGCGCCCTGGGAGCGCTAAATGAAGGCCAGAACAATGACCGGCCTTCCATGCCATGACCGGAATTCAGGGAGAGACGCCCATGTTGTCTACCCAGGCCCGCTATCACGCCCGCGCCATCGACCAGGCCCTGCGCGCGCCCTTGCGCGCGGCCAGTCCGCCCGGGCGCATCCTCGATTCCTGGCGCCGTTCCTTCGAGCAGTATCAGCTCGACCCGGGCAGCCTGCGCGGCCCGCGCATCCTCTCGCGCTACGAATTGCGCCAGCACCAGCAGGCGGCGGAAGACTTCCTGCGCGTCGCCGATGGCGAGCTGGGCGCCCTGCATGCGCGGGTCGAGGCAGCCGACTATTGCGTGCTGCTGGCCGATGCCCAGGGCCATACCCTGGACTACCGGGTCAGCGACCGGCTCGATGAAGAATGCCACCGCGCCGGACTCTACCTGGGTACCTGCTGGTCCGAGCAGGAGGAGGGCACCTGCGGCGTGGCAGCGGTGCTGACCGACCGCGCGCCAGTGACGGTGCACAAGGCCGATCACTTCCGCGTGGCCTTCACCGGCCTGACCTGTACCGCCGCGCCGGTGTTCGCCCCTGGCGGCGAGTTGCTCGGGGTGTTGGACGTCTCGGCGCCGCGCTCGCCGGACGACCGCCGCAGCCAGCTGCTGATCCAGCAATTCACCCGCGACAGCGCCCAGCGCATCGAGAATGCCTACTTCATGCACAGCGCCCGGGGCGACTGGGTACTCTGCGGCCATGCCCAGGCCAGCTATCTCGACACCCAGCCGGACTTGCTGCTGGCCTGGGATCAGAGCGGACGCCTGACCGGCCTGAATCGCCCGGCCCGGCAACTCTGCCTCGCTCAGCTGGGCTATCTGCCGCAGCGCCTGGACGAGCTGTTCGGTCGCGATGCCCCGGCGCGGTTGCAGGAGGACCATGGCGAACCCCTGCGCCTGGGCGAAGCACATTTCCACGCCCGGGTGCGCGCCCCGCGTCAGCGCCTGGGCGTGGTGATTCCGCTGATCCGCGGGCCCATCGAGGCCGAACCCGAGCAGGAGCCCCGAGTCAGCCAGGCGCTCGCGACCGCCCTGCGGCTCTATCGCCATGGCCTGCCGATCCTGGTGACCGGCGAGACCGGCACCGGCAAGGAGGTGTTTGCCCGCGGCCTGCACCAGGGTGGCGATCGTGTCGGGCGGCCCTTCGTCGCCCTCAATTGCGCGGCGCTGCCGGAAAGCCTGATCGAGAGCGAATTGTTCGGCCATGCCGCAGGGGCCTTTACCGGCGCCCAGCGCCAGGGTCGTGATGGCCTGATCGTGGCGGCCGATGGCGGTACCCTGTTTCTCGACGAGATCGGCGACATGCCCCTGGCGCTACAGACCCGGCTGCTGCGGGTGCTGGCCGAGGGGGAGGTGCTGCCGGTGGGCAGCGCCCAGGCGCGGCGGGTCGATGTGCGGCTGGTCTGCGCCACCCACCGTGATCTCCAGGCGCAGGTCGCCGCCGGGCTGTTTCGCGAAGACCTGCTCTATCGCCTCAATGGCGCCGTCTTCCAGCTGCCGCCGCTGCGCACGCGTGCCGACCGCCTGGCACTGGCGCGGCGGCTGCTCGAAGAGGAATGCGGCGAGCGCCCTGCGCCGGAGCTGGCGCCCCAGGTGCAGGAGGCCATCCTGGCCCATGACTGGCCGGGCAATGTGCGGGAATTGCGCAATGCGCTGCGCTACGCCTGCGCCCTGTGCGATGGCGCGCTCATCACCCTTGATCACCTGCCGGCCAGTCTGGGGCCGGGCATGCCGCTGTCCACGGAGCCACGGCCCCAGGTCGATAGCCCTGAACGGCGATTGATCCTCGCCGCGCTGGTGCGGCACCGTTGGAAGGCCGTTCCTGCTGCCCGAGCGCTGGGTATGTCCCGGGCCACCCTCTATCGACGGCTCAAGCTGCACGGCATTGCCATGCCGCACCGCCAGCCCGAAGACTGACGTCTTCCGCCGAACGGTCGTGGCCGCTGGCAGCTGCCCTGGCACGGCGATCTCAGCGATCGAGCGAGGCGGTCACCATCGGCGCGCCAGGCTCCGGTCGTCCCAAGCGGGACGTCAGTGTGGCCGCCCACGGGTCACACCTCAGACACAGACTGCGAGGAAGACCCCCGATGCGTACCCTGCCACTGTTGCTCGCCCTACCTGCCGCCTTGGCCCTGCTGAACCGCACCTCGTCCCGGCGTACGTCGCGGCCCGATCGCCAGCAACTGAATGGCCGGACCATCGTCATGACCGGTGCCTCCAGTGGCGTCGGCCGCGGTGTGGCCCTGGCGCTGGCCCGGCACGGAGCCAATCTGGTGCTGGCGGCGCGGCGGACCGAAGCCCTGGAAGCCCTGGCGGTGGAGGTGCAGGCGCTGGGCGTCGCGGCCCTGGTGGTGCCGACCGATGTCGCCGACGTGGCGCAGATGACGGCGCTGGCCGAACAGGCCGAGCAGCGCTTCGGTCGCATCGACGGCTGGATCAACAATGCCGGCGTGGTAGCGGTGGGCCGCTTTGAAGAGATCCCGCTGGACGATCACCTGCGCCTGCTGGATACCAATGTGAAGGGGGTGGTGATCGGCAGCCATCTGGCCCTGCAGCGCTTCCGGCGCCAGGGCTATGGTCGGCTGGTCAACGTAGCCTCGGTGGACGGCGAGATTCCCCATGCCTATCAGGCCTCCTATTCGGCATCCAAGGCTGCGGTGCTAAGCCTTGGCCGGGTCCTGCAGCAGGAACTGCGTCGCGGGCGGCAGCCCAACATCCAGTTGTCGACGGTGCTGCCCTGGGCGCTGGATACCCCGATCTGGGGCCATGCGGCCACCTATACCGGCCATCGTCCCGATCTGCCGACCAAGGATGCACCGGACAAGGCGGTACAGGCCATCGTCAAGGCGCTGCTGCAGCCGCAAAAGGAGATCACCGTGGGCTACAAGGCGAAGATGGCCTACTGGGGCCATCGTCTGGCGCCGGAGCTCAACGAACGCTTCACGGCCGCTGCGGTGCAGCGCGCCGAGATCGACTGGAATCCGGTCAAGGCCGATACCTCGGGCAACCTGCAGCAGCCCGATCAGGCTGGACGGACGATCCGGGGGTCGGATTTCTGAGGGGGGTGTCTGAGCTAGTGCCAGGATGCGTTCAGAGCCCCGGCCTTTGTCTCGGGACCCACGATGGTCAGCTCACCCTGGGGCGTAAGGGCGGTCTGCAGCGCCCTGGCCAGGGCAGGCTGGGTGCAGAGCAGGGCGGTCGGGGCAATGCCGATCAGTGTGGCGGCAAGCTCCGGCCAGCAGGCGGGAGCCGCTGGATCGAGCTCCAGCCGGGGCAGTAGCGCCAGCCCCTCCGCCAGCATGACCTGGCAATGCGCCTGCAATTCGGCGTCGGCTTCGGCGGCTGGCCGTTGCGGGGCGGTCACCAGCAGGATCCGACGATGGCCGAGCGTCAGTAGATGCTGGGTGGCGAGGGCGATGCGCTGGCCGTGCGCTGCGGCGGCGCGACCGCGGGGCGACGTGGCAACCAGCGCCACGCGTGCCGAGGGAGTGACTCCAGGGGTGCGCAGGCGGAGGGCGGGACGGGTATCCATGGATAGGCCTCTGCCACGAGGTGGCGGTCAAGAGGCCCAGCGTGCCGGATGCGGATGGCAGCTTCATGACAAACCTCAGCTGCTTTCTTACCGCGGTACCTGCCAGTGACCCTGGCATCGTGAGTCGACGTAGACGCCTTGCGTTCTCCATCGAGGCAGCTAGCCTGAAGTGGGTGACGTTCCTTCGGGAGCCTGTAGATGAACAGGTTGCATGAACGCTTGGCCAAACTCGATCCGCCCGTGCGCCACGAGTTGGAGCGGCGCAACGATGGCCTGCTGATCACCCTCATCGAGCCTGATCACAATGTGCGGGTCTCGCGGTTGCTCAAGGCGGACGACATGCGCGAGGTCGAGCAGGTGAATCTGATCCTGCTGCACGCCATCAACGAACTCAGGCGCAAGGGCGCCCAAGTGCCCCTCGACAAGGACACCGTCCTGCTGACGCGCTTGCCCGGTGCTGGCGTCGGCACCCCCGGTTGAGTCGCACCTAGTCCTCCAGCTCCAGATCCAGCAACGCCGCGCCCAGGCCCTTGCCATGGGCATCCAGGGCCAAGGAGCGAGTGACGCCACCGCGCAAGGCGCCTGGCAGCACGAAGTTCAGCGCGCCCAGGGCGGGTAGCTCGTAGCGGCGAACGGGCGCGGCATCGGTCGGACGACTGTCGGCGAACCAGGCCGCCACCCGTTCCGCGGTGAGCACCTCGCACAGGCGGTCGAAATCTCCCCGGCGATAGGCGATCACCGCCATGTTCGAGGTGTCCCCCTTGTCGCCGGTACGGACGTGGGCGATCTCGCGTAGTTTCATGGCAGCGTCTCCAGCTCCAGGGTAGGGGTGACGACCGCACGCGGCCACAGCAGCGAAGCCACGGCGATGACCTCGCGGACCGCCTTGGTCGCACCGCCGCCGCCCGCTGGGCCATTGGTATAGAGGGTTTCCACCTCGTTGCCGATCTGCACTGCCGCCGCGCGGGTGGCGCAGCGGCCAACGACCCGCAGCCGTACCTCCCAAGGTTCGCCGGTCGCCCGGGCAGCGAGCGTCTCTCCATGGAGAGCGTCGCAGCCGATCAGCTCACAGCGCAGCTCTTCGACCGGTACGCCGCAGAGATGCAAACGCTCACGTACCACGGCAGCGGCCAACCGGGCGCGGGCGACGGCGCCGGGACCCGCGTAGGAGAGCTGGCCTTCGCCGTGCCAGCCATCGCGATAACCCACCGACACCTTGAGCTGGTCCGGTCGCGCGGTGCCGCGAGCGCCGCTCACGGCGACCCGATCCGGCCCCGCTTGCTGCAGGGCGACGCCGGAAAAATCGGCGGTCACGTCCGGCGTCAGATAGGCCGCTGGGTCATGCACCTCGTAAAGCAACTGCTCGGTGCAGGTCGCCGGGGTCACGCAACCGCCGGAGCCAGTGACCTTGGTAAGGGTGGCGTGGCCATCCGCATCCACCTCGGCCAGGGGAAAGCCCAGGCGAGCGAGGTCGTGCACGTCCTTGTAGCCGGGATCGGCGAAGTAGCCGCCGGTGACCTGGCCGGCGCATTCCAGCAGATGGCCGACCAGGGTGCCGCGTCCGCGCCGCTCCCAGTCCTCCGCCGCCCAGCCGAACTCATGCACCAGCGGCGCCAAAAACAAGGAAGGGTCTGCCACCCGGCCGGTGACGATGACATCGGCGTCGGCTTCCAGGGCCTGGACGATGCCGTCCACTCCCAGGTAGGCGTTGGCCGAGATCACCCGGTCGCCCAGTTCGGCCAGGGTCTGGCCATTGTCCAGCAGGGCGTCGGCCGGCAGCTGGGCCAGCACATCGTCGCCGGCTACCGCGGCGATCTTCAGCCCTGTGACGCCCAGCTCCCGGGCCAGGGCCGCGACCTTGCGCGCCGCGGCGGAGGGATGGGCGGCGCCCATGTTGGTGATCACCCGCAGGCGCGGACGATCCGCCTGATTCAGCAGCGGCAGGATGCGCCGCATCCGTGCCTCCAGCAGCGGATCGAAACCGGCCTCGGGATCGGCCAGCCGCGCCTGTTGCGCCAGGGCGATGGTGCGTTCGGCCAGGCATTCGAACACCAGGTAGTCGAGGCGGCCATGCTCGGCCAGCTCCACGGCGGGTTCGATGCGATCACCGGAATAGCCGGCGCCGCAGCCGATGCGAAGAAGACGGCTCATCTAGAAGACTCCCAGAAGCAGGGCGGTCAGGGTCATCAGGACCGAGGCCGCGAACAGGAAGGGGATGGTGAAGCGCTGGTGATCGGCGAGGTCCAGCTTGCACAGGCCCACCAGCAGGAAGGTCGCCGGGGTCAGGGGGCTGACCGGGAAGCCGGTGGTGTGCACCCCGAGCAGCGAGGCCTGGGCCACCTGCACCGGGTCGACACCCAGGTTGCGGCCGACCTCGGCGATCACCGGCATGACGCCGAAGTAGAAGGAATCCGGATCGAACAACAGGCTCAGCGGCATGGACAGGAAGCCCACCACCGCCGGGATCAATTGCCCATGCCCGGCCGGGATGCCGGCCACCGCTACCTGGGCCATGGCCTTGAGCATGCCGCTGCCCTGCATGATGCCGGTGAAGACGCCGGCGGCGAAGAGGATGCTGGCCATGGTCAGGGCGGTCTTGGCGTGGGCGTCGATGCGCGCCTTCTGGGCGTCCACCGAGGGGTAGTTCAGGCACAGCGCGGCCACGGTGCCGAGCATGAACATCACCACCGGATCGACCCAGCCGGCGATCATCACGCCCATCACCACCAGGGTCAGCAGCAGATTGATCCAGAAACGCTCTGGGCGGCGCAGGGCGCGCTCGGCCTCGCTGAGCACCCGCTCCGGCGCGGCACCGGCGCCACCGCCGGCGAGCCAGGGCGCCTGGCCGGCCAGGGTCAGGCGCTTCTCCTCGCGGCGGCCGAGCCACCAGGCACTGGCGAAGACGAAGGCCAGACCCACCAGCTGCACCGGGATCAGCGGCTGGAACAGATCGGCCACCGGCACGTGCAGGGCGGCGGAGGAGCGCAGCACCGGGCCCGTCCACGGCAGGAAGTTGACCCCGGCGGCCATGGCCGCGACGCAGGCCAGGATGCGGCGATCCAGGCCCAGGCGGGTATAGAGCGGCAGCATGGCAGGGATGGTCACCAGGAAGGTCACCGCGCCGGAGCCGTCCAGGTGCACCAGCAGGGCGAGCAGGGCGCTGCCGCAGACGATGCGCGTCGGCCGGGTGCCGACGGTGCGCAGGATGCGGTCGATGATGGGATCGAGCATCCCGGCGTCGGTCATGATGCCGAAGAACAGGATGGCGAAGACGAACATGCCGATCACCGGGGCGACGCCCTTGATCCCGGCGATGATGAAGGCGCTGGTCCCCAGGCCGAAGCCACCGATCAGGGCGGCGGCGATGGGAATGACGATCAGGGCGACCAGGGGTGAAACGCGTTTGCTCATGACCGCGACGAGCAACGCGAGAATGGTGACGACACCGAGCAGGGCGAGCATGGCGGACTCCTTGGACCGTGGCACGGCAAGCAGGCACACGGGAGGTTTTGTTGTTGTGCCCGCAGTATTCGAAGACGGCCGACGTCCTGTAAATTGGAATCTTCCGAAGCAGCGTTCAGAAAAACAAAATGAAGAATCTGCTCCAGCACGTGCAGGCCTTTCTCGCCGTGGCCCGCCAGGGTTCCTTCGCCCGCGCGGCCGAGGAGTTGCATCTGTCTCCTCCGGCGCTCACCGTGCAGATCCAGCAACTCGAAGCCTGGCTGGAGGTTCAGCTGCTGGAGCGCACCCCGCGAAGGGTCCAGCTCACCACCGCCGGCGAAGAACTGCGTGGGCCCCTGGAGCGCATCCTGGTAGACCTGGGCGATGTCCAGACCCATGCCCGGGACCTGGCGGGCCTGCGTCGCGGACGCATCACTCTGGCCGCCTTGCCATCCTTCTTCATGGGCCCCTTTCCCGAATTGCTGAAGACCTTCCAGGCCCGTCATCCGGCCATCGAGGTCCGCCTGCAGGATGTGGTGGCCGGTAGAGTCGAGGCGCTGGTCCGGGAAGGACAGGTGGATCTGGGTATCGGCGTCCGGCCACGGGCCGTGGGGCTGGACTTCCAGCCGCTGTATGTCGATCACCTGCAGCTGTTCGTGCCCCGCGACCATCCCTGGGCGGGCCGCGCCGAAATCACCCTGGGCGAACTCGACGCCGTACCCTTGCTGCTCACCGGTCGCGACAGCAGCGTGCGCGAGTGCCTGGACTTCGCCTTCGCCGCCGCCGGCCTGCGCCTGGTGGCAGCGCTGGAAGCCAACTACATGAGCACCCTGCTGGCCCTGGTGGCAGCCGGCCAGGGCCTGGCCCTGCTGCCGGAATCGGCGGGCGGCGAGGCCCCGGTGGTGGCCCTGCCGGTCCGCGGCGAAAGCCTGGCCCGGCCACTGGGCATCCTGACCCCCACCGGCCGCAGCCTTACGCCGGCGGCTCAGGCGTTCGTCGCGCTGCTCCGGGAGCGGCTGCAGGCAGACTAATACTCGAAGGGCTGGCCCAGCTCCTGTTGCAGCCAGTCGAGAAAGCGCCGCACCCGGGCGTAGCGCGAGTGCGCCCGGGGAAACACCAGGTGGTGCGCGGCCACCGGCAGGTCGTCGTCCTGGGGCAAGACCCGCACCAGATCGCCGCGGTCCAGATAGTCCGCCGCCAGCACCGTGCTCTCCAGGGCGAAGCCCAGACCATGGCGGGCGGCTTCCAGGGTCATGTAGGAGCGATCGAAACTCAGGGTGTAGGGTCGCTCCGGCAGCGCCAGGCCCTGCTGGGCGAACCAGTTGGGCCACTTCATGAGGGTGGCCTCGGACAGGATCAACTCACTGTGCAACAGATCCGCCGGCGACTGGACCGGGCGTTTTTCCAGCAACTGCGGCGCGGCCAGGACCGCCAGGCGTTCGCGCTGCAGGGTGCGGATCTCCAGGTTCGGCCAGCTGGGCAGGCCGTGGCGGATGTCGATGTCGACCTTGTCGCGGCTGAAGTGCAGGGATTCGTAGGAGCAGGAGAGATTGATCTGCAGGTCGGGATGACTCTGGCGGAATAGCTCCAGCCGCGGCATCAGCCAGAGCAGGCCGAAGCTCGGCGCCGAGTGCAGGCGCAGGCATTCCAGGCCGGCATCGCTGGCCGCGCGATCCGTGGCCATGGCCAATCGGTGCAGCACCTCGCTGACCTCTTCCAGGTATTGCTCTCCGGCCGGGGTCAGGGTCATGCCGCGCGCACCGCGGACGAAGAGCGCGCGACCCACCAGAGCCTCGAGCTTGGCCAACTGATGGCTGACCGCCGAGGGCGTCAGCGCCAGTTGCTCGGCAGCCCGGGCGACGTTGGCGAAGCGGGCGGTCTGCTCGAAGGCTTGAAGGGCTTTCAGGGGTGGCAGGGAAAGTGTCTTGCCTGAATCCATGGGTCGCGGTCCTGTGGCGTTTCACGGTCGATTCTCGGTTGGCCAGGCGGGGCTGCCAAGTCGTAGGCATGAATTTTATTCAGCACGGTCTGACGCAGGCTGCGTTGCTGGGGCCCTGAGGCAGGGGCACTCTGGCCCTCAGCGACAGCCCTCCACAACAACAAAAAGGATAGCGTCATGCCCCTGCATTCCCTGCTGCTGCAAGACAAGATCGCCCTCGTCACCGGCGCCGCCTCCGCCCGTGGCATCGGTCGCGCCACGGCCCAGGCCTTCGCTGCCCAAGGCGCGCGGGTGATCATCCTCGATCTGGATGCCAGCGCCGCGCGGGATGCCGCCGCCAGCCTCGGCGAAGGTCACCTGGGCCTGGCGGCCAACGTGGCCGACGAAGCCCAGGTCAGGGCTGCGGTCGACCAGGCGCTCGCCCAGTACGGTCGCCTCGACGTGCTGGTCAACAATGCCGGCATCACCCAGCCGGTGAAGACCCTGGAGATCGGCCGCGCCGACTACGACCGCATCCTCGACGTCAATCTGCGCGGCACCCTGCTGATGTCCCAGGCGGTGATTCCGGCCATGCGCGAGCAGGGTGGTGGCAGCATCGTCTGCCTGTCCTCGGTGTCCGCCCAGCGCGGCGGCGGCATCTTCGGCGGCCCCCACTACAGCGCCGCCAAGGCCGGGGTGCTGGGCCTGACCAAAGCCATGGCGCGGGAATTCGGACCGGACGGCATCCGCGTGAATGCCCTGACCCCCGGCCTGATCCAGACCGACATCACCGGCGGACTGATGCACGACGAACGCCGCCAGTCGATCATCGACGGCATCCCGCTGGGGCGTCTCGGCGAGCCCAAAGACGTGGCCAATGCCGCGCTCTTCCTGGCCAGCGATCTCTCCGGCTACCTGACCGGCGTCACCCTGGACGTCAACGGCGGCATGCTGATCCACTGATCGCCCCCTCGTGTTCAACGCTCTGCATCGAAAAGGGTGCCCGCGGCTGCGGCGCCCATAACAACAAGAGATCAGACCATGACTACGCTCACCCTGGCAGCGGCCACCTCGGCGCGCGCCAATGCCTATCGCAAGACCGCCTGGCGGCTGATGCCCTTCCTGATGCTGTGCTACTTCTGCGCCTATCTGGACCGGGTCAACGTCGGCTTCGCCAAGCTGCAGATGATGAACGACCTGGCGCTGAGCGAAGCCGTCTACGGCCTCGGCGCCGGCATGTTTTTCATTGGCTATTTCCTCTGCGAGGTGCCCAGCAACATCATCCTGCACAAGGTCGGCGCCCGCCGCTGGATCGCCCGCATCATGATCACCTGGGGCATCCTTTCCGGGATGTTCGCCTTCGTCGAGACGGCCTGGCAGTTCTACCTGCTGCGCTTCCTGCTCGGCGTGGCCGAGGCCGGCCTGGCGCCGGGCCTGCTGCTCTATCTCACCTACTGGTTTCCCTCCTACCGCCGCGCCCGCATGACGGTGCTCTGGTTCGTCGCCATTCCCTTGTCGGGCATGATCGGCGGACCGCTGTCGGGCTGGATCATGAATAAGTTCGCCGGGGTCCACGGCTGGGCCGGCTGGCAGTGGATGTTCGTCATCGAAGCCATTCCCACGGTAGTGGTGGGGCTGATGGTGCTCGGCTATCTGAAGGACGGCGTGCACCAGGCGACCTGGCTGGACGATGAGGAAAAGGCGCTGATCCAGAAGGAACTGGCCGAGGACAACCAGCACAAGACCGAGCACGCCAGCGTGCGCGACTTCATCCGTGATCGCCGGCTGTGGCTGCTGGCCGCCATCTACTTCTGCGTGGTCATGGGCCAGTACGCCATCACCTTCTGGCTGCCGACTCTGGTGCGCAACTCCGGGGTCGCCGATCCGCTGCACATCGGCCTGCTCACCAGCCTGCCCTATATGTGCGCCATCGTCGCCATGCTGCTGGCCGGGCGCAGCGGGGACAAGCATCGCGAGCGCCGCTGGCACCTGGTGATTCCCATGCTGCTGGGCGCCTGCGGCCTCAGCCTCGCCGCGGTCTTCGGCCACAACGTCACCCTGTCGATCCTCAGCCTGTGCCTGGCCGCGGCCGGCATCCTCTCCGCGTCCTCGCTGTTCTGGATGTTGCCCACCACGCTGCTGGGCGGGGTCACCGCCGCCGCTGGCATCGCCGCGGTGAACAGCTTCGCCAACCTGGCCGGCTTCTGCTCGCCCTACCTGATCGGCTGGATCACCACCAGCACCGGTTCCAGCGCCATCGGCATGTTCCTCATCACCGGGGTGCTGGTGATAGGCGCCACGCTGGTCCTGCGCATTCCTGCCGCCCTGGTTCAATCGCTAATCGAGGTACAGATCATGACCGCTTCTTCGCCACAACGCGCACCGCTCTCGCTGGCCGAGCGCGCCCACAACATCCGCCGCCATGCCCTGCGCATGGGCCAGATCCAGGGCCAGGGTTATGTCGGCCAGGCCCTGGGCGTCGCCGACGTCCTGGCCGTCGCCTACTTCCATGCCCTGAGCTACCAGCCGCAGGACCCCGACTGGGAAGGGCGCGACCGCTTCTACCTGTCCATCGGCCACTACGCCATCGCCCTCTATGCCGCGCTGATCGAGGCCGGGATCGTGCCGCAGGAAGAGCTGGAGACCTATGGCTGCGACGACAGCCGCCTGCCCATGTCGGGCATGGCCGCCTACACCCCAGGCATGGAGATCACCGGCGGTTCCCTCGGCCAGGGCCTGGGCATCGCCGTGGGCGCCTGCCTCGGCCTCAAGCGAAAGCAATCGAAATCCTTCGTCTACAACCTGCTGTCCGATGGCGAACTCAACGAAGGCGCCACCTGGGAAGCGGCCATGTCGGCCTCTCACTGGCAGCTGGACAATCTCATCGCCCTGGTGGACGTGAACAATCAGCAGGCCGACGGGCACTGCCGCGAGATCCTGGCCTTCGAGCCCCTGGCCGAACGCTGGCAGGCCTTCGGCTGGTTCGTCCAGCGCGTCGACGGCAACGACCGCGACGCGCTGGTCGCCGCCTTCGACCGGGCCCGCCAGCACCCTGGCCGGCAGCCCCGGATCATTCTCTGCGATACCCGCATGGGCAAGGGCGTGCCCTTCCTGGAAACCCGCGACAAGACTCACTTCATCCGCGTCGAGGCGCACGAATGGGCCCTGGCCCTCGACGCCCTGGATGCCGGGAGGGACTTCTGATGACTACCAGCACCGCCACCAAGCCACGCCTGACCACCTCGGCGATGATCGCCAGCATCGCCGCCGAGGGCCAACCGACCCGGCCGGCCCCTTTCGGTCACGCCCTGGCGGCCCTGGCCGAACAGCGCCCGGACATCGTCGGCCTCACCGCCGACCTGGCCAAGTACACCGACCTGCACATCTTCGCCAAGGCGCACCCCGAACGCTTCTACCAGATGGGCATGGCCGAGCAGTTGCTGATGAGCGCCGCCGCCGGCCTGGCCCGCGAAGGCTGCGTGCCTTTCGCCACCACCTACGCGGTGTTCGCCTCGCGCCGCGCCTACGACTTCATCTGCATGGCCATCGCCGAGGAGAACCTCAACGTCAAGATCGTCTGCGGGCTGCCGGGGCTGACCACCGGGTACGGCCCCAGCCACCAGGCCACCGACGACCTGGCGATCTTTCGCGCCATGCCCAACCTCATGGTGATCGACCCCTGCGACGCCCTGGAGATCGAGCAGGCGGTGCCGGCCATCGCCGCTCACCAGGGGCCGGTCTACATGCGCCTCCTGCGCGGCAATGTGCCCCTGGTGCTGGACCGCTACGACTACCGGTTCCAGCTCGGCAAGGCTCAGGTGGTGCGCCCCGGTCGCGACGTGCTGGTGGTGTCCACCGGGCTGATGACGATGCGCGCCCTGGAGGCCGCCGAGGCCCTGGCAGCGGATGGCGTGGACGTCTCGGTGCTGCACGTGCCGACCATCAAGCCCCTGGACGAGGCGACGATCCTGGCGGAAGCGCGCAAGCCGGGACGGCTGGTGGTGGCGGCGGAGAATCATTCGCTGATCGGCGGACTGGGCGAGGCGGTCGCGACCACCCTGCTGCGCAACGGCGTGACGCCCACCTTCCGCCAGATCGCGCTGCCCGACGCCTTCCTCGACGCTGGGGCGCTGCCGACCCTGCACGACCGCTACGGCATCTCCACCACGGCGGTCTGCCAGCAGATCAAGGGCTGGTTGTAGGGCCGGGATGAGGCGCCTGGTTACCCTCGGGATTGCACCGAGGGAGCCAGGCGCCGCCAGGGCGATTCGAAGACTCGACGCCGCCCGCCCATCCGGGCAAGGTGGGCAGCTGTCTCTCACCGCCCGCTGGCCGCCATGTCCGATACCGATGAACTCACCCTGCGCAAGCTGGAGATCTTTCTGGCTTTCATGCGCAGTCGCAATCTGGCGCGGGCCGCCGCCGAGCTGGGCACCAGCCATGTCAGCGTGCACCGCGCCATCCATTCGCTGGAAAACGCCCTGCGCTGTCCGCTGTTCAAGCATGAGGGGCGTACCCTGACGCCGCTGGACGGCGCCTTCGTGCTGGAGGCGCGCGCCGAGCGACTGATGCAGGACCTGGCCGAGACGGTGCGGCTGACCCGGCAGGCGGCGGGCTTCTCGGCCGATCGCTTTCGCCTGGGTGCGCTCTATTCGCTGACGGTCAAGACCGTGCCCCAGCTGATCATGGGCCTCAAGCTCAGGCGCAGCGAACTCAACATCGACCTGGTGCTGGGTTCCAACGCCGATCTCGCCGAACAGCTGCACGACTTCAAGCTGGACGCCATGCTGGTGGCCCTGGACGACGCCGTGGTGGATGCCGATTGTGAGAGCGTCGAGCTGTTCAGCGACGATATCTTCCTGGCCGCACCCAGCGACTCGCCCTTCGCCGACCAGGCCGAGGTGGACCTGCGCGATCTCGCCGGGGTGCCCTTCGTGACCCTGACCCAGGGCTTCGCCACCTTTCGCGACGGCCGCCAGGTGTTCGCCCAGGCCGGCTTCGAGCCGGAGGTGATCATGCAGGTCAACGACATCTTCTCGCTGATGAGCATGGTCAGCTCTGGGGTGGGCTATGCGCTGCTGCCGGGGCGGGTCGAGGCGGTCTACCAGAACCGCCTCAAGCTGTTGCCCCTGGCCCCGCGCTACCGCCTGCAGCAGCGCATCGGCGCGGTCTTCCTGCGCAGCCGCGAGCGCGATCCCAATCTGCTGGCCTTCGTCGCCGAATGCCGGATGTACGCGCGCAACTAACCCACCAGCGCCCGCACGCAGAAAAACAGCAGCGACGGCCCCAACAGGCAGCCCAGACCCGTGTGGAAGGTGGCGGTGAGGGCGCCATAGGGCACCAGGCGGCGGTCGGTGGCGGCGAGCCCCGCGGTGACGCCGCTGACGGTGCCGGCCAGACCGCCGAAGACCATCGCCGAGCGTGGGTTGTCCAGCGCCAGCAGCCGCGCCGACGCGGGCGTCGCCACCATGACGATGATGGCCTTGATCAGGCCGGTGGCGATGGACAGCGCCATGACGTCGGAGCTGGCGCCCAGGGCGGCGCCGGTCACCGGGCCGACGATGTAGGTCACCGCGCCCGCGCCTATGGTGGTCATGCTCACCGCGTCGCGGTAGCCGAAGGCCCAGGCCACGGCGGCGCCGACGATGAAGGGCAGCACGGTACCGAGGAGCAGGGCCACGGCGCCGATCAACCCGGCCTTGCGTGCCTCGGTGGCCTGCACCTCGAAGGCCGTGGCGACGATGGCGAAGTCGCGCAGCATGGCGCCGCCCATCAGGCCGATACCGGAAAACAGCGCGAGGTCGGCCAGGCCCTTCTGGCCGCCGGTGACGGTCCCGCCGACCCAGGCCAGTACCAGGCCGATGACGATGGCGATGGCCGAGCCGTGCACCCGGCCAAAGGTCAGTCGGCGCGAAAGGATCACCGAGATCCACATGATCAGGCCGATCAGCGCGAAGGCGGCGACCAGGCCGTTGTGTTGCAGGGCTTTGGTGACGATGTCGTTCATCCTAGCGACCTCCGACCGGTGCGGCATGGGTGACCGCTGGCGCGGGGGCCGCGGCGGCGTCCGGCAAGGGCGGTAGCGGTTCGCCGCGATGGCTGCGGCTGATCAGGGCGATGGTCAAGCCGCAGATCCCCACGGCGCCCACGGCGGCCAGCACCGCCACCGGTCCGCCGTGCAGGGCGGTGACCACGTTCTGCTGGGCCGCCATGGCCACCACCACCGGGATGTACAGCGCGCCCCAGAAGCCGACGCCGAATTCGCATTCCTTGCTCATGCCGCCATGCCGCTCCATGTAGAGCCGGGCGCAGATCAGCAGGAGCATGGCGATGCCCACCCCGCCGACATTGGACCTGACCCCGAGCAGGACGCCCAGGAAGTCACCGATGATGACGCCTGCAAGCATGCAGACGGCCAGGAGCGCTACACCGTAGATGATCATTGTTGTTGTCCTCGGTTGTGCTTGGGGTGGGGTGAAGCCTGGCCGCTGCGCCCGCTTTTACCCCCTCTCCCTCGGGGAGAGGGCTGGGGTGAGGGCAGCCGCCGTATGGGGATTGCTCAGTCCAGTCGTGCCGCCTCCTCGCGCCTGAGCGCGTCCAGGGTGTCAGGATGGGTGTCCTGCCAGGCCAGCACGCCGCTGGCGGGCAAGACGCGTTTGGCCAGTTGGCTGAGGACGCTGCCGGGCGCCAGTTCGATGGCCAGCCGCACGCCGCGCTCGCGAGCGGCTTCCAGGGCGGCGTGCCATTCGATGGGCCGCGCCATGTTGAAGGCCAGGTCGTCGCGTAACTGCTCGGCACGCACCAGCCGTCGTGCCGAGGTACCGCTCAGATAGGCCAGCCGGGGCGCGCGTAGCTCGACCTCGGCAAAGGCCTGGTCAAGAGTCTGGGCGGCTTCGGCGAGCAGCGGGCAGTGGGACGGCACGCTCATGACCAGGCGCTTGGCCGCTGCGGCGCCCTGGGCACGCGCTGCCTCGGTCAGCACGGCCAGGCCGACATCGCTGCCCGCGACCACGTATTGCTGCTCGGCATTGGCATTGGCCAGGTACAGCGGCGCGTCAGGCCGATGGTGATTGGCGACCAGGCCCTCCACCGTGCCGCGGTCCAGCCCAAGTATGGCCAGCATGCCGTAGCCCTTGGGATAGGCCGTCTGCATCAGCTCGCCACGAAGGGCCACCAGGCGCAGAGCGTCGGCGAAGTCCAGGGCCTCGGCCACCACCGCCGCGGCATAGGCACCGATGGACAGCCCGGCCACCAGCTGTGGCTCTGGTCCGCGGCTCAGCAGCAGGCGCGCCGTGGCGACGCCGGCGATCAGCAGGCACAGCTGCACGGCGCGGGTGTGTTCCAGGGCCTGGGCGGAGTCCAGGTTCAAAGGATCGAGGTCCAGTACCGCGGCGGCCTCCGCCAAGGTGCGCCGGACCTCGGGGTCCTCGGGCAGGGCGTGCAGCATGCCGGGACGCTGGGCGCCCTGGCCGGGAAACTGGAAGAGGGTACTCATGCGGCGCGCGCCTCCGGCCAGGGATCGCTCACCAACTGGGGACCGGCCGCGGTCTTGAGCAGCACGCGTGGGGCGTCTCCGGCCCAATCGGCCAGGGCGACGCCGCCGAGCGGGGTCTCCAGGAGGATATCTAGCCGGCACTGTGCCTGCGCCTGCAGCGACGCCAGCAGGGCCCGCGCCTGGTCGCGCGGCAGCGGGGCGGTGCAGCGGATCAGCAGATCCAGATCGCTCCCGGCATGCAGCGCCGGCCAGCCGGAGGCCAGTTCGTAGCCCGCAGCGCCGGTAGGACCCCAGGGCAGGTTCAGGTCATCCAGCAGGGTTTGCACGCGGGCCAGGGTGTCGAAGACCGGTAGATCGCGGCAGCCGGTCGTGATCCGCAGGTTTTCAGGCCCGCGCTGTTGCACTACGGCGGCTGGTACAAGCCAGGCCGCCAAGCGCTCGGCGCGGGTAGCGCCGCGCAGGCCGACCGGGATACGGCCGGCCTCGGGTGCGGTTCGGCGGACCACTACGGGCAGGCCAGCCTGGGCGATCTGGTGGGCCCAGGTGGGGGCGTCCGCGGGAAGGGTATCCGGGGTCAGGCCCCATAGGAGGTCGTGGGGCCTGTGTTGGGCTTCGCGTCGCTCAACCCAACCTACACAGGTGTCCCGTAGGTTGGGTTGAGCGCCAGCGAAGCCCAACGGGCCCATCCGCCCGCTCATCACGCGCTCCATCCCGCCCGTAGGCGATCGCGTACTGCGCGAGAGGCCGCGCGGTTGGCGCCGTCCAGGCGCAGTTTGAGATCGGTGGCGCCGCTGGCGAGCACATCGGCCTGGGCCTCGGCCAAGGCCTGGCGTACCTGCTCCAGATCTTCGGTCGAGGGCTGGTCGGGCTGGCCGACCTCCAGCTGCCGCCAGAGCAGGCCCAGGGAGGCATAGCTGTCCAGGTCGTAGGCCATGGGCGGGATGTCGGCGGCCAGGCGCTCCAAGTCTTCGACGCTGCGCAGGGTCACCCGCGCCGCCGAGGCCTTGCCCATGGCATGCACCTGCACCTGGGGATCGCGCAGGGCCAGCAGGCGATTGGCCTGGTAGCCATGGGCGAGAAAACCCCCGGACATGGCCTTGCCTACCAGCAGGCCCAGCACCGGGTGTCCGGCCAGGCGCGCCTCGGCATAGGCACCCGCGGCGCCGGCCAGGGCCTGGTGGATGCCATAGGCCTCCTCGCGGCGACCGTAGGCCTGGCTGGGCACATCCACCAGGGCGATCAGGGTGCGTTTCACCGGGGTGCCAGCATCCTCGGCGATGGCCTGCTGAATGGCTCGGGCCAGGCCCCAACCTTCCAGCAGGCCGACCTCGCCCTGCCGGGCCCGGGGAAAGGGATTCTCGGCATCCGCTACCACCGCCAGCCAGCGTGCGGGCCGGCCGGCCAGTTCGAGGTCGGCGACGCGCAGGGAGGCGGGCAGGCCCGTGACGGTTTCACCCTGGCTGGCCAGGGCCTGGAACCAGGTCAGGCCGCGTTGCGAAGGCTGGGTGCTCATGGCTGGTCTCCGGCATAGAGGTGGCGGACCGCGGCGGCGTCCGCCTGGGGACGGGTATCGAGATCGACGAGGCGCGTCAGGTAGTGGTCGGCCCGCTGGCTGCGCAGAGGGGCGGCAACGCCCTGGGTGAAGCCCTGGCGGATGGCGGTGGTCACGGCGGCGCTGTCGTCGGCAACGAAGATGTCGGCCAGGCCCGTGGCGACCCGCTGTTCGCCGCCGGTCAGGCTCCAGATGAAGGGGCGGTCGCGGGAATCGTATTCCTCGATGCCGGCTTCCTGCTCGATCACCTGGGGACCGTTGAGTCCCAGGCGTGCCTCGCGGGTGACTATCAGTTGGGTGCACAGGCCGGCGGCGATGGACATGCCACCAAAGCAGCCGACGCTGCCAGCGATGACGCCGATGACCGGCTGATGCGAGCGCAAGGCAACGATGGCCGCCTGGATCTCGGCGATGGCGGCCAGCCCCAGATTGGCCTCCTGCAGGCGCACGCCGCCGGTTTCCAGCAGCAGCACGGCGCGGGTCGGGATGCCCGCGAGGTTGTCTTCCAACGCCAGCTCCAGGGCACCGGCGATCTTGGCGCCGCCCACCTCGCCCATGCTGCCACCCTGGAAGGCGCCCTCGATGGCGCAGACCACCGCGGGCTGGCCGTCGATCAGCCCCTTGGCCGCCACCACGCCGTCATCGGCCTGGCAGACGATGCCCTGCTTGGGCAGCCACGGCGACATCAGCCGTTCGAAGGGCCCGACCAGCTCGCGAAAGCTGCCGGCATCGAGCACCACACGGGCCCGCTCGCGGGCGCCGAGTTCGACGAAGCTGCGGCTGTGCAGCAGCTCCTGGACATCGGGAAGAGGGGCTTCAGCCATGGGTGCTGTCCTCCAGGTCGAGGGTTTCCAGGCCCTGTTCCAGGCGCAGGCGTACCACGCCCGGGGTGGCGCCGAAGTCATGGATGTCCAGGGTCAGCGCCGGCAGGTCCTCGCGGGTGGCGAACAGCCGGTCGAAGAGGGCGCGCCAGCGCGGTTCGCTGCCGTTGACCGAGGTGGTCACCTTGAGGGTGAAATCGGCCGTGGCGGGTTCGAGCAGGACCTCCAGGTCCCCCGAACCGACACAGCCGACCAGGGCGCGACCCTGGCGGCGCTGGCTGGCCGGATAGCTGCAGGTGAAGTGTTCCATCAGAGGTCTCCAGGGAGCCGGGGCTCCAGGCGATCGACGAGAAGGGTGGCGGCCAGCAGATCGGCGGCGCCGCCGGGGGAGGCATTGGCGGCCAGCAATTGGCGGTCCAGCGTCAGCAGCTGGCGGCGCCCGCCGAGACTGGCGCTGCCCCCGGCCTGCAGCACGGCGCGGGCGCCCTGCTGCATGGTGGTGAGGGCCGCAGGGCCGGCACGGTGCAACACACAGGTATCGTCCAGCGCGGTCATGATGGCCAGAAGCGCATCCAGGCGAGCGTTCTGCTCGCCGGCACCGGCCTGGCGGCTGGCGCGCAGCTGCGGCAGGCCGCGCTGGTGGATGGCGGGAAAGCCCGCGGCGGCCTCGGCCCGGGCGCCGCCGACGCCGTAGCGCTGGGCGACGCTTTGGCCATGACTGGGCGCGGCCTGGGGCGCGTCCGGATCGGGCAGGCTGGCCAGGCGACCGGCCGCCAGGCACAGCGCCTGGGCAGAAGTCGGACGTTCATGTACCGCCGCCGTCACCAGCAGCCCCAGCGCCCAGATGGCGCCGCGATGGGTATTGACCCCGCCGGTGACCTGCAGCATGGCGGCTTCGCCGTCACGCCCCAGTTGGCCGATCAGGCAGCGCAGTTCGGCGGCGGGCAGCCCTCGCTCGGCGGCTTCGGCCATGGCCTGGAAACAGGGCTGCAGGGCCTGGGCCGAGGTCAGCATCAGGCCAAGGGTAAGGTCACTGTGGGCGCCCTGGCCGCGGCGATCCACCAGGGCCGGCTTGGGCGAGAGTTCGGCTTCGTCCACCAGGGCGGATACGGCCAACTCGGCCAGGCGCTCGGCGGGCGATGAGGTACGGCGGGCGAGGGCGCGCATCACCAGCTCCTGAACTTGGCCGGGGGTTGATAGAGACCGCCGGACCACTCCACCAGCTCGCCGATGCTCTTGGCCGCGAGCAGCTCGCGACTGGCATCGGTGCGGCGGATGCCGAGGTCCTCGGGCAGGGCCACCAGGCCTTCCTCGCGCAGGCGGCGGGCCTCGGCCGGATCGCTGCGCAGGCCGATGGCGGTGACCCCGGCCACGGCGGCGATCATCGCGCGGCGCTCTTCCAGGGAGCGGGCGCGGTAGAGATAGGCGATGCCTTCCTCGGTGAGCAGGTGGGTCACGTCGTCGCCATAGACCATGATGGGCGCCAGCGGCATGCCGCTCTTGCGCGCGACGTCCACCGCATCCAGGGTGTCGACGAAGGTGGGCTTGCCGCCTTCCTGGAAGGTCTCGACCATCTGCACCACCAGCTTCCTGCCGCGTTCGAGCAGGGCCGGTGCGCCGTCGCCGGTCTGCTGCCGCATGTCCAGCCAGGCCGGGGTGGGGTGACGCCGACCGTGCGGATCATGGCCCATGTTGGGCGCGCCACCGAAGCCGGCCAGGCGACCCCGCGTCACGGTGGAGGAATGGCCGTCGCCATCCACCTGCAGGGTGGCGCCGATGAAGAGGTCCACGGCGTACTGGCCGGCCAGCTGGCAGAGCAGCCGGTTGGAGCGGAGCGAGCCATCGCGACCGGTGAAGAAGACGTCCGGGCGCTGGGCGATATAGCCCTCCATGCCCAGTTCGGTGCCAAAGCAGTGCACGCTTTCCACCCAGCCGCTCTCGATGGCCGGGATCAGCGTGGGGTGGGGATTGAGGGTCCAGTGCCGGCAGATCTTGCCCTTGAGGCCCAGGCGCTCGCCGTAGGTGGGCAGGATCAGTTCGATGGCCGCGGTGTTGAAGCCGATGCCATGGTTGAGCGACTGCACCTGGTGGCGTTCGTAGATGCCGCGGATCGCCATCATCGCCATCAGCACGTGGACCGGCTTGATGTGGCGCGGATCGCGGGTGAACAGCGGCTCGATATAGAAGGGCCGGTCGGCCACCACCACGAAATCCACCCAGTCCGCCGGGATGTCGACTCGCGGCAGTTCGGACACGTCGTCCACCAACTGGTTGACCTGGACGATGACGATGCCGTCGCTGAAGGCCGCCGGCTCGATCAGCGCCGGGCTATCCTCGGTGCTAGGGCCGGTATAGATGTTGCCGGCGCGATCGGCCATGAAGCCGGCGCTGAGCACCACCTTGGGAATCAGGTCCACCAGCAGCCGGGCATAGAGTTCGATGTAGGTGTGGATGGCGCCGACTTCCAGTAGGCCGTCCTCCAGCAGCTGGCTGATCCTCAGGCTCTGGGTGCCGGCAAAGGAGAAGTCCAGCTTGCGGGCGATGCCGCGCTCAAACAGGTCCAGGTGCTCGGCGCGACCGACGCTGGGCATGATCATGTGCAGGTCGTGCAGCCGGGCCGGATCGACCTGGGCGAGGCTGCGGGAGAGGAAATCGGCCTGCTTCTGGTTGTTGCCTTCCAGCACCACCCGGTCGCCGGGGGCGAGCAACTGTTCCAGGGCCGCGACGATGGAGGCGGTGGGCAGCACCTTGCCATCGGCCAGCGCAGCCACCCGGTCCAGGCGCTGCTGCTTGTCGCTGCGGCGCCTGGCGATCCGAGCCGGTGGGGAGGATGTCGTTGTCATTGGGGTCTCCACGAATCACCTGTCGTGGAGCCACCCTAGCCTTCGACTGCCGGGCGTTCAATCAACCTGAGGGCGGAAACGTTACGCTGAAGTTAACGATTCCGTTGAGCTCAGGTGCTTGCGACCGGCTCAGGTCTTGTCGACCGGGGTGAAGATCGAGGTGGTTTTGGAGAACCAGCTGGTGGGGGTCACGTCGACGTTGGCGTTGTCGAATCTCAGGCTGTTCTGCACCTGCTTGAGCGTCAGGTTGGCCTGCCAGTATTGCTCATGACTGAGCTCCTGGTTGGCCCTGTGCACCAGGTCCAGGGTTTCCTGGGCCGGCAGCACGGCGGTGGAGTAGTCGACGTCGACGCCGGCCACCTTGAGGATCGCGCCAGCGCCCTGGGTGTCGCCCTGCTGGATCTTCTCGTTGGCCTGGGCCACGGCCTGGTTCTTGGCCGGGGTGGCGACATAGTCGTCACGCAGCGCCATGCCGCTCCAGATCGGCAGCCAGGACGTGGCCTTGGCGTCCTGCGCGGAGACCTGCATGAGTTTGCCGTCCTGACCCCGCAGGTCCCTGGCCGACTTGAGGTAGGCGGTCTTGTCGGTTTGGGCGGTCTGCAGCGCGCTTTCGGCGGCGGCCAGTTGCTGCTTGGCCTGATAGACATGGGCCTCGAAGAGGTCCTGGCGGGCGGCGACCACGTCCATGAAGGCCTGCTGGCCCTGCTGGGAGATCGCCGGCAGGGTGGCGACCTGCTGGGTGGCGATGTCGGGTCGGGTGTCGGCCAGGGCGGCGGTGGAAAACACCGAGGCGAGGGTCAGGACGAGAAGGCTCTTGGCGATACGAGGCTTGAGGTTCATGTGCTTCTCCCGGATACGAAAGTGACTGGAACCGCGGGGGTATCGGGCAGGGTTGCGAGATACCTTGGGATCAGTGTCGATCCGGTGAGCTTAACGGACGCTTAGCAGGCTATCGGTAGGTGTAAAACGATGTTTCGGACGCTGGAACGGAAACAGCGCCCGCCCCGGAGAGTCCGGAGCGGGCGCTGTTGGCGGGCCGAGGGCCTAGCGCACCAGGCAGGGCTTCTTGTTATCGAAGGTCCAGTTGGGCGAGAGGAATTGCATGGCCATGGCGTCGTCCCGCGCGCCCAGGCCCTTGGTCTTGTACAGCTCGTGGGCGCGGGCGAGGGCGTCCAGGTCCAGCTCCACGCCCAGGCCACCCTGCTGCGGCACCTCGACCAGGCCGCCCTTGATCTCCAGGGGCTGGCGGGTGAGGCGTTGACCGTCCTGCCAGATCCAGTGGGTGTCGATGGCGGTGATCTTGCCCGGCGCCGCGGCGGCGACGTGGGTGAACATGGCCAGGGAGATGTCGAAGTGGTTGTTGGAGTGCGAACCCCAGGTCAGGCCCCAGTCGTTGCACATCTGCGCCACCCGCACCGAGCCCTGCATGGTCCAGAAGTGCGGATCGGCCAGGGGGATGTCCACCGATTGCAGCTGGATGGCGTGACCCATCTGGCGCCAGTCGGTGGCGATCATGTTGGTGGCGGTGGGCAGGCCGGTGGCGCGACGGAATTCGGCCATCACCTCGCGTCCGGAATAGCCGTTCTCGGCGCCACAGGGATCCTCGGCATAGGCCAGTACGTGGTGCTGGTCGCGGCACAGGCGGATGGCTTCCTTGAGCGACCAGGCGCCGTTGGGGTCCAGGGTCACGCGTGCCTCGGGGAAGCGCTCGGCCAGGGCGGTGACCGCCTCGATCTCGGCGTCGCCGCTGAGCACGCCGCCCTTGAGCTTGAAGTCCTTGAAGCCGTAGCGGTCATAGGCGGCCTCGGCCAGTCGCACCACCGTCTCGGGGGTCAGGGCCTCTTCGTTGCGCACGCGGAACCAGGCGTCGTCGCTCTCGGCTTCGCTGCGATAGTCCAGCGTGGTCTTGTTGCGGTCGCCGACATAGAACAGGTAACCGAGCATCTCCACGGCATCGCGCTGCTGACCTTCGCCGAGCAGGGCGGCCACCGGCACCTCCAGGTGCTGACCGAGCAGGTCGAGCAGGGCGGCTTCGATGGCGGTCACCGCGTGGATGGTGACCCGCAGATCGAAGGTCTGCAGGCCACGACCGCTGGCATCGCGGCCGGCGAAGGCCTGGCGGACCTGGCCGAGGATGCGCTGGTACTGGCCCAACGGCTGGCCGATCAGGAATTGGCGGGCGTCTTCCAGCGTCTGGCGGATGGTCTCGCCGCCGGGCACCTCGCCGACGCCGGTGCGACCGGCGTTGTCCTTGAGGATCAGCACGTTGCGGGTGAAGTAGGGGCCGTGGGCGCCGCTGAGGTTGAGCAGCATGCTGTCCTGGCCGGCGACGGGGACGACCTCTAGGGAGGTGACCACCGGGGTGCCGGTGTGCAGGGCCGGGGTGGCATTGAATTGAGTCATGGTCGGGCTCCTTGTCGATCAGCGAGAGGTTTCAGCGGCGAGCGGGGCTTCGGCGGGCGGCGTGGGTACCCCACGCAACTCGACGCGCTTGATCTCGCCCACGACGAACAGATAACTGATGGCGGCCACCAGGGCATTGGCGCCGACGAACACCAGGGCCATCTTGAAGGAGCCGGTGGCGGCGATGATGTAGCCGATGATGATTGGGGTGGTGATGGAGGACAGGTTGCCGATGGTGTTGAACAGGCCACCGGAAAGGCCGGCGATCTGCTTGGGTGAGGTGTCGGACACCACCGCCCAGCCCAGGGCGCCGATACCCTTGCCGAAGAAGGCCATGGCCATGAAGCCCACCACCATCCAGTCGGCGTCGACGTAATTGCAGAGGATCATGCTCATCGACAGCAGCATGCCGGCGACGATGGGGGTCTTGCGTGCCACGCTCAGGCTGTTGCCGCGACGCAGCAGATAGTCGGAGATCACCCCGCCCAGCACGCCGCCGATGAAGCCGCAGATGGCCGGCAGGGAGGCGATGATGCCGGCCTTGAGGATGGTCATGCCGCGTTCCTGCACCAGGTACACGGGGAACCAGGTCAGGAAGAAGTAGGTGAGGGCGTTGATGCAGAATTGGCCCAGGTAGATGCCGGCCATCATGCGATTGGTCAGCAGCTGGCCGATGTAGCTCCACTTCGGGCCTTCGCTCTTCTTGCCGGGGGTGTCCAGGTCGACCAGGCCGCCGTTGCTGGCGATGTACTCGACTTCGGCGGCATTGACCCGGGGATGTTCACGGGGGCTGTAGATCACCGCCATCCAGACCGCCGAGAAGGCGATGCCCAAGACGCCCATCACCACGAAGACGTGCTGCCAGCCGAAGTGATAGACGATCCAGCCCATCAGCGGTGCGAACAGCACGGTGGCGAAGTATTGCGCCGAGTTGAAGATCGCCGAGGCGGTACCGCGCTCCTTGGTGGGGAACCAGGCGGCGACGATGCGGGCGTTGCCGGGGAAGGAGGGCGCCTCGGCCAGACCGACCATGAATCTCAGGGCGAACAGCAGGAATACCGCGGTGCCGATGCCGAATTCACCGATGTAGCCTTGCAGCAAGGTGAACACCGACCAGGTGAAGATACTCGCCGCATAGACCTTCTTCGAACCGAAGCGATCCAGCAACCAGCCGCCCGGGATCTGACCGAGCACATAGGCCCAACCAAAGGCGGAGAAGATGTAGCCGAGGGAGACGGCACTGATGCCGAGGTCTTTTTGCAGGGCGGAGCCGGCGATGGAAATGGTGGCGCGGTCGGCATAGTTGATCGTGGTCACGACGAACAGCATGAACAGGATCAGATAGCGGACGCGCGTCTGCTTGGTTTCTTGCATGGAGAGCTCCCACTGGTTTGTTTTTGTGTGCGGGCGGAGATCGAGCAGCGGTCTTATGTTGTAAGTCGTCTGACAACGATAGCGTTATCATTAAACAGATAACGCTATCATTCAACCGGTAAATCTGTGGTCGGGTGCAAAAAACCCGTTAGGAGCTCTGGCGCTCGATGAGAACGAAACCGGTGTCGAGATTGACCGCGGTCCGCTCGCCGGCGAGCCGGTCGAGCAGCGACTGGGCGACGCTGCGGCCCATGACATCGGCGTTGACGCTGACGGTGGACAGCGCCGGGGTCGCGAAGCGGCCATTGGTGGTGTCGCCGAAACCCATCACCGCCAGCTGCTCGGGAATGCGCAGGCCGCGGCTGTTGGCCTCGGCCACCACGCCCAGGGCCAGGGTATCGGAGCTGCACAGCGCCAGTTCCGGTGGCACCGGGCGTTCCAGCAGGCGCGCCAGGCCGATCCGCCCGACCTCCCAGGTGGCGGGCAGCGGCAGCACTTCCATGGGCACTTCGCCGATACCCAGCTCGGCCAGCCGCGCCTGCAGCGCCAGGTTGCGGCGCATGGCGCGGGGATCGTCCACCGAGATCACCCCGAAGCGGCGATAGCCGCGGGCGACGAAATGATCCGCCAGGGCCATGCCAACCTGCTCATGGGAAAAGCCCACCTGCATGTCCAGGGCCTCGGCGCTCAGGTCCCAGGCTTCCACCACCGGGATGTTCAGGGCCGCCAGCCGCTCGCGACTGGCCGGGGTGTGCAGGGTGCCGGTAAGGACGATGCCATCGGGCCGGCGGCCGAGGATGGCTTCCAGCAGTTCCTCTTCCTTTTCCGGTGAATAGCCGGTGGGCCCGATCAGCGCCTGGTAGCCCGCCTCGGTGAGCCGCTCCATGATCGCCTGCACCACGGTGGCATAGATGGAATTGGCGATGGTGGGCAGCAGGATGGCCACCAGGCGACTCTTGCTGGAGGCGAGGCTGCCCGCCAGCAGATTGGGCACATAGCCCAGCTCCTTGACCACCGCCAGGACGTGCTCGCGAGTGGCGGCGCTCACCAGACTCGGCCGATGCAGCGCCCGGGACACGGTGATGGGCGACACCCCGGCGGCGAGGGCGACCTCGCGCACGGTGAGGGGCAGCTCGGTGGTGCCATCGAGCTGGGCGAGTTCGCGTCGGGACTTCCTGGCCAAAACGGGTCCTTGGATGAGAGAGACCGCCATTATGGGAGCAAGCCCCAGCGGTTGCTATGGGCGTCCGCCAGAGCGCTGGCTAGTCGAGCGCTCTGGCGGTCCAGGCGCGGCCGACCCGCGACTGATAGGGTCGCTCCAACTGCGCGGAAACGGCCTGTCCCGTCGCCACCAACTTGGCCAGGTCGAGGCCGGTGGCGATGCCCAGGCCGTCGAGCAGATAGACCAGGTCCTCGCTGGCGACATTGCCGCTGGCGCCGCTTGCATAGGGGCAGCCACCGAGCCCGGCGACGGAGCTGTCGAACACCGCGACCCCTTCGAGCAGGCTGGCGTAGACGTTGGCCAGGGCCTGGCCATAGGTGTCGTGGAAATGCCCGGCCAGCTGGCTGAGCGGCACCTCCCGCCCCAGCCGCTGCCAGAGCGCCCGGGTTCGGCCGGGGGTACCGACGCCGATGGTATCGCCGAGGGAAACCTCGGCGCAGCCCAGCTCCAGCAGCTCGCGGGTCACGCTGGCCACCTGGTCGGGTGCGATCTCGCCGTCGTAGGGACAGCCCAGCACGCAGGACACATAGCCGCGCACCCGGATGCCCGCCGCCTGCGCGCCCTCGACCACGGGTACAAAGCGCGCCAGGCTCTCGGCGATGGAACAGTTGATGTTGCGCTGGGAGAAGCCCTCCGAGGCGGCGGCGAAGACGGCGATCTCCTCCACCCCCGCCGCCAGGGCGGCCTCGAAACCCTTCATATTGGGCACCAGCACCGAGCGCACCACGCCCGCTGGGCGGCCCAGTCCCACCAGCACCTCGGCGGTCCCGGCCATCTGCGGTACCCACTTGGGCGAGACGAAGCTGCCCACTTCCAGCTGCTGCACGCCGCTGGCGACCAGGGCCTCGCATAGCCGGATACGCTCGGCGATGCCCAGTGCCTGGGGCTCGTTCTGCAGGCCGTCGCGTGGCCCGACCTCGACCACCCGCACCCGGGACGGCAGGGCCTCGCTCATGGTGCCGCCTCCTCCAGTTCCACCAGGGGCGTACCCTCGGCCACCAGCTCGCCAGGGCTGCAGAACAGCGCGGCCACGACGCCGGCGCGCGGCGCGCGGATGCTGTGTTCCATCTTCATCGCCTCCAGCACCACCAGCGGCGCGCCGGCTTCCACGGTGTCGCCCACGGCTACCGAGACGGCGACCACACTGGCGTTCATTGGCGCCGTGAGCCCGCCGGCCTCCGCCTGGCGCGCGACCTCGGCGAGGGGATCGGCCCAGGTGACGGCTTCGAAGCGCTCCCGCCATTGGAGAAACAGCGTCTGCCCACGGCGATAGAGGCGGGCGCTCTGGCGGATGCCTTCGGCCTGCCAGTGGAGGCGATCAGCATTCAGCTCGACCGCCGCTGAGCCGGGCAGGGCGACGGCGCGCACCTCACCGCGACAGGCCAGGCGCAGCGCTATCTGGGGCGGTCCACCCAGGCGCCAGCCCTGACGGGAAGCCCAGGGAGACGTCGGCTCGGCAGCGGCCGGCAGCGTCGCCAGCCAGGCCTGGGCCGCCAAGGTCCAGAAGGCGTCGGTCAGCTCTCCGGGTGCGGGCAGCAAGGCATCCCGGTGACGCTCGATGAAGCCGGTGTCCAGCTCGGCCGCGGCAAAGGCCGGATGGGCGAGCAAGCGCTGCAGAAAGGGCAGGTTGGTGGCGAAGCCGCCCACCGCGGTCTCCGTCAGCATGGCCAGCAGCCGCTGGCGCGCCTGTTCGCGGCTGTCGCCCCAGGCGATCAGCTTGGCCAGCATGGGATCATAGAAGGGCGAGACCTCGTCGCCTTCCTCCACGCCGCTGTCCACCCGCCGCCCCGGACCGGCCGCCGGCTCGCGATAGAGCTGCAGGGTGCCCGAGGCCGGCAGGAAGCCCTGGTCGGTGTCCTCGGCATAGAGCCGTACCTCGATGGCATGGCCGTGCAGCGGTACCTGGGCCTGGGTGAGGGGCAGCGCCTCACCGGCGGCGACGCGCAATTGCCAGGCCACCAGATCCAGGCCGGTGATGGCCTCGGTGACCGGGTGTTCCACCTGCAGCCGGGTGTTCATTTCCATGAAGAAGAAGTCGCTGCGGGCGTCGAGCAGGAATTCCACGGTACCGGCGCCCACATAGCCGATGGCCTGGGCCGCCTGTACCGCGGCTTCGCCCATGGCCCGGCGTAATTCTGGGGTAAGACCGGGCGCGGGGGCCTCCTCGATGACCTTCTGGTGGCGGCGCTGGATGGAGCAGTCGCGTTCGTTGAGATAGAGGCAATGGCCGTGCCCGTCGGCGAAGACCTGGATCTCCACGTGGCGCGGTTGCAGCACGTACTTCTCCACCAGCATCCGCGCATCGCCAAAGGCCGAGAGCGCTTCGCGCTGGGCCGAGGCAAGGCCCTCGGCCAGGTCGGCTTCGCGCTCGACGATCTTCATGCCCTTGCCGCCACCGCCGGCGGTGGCCTTGAGCAGGACCGGATAGCCGATGCGCGCCGCGGCGTCGCGAAAGGTGGCGAGGGACTGGTCCTCGCCGTGATAGCCCGGCACCAGGGGTACCCCGGCGTCGGTCATCAGCGCCTTGGCGGCGGACTTGCTGCCCATGGCGCGAATCGCCGTAGCGGGCGGCCCGACGAAGACCAGTCCCGCCGCGGCCACCGCCTCGGCGAAGGCGGCGTTCTCGGACAGAAAGCCATAACCCGGATGGATCGCCTGGGCGCCGGTGGCGAGGGCCGCCTCGATGATGCGTTCGCCGGCCAGATAGCTATCTGCTGGCTTGGCGCCCCCGAGGTCTACCGCGAGGTCGGCCTGGCGCACATGGCGTGCCCTGGCGTCGATGGCGCTGTGCACGGCGACGGTGCCCAGGCCCAGGGCCTTGGCGGTACGCATCACTCGGCAGGCGATCTCGCCCCGGTTGGCGACGAGCAGACGGTCGAAGGTCATGGCGAGGTCTCCTGCCAGGCGGGACGACGTTTTTCTAGGAAGGCCTGCAGGCCTTCCTGGGCTTCGGGGGTGACGCGCACCTCGGCGATCAGGCCCTCGGTGAAGGAGCGCACCTCGGCCCGAGGGGCGCCTGCGCCAGCGCCCTCCAGCAGCCGCTTGCATGCGCGCAACGCCTGGGGCCCGTTGTCCAGCAGACGGGCGATCCAGGCCTCGACCAGGGGCTCCAGGTCGGCCGCCGGCGCGGTCTCGGCCACCAGCCCCAGCTCGGCCGCGCGCGCGCCGGAGAAGCGTTCGGCACCCAGCATGTAGCGCCGGGCCGCCCGTTCGCCCAGGGCGCGGATGACGAAGGGGCCGATGACGGCGGGCACTAGGCCGATGCGCACCTCCGACAGGCAGAAGGTGGCGTCACTGGCGGCCAGTGCCAGGTCGCAGCAGCTGACCAGCCCTACCGCGCCGCCAAAGGCTGCGCCCTGCACCACGGCGAGGGTGGGCATCGGCAAGGCCTGCAGGCGATACATCACCTCGGCTAGGCGCTCGGTGTCGGCCTGATTGGCGGCCGCGTCCAGGGTAGCGGACGCCTGCATCCAGGCGAGATCCGCGCCGGCGCAGAAGTGCCGGCCGCGCCCGCGCACGAGTAGAAAGCGCAGCTCGGCATCGGCGGCGATCTCGGTGAGCGCTGTGCCCAACTCCGCGATCATCCGTGCATCCAGGGCGTTGTGGCGGTCCGGACGGTCGAGCCAGAGGGTGGCGAAGCCGCGCGGGTCGCGGGTCAGATCCAGGGTGTGGAAATCAGTCATGGCCTACATCCGGAAGACGCCGAAGGTCGTCGGCTCGAGGGGGGCGTTGAGACTGGCCGACAGCGCCAGGGCGAGGACCTCGCGGGTCTGGGCCGGGTCGATCACTCCGTCGTCCCATAGGCGCGCGCTGGAATAGTGGGCATGGGCCTGACGCTCGTACTGCTCGACGATGGGTGCCTTGATGCGCGCCGTCTCTTCGTCGTCGAAGGCTTCTCCGGCACGTTCGGCCTGCTCACGCTTGACCTGCACCAGCACCCCGGCCGCCTGCTCGGCACCCATCACGCCGATGCGTGCGTTGGGCCACATCCACAGGAAGCGAGGATCGTAGGCGCGACCGCACATGCCGTAGTTGCCGGCGCCAAAGCTGCCGCCGATGATCACGGTGAACTTGGGCACCCGGGCGCAGGCCACTGCGGTGACTAGCTTGGCGCCGTGCTTGGCGATGCCGCCTTCCTCGTATTTCTTCCCGACCATGAAGCCGGTGATGTTCTGCAGGAAGAGCAGGGGGATGCGCCTCTGGCAGGCCAGCTCGATGAAGTGCGCGCCTTTCTGCGCCGATTCGGCGAAGAGAATGCCGTTGTTGCCGAGGATGGCCACCGGATGACCCTGCAGATGGGCGAAGCCACAGACCAGGGTGGTGCCGAACTGCGCTTTGAATTCATCGAAGACGCTGCCGTCCACCAGCCGGGCGATCACCTCGCGCACCTCCAGCGGCTGCTTGGGATCGGCCGGGACCAGGCCGTAAAGGTCCTCGGCCGGATACAGCGGGGCGATTGGCGCCTTGAGCTGTAACTCACCCAGCTTGCGCCAGTTGAGGTTGGCGATGCAGCGCCGCGCCAGGGCCAGGGCATGGGTGTCGTTCTCGGCATAGTGGTCGGCCACGCCGGAGGTACGGCAGTGGACATCGGCGCCGCCCAGTTCCTCGGCACTGACCACCTCGCCGGTCGCCGCCTTCACCAGCGGCGGCCCGGCGAGAAAGATGGTGGCCTGCTGGCGCACCATGATGGTCTCGTCGCTCATGGCCGGCACATAGGCGCCGCCAGCGGTACAAGAGCCCATCACCACGGCGATCTGTGGGATGCCCTGGGCACTCATGGTCGCCTGGTTGAAGAAGATCCGCCCGAAGTGCTCGCGGTCGGGGAAGACCTCTTCCTGGCGCGGCAGGTTGGCGCCGCCGGAATCCACCAGATAGAGGCAGGGCAGGCGATTCTGCAGGGCGATGGCCTGGGCGCGCAGGTGCTTCTTCACCGTCAGCGGATAGTAGGAGCCGCCCTTCACCGTGGCGTCGTTGGCGATGATCATGCACTCGATGCCCTCGATGCGGCCGATGCCGGCTACCACCCCGGCCGCTGGTACCTCTTCCTCATAGACGTCGAGGGCCGCCAGGGCGCCGATCTCCAGGAAGGGCGAGCCGGGGTCCAGCAGCTGGTCGATGCGCTCGCGGGGCAGCAGCTTGCCGCGGGCGGTATGGCGTGCCTGGGCCTTGGGCCCGCCGCCTTCACGGATGTGCGCCAGGAGCTGGTCGAGCCGGGCCAATTGCTCGGCCATGACGGCGGCATTGCGTTGATAGTCCGGGGCACGCCGGTTCAGGGTGGAGGTCAGCACGGTCATGGCAGGCTCCTCACCGGGTTTCGTTGAACAGCTCGCGCCCGATCAGCATGCGGCGGATCTCGCTGGTGCCGGCGCCGATCTCGTAGAGCTTGGCGTCGCGTAGTAGGCGGCCGGTGGGGTACTCGTTGATATAGCCGTTGCCACCTAGAATCTGGATGGCTTCCAGGGCCATCTGGGTAGCCTTCTCTGCGGTGTAGAGAATCACCCCGGCGGCGTCCTTGCGGGTGGTCTCGCCACGGTCGCAGGCCTGGGCCACGGCATAGAGATAGGCACGGCTGGCATTGAGACCGGTGTAGAGGTCGGCCACCTTGCCTTGGATCAGCTGGAATTCGCCGATGCTCTGGCCGAATTGCTTGCGGTCATGGACGTAGGGCAGGACCACGTCCAGGCAGGCCTGCATGATGCCCACCGGGCCGCCGGCGAGGACTACGCGCTCGTAGTCCAGGCCGCTCATCAGCACCCTCACGCCCCCGTTCACCTGCCCCAGCACGTTGTCCTCCGGCACCTCGACGTCGTCGAAGAACAGCTCGCAGGTGTTGGAGCCGCGCATGCCCAGCTTGTCGAACTTACTGCCGCGGCTGAAACCGGTCCAGTCACGCTCGACGATGAAGGCGGTGATGCCATGGGCGCCTTGTTCCGGCTCGGTCTTGGCGTAGATCACATAGGTATGGGCATCGGGACCGTTGGTGATCCAGGTCTTGCTGCCATTGAGCACGAAGCGATCGCCACGCCGCTCGGCGCGTAGCTTCATGGAGACCACGTCCGAACCGGCGTTGGGCTCGCTCATGGCCAGGGCGCCGACGTGCTCGCCGCTGACCAGCCGGGGCAGGTAGCGCGCCTTCTGCTCCATGGTGCCGTTGCGATGGATCTGGTTGACGCAGAGGTTGGAGTGGGCGCCATAGGAGAGGGCGACCGAGGCGGAGCCGCGGCTGATCTCCTCCATGACCACTGCATGGGCGAGATAGCCGAGTCCGGAGCCGCCGTACTCCTCGCCCACGGTGATGCCGAGCAAGCCCAGGTCACCAAAGGTGCGCCACAGGTCCATGGGAAAGCTGTTGCTGGCATCGATCTCGCCCGCGCGAGGCGCTACTTCGCGGGCGACCAGGGTGCGCACCTGATCGCGCAGCAGATCGAGGGTCTCGCCCAGGGCGAAGTTGAGACTCGGGTAGCTCATGGGGTCACCTATTGTTGGGATTGTCGGGTGAGAGCGGTCGGCCGATCGGGCGCGCATGGGGCGGCCACCCGGTACGGCGCGGAGCTGAAAAAAACAGGGCGGGGCAGCGCTGATGACCAGGCGCGGGCGTGGCGCGCAGGTGGACGCTGGAAAACCGTCGGGCAGGGCGGCCAACGGCAGGACAAGGGTGCGCACGGAGCGCGGCTGCGGAACGCGGGCGCCAGGGCGCGCATGGTCCGTCCTCCTGTTCATTATTCTTGTCATGGCGACCGCGAGAGGAAGGCGGCGCGCCTGTGCCTCTGAGTCTAGGAGAGGAAATGCGCTATCGTGAAACGATAAAAATAGAATCCAGGTATTGGAAAATCAGATGGCACTGCACAAGGACATCTCGATGCGGCAACTGCGCTATTTCGTCGCCGCCGCCGAGAACAGCCAGTTTTCCCTGGCCGCCAGCGCGGTCAACGTCAGCCAGTCGGCGGTGACCACGGCGGTCAGCCAGTTGGAGACGACGCTTGCGGTGCGGTTGTTCGAGCGACTGCCCCATGGAGTCAAGCTGACCGCCGAGGGGCACCAGTTCTACCACCATGCCCGACACATCCTCGACACCCTGCAAGACGCCGTGAGTCAGCCGCTGTTCCAGAGTCATGCCCTGACCGGCCAGGCCCGGGTCGGCGCTTCCTATGCGGTGCTCGGCTACTACCTGCCGACCCTGCTGGCGCGCTTCAAGCGCAGCTATCCGCAGATCGACATCGACCTGCGCGACATGGATCGACCCAGTATCGAGGCGGGCATCAACGATGGCACCCTGGAGCTCGGCCTCACGGTCATCTCCAACGTCGACGCCGCCCAGCCCTTCGAGCGGCATCTGTTGATGCGCTCGCCGCGCCAGCTCTGGCTGCCCAGCGCTCATCCGCTGCTGGCTCCGGAACGCGTCACCCTGGCCGACATCGCGCCCTATCCCTATATCCTCGCCACGGTGGACGAAGGGGAAACCTCCACGCTGCGCTACTGGCGCGCGGCCGGCCTGGAACCCAACGTGGTGTTCAAGACCTCGTCCATGGAGTCCCTGCGCGGCCTGGTCGCCCATGGCTTTGGCGTGACCATTCTGTCCGACATGCTCTATCGCGGCTGGTCCCTGGAAGGGCGCAAGCTGGAAGCCCGCCCGGTGGCCGATGCCATCCCACCCATGGAGCTGGGCCTGATCTGGAGTCCCGAGGAACGCCTGAGCCCTGGGGCCCAGGCGTTTCGGCAGTTTCTGGTATCGGCGGCGGGATAGCGGAGGCACCTGCTTGGAGTCAGCCCTTGGACTGCGCCGGATCCGCACTGCGCGGATAGGTGCGCTCTTCCTCGATACGACCGTCGCTGGTGTGGATCTTGACGCTGCCGGTCTTGCCGTCCATGAACTGCGCAGCCTGGTGGACGATGGCGTCCTTGGTAGAGGCCTTGAGCAGGGCGCGATCGCCGTGCTCTTCCTTGAATTCCCAGCCGGTGTCGGTAGGTACGATGTGGTAGTTCTGCATCTGGTCTCCCTGGGGCCGCTGGCCCGTGCCTGATCTTGGATTGCGCCTGTTTCGACCCGCGTTCGCCCAGGAACATTCGAGCGAAGCGGGTAGCCACCAGCCTCGACCCCTAGCCCTGCAGATAGACCACCTGGGTGTGGGTGTACTCATAGAGCCCGTGCTTGCCGTCGGCACCACCGATGCCGGACTTGCGCACCCCGGCGTGAAAGCCCTGCATGGCCTCGAAGTTTTCCCGGTTGATGTAGGTCTCGCCGAAGTCGATCTCGCGCATGGCGTGCATGGCCTTGCTCAGGCTGCGCGTATAGACGGAGGAGGTCAGGCCGTATTCGCAGTCGTTGGCCAGGGCGATGGCTTCGTCGAGATCGTCCACCACCTGGATCGGCAGCACCGGGCCGAAGATCTCCTCGCGCATGATCGGCATCTCGGCGCGACAGTCCGCCAGTACCGTGGGCTGGAAGTGAAAGCCGCGACCCAGGTCGGCGCGGCTGCCGCCGGTGACCAGGCGAGCGCCCTGGCCGAGGGCGACATCGACCTTGGCCGCCACCTTGTCCAGGCCGGCGGCGTTGATCAACGGCCCCATCTCCACGCCAGCATCAGCCTGGGGGTCGCCATAGCGGGTGGCGGCCATGGCGCGGCCGATGCGCTCGATGAAGTCCTCGGCCACCGCGCGTTCCACATAGACCCGCTCGGCGCAATTGCACACCTGGCCGGTGTTGATGATGCGCGAGTCACGGATCGCCCGGACCGCCAGGTCCAGGTCGGCATCGGCCAGGACAATGGCCGGCGCCTTGCCGCCCAGCTCCAGGTTGAGCTTGGTCAGATTCGGTGCCGCAGCGGCCATGATCCGCGAGCCGGTGCCGACGCTGCCGGTAAAGCTGACCATGTCGATGCCGGCATGGGCACTGAGCTGGCCCCCCACGGCGCCGGCACCGCTGACCAGGTTGAAGACCCCGGGCGGCAGGTCGGTCTCGGCCACCAGGCGGGCGAATTCATGGGCATTGATCGGGGTTTCTTCGCTGGGCTTGATGACGATGGTGTTGCCGGTGATCAGCGCCGGCGCCAGCTTGCGGGCGATCAGGAAGAAGGGGAAGTTCCAGGGCAGGATGCCGGCCACCACGCCCAGCGGCTTGCGCAGTAGAAAGATCTGCTCGTCGGGTCGGTCGCTGGTGATGATTTCGCCTTCGATGCGCCGCGCCCACTCGGCCATGTAGTCGAGATAGTCGGCGGTGAAATTGACCTCCACCTCGGCCAGGTCATGGACCTTGCCCTGTTCGGCGACAATGGTCCGGGCCAGCCGCGGTGCGTGCTCGCGCAGCTTTGCCGCGATGCGCCGTAGATAGCCGGCGCGCTCGATGGCTGGTTTCCGTGCCCAGGCCTTCTGGGCACGGCGGGCGGCGGCGATCGCCTGATCGACGTCTTCGCGACTGGACGCCGGCACCCGGGCCAGGGCCTCGCCGGTGGCCGGGTTATGGACGAGAAAGTCCTCGGCGGCCGGCAGGAAACGGCCATCGATGTAGTTCTGGTAGAGGGGCAGATCGGCCATGGCGAACTCCGGGTCAGTAGGTGCGAGAGGGCGCCTGGGGCACTTCGAGGGGGCGATAGCGGGCCAGGTTGGCCAGCGCCGCCTGGCGGAACAGGCTGATGTCGATGCCGACGGCAACGAACTGGCACCCCCAGTCGCGATAGCGCCGGGCATCGTCTTCCTGGGGCGCCAGGATCCCGGCCACCTTGCCGGCAGCGCGGGTCGCCTCGATGGCGGCGCGGATGCGCGCCTGGACCTCCGGGTGGCCCGGATTACCGGCATGCCCCAGGCCACTGGAGAGGTCCGCCGGACCGACGAAGACGGCGTCCACCCCCTCCACCGCAGCGATCTCGGCGACATTGTCGCTGCCCAGGCGCGATTCCACCTGGACGATCAGGCACAGCTCGCTATGGGCGGTGTGCAGGTAGTCGGGCACTGCGTCCCACCGGGTGGCGCGGGCCAGGCCGCCGCCGACGCCACGGATGCCGTGGGGCGGATAGCGCATGGCTCGTACCAGGGCGCGGGCCTGCTCGGCGGTCTCCACCATGGGCACCATCAGCGTCTGCACGCCGATGTCCAACAATTGCTTGATCAGCACCGCATCGCCGGTCACGCAGCGCACCACCGGTGCCGTGGAATAAGGCGCCACCGCCTGCAATTGCGCGAGGATGCTCGGCACCGTATTGGGGGCGTGCTCGCCGTCGATCAGCAGCCAGTCGTAGCCGGTACTGGCAGCGATCTCGGCAGCGTATCCGGTGGCGAAACCGGCCCAGAGGCCATAGAGGGTGTCGCTGCCCGCCAGGCGGGCCTTGAAGGGATTGCGGGGCAGATCCATGACGGTCTCCAGGAGGATTCAGGAAGGGGTATCGGGGAGGCGCACCAGCAGCCCATAGCTCAGGGCGCCGGCCACCGCGACGGCGGCGGCGATGCCCAGCGCGAGACCAAAGGAGCCGGTCTGCTGGACGATCATGCCGGTGATGACCGGGGCGAAGGCGCCGCCGAAGTAGCCGCCAAAATTCTGGATGCTGGCCAGGGACGCCACCTGGTGCGAAGGCACGGCGACGCTGACCAGCGACCAGGTGCCGGCTACCGCCACGTTGAGGCTGAACAACGCCAGGCTGAAGCAGAGGATGACGCTGCCGATGCCGGTCACCCCGGCGCTGCACAGGGCGAACAGCCCGGCCGCAGCAAGACCGCCACAGATCGGCAGTTTGCGGCTGAAGGCCAGGCTGCGACCGCTGCGGGTCAGGCGATCCACCAGCAGGCCGCCGCTGATGACGCCACAGGCCCCGGCCAGGAACGGCAGGCTGGCGACCCAACCGGCCTGGGACAGGGACAGGTGATGGACCCGTTCCAGGTAGGCCGGCAGCCAGGTCAGGAACAGCGACAGCATGTAGATGATGCCCACATAGCCAATCACCACGCCCCAGGTCAGGCGGCGGCGGAACAGCCCCAGCCAGTCGGCGAAGGTCAGCCGCAGACCGGCGTCCTGAGGCGGCAGGCCGGCGTCCAGGTGCGCCCGCTCGGCGGCGTCCAGCGCCACCTGCACCCGGTCGCGATAGCTCAGGTACCAGAGCGCCGCTACCAGGACACCGAGCACGCCCATGGCGATGAACATCTGCCGCCAGCCGAGCCAGAGCAGCAGGGCGGTGAGGATCGGCTGGGAGATCGCCGGCCCCAGGGACGACGACAGGTTGAAGATGCCGGAGGGCAGGCCGCGTTCGCGGACGTTGAACCACTCGCTGACCACCTTGGCACCGGCCGGGAATTGCGGCGCCTCGCCGATACCCAGGCCGATGCGGGCGAGGATCATCAGGTGCAGGCTGCTGAGCAGCCCCAGCACGCCCTGGGCGATTGACCAGAGGCAGATGCCCAGGCCCAGGGTCAGGCGCGCGCCGAAGCGGTCCAGCAAGCCGCCGATGGGCAACTGCGCGAAGGCATAGGCCCAGGCGAAGGCCGACAGCAGCAGGCCCATTTCGGTCGGCGTGAAGCCCAGCTCGCCGCTGATGGTCTGGTTGGCGATGGCCAGGGTGCTGCGGTCGAGGTAGTTGACGAAGCCGGCCAGCACCAGCAGCGCCAGCGCGACTACCTGCACCCGCTTGAGGCGGGCACTCTTGGGGGGTAGTGGCGTCGCGGCGGGGCGCGCATCCGGTACCGGTGTCACCAGGGTATCTTGGGTCGCTTTCATCCAGCCCTCCCGGGCAACGCCTCAGTGGCTATAGGGTCGTTCCAGGGCGCACTCCGGATTGAGGCGCACGCCGAAGCCAGGCCGATCCAGCGCCGAGGCGCGCATGCGGCCCCGCACCGGTACGGGTTCGTCGAGCAGTTGCGGATGGAACATGGGCACCACCTCGTCGGCCTTGGGTGCCATCATCAGGAACTCGGCGAAGGGGCTGTTGGTGCGGGTGATGACGAAGTGGTAGCTGTAGACCGAGGAGCCGTGGGGCACCACCAGGGCGTTGTGGGCATCGGCCAGCGCCGAGATGCGGACCAGCTCGGTGAGGCCACCGCACCAGCCGACGTCGGGCTGGAGGATGTCGCAGCAGCCCATCTCCAGCAGTAGCCGGAAGCCCCAGCGGGTGGCCTCGTGCTCCCCGGTGGTGACCAGCATCCCGCGCGGCACGTTGCGCCTGAGTTCGGCATAGCCCCAGTAGTCGTCCGGCGGCAATGCCTCCTCGATCCACTTGAGGCCGAATTCATGGGCGCCCTGGGCCAGGCGGGTGGCGTAGTTCAGGTCCAGGCTCATCCAGCAGTCGAGCATCAACCAAAAGTCGTCGCCGACCCGTTCGCGCATGGTCGCCAGGGCCTCGAGATTCTTGCGCAGGCCATCCTCGCCCTCGGCCGGGCCGTGCTGCAGCGGCAGCTTGCCACCGATGAAACCCATCTCCTTAGCCAGGTCCGGGCGCGCGCCGGTGGCATAGAACTGCAATTCGTCACGGACGGCGCCGCCGAGCAGCTGGTGTACCGGTTCCTGGCGCAGCTTGCCGAGCAGGTCCCAGAGCGCAAGATCCACCCCGGAGATGGTGTTGAGCACTATGCCCTTGCGGCCGTAGTAGAGAGTCGAGAGGTACATCTGGTCCCAGATCTTTTCCAGGTCGGTGACCTTGGCGCCCTCCAGGAAGCGCGCCAGGTGTCGCTCGACGATGAAGGCGCCCAGCTCGCCGCCGGTGGTGACGGCGAAGCCCACGGTACCGTCACTGGCCTCGACTTCCACCACCAGGGTGCCCAGCACGTTGATGCCGAAGCTGCGGCGGCTCTGGCGGTATTCCGGGTACTTGGCCATGGGCGTGGCGATGTGGTCGTCGATCCAGTGGCCGTCGCCCTGGTCGTGATAATCGGCGCCGCCGCCACGAAGGGTGTAGGCACGAACCTGCTTGATGGTGGGTAGGGTCATGGAAAGGGCTCCCTTAGTGACTGGGCGTGAGCTGGGCTTGGGGATCGGCCTGGCGACGCTGGCGCAGGCCGAGAATCAGGGCGGCCGCCACCAGGGTGGTCCCGGCGAGCAGATAGAGGCCGGCGCCGGGGTGGGCGAAGGTCACCTCGGCCCAGCGCTTGGCCAGGGGCGCGATGAAGCCGCCGATGGCGCCGCAGGTGTTGATCAGGGCGATGCCGCCGGCCGCGGCGCTGCCGCGCAACTGGTCGGACGGAAAGGTCCAGAACAGCGGCTGCACGGCGATGAAGCCGGCGGCGGCGAAGCACAGGGCGATCAGCGCATAGAGCGGCGAGAAGGTCACCGAGGCGGCGATGCCCAGCCCGGAAATGGCCAGGGTGGCGGCCGCGGTGCGGCGGCGTTCGCCGGTACGATCCGACCAACTGGGGATCAGCCAGGCGGCGAGCAGGGCGCAGACCCAGGGAATCGCCGAGACCAGGCCGACCAGCAGCCCGACCTTTTGCCCGAGCAGCCCGGCGACCTGAGTCGGCAGATAGAAGACCACGCCATAGACGCTGGCCTGGATCAGCAGGTAGATACTGCACAGCAGGAGGATGCGCGGCTGACCGAGCAGGCGCAGCAGCCCGCCCTGGTGCGGCTTGGCGGCGTCCTCGGCGTCCAGCGCCTGTTGCAGCGCCTGCTTTTCCGCGTCGCTCAGCCAGCGGGCATCGCGCGGCCGATTGTCCAGGTAGAACCAGGCCCAGACACCGACCAGGCTGGCCAGCACCCCTTCCACCAGGAACATCCACTGCCAGCCGTGCAGGCCGCCAAGGCCGTCGAATTCCAGCAGCAGCCCCGACAACGGGCTGCCGAAGATGAAGGCCAGGGGCGCGCCGAAGTAGAAGAAACCCAGTGCCCGGGCGCGATAGCGCGAGGGGAACCAGTAGGTGAGGTAGAGGATGACGCCAGGGAAGAAGCCGGCTTCGGCCACCCCGAGCAGGAAGCGCAGCACATAGAAGGATGTCGCCGTGTGGGCGAACATCATGGCGGCGGAGATCAGGCCCCAGCTGACCATGATCCGGCACATCCACAGCCGGGCGCCGACGCGGTGCATGATCAGATTGCTGGGAATCTCGAGAAAGGCGTAGCCGACGAAGAAGACCCCGGCGCCAAAGGCGAAGGCCGCGTCTGAGATGCCGGTATCGGCCTGGAAGGCGACCTTGGCGAAGCCTACGTTGGCCCGGTCGAGAAAGGCCATGACGTACATCAGCAGCAGGAAGGGCAGCAGGCGCCGGGTGACCTTGGCGACCAGCCCCGGTGACAGGGTGGTGTGCATGGCGATCTCTCTTGTTGTTGTGATTCGGCCACGGCTCAAGGTAGTCGCAGTTGCAATGCCTGGATAATCGCTTTTTGTTTAGGACCGATACCCTTAAGGTATCGGTATGCCTCACCCGCCTGGCCAGAGCCGTTGAGCCCGGCTGGACGCCTCCGCTCGCGCCTCCAGGATGCTGCCGATGAACGCTTCCCCCCATGCCCGTGCGCTGTTCGGCCGGCTGCGCTACAAGCACCTGCTGATGCTGGTGACCCTGGCCGGGACCCGCAATCTGCACCGTGCTGCCGAAGCCCTGCACATGTCGCAGCCGGCCACCACGCGCATGCTGCAGGACGTGGAGGAGGCCTTTGGCTGCGTGCTGTTCGAGCGTCAGGCGCGCGGGTTGCAAGCGACCGCGCTGGGAGAAGAGGTCCTCGACTTCGCCAGGCGCGCCCTCAACGGTCTGGATCGTTGCGCCGAAGATCTCAATGCGCGACGCGCCGGGGGGTACGGGCATCTCGCAATCGGCGCCATCATGGGTGCCTTGCCCGACCTCGTGGTGCGGGCTATCGCCGAAAGCAAGGCGCGCCAGCCGGGCCTGCAGCTACGCATCCTAGGCGACACCAGCGATCAGCTCACCGAATTGCTCGAGCAGGAACGGATCGACGTGGCCATCGCCCGGTTCACCCAGCCGGCGGACCGCGGGCGTTTCGTCTTCGAGCCACTGGGCAACGAGCATCTGGCCGTGGTGGTGCGTACCGGACATCCGCTGACCGGTCGCATCACGCCCGATCTGGCGGAACTGGTGGCGGACTGGCCGTGGATCCTGCAACCCGAGGCCAGTCCGGCACGGGTGGCGCTGGAAGCGGCTTTCGCCCGCCGTCAGCTGCCGCCCCCCGCAGACGTCATCGAATGCGGCTCGGTGTTCGCCATGCTGCAACTGGTGCAGATCACCGACGCCATCCTGGTATTAACCGAGGCGGTGGTGCGCGATCACCTGCGTACCGGGCTGATGGTCTCGCTCGACCTGGAAATCACCGAACCCCTGACGCCCTTCGGTATCCTGCTGCGCACGGGGCAGGTACCCAGCGCGGCCCTGGAAGGATTTCTCGGCCTGCTCAGGCAGCAGGCCGCTGGCGCCACGGCCTGAACGAGACGCGGGCTTTCGCCGCCGCCGGTGCACGGCGAGAAATATTTTCTCTACGCCTGTTGTTTCTTCCCTGATAAATCAGTATCTTAGCCGCCGCTGGTGCAGAGAACCCCCGCTGAACAGGTTCTCGGCAACTGCCAGCCGGATGCCGCAAGGCTTCCATGCGCAGCGGTAGTTCAGTCGGTTAGAATACCGGCCTGTCACGCCGGGGGTCGCGGGTTCGAGTCCCGTCCGCTGCGCCATATACCACCCACGAGCTCTGCCTCGCGGGTATCGAAAGAAGCGGCCCTCGTGGCCGCTTTTTTTCGTCTGGTACTTTTGTCGCCAAGTCTTGCTGCCTGGAAACCCCAACGCTTCGGTAGCCTCCAATGGCTATTGTCGGTTTACGGGAGTGGCCATGAAGATCGCCTGTCTGGGTTGGGGTTCGTTGATCTGGAAGGCGGCGGAATTGCCGGTCGCCTCGGACTGGTTCGCCGAGGGCCCCCTGTTGCCCATCGAATTCGCCCGGGAGGGCGACAGCGGCGAATTGGCCACCGTGCTTTGCGAAGGTGTGGCCGAGGTCCAGGTACTCTGGGCCTTTCTCGCGGTCGACACCCTGGAAGCGGCCCGCGAAGCTCTGCGCGAGCGCGAAGGCGTTCCAGTCGAGCAGCCCGCGTGCATTGGCAGCTGGCCAAGCGGTCCGCAATCGCCATTCCAGCAACGAATCGCAGCGTGGGCAGGCGAGCAGGGGCTCGATGCGGTGGTCTGGACTGCCTTGCCGCCGCGCAGCGGTGGCCTCAATCAGCGCATGCCCAGCGTGGAAGAGGCGCTCGAGTACCTGCGTAAACTCGACCTTGAGCGCCAGGCTCACGCGCGGGACTATATTCGCCGAACGCCGGTGGCCATAGATACTGAATACCGGCGGGTAATAGCCCATACCTTCAATTGGCAGCCCGCGCCTGAAGCGCAGCTGGATCTGGATGCGTCCGCCTGAGGTCCATTCCAGCGCGTTTCTCCAACGCTTTTTCCAAGGAACTGACCGCGGTTCAACCGAGTTCTCATTGATTATGCAAGTTGAGATTGGAACTTTTAATCGGTCGGTCTTCCTTGCGCTATAGCCTGCCACTACCTAATTCACTGGAAACCTTGAGTATTGGCGTCTGACAGCACCGACTCATCGGCTTGGATTAACGTCTTCTTAACATTCAAACTTGCCATCGCGCATAATGCCCCCTATTTTTCAAAAAGGTTATTTGCCACTGGCAACCAAGACATCAATCCTTTATCTTCGCGTTCAAGTTTCGCCCGCGGGCGAAATCATACATTCCCTTTTTCATGTTGTTGTCAGGAGCGTCCATGTCCCGTCTCGCCGAATTCCGTGCTGCCGAAGAACAACTTCGTGCTCAGCTGCAATTGCTCGAAGACCTCAAACAGGACAGTTCCCTGCAGAAGGAAATCGAATTCGAAAGCAAGCTGCAGGAGTTGATGGACGAATACCAGATGAACCTGGGCGATATCATCGGCATCCTGGATCCGAACGCCGCCCCCAAGCACAAGGCCCAGACGCCGCATCCGGAAAAGCCGGTTGGCAAGCGTCGCCCACGCAGCACCAAGCGTTATCAGCACCCCAAGACCGGCGAGATCATCGAGACCAAGGGCGGCAACCACAAGGTGCTCAAGGCTTGGAAGGCCGAACACGGCGCCGATACCGTGGAAGGCTGGTTGCAGTAAGGCGTTACCCGGGTTTCGGTCGGTGCCGTGCAAGACGTGTCTACCGACCGGAATCTTTCTACCGCTAGAGGCGCCTGAGCACGTTCCGCAAATCCGCCAGCATCAGACCGCCAATATCGGGCGATTGTCGTCCATGCGCATCTTGGTCGCCGATTCCGGTCATATTCATCATATCTTCAATGTTTCTACGTCGGGGTTGGAAGGCCATGCCGGTCGCGCTTTTGCAGGCGCTTCGGAAAGTGGTGAAGACTGGCCGGGCAGGTGCTTTTCTTAATGGACGAATCCTATCCAGCCTAGGCGGACTAACCGTCGTAACGCAGGCGATAGCCCACACCGGGCTCCGTCACGATATAACGCGGGGCGACCGGATCGTCTGCCAACTTCTGTCGGAGATGGCCGATCACGATGCGCAAATAATGACTGTCCTGCGCATGAGTCGGGCCCCAGATATCGATCAGCAACTGGCGCTGAGTTACTACGCGTCCTGGATAGTGGGCGAGGGCAGCCAGCACGGCGTATTCCTTGCGCGTCAGAGCGATCTCGCTCGCGGCCAGAGTGACCCGGCGATAGGCGAAATCCACTCTCAAGTCACCCACGTCCAAGGCCGCGATCTGCGGGGTCGCCGTGGCCGGGCTCTGGCGCAGCAGGGCGCGACTGCGCGCCAGGAATTCCTGGATACCGAAGGGCTTGGTCACATAGTCGTTGGCGCCGGCATCCAGGGCGCGCACCTTCTCGCGCTCGTCCGCCCGCACCGACAGCACCAGCACCGGCACCGCGGACCATTCGCGCAATTCGACCAGCACCTCCTGGCCGTCGCGATCGGGCAGGCCCAGGTCGAGGATGACCAGATCCGGCTGGCCCAGCGCCGCCTGGGCGAGGCCCTCGGTGCCGGTGGCGGCTTCACTGACCTGATAGCCCTGGGCCGCGAGGCTGATGCGCAGGAATTTGCGGATCTGGGGTTCGTCGTCGATGACGAGGACGTGAGCGGGCATCTGGGGCTTTCCAGGCAAGAGGGCATCATCATAGCGTCTGGTACTGCAGGGATACGCAGCCTTATTCCGCAGGTGGCGCCGCCGGTAGCGGCAGGTGCATCCGCAGCGTGGTGCCACGACCGTCCAGGCCGTCTTCCACGCTGACCCGCCCGCCATGGGCCCCCACCATGCCCTGGCAGATCGCCAGGCCCAGGCCGGTGCCCTGGCCGCCCCGGTCACCCCGCGCGGCGGTATAGAACATGTCGAAGATCCGCGCGCGGTCCTCGGGCGGAATGCCCGGGCCTTCGTCGGCCACGGCCAGCTGCAGTTCATTGCCCTGGCGCAGCACGGTGATTTCCAGCCGGCCGCCGGGTGCGGAGAAGCGGATGGCGTTCTCCAGCACATTGACCAGCGCCTGTTCGATCAGCGCCGGATGCACCCAGAGCAGTGGCAGACCCGCCTCGATCTGGGTGGCTACCTGCAATTCAGTCAGCAGCGGCTGCAGGCGCTGCAGGGCGCTGGCGAGGATGTCGCCAGGATCGACCCAATCCCGGGCCAGCTGCAGACTGCCGTGACCGAGGCGGGTCATGTCCAGCAGATTCTGGATATAGCGATCGAGGCGTTCGGCCTCCTGGCGGGTGGCTTCCAGCAATTCCTGTCGATCGCTGGCGGGAATGGCGTCCCCGAGGGTGGCCAAGGCGTCGATGGAGCCGCGCATCACCGTCAGCGGCGTGCGCAGGTCATGGGACACCGAGGCGAGCAGGGCGCTGCGCAGCTGTTCGGTCTCGCCGTGCAGGCGGGCGGCCTCCAGATCCTCGCTGAGGCGGACCCGTGCCAGGGCCTGGCCCAGGGGCTGCGCCAGGCTGGCCAGCTGGCGACGCTCCGCGTGGTCCAGGGGTTGGGCGTTGTCCCGTCGCACGCCCAGCACAGCCAAGCTGCCGCTCTCACTCAGCAGCGGCCACCACCACCAGCCGCCGGAGGGCAGGGTGTCGGTGCCGCAACCGGCTGGCTTTTCCTGCTTCCAGGCCCATTCGGCGGCGATGCGTTCGTTGTCGGCCAGGATCAGATCGCCCGGTTGGGTCACCAACTGCCCGGCCTTTTCCGGCAGCAGCAGGCAGACGTGGCGAGTCGCGTCGCCCAATTGCTTGAGCGTGACACTGACCACCGCCTGGCGATCGCTGGCGGCGCTCAGCTGACGGGTGAAGTCCAGTAGCGCCAGCGTCTCGCGCTGGGTCAGGCGTAGCGCCTGCAGCTGGCGCCGCTGGCGAGCGGCTAGATCCCCGGTGAGCAGCGCCATCAGCAGGAAGAAGGCCAGGGTGAGGACATCCTGCTCGCGGTTGATGGTCAGCGAGAAGGCCGGCGGAATGAACAGGAAATCGTAGGCGAGAAAGCCCAGCAGGGCGCAGAACAGCGCCGGGCCGCGACTGCTGCGTACCGCCACCAGCAGGACGGCGGCAAGAAAGATCAGCGAGATATTGGGCAGTTCCAGCAGCCCGGACAGGCCTTCGGCGATGGCCGCGGCTACCGTGGTCGCCAGGATCGCGGCGCCATAGGGGCCGGGTTTGATCGCCCGCCGCGGGCGGGCGGCGGCCGGGGCGTCGCGATCCAGATCGAGGATGGCGATCTCCAGCCCCTGGGCCAGGCGCAGCAGGCGACTGGCCAGGCGGCGCCGCAGACTGAAGCCGCGCGGGCGTCCGCGGCCGATCAGCAGCACGCTGGCGCGCTGGTCGCGGGCATGGCGGACCAGGGCGCGGGCCGGATCGCTGTCGCGCAGCGTCAGCACCTCGCCACCCAGGCGTTCGGCCAGGCGTTGGCTAGCCTGGAGGTTGGCGCGGGCAGCATCGTCCAGCGGCTGGCCGGTATCGACGTGGACGAGGGTCCAGGGCAGGTGGCGCTGGTCGGCGAGGCGACTGGCATGGCGCACCAGGCGCTCCGCCGAAGGCGCGGTGCCGGCGCCGACGATCAGTCGGCCCAGCAGCGGCGGGGCAGCCTGGCCCTGCTGGCGGTATCTCAGGGCGAGCGCCGAATCCACCTGGGCTGCGGCGGTGCGCATGGCCAGTTCACGCAGGGCGGTGAGATTGGTCTGGCTGAAGAAGGCATCGATGGCCGCGCGGGCCTGCTCGGGCACATAGACCTTGCCCTCGCGCAGCCGCTCCAGCAGCTCTCGCGGCGGCAGGTCGATGAGCACCAGGTCATCGGCATCGAGCAGCACCTGGTCGGGCACGGTCTCGCGGACCTGGACGCCGGTGATGTCGCGCACCTCGTCGTTGAGGCTTTCCAGATGCTGGACATTGACCGTGGTGTAGACGTGGATGCCGGCGGCGAGCAGATCCTCCACGTCCTGCCAGCGCTTGGCATGGCGACTGCCAGAAGCGTTGCTGTGGGCGAGTTCGTCGACCAGTACCAGCTCCGGCGGATCGGCTAGCAGGCCTTCCAGATCCAGTTCGGTCAGCTTGAGGCCGCGGTGCTCGACCCGCCGCAACGGTTGCTGCGGCAAGCCGGCGAGAAGGGCGGCGGTCTCCCGCCGCCCATGGGTTTCGACGATCCCGGCGCGCACCCGACGGCCCTGGTGCAGGGCGGTCTGGGCCGCCTGCAGCATGGCGTAGGTCTTGCCTACGCCGGGCGCCGCCCCCAGGAAGACCTTGAGGCGCCCGCGGCCTTCCCGGTGTTCGGCGAGCAGCGCTTCGGCGCGCCCGGTGCTGTCGCTCATGGAGCCAGTTCCGCCAGGGTCAGATTGAGAAGCAGGACATTAACCGTTGACGGACCGAAGCGCGAGGTGCGCGTCTGCTCGCTCACCAGGGCGTCCAGCCGCTCCGGTGGGAGACCTCGCGCGGCGGCGATACGGGCGATCTGATAGCGGGCGCCGGCCGGGGTGAGGTCCGGGTCGAGGCCGCTGGCGGAGGTGGTCACCAGTTCCTGGGGCACCGGGCCCTGGCCGGCCACCTGCACGTCGGGCAGCGCCTTCTCGATCCGTTCGCGCAGCCCCGGCGCCGATTGGGCCAGGTTGCTGGCACTGCTGGAGACGGTGGCGTAGTCGCCGGCGGAAGGGCGCGGCTGGAACCACTCGGGGCCGGTGAATTTCTGCGCGATCAGGCGTGAGCCGAGGACGCTGCCGTCGGCGCGCTGGATCAGGCTCCCGCCGGCCTGGTCGGCGAACAGCACTTGGCCGAGCACCGTCACCAGCAGGGGGTAGGCGCCCCCGGTCAGGGCGCTGAGCAACAGGAGCATCAGCGCGGCGGAACGTAATTGCATGAGCATGGCGGTCTCCTCAGACCAGACCCAGGGCGCCGAGCGCCAGGTCGATAGCTTTGATGCCGATGAAGGGCACGACGATGCCGCCCAGCCCATAGATCAGCAGGTTGCGGCGCAACAGGGCGGCGGCGCTGGCGGCCTTGACCCGCACCCCGCGCAGCGCCAGGGGAATCAGCGCGACGATGATCAGGGCGTTGAACACGATGGCCGACAGGATGGCGCTCTGCGGGCTGGCCAGGTGCATCACGTTGAGCGTGTTGAGCTGCGGATAGATGCCGGCGAACAGCGCGGGCAGGATAGCGAAGTACTTGGCCACGTCGTTGGCCACCGAGAAGGTGGTCAGGGCGCCGCGGGTCACCAGCAGTTCCTTGCCCACCTGCACCACGTCGAGCAGCTTGGTGGGGTCCGAATCCAGATCCACCAGGTTGGCGGCCTCGCGGGCGGCCTGGGTGCCGTCGTTCATCGCCATGCCGACATCGGCCTGGGCCAGGGCCGGTGCGTCGTTGGCGCCGTCACCGCACATGGCTACCAGCTTGCCCTCGGCCTGTTCGCTCCGGATGCGCTCCAGCTTCTTTTCCGGCGTGGCCTCGGCGATGACGTCGTCCACCCCGGCCTCGGCGGCGATGGCGGTAGCGGTCAGGGGGTTGTCGCCGGTCACCATCACGGTGCGGATGCCCAGGATGCGCAACTCGGCGAAGCGCTCGCGGATGCCCGGTTTGACCACGTCCTTGAGGTGGATGGCGCCCAGTAGCCGGCCTTCGCCGCAGACCAGCAGCGGGGTGCCGCCACTCTTGGCGATGGTCTCGATCTCCCGGGCCAGCACCTCGGGCAGGTCGGTACGGGTCTGGCCGAGAAACATCAGCACGGCGTCCACCGCACCCTTGCGATACTCACGGCCCTGCCAGTCGATGCCCGACAGGCGCGTCTCGGCGCTGAAGGGAATGGCCGCGACCTGGGCGCGCGGCGGCTCTTCCAACGGGTGCAGGTTGCGCAGGTACTCCACCACCGAGCGGCCTTCCGGGGTCTCGTCGGCCAGCGAGGCATAGAGGGCGCCTTCGGTCAGGGCCTTGGGGGTGATGCCCTGGGCCGCGTACAGGGCACTGCAGCGGCGATTACCGAAGGTAATGGTGCCGGTCTTGTCCAGCAACAGGGTATGGACGTCACCGGCGGCTTCCACGGCGCGCCCCGAGGTGGCGATCACGTTGAGCCGCACCAGGCGATCCATGCCGGCGATGCCAATGGCCGAGAGCAGGCCGCCGATGGTGGTGGGGATCAGCGTTACCAGCAGCGCCACCAGAAAAAGCAGCGGCAGCTCGCCACCGGCCAGGGCGGCGAAGGGCTGCAGGGTCACTACCACCAGCAGGAAGATCAGCGTCAGGCCGATCAGCAGGATGTCGAGCGCGACCTCGTTGGGGGTCTTCTGGCGCTTGGCGCCTTCCACCAGGGCGATCATGCGGTCCAGGGTCGATTCGCCGGGGTTGGCGGTGATTCGCACCCGGATCCAGTCCGACACCACCCGGGTGTTGCCGGTGACCGCCGAGCGATCGCCGCCGGATTCGCGGATCACCGGCGCCGATTCCCCGGTAATGGCCGCCTCGTTGACCGCGGCCACGCCTTCGATGATCTCGCTGTCACCGGGGATCAGCTCGCCGGCTTCCACCCGCACGATCTGGCCCTTGCGCAGCGAGCTGGCCGGCACCATGCGGTGCTCGCCGTTTTCCTCCAGGCGCGCGGCAAGGTTCTGGCCGATGCCCTTGAGGCTGTCGGCGCGGGCTTTGCCGCGCCCCTCGGCGAGGGCTTCGGCGAAGTTGGCGAACAGCAGGGTGAACCATAGCCAGAGGGTGATCTGCACCGCCACCCCGGTGCTCACGCCATTGTTGGGCGCCAGGCACAGCAGGGTGGAGAACAGCGCGGTGAGCTCCACCACGAACATCACCGGCGAGCGGATCTGCTGGCGCGGGTCGAGCTTGACGAAGGCCTGCCGCAGCGCCTGGCGCCACAGGGTGCCAGGGGTAGGAGTGGGCAGGGTGTGGGTCTGGGCATCCATTTCAGCGGACTCCGAACAGTTGCAGATGGTCGGTGATCGGCCCCAGGGCGAGCGTCGGCAGGAAGGTCAGGCCGCCCACCAGCAGCAGGGTGATCACCAGCAGGGTGACGAACAGCGGGCCGTGGGTGGGGAAGCTGTTGGGGCCGAGCGGGACGGCACGCTTGGCCGCCAGGCTGCCGGCAATGGCCAGGACCGGCAGGACGTAGCCGAAGCGACCGATCAGCAGCGCCAGGCTCAGCATCAGGTTGTGGAAGGGCGTATTGGCGCTGAAGCCGCCAAAGGCCGAGCCGTTGTTGGCCGTGGCCGAGGTGTAGGCATAGAGCAGCTGGCTGAAGCCATGGGGACCCGTGGCGCCGATCCCGGCCACGCCGGCCGGAACGCTGGCGGCGATGGCGCCCAGCACCAGCACGCCCAGCGGCATGACCAGCAGGGTCGCCACCAGCAGTCGCACCTCGGGGGCTTCCAGCTTCTTACCCAGGTACTCCGGCGTGCGGCCGACCATGAGGCCGGCGATGAAGACGGCGATCAGCACGTTGAGCAGCATGCCGTAGAGACCAGCCCCGACGCCGCCGAATATCACCTCGCCGAGCATCATGTTGAACAGCGCGATCAGTCCGGTCAGGGGTGCCAGGCTGTCGTGCATGGCATTCACCGAGCCGTTGGACGCGGCGGTGGTCACTGTTGCCCAGAGTGCTGACGCCGTACCGCCGAAGCGGGTCTCCAGGCCTTCCAGGGACGCCCCCTGGGTGATCGCCAGGCCGGCCAGCGCGGGGTTGGCGTGGTTCTGGGCACCGATGGCCACGCCGCCTCCAACCACCAGCAGGCCGAACATGGCGGCGAAGATCGCCCAGCTCTGCCGCCGATCCTTGACGTAGTGACCGAAGCTGAACACCAGGGCCGCCGGAATCATCAGGATGGCCGACAGCTCCAGCAGATCGCTCAGCGCCGTGGGGTTCTCGAACGGATGCGCCGAGTTGACGCCAAAGAACCCGCCGCCATTGGTACCCAGTTGCTTGATGGCGATCTGGCTGGCGGCCGGACCCAGCGGCAGGGTCTGGCTGGCCCCCTGCAGGGTGGTGGCATCGACGTAGGCGGCGAAGGTCTGGGGGACGCCCTGCCAGATCAGCAGCAGAGCGAGTGGCACGCACAGGGGCAGCAGGATATAGAAGACCGCGCGAAACAGGTCCACCCAGAAATTGCCGATTTCCTGCACGCTGCGGCGGGTGATGCCGCGGGCTAGGGCGGCGAGCACGGCCACGCCCACCGCGGCGCTGACGAAGTTCTGCACGCCCAGGCCGACCATCTGGCTGAAATAGCTCAGCGAGGCTTCGCCGCTATAGGCCTGCCAGTTGGTGTTGGTGACGAAGCTGATGGCGGTGTTCAGCGCCAGGGTCCATTCCAGCCCGGGCAGATGCTGCGGATTCAACGGCAGACCGCCCTGGAGTACGAGGATGGCGAACAACAGCCCGATGCCCAGCCCATTGAACAGCACCAGGGCGATGGCATAGGTGCGCCAGTCCTGGCCGCGACCATCTGAGCCCGCCACCTTCAGCGTCAGGCGCTCCAACGGGCCGCCGACAAAGGTCAGCCAGGTCCGCTCGCCTTCCAACGCACGGTAGAAGTAACGCCCCAGGAAAGGGGCAGGAAGAAAGGTCAGGGCCAGGAAGGCCAGGATCAGGAACGCGGCTTGGCTGTCCATGCCGCCTCCCTAGGATCGGCCGGCGCGTAGCAGCGCCGCCAGCAGATAGACGAACAGACCCAGTGCCAAGAGCAGGGCCAGAAGATTCCAGGGGGTCATCACGAGTTCTCCAGAGACGGCCGTTGCCGCGTGGAGAAATTGTCGGGAGGAGGGGTGTAAAGAAGCGAGGCGGGGAGCGGTGACGGGGCGTAAAGAAAGCGTTAAATCGGCCCCGCCCGCCAGGGCTGGCGGGGCCTTGCGACTATTGCTTGGGCGCGGCCTGCTGGTCTTCCTTGGCCTTCTTGTTGGCCTCATGGTGCCCGATGGCGCAGCCCGCGGCGGCGCCGGCAACGCCGTGACCACCGGCGACATGACCCGCGGCGCCCCCGACCACGGCGCCCTTGACGCAGCCAGCGGCAAAGGTGGCTTGGCTGGCGCCGAGTAGCAGAGCGGAAAGGGCAAGGGTAGGCAGGAGCTTCATGGTGGCGACCTCTCGTGGGTGCGAAGTAATGTCCTGTAACAATTGACCTTGCCGAGCCTCGCCAGTTCTCCTGCGCTACAGCTTGGCCGCCAAGTCGCCCTGGACGCCATTAATCACCTGGGTCGTTGGCGGACTATCGATATCGCGGCCATGGCCCGCTCCTACAGCCATGCCTGAAGCTGAAGGAGCGGGCCATGGCCGCGATACGGACTGGGCTTGGGAGAGCGTGAAGAGTCTGCGTTAAAGCCGTCTCAGGCGCTGTGCGAATGGCTGCTTCGGTGAATAGTCGCGATGCTGATAGCGACTCATGTCCACCGCTGGAAAGCGCCTCATCGCATTCAGGAATGACCGTGCTGCTGCTCTTCCTTGGCCTTCGCCGCCAGGTGATGGCCGATGACGCAACCGGCGACGGCACCGGCGATGGCGTGGTGACCGGCCACATGCCCCGCCACGCCGCCAACCACGGCGCCCTTGATACAACCCGCTGCCATCGTCGTCTGACTGAGACCGAGCAGCAGGGTGGATAGGCTCACGATAACAAGACGTTTCATGGGGTGATCTCGGTAGATGGAAAACTTGAGGGTAGGGCGTTTGGGTTAACCGCCGCTTAAGACCGGTTCAAGGGGAGGCAGCTGTCCTGGACAGCCAGGATCGCGGCGCAATAAAAAACCGCCCCGAAGGGCGGTTTTTCAGTACCTAACGCTAACGTCAGACTTCGACGGCGGCGATACGGGCCTTCTCGGCGCTTTCACGGAATTCGGCGATCTGGTCGAAGCTCAGGTAGCGGTAGACGTCCGCGGCCATGCTGTCGATGCTCTTCGCGTATTCCATGTATTCCTCGACGGTGGGCAGCTTGCCCAGGATCGAGGCCACCGCGGCCAGTTCCGCCGACGCCAGGTAGACGTTGGCGCCGTCGCCCAGGCGGTTGGGGAAGTTACGGGTGGAGGTGGAGACCACGGTGGCGTTGGCGGCTACGCGGGCCTGGTTGCCCATGCACAGCGAGCAGCCCGGCATTTCCATGCGTGCGCCAGCCTTGCCGTAGATGCCGTAGTAGCCTTCCTCGGTCAGCTGGTGCTGGTCCATCTTGGTCGGCGGCGACAGCCACAGGCGGGTCGGAATCGAGCCCTTGACCTTGTCCAGCAGCTTGCCGGCGGCGCGGAAGTGACCGATGTTGGTCATGCAGGAGCCGATGAATACCTCGTCGATCTTGTCGCCGGCCACCTGGGATAGCAGGCGGGCGTCGTCCGGATCGTTGGGCGCGCAAAGCACCGGCTCGTTGACCTCGGACAGGTCGATCTCGATGACTTCGCTGTATTCGGCGTCGGCATCGGCGGCGAGCAGTTCCGGGTTGGCGATCCAGGCTTCCATGGCGCGCGCACGGCGCTCCAGGGTGCGCGGGTCACCGTAGCCTTCCTCGATCATCCAGCGCAGCAGGGTGATGTTGGACTGCAGGTACTCGGTGATGGACTCCGGCGACAGCTTGATGGTGCAACCGGCGGCGGAACGCTCGGCGGAGGCATCGGACAGCTCGAACGCCTGCTCCACGGTCAGGTCTTCCAGGCCTTCGATCTCGAGGATGCGGCCGGAGAAGATGTTCTTCTTGCCTTTCTTCTCGACGGTCAGCAGGCCCTTCTGGATGGCGTAGTAGGGGATGGCATGCACCAGGTCACGCAGGGTGATCCCGGGCTGCATCTTGCCCTTGAAGCGCACCAGTACCGACTCCGGCATGTCCAGCGGCATGACGCCGGTGGCCGCGGCGAAGGCCACCAGACCGGAACCGGCCGGGAAGGAGATGCCGATCGGGAAGCGGGTGTGGGAATCGCCACCGGTGCCGACGGTGTCGGGCAGCAGCATGCGGTTCAGCCAGCTGTGGATGATGCCGTCGCCCGGACGCAGGGAAACACCGCCACGGGTGCGGATGAAATCCGGCAGGGTGTGGTGGGTCTTGACGTCGATGGGCTTGGGATAGGCCGCGGTATGGCAGAAGGACTGCATCACCAGGTCAGCCGAGAAGCCCAGGCAGGCCAGGTCCTTCAGCTCGTCGCGGGTCATCGGGCCGGTGGTGTCCTGGGAGCCGACGGTGGTCATCTTCGGCTCGCAGTAGGTGCCGGGGCGCACGCCCTCGACGCCGCAGGCCTTGCCGACCATCTTCTGCGCCAGGGTGTAGCCCTTGCTGCTCTCGGCCGGCTGGTCCGGCTTGTTGAACAGGTCGGTCGGACCCATGCCCAGTTCGGCACGCGCCTTCTCGGTCAGGCCACGGCCGACGATCAGCGGGATACGGCCGCCGGCGCGGACTTCGTCCAGCAGCACGGGGGTCTTGAGTTCGAAGGTGGCGAGCACCTCGTCGCTGCCATGGCGGGTGACCTTGCCAGCCTTGGGATAGACGTCGATGACGTCGCCCATTTCCAGCTCAGACACGTCGAATTCGATCGGCAGGGCACCGGCGTCTTCCATGGTGTTGTAGAAGATCGGCGCGATCTTGGAGCCGAAGCAGAAACCGCCCGCGCGCTTGTTGGGCACGTAGGGGATGTCGTCGCCGAAGAACCACAGCACCGAGTTGGTGGCGGACTTGCGGGAAGAACCGGTGCCGACCACGTCACCGACGTAGGCGACCGGGAAGCCCTTGGCACGCACTTCCTCGATCTGCTTGAGCGGACCGATGCTGCCTTGTTGCTCGGGCACGATGCCGTCGCGGGCCATCTTCAGCATGGCCAGGGCGTGCAGCGGGATGTCCGGACGCGACCAGGCGTCAGGGGCGGGGGAGAGGTCGTCGGTGTTGGTCTCGCCTGGCACCTTGAACACGGTCAGGGTGTACTTCTCGGCGATTTCCGGACGCTTCTTGTACCACTCGCCTTCGGCCCAGGACTGCATGACGGCATTGGCGTGGGCATTGCCCGCCTTGGCTTTCTCGGCCACGTCGTGGAAGGCGTCGAACATCAGCAGGGTGTGCTTGAGTTGCTCGGCGGCCACGGCGCCCAGTTCGGCGTCGTCCAGCAGCTCGACCAGGGTGGCGATGTTGTAGCCGCCCTGCATGGTGCCCAGCAGCTCGGTAGCGCGCTGACGGGAGATCAGCGGGGACTGGGCTTCGCCCTTGGCGATGGCGGAGAGGAAACCGGCCTTCACGTAGGCGGCTTCGTCGACGCCCGGCGGTACGCGGTTGGTAATGAGGTCGACGAGGAATTCTTCCTCACCGGCCGGGGGATTCTTCAGCAGTTCGACCAGACCGGCCGTTTGTTCGGCGTTCAGCGGCTGGGGCACGATGCCCTGGGCGGCACGCTCTTCTACGTGTTTACGATAGGCTTCAAGCACAGGTTGACCCTCATCAGTGGTCCAATATTGCGTCCGGGGGCTGGCGCCCCGAAATGTATCCGGCAGGGTATGACGGGGGAGGCTGCGGGCAGGACCGCCGTCGCGCCGGACGCATTCCGCTGGAAGCTGTTTTCAAAGTTTTACGCCGGCTGCTGGAGAGCTAATCGGCAGCAGGCGGTTGATGAGGCCGCCGCTGCCGGATCGCCGGATACTTTGCTCGTGACGCTTTGAAAACAGCTTCGTATCGGACATTGCGCCTATAAGGCTGCCTAATTCTACGCCAAGCCTCTGACGAAGTTAAGCGCCGCGTTGTCGCATCGTGTGCGTCACGCCGTTAGACCTTGGCCGTAGCCTAGCGACCCAGATGCGCGAAGCGTCCGCTGAAGGGCTTGGCGATGGGATAGGCCAGGTCACCGTGCTTGCTGGTGCCCAGGCCCAGGTCGACCAAGGATTCGGCCAGCTTGACCGCGGCGCTGACACCTTCGATCACCGGAATGCCGATGGCCTCGCTCAGGGCTTCGCGCAGATCGGCCATGCCGCCACAGCCCAGCACGATGGCCCCGGCACCTTCCTCGTCCCGGGCGCGACGCCCCTCGGCGGCGATCAGCTCGATCAGGCTGTCGTCGGCGGCCTCCAACGCCAGCACCGGCAGGTCGATGCAGCGCACCGAGGTGCACAGCTCGGCAAAGCCGTAACGCTGCAGCAGGTGCTCGGCGATGATGCGGGTGCGGGTGAGGGTGGTCACCACGGCGAAGCGGGTGGCCAGCAGGCTGGCCAGGTGAAAACCGGCCTCGGCGATACCCAGCACCGGCCCCTTGGCCATTTCCCGCGCGGCCAGCAGGCCCGGATCGCCGAAGCAGGCGATGACATGGGCCGCGCAGCCCGCGTCGACGCCCTTGCGCATTTCCTCGATCACGCCAACCGCAGCCACGGCTTCGTCGTAGTGACTCTCGATGGAAACCGGACCGGCTTCGGGGTTGCTGGCGAGAATGGTGGTACCCGGACGGGCGATGGCCTGGGCTGCGCGACCGATCTTGGCGGTCATGTTGGCGCTGGTATTGGGATTGATGACCTGAATCTGCATGGGACGCCTCAACTGCGTTTGAAGATGCTGCGGAAATCGGGCTCGGCGGCCACAGGCCGGTCGATCCGCAGGGATTCGCGGATCAGGCGCAGATGCTGCGCCATCCAGTCGCTGGCGGCCGCGCCCTTGCCCTGGATGAGCAGGTCCAGCAGGTCTTCGTGCTGGCCGCAATCGCAACCCAGACTGTGCCGCGAGCCATAGATGGCGATCAGCAGCGAGGAGCGACTGGCCAGTTGGGCGACCTGCTCGGTCAGCACCTGATTGTCGGCGAGGGCGGCGAGTTCGACGTGGAAGCGCGCGGACAGCTGGATCGCCAGGCTGTGGCGGCCGCCATGCTGGGCCTCGTGCTCCTCGAGGCACAGCTGCCGCAGGGGCGCGAGCTGGGCGCTGTCGACCCGTGCGGCCACCAGGGGCATCAGCGCCGGTTCGATCAGCTGGCGTGCGGCGAGGATGTCCTGGGCTTCCTTGGCGCTGGGCTGGGCGACCTGGGCACCGCGATTGGCGCGCAGGGTCACCAGGCGTTCCAGGGCCAGCCGCTGCAGCACCTTGCGAATGCCGGTGCGGCTGATGCCGAAGGTTTCCGCCAGGGTGTCTTCCGGCAGCCGGGTGCCCGGAGTCAGGCGATGCTCGACGATGGCGTCGAGGATGTCCTGGTAGATCCGCTCGTCCCGGGGCGAGGCGGCAACGGCGAGCGGCGAGGGTACTGCACTCATGGGCTGGCTCCGGCGATTTGCCTATATTGTATACAAGTTATGGGGCCTCGACGATGGGGGAATCTGGTCGACTCTGTGCGCCAAGGTAGCGCCTGTCTGCCACCAAACGCCCCAGGGGAGTGCACGTCCGGTAACGTCTGGAATGCTGCATTGGTAGCTCTTCCTGTGAAAAATCCCTAGTGAGCCAGCGAGTTAAAGGTATTTCGCGGTAACTGGCACGGTCTCTGCTCGGTGGGATTGTATACAAAACAAGGCGGGCGCCGTATGCAGGTACCCGCCACCATGGAGGAGGCGATTCATGAACCAGCAGATTCCCCCGGGCTACAGCCCACGTCTGTACAACGAAGACCTCGGCCCGGTCGAGCAGAAATGGAGCTGGTACAACATCTTCGCCTTCTGGATGAGCGACGTGCACAGCGTCGGTGGCTATGTCTTCGCCGCCAGCCTGTTCGCCCTGGGGCTGGCCAGCTGGCAGGTGTTGATCGCGCTGCTGGTGGGGATCTGCATCGTTCAGGTCATCGCCAATCTGGTCGCCCGGCCCAGCCAGCAGGCCGGCGTACCCTATCCGGTGGTCTGCCGGCTGGCCTTCGGCGTCTTCGGCGCGAACATTCCAGCGGTGATCCGTGGCCTGATCGCGGTGGCCTGGTACGGCATCCAGACCTACCTGGCCTCCAGCGCCCTGGTCATCGTGGTGCTGCGCTTCTTCCCCGCGCTGGCGGTCTATGGCGACAGCGATTTCCTGGGTCTTTCCTACCTGGGCTGGGGTGGCTTCCTGACCCTCTGGTTCCTGCAGGCCTGCGTGTTCTGGGCCGGCATGGAGTCCATTCGCCGCTTCATCGACTGGGCTGGCCCTGCCGTCTATGCGGTGATGTTCCTGCTCGCCGCCTGGATCGTCTGGCGCGCCGGCTGGAGCAATATCAGCTTTACCCTGGCGGAAAAGCAGCTGACCGGCTGGGCGGCCTTTGGCCAGGTGATCGTCGCCATCGCCCTGGTGGTGTCCTATTTCTCCGGGCCCACGCTCAACTTCGGTGACTTCAGCCGCTACTGCCGCTCCATGCAGGACGTTCGTCGCGGGAATTTCTGGGGCCTGCCGATCAACTTCCTGGCCTTTTCCCTGGTCACCGTGGTGATCGTCTCCGGCACCCTTCCGGTGTTCGGCGAGATGATCCACGATCCCATCGCCACCGTGGCCCGCATCGACAACACCACCGCGGTGCTGCTGGGTGCCTTCACCTTCGTCACCGCCACCATCGGCATCAACATCGTCGCCAACTTCGTTTCGCCCGCCTTCGACTTCGCCAACGTGGCCCCGAGCAAGATCAGCTGGCGCGCGGGCGGCATGATCGCCGCGGTGGCCTCGATCTTTCTCACCCCTTGGAATCTGTTCAACAACCCCGAGGTGATCCACTACACCCTGGACGTCCTGGCATCCTGCATCGGCCCGCTGTTCGGCATCCTGCTGGTGGACTACTACCTGCTGCGCAAGGGCCGCATCGATGTCGATGCGCTGTTCGACGACAGCCCGAGTGGCGCCTACTGGTATAGCGGCGGCGTCAATTGGGTCGCGGTCCAGGCACTGGTGGCCGCGGCGCTGATCGGGCTGTGCTTCACCTTCGTGCCCTGGTTCAAGCCCATCGCCAACTTCGCCTGGTTCACCGGCTGCTTCCTGGGCGGGCTGTTCTTCTACGGGCTGAGCCGCCGTAGCGCCAATCCGCTGCCAAGCCGGAGCGTCGCCGCGGTGTGATTTGGCCTGGGGTTCTGCACGACCGGCGCGGGTGGCCCGCGCCGGTCGTCGACGTTTCCGGCTAGACTAGGCGTTTTGCTCCAAGGCTTGCCGCCCATGCCCGCTCCTGTCATCAAGACGCCCTGTATCGGCCTGTGCTCGACGATGTTCGGCGACCACGTCTGCCGTGGCTGCAAGAGATTCCACCACGAGGTGGTGAACTGGAATCTCTACGGCGAAGAAGAGCGCCGCGCCGTCTGGGCGCGTCTGGAATTGCTGCTGGTGCAGGTGGTGTCGGCCAAGGTCGATGTCTTCGATCCGCGGCTCTTGCGCCAGCAATTGCAGCAGCGCAGCATCCGCTTCCGGCCGGATCAGTCGGAATACTGCTGGGCCTACCAGCTGCTGGCCCGCGGTGCGCGCCACATCCAGCAGCTGGATGCCTATGGCGTGCGCCTCTTGCCGGAATTTCGCGAGCGCCCCCTTGCCGATCTGCGTGACGCCATCGACCGGGAATTCTTCCTCCTGTCCGAAGCTCACTACGATCGCTACATCGCCCCACGCTTCCTGCTCGAAGGCGTCGACAGCCGCGTCTGAGTGCTGCCGGGCGAGTGGCGCTGCCCAGACGCGCGCCTTTCTCTATAATGCGCGGCTTTTGCACGGGATTACGCTGATGTCCTTGCCCGAGATGAACGAATTCCTCGGTTGCCGCACGCCGGATGCCTGGGTCGAGGCCGCGCTGCAGGACCTGCCGACGCTGCTGCAGGACCACGCCAACAACGAGAAGAAGGCCGCTGGCGCCGCCTTTCACTATCTGTTCACCTATTCCAATCGCGCCGAGCTGTCCTGGAAGATGTCCCGCATCGCCCGTGAAGAGCTGCGCCATTTCGAGCAGGTGCTGCAAATCATGAAGCGCCGTGGCATCGAGCACCGCAACGTCAGTTCGGCCCGCTATGCCGGTGCCCTGCGCAAGCTCTGTCGCAACCACGAGCCGCTGAAGCTGACCGACAGCCTGGTGATCGGCGCCTTCATCGAGTGTCGCTCCTGTGAACGCTTCGGTGCTGTGGCGCCCCACCTGGACGCGGAGCTGGGCAAGTTCTATAGCGGCCTGCTGGCCTCCGAGGCCCGGCATTTCCAGGACTATCTCAAGCTCGCCTATCTCTATGGCGAGCGCGACGACGTCGACGCCAAGATCGCCGAGGTGCGCGCCCTGGAAGTGGAGCTGATCACCTCCAGCGACCGCGAGCTGAGATTCCATAGCGGCATCCCCTCCGCAGCCTGAGAGCCTTTGAACTGGCTCTGCACCGCCTTACTTGCAGGCCTTGGTCTCGCCTACATAGGGATTGCCACGCCCCATGATGCAGGCCAGCCGTTGGTTGCGCTGGCGCTCCCAGGCTTCCGGCGGATACTGCTTGGTCCAGGCGGTATAAAGCTGGCGGTCCTGCTTGGACAGGCGCAGGCCGTAGCGGTCGCTCATGTAGAAGTAGGTGCGCGCCACCATGCCGCGGATCTCCGGGCGCGGCATGGCGGTCTTGGCCTTGAAGTCCACCACCATCTGGCAGGCACCGTATTGGCTCGGTTTCTGCGGCAGCCAGCCGAAGGCGAAGTTGCTGCGATCGCCATTGACCTCGCCGACCACCGGCACCAGGTTGAAGAGATCGGCTTCGGCCTTCTGGTACACCGGATCGTTGGCAGTGCAGTTCTTGCGGCCGCCTTTCTGCCAGCATTGGCGCTGATGGCCGATCACCCAGGCCGGCACGATGTGTTCCCATTCGATGCGGCTGGCGCGCTGGGCGCTCTTGCGCGGGACGTAGCCACAGCTCTTGAGGTCCACGGTCTTGCCGTTGTAGTGGCAACCGCAATAGAAATCCACGCCCTGCTTGGCATAGACCTTGGCCGCGACCACCTTGGCTTCGCTGAAGGTGCGAGGCGGCTGGGGGGTCGCCAGGGCGCTCAAGGAAGCCAGGCTCAGGCAGAACAGCAGGGCGGGGCGCAACGACATGGAGAATCCGTCCGAAAAAGCGCGGATACTACCGACCCGCTTGGGGTCGCGGTGTGATTGGGTTCACTGGAATCCGCCTCGCGACCGCCTGGCAAGGGCGCAGAACACGATTCGATATCAATGACTTAGAGGTATGGCATGGCAGCCTGGGACATCTTCTGCACTGTGGTGGACAACTATGGTGACGCCGGCATCACCTGGCGCCTGGCCCATCAGCTGGTCGCCGAACATGACCAGCAGGTCCGCCTCTGGATCGACGACCTCTATCCCCTGGCACGCATCCAGCCGGGGGTCGATGGCGCGGCCGAGCAGCAATGGCACCGTGGCGTCGAGGTGCGTCTCTGGCACGCCGATTGGGCCGCAGCGGAGCCGGGCGACGTGGTGGTGGAGGCCTTCGCCTGCCAGCTGCCGGACGGCTTCGTCACGGCCATGGCGCGTCGCGCCGAGCGACCGCTCTGGCTGAACTTGGAATACCTGAGCGCGGAGGAATGGATCGAAGGCTGCCACGCCCTGCCGTCGCTGCAACCCACCGGGCTGAACAAGTATTTCTTCTTTCCCGGCTTCACCGCCAAGGTGGGCGGACTGCTGCGTGAGCACGACCTGCTCGATCAGCGTGACGGCTTCCTCCAGGCGGCCACGGCCCGGGACGACTTTCTGGCTGGGCTGGGCGTTCGACGCCAGACCGGGGAGCGACTGTTCTCGCTGTTCGCCTACGAGAACCCGGCGCTGATCGACTGGCTCGATGCCCTCAGCGCCGGCACGCGCCCCACCTGCCTGCTGGTACCGGAGGGCCGGGTGCTGGCCAACATCGCCGCCTGGCTCGGCGTCGACTGGCTCAAGGCCGGCGACAGCCACCGTCGCGGCGCCCTGCGGGTGCAGGTGCTGCCCTTCGTCTCCCAGCAGGACTACGACCGGCTGCTGTGGTGCTGTGACTTCAATGCCATCCGTGGCGAGGACTCCTTCGTCCGCGCCCAGTGGGCGGCGCATCCCTTCGTCTGGCACATCTATCCGCAGGAAGAGGACGCCCACTTCGTCAAGCTCGAGGCCTTTCTGGCGCGCTATGTCGCCTCGGGCACCCCTGAACTGGGCGCTGCGGTCAGTGACCTATGGCTAGCCTGGAACGGTCGCGGCGACCTGGCAGTAGCCTGGTCGGCGCTGGAGGCGCAGGTCGAGGACTGGCGTCTGCTGGCGCGGGATTGGAGCGATCGGATGGCTTCTCACAGCGATCTTGCCGCCAGCCTGGTGCATTTCCATACAGATTGGCTATCATATGGCGCCTCGAAATCCCGTTCTTCCATCCATACGGATAACCGCATGAAAACCGCACAAGAGTTCCGTGCCGGCCAAGTGGCCATGATCGACAACGCTCCCTGGGTCATCCAGAAAGCTGAATACAACAAGTCCGGCCGTAACGCTGCAGTGGTCAAGATGAAGCTGAAGAGCCTGCTCTCCGGCAGCGCGACCGAGACCGTCTTCCGCGCCGATGACAAGCTCGAGCCGGTGATTCTGGATCGCAAGGAAGTGACCTATTCCTACTTCGCCGATCCCCTGTATGTGTTCGTCGACAACGACTACAACCAGTACGAAGTCGAGAAAGACGACCTGGGCGAAGCCATTGCCTTCATCGAAGACGGCATGACCGACGTCTGCGAAGCGGTGTTCTACAACGACCGCGTCATCTCCATCGAGCTGCCCACCACCATCGTGCGCCAGATCGCCTACACCGAGCCGGCCGTTCGCGGCGACACCTCGGGCAAGGTCATGAAGACCGCGCGCCTGAACAATGGCTACGAGCTGAAGGTTTCCGAGTTCTGCGATATCGGCGACCACATCGAGATCGACACCCGTACCAACGAGTACAAGTCGCGCGCCAAGGTCTAAGAACTTATCCAAAGTCTGCTGCGCGTCGGCCAAACGGCGTTGAAAATGGTTTCGGAATGCTCATTTACTACTTGTAAACTCCGCTTCCTCAACCCTTTTCGCCTTGTTTGGCTCTAGCTCGCGAGACTTTGAACAGGCTCTAATCCAGGCGTCTCGACAGAAAGCCCGGCTTGCCGGGCTTTTTGCTGTCTGGGTGTCTGCCAGGATCGACCGCTGTTTCAACCTTTCTTCGCTGCTGGATAGTGCCATCGTGGAATCGCTGTTTACGTTGTTGATCGATGTCGTCCTCGGCGCGCTGCTGGGCGTGGTGGGTGGCCTGTTCGGCATCGGCGGCGGCTTGATCGCCATTCCGGTGCTGGCGCTGCTGTTCGGCCTCGACCAGCAACTGGCCCAGGGCACCGCCCTGGTGATGGTGGTGCCCAACGTGCTGCTGTCGGTCTACAAGTACAACCAGCGCAACCGCATCGACTGGCAACGCGCCGGGCTGCTGGCCGCGGCCGGGATGCTGTCGGCCCTGGTGGGCACGGCGTTGGCGGTGTCCCTGGATGCCCGCTCGATGCGCCACGGCTTCGTCGGCTTCCTTTTCCTGCTGGTGCTCTACAACCTCTGGCAACTCTATCGTCGTGGCCAGCCGCCGCTGACGACGCCGAGCCGGCTGGGTCTCGGCGTGCTGGGGCTGGTGGCGGGTATGGTCGGCGGGCTGTTCGGTGTCGGTGGGGCGGTGATCGCCACGCCGATCCTGGCCGGAGTCATGGGCCTGACCCAGGTGGCGGCCCAGGGCATGTCCCTGGCCATGGCGCTGCCTACCACCGGGGTCACCCTGGCCAGCTACGCCTGGCATGGGGAGGTCGACTGGAGCGTGGGTATTCCGCTCGCCCTGGGTGGGCTGCTCAGCGTGAGCTGGGGCGTGAAGTTGGCGCACCAGCTGCCAGAGCGCCTGCTGCGGCTGCTGTTCTGTGGCTTCCTGCTGCTGTGTGCGGTGCTGCTGGCGCTGCGCTGATTAGACGTTGTCTGAAAACTGCCTGCGCATGGGTGATGCTGCGTTAAAAATCAGCTGGATCGCCAGCTCGGTCAGAATGCTCATTTACCATTTGTAAACTCGAGCGCGAGTCCAATCCGCTTCCTCGCTGATTCTTGCTTTGCCTCACCTTCGCTCGGCGACTTTTCAGACAAGTCCCACTGCCGAAAGCCCTCGGCGATATGCTCGGCGAGAGTGTCGATGATGGGTGAAGCGCTGCGCGGATTGCGCACCAGTTCGATGGAGCAGGCCGGCAGATCGGGCATGCCCTCGGCTTCGCTCAGGCGGCGCAGTTCGCTGGGCAACAGGCTTTCCAATTGCGCGGTGACGGCCAGGCCCGCCTTGACGATGCCCAGCAGCGCCGCCAGGCTCGGGCTGCTGTAGGCCAGACGATAGCCACGCCCACGACTGTCCAGGGCGCGTCGGGCCCATTCGCTGAGAAAGCACGAGGTGTTGAACATCGCCAGCGGCAACGGATCGCGCTGGTGGATATCGAAACCCGGCGCCTCGGCCCAGATGAAGCGCTCGCGACGCAGGGGCAGGCCGATCTCGTTGCCCGGTTCGCGGGTGACGATGGTCAGATCCAGGTCCTGACGTTGCAGCAGGCCCGCGGTGGTCTCGCAGTGGACATCCACCTGCACCAGCGGATAGGCCTTGGCGAAGCCCGCCAGGATGCCCGGAATGAACCTCATGACATAGTCATCGGGGGTGCCGATGCGCACCGTGCCCACCATGTGCGGCTCGCGCAGGGTAGTCATCACCTCGCCATGCAGCTTGAGGATCCGCCGGGCGAAGCCCAGCAGGATCTGGCCTTCCGCCGTCAGGCGTACCTGGCGGCCCTCCCGCTCGAACAGCCGCCGCTGCAGTACGTCTTCTTCGAGCTTGCGCATTTGCATGCTCACCGCCGACTGGGTGCGATTGACCACCTCGGCGGCACGGGTGAAGCCGCCCTGGTCAGCGATGGCGACAAAGGTGCGCAACAGATCGGTCTCTATGCTGGGATAGTTCATGGCATCAGCCTGGTGAATGGATCGCATCAGAAAGATTCGTTGGATTGATGTTATGCCAGCTTCCAGACTTGAGCCATACCCCTTGGAGAAGGAGTTTCACCATGGCTCGGCTCGCTACTCACCATGATTCGTTCGCTCGCGCCCGTGGATATCTGGACGTCAGCTGCCGCCTGCGTCGGGCCCTGGCCTGGTTGCAGCGAGCGATGCAGGTCTCCCGTCAGCGCCGTGCGCTCTATCGGCTGGATGACAGTGCCTTGCACGACCTGGGTCTGAGTCGCGCCGATGCCTGGCAGGAGGCTGACAAGCCCTTCTGGCAGCAGCCGGCAGAGGAGGGCGGCCGCCGATCCTGCTAGGGTGGAGCATCACCTCTCGCTATCAGGAGTTCGGATGGAAAGCCTTTCCCTGCGCGAGGCCAGACGCCTGGCCTTGCGCGCCCAGGGCTTCGGTAGCCAACCCAAGGGCGGCGCGGGCGCTGCCGCCCTGTACCGTCAGGCCGTGCGCCTGAATGTGCTGCAGATCGACTCGGTCAACGCCCTGGTGCGCTCGCACTATCTACCGCTGTTCAGTCGTCTCGGCCGCTATGCCTTCGCCGACTTCGATGCCCTGGCCTGGGGCCGGGGGCGCAAGCGCCAGCTCTATGAGTGCTGGGCCCACGAGGCCTCGCTGGTGCCAGCCGAGGTCTGGGCCGAGTTGCGCTGGCGTCGCGAGCAGGCGCGCCAGGGCGTCGGCATCTATCGCCAGCTGGCACGGTTCGCCGTCGAGCAGCCGCAGGTCGTCGCCCAGACCCTGGAAGCGGTCGTGCAGCGCGGCGCTCTGGGCGCTGGCAGCCTGGCGAAGCGTGCCGAGCAGGCCGGTCCCTGGTGGGGCTGGAGTCCGGGCAAGCTGGCGCTGGAGTGGCTGTTCGCTGCCGGCGAGGTGACGGTGGCGGGGCGGCGCGGTTTCGAGCGGCTCTATGACCTGCCCGAGCGGGTACTGCCGGCGGCGCTGCTCGCGGCTCCGGCCCCCATGCCTGAAGCCGCACGGCGGGCACTGCTGTTGCGCAGCGCCCGTGCTCTGGGGGTTGCGAGCGAGGTCCAGCTGCGCGACTACTTCCGTCTGAGTCCCGCCGAAGCACGCCAGGGTATCGCCGAGTTGCAGGAGGAGGGCAGTCTGCAGCCGATCCAGGTGCAGGGTTGGTCGAAGCCAGCCTATGTGGTGGATACCCCGAACCCCAGGCGGCCGGTGCAGGCCGCCGCATTGCTATCGCCCTTCGATTCCCTGGTCTGGGAGCGCGAGCGCACCGAGCAGTTGTTCGGTTTCCGCTATCGACTGGAGATCTACACGCCGGCGCCCAAACGGGTCTATGGCTACTATGTGCTGCCCTTTCTCTACCGAGAGCGGCTGGCCGCGCGGGTGGATCTGCGCGCCGAGCGGGCGCAGTCGCGCCTGGCGGTGCATGCGGTGCACCTGGAGCCGGCGGGGTTGGATGAGGAAGGCCTGGATGCCCTGGCTGGGCAGTTACGGGCCCTGGCCGACTGGCTGGGCCTCGCCGACCTGCAATTGCACGGGCCGGCGGACGTCTTGCGGGAGGCAGTGGCGCGGCGCTAGAGAGCGCCGCGCATGCTGCTCAACGACGGATGCCCTTGAGCGTCTCGGCGATCATGAAGGCCAGTTCCAGGGACTGATCGGCGTTCAGGCGCGGATCGCAATGGGTGTGGTAACGATCGGAGAGGGCGTCCTCGGTGACCGGACGGGCGCCGCCGATGCACTCGGTGACGTTCTGTCCGGTCATTTCGATATGGATGCCGCCAGCATAGGTGCCCTCGGCCTTGTGCACGCCGAAGAACTCCTTGACCTCGCCCAGCACGCTGGCGAAATCCCGGGTCTTGTAGCCGCTGGAGGCCTTGATGGTGTTGCCGTGCATGGGGTCGGAACTCCACAGCACCTGGCGGCCTTCACGCTCGACGGTCTGGATCAGCCGCGGCAGGTGATCGCCAACCTTGCCCACGCCCATGCGCACGATCAGGTTGAGGCGGCCTGGATCGTTCTCCGGATTGAGGGTGTCGATCAGGCGGATCAGGTCTTCGCTGGTGGTGGAAGGGCCGACCTTGACGCCGATGGGGTTGTTCACGCCACGCAGGAATTCCACGTGGGCACCGTCGGGCTGACGGGTGCGGTCGCCGATCCAGAGCATGTGCGCGGAGCAGTCGTACCAATCGCCGGTCAGGCTGTCGCGGCGGACGAAGGCTTCTTCGTAGTTGAGCAGCAGCGCCTCGTGGGCGGTGAAGAAGTTGGTTTCCTTGACCTGGGGCGCGGTGTCCAGGCCGCAGGCGCGCATGAACGCCAGGGTCTCGTCGATGCGGTCCGCCAACTGGTGATAGCGGTCGGCCAGGGCCGAGTTGGCGATGAAGTCCAGGTTCCAGCGATGCACCTGGTGCAGGTCGGCGAAGCCACCCTGGGCGAAGGCGCGCAACAGGTTGAGGGTCGCGGTGGACTGGTTGTAGGCCTGGATCAGGCGCTGCGGATCCGGGACACGGCTGCCTTCGGTGAAGTCGATGCCATTGACGATGTCGCCGCGGTAGGCCGGCAGGGAGACGCCATCCTGGACCTCGTCATTCGCAGAGCGTGGCTTGGCGAACTGGCCGGCCATGCGACCGACCTTGACCACCGGGCAGCCGGCGGCAAAGGTCATGACCACCGCCATCTGCAGCAGCACCTTGAAGGTGTCGCGAATTTTGCCGGCAGAGAATTCGAAGAAGCTTTCCGCGCAATCGCCGCCCTGCAACAGGAAGGCCCGCCCCTGGGTGACCTCAGCGAACTGTCGGCGCAATTCGCGGGCTTCGCCAGCAAAGACCAGAGGCGGATAACCCGCCAGGGTGCGCTCGACATCGGCGAGACGGGCTTGATCGGGGTATTCGGGCTGTTGCTGGATGGGCAGGCCTCTCCAGCTGGTGGGGCTCCAGGGCGCGGACATGATTCTCTCTGAGTGGTGCGACGAAGCCTTCCATGGTAACCGATAGCAGCGACAACTCTCGATAGACAGTGCCCATCGCGGCTACCATGGGCGGCTATAGAGGAGGGTGGTGATGGTCGAGACGGAAGTGTTGCTGGAAGAGGTCGTCGACGACCATGGCCGGATTCGGGTGGTGGAGGTGGGGCCTTATCGCTTCCTTGAATTTGGCGAAGAGGTGGAGCAGAGCTGCGTCTTCACCACGGACCCCGCCTGGCTGGAATACGACTACAACCGCGCCATGCTGCTGGGCGCGCTCTGCCACCCGCAGCCGCAGCGGGCGCTCTTTCTCGGCCTGGGCGCCGGCACCCTGACTCAGGCCTGCCTCAAGTGGCTGCCCCTGGAGGCGGTGGAAGCCCTGGAGCTGCGCCCCGCGGTGCCGCGCCTGGCACGGCAGCATCTTGGCCTTGGCGAAGATCCGCGGTTGCAGATCCGGATCGGCGATGCCCTGGAGCTGCTCGATAGCGCGGCGCCGGCAGATCTGATCTTTGTCGATCTCTACACCGATGTCGGCCCGTCCAGCGCCCACCTGGCCTGGCGCTTTCTGGAAAACTGCCAGGCCAAGCTCAACCCGGGCGGCTGGTTGATGATCAACCAGTGGAGCGCCACCGACGGCAAGCCGCTGGGCGCGGCGCTGCTGCGCGGGCTGTTCCGCCATCATTATTGGGAGTGCCCGGTGGTGGAGGGCAACGTGATCCTGCTGGTACCGGCGAGCCTGGAGCAGGAGCTGGACGAGGCTGGCACACGGCAGCGCGTTCGCGAACTGAGCCTGCGCATCGGCTTCGATCTGGAGGCCTATCTGAACAACCTGCGTGCGGCAACCTGACCCTAAAAGTAGACCAAGGTTCTCTGGAGAAATGTCCAGGGTTCGGGTATTATTCGCCCCGGTCTTTTTGACCTTCCGTTCAGGAACTGCATCTTCCCGGTCCGCCGCCATGGTTACACCGGTCGTGCGTTCGCCCGACGGCGAACAATCCTAGACGCTCCACCCCTTTTTCATCTTTATTTCGCAAAAAGCTCACACCTTGGCTGCCTGGGCGACTTCGGTCATTCGGATAAGCGCAGCTCTTGGCTTTGGGGTCTTTGCGAAGCACACGAGGCAAGACAATGACCCAGGACATCAGCAATTTCGCTGCGCTCAATCTCAATCCCGCCATCCTCGCCGCCATCAAGGCCGTCGGCTACGAAGAGCCGTCGCCCATCCAGTCGCAGTCCATCCCGGTGATCCTCGCCGGCCACGACATGATCGGCCAGGCGCAGACCGGTACCGGCAAGACCGCAGCCTTCGCTCTGCCGCTGCTCTCGCAGCTCGACCCGTCCCGTCGCGAACCCCAGATTCTGGTGCTGGTTCCCACCCGTGAACTGGCCCTGCAGGTGGCTACCGCCTGCGAAACCTATTCCACCGAGATGCCCGGCGTGAAGGTCGTGGCCCTCTACGGCGGCGCGCCCATGGGCCCGCAGCTGAAGTCCCTGCGCATGGGTGCCCAGGTACTGGTCGCCACCCCCGGTCGTCTGTGCGACCACCTGCGTCGCGACGACAACCTGCTGGCCACCGTCCAGCACCTGGTGCTCGACGAAGCCGACGAGATGCTCAAGCTGGGCTTCATGGATGACCTCGAATTCATCTTCGAAGCCATGCCGGAATCCCGCCAGACCGTGCTGTTCTCGGCGACCCTGCCGCCGTCGATCCGCGCCATCGCCGAGCGTCACCTCAAGGAGCCGCAACACGTCCGCATCGCGGCCAAGACCCAGACCGTCGCCCGCATCGAGCAGGCGCACCTGATGGTCCACGCCGACCAGAAGCCGGCCTCGGTGCTGCGCCTGCTGGAAGTGGAGAACTTCGACGCCCTGATCGCCTTCGTGCGCACCAAGCAGGCGACCCTGGACCTGGCCGAGCTGCTGGAGCGCCAGGGCTATCGCGTCAGCGCCCTGAATGGCGACATGCCCCAGGCCCAGCGCGAGAAGACCATCGAGTCCCTCAAGGACGGTTCGCTGGACATCGTGGTCGCCACCGACGTCGCTGCCCGTGGTCTGGACGTGGCGCGCATCACCCACGTGCTGAACGTGGACATGCCCTACGATCCGGAATCCTATGTGCACCGGATCGGTCGTACCGGCCGTGCCGGTCGTGAAGGTCGTGCGTTGCTGCTGGTCACCCCGCGCGAGCGCCGCATGCTGCAGGTCATCGAGCGCGTCACCGGTCAGCGCGTCGGCGAAATCCGCCTGCCCGACGCCGAAGCCGTGCTGGAAGCCCGTATCTCCCGCCTGGCCGATGGCGTGGGTTCGCTGCTGGCCGATGCCGACACCACTCACGGCGCCCTGCGTCAGGAACTGTGCGAGCGTCTGCAGTGCGATCCTTCGACCCTGGCGGCGGCCCTGCTGGCCAAACTGACCAGCGGCCGCGCCCTGGATATCGAGTCGGTGCGTCGCGAGCAGCCGCTGACCCCCGGCGCCGGTCGTGGCGAACGTCCCCGTGGCGAGCGTCCTGAGCGGGGCGACCGCCCTGAGCGCGGCGAGCGTCCGGATCGCGGCGAGCGTCGTCCGATGCAGCCGCTGCCGGAAGGCCGCGTGCGTTGCCGCACCGCCCTGGGCGCCCGTGACGGCGTTGCCGCCAAGAACCTGCTGGGTGCCATCATCAACGAAGGCGGCATGGATCGCGAGGCCATCGGCCGCATCCAGATCCGTGACTCCTTCAGCCTGGTGGAGCTGCCCGAGGAAGGCCTGGAGCGTCTGCTGACCAAGCTCAAGGACACCCGTGTAGCTGGCAAGGCCCTGCGCCTGCGTCGCTATCGCGAGGATTGATTCCCGCGGTCCCATGAAGAAGCCCCGGATATCCGGGGCTTTTTTCTGCCTGCAGGAAAGGCGGAGGAGTTAGAGGATCACCTTGTCCTTCAACTTTTCCGCCGCCAGTTGCAGCGCCTGGATGACTCGCTCCTTGTCGTAGTTCTGGATGTTGTTGGTATCCAGGTACATGGAGAAGCCCGGCAGTTCGTGTTCGACATAGCTGGGGGAGGCGCCCAGGTCGCGACGGAAGTCCACCACCTGGTAGATCTGCACCGGCTTGCTGAAGCCCTTGACGGTGATCCAGCTCTTGTCGCGGCACATGATGGTTTCCTTGACCAGCGAGTAGGTCTCGTGGCTGATCAGGATCTCGCCGGCATCGGCGGCATTCTCCAGGCGGCTGGCCAGGTTCACTTCGCGACCGATGATGGTGTAGTCCATGCGCGTGCTGGAGCCGAAGTTGCCGACCGTGCAGTAACCGGTGTTCAGGCCCATGCGGATTTCCAGCGGCTTGTTGATGCCCTGGCTGCGCCACTGCTGGCGCAGGACCTTCATGTGCTTGCGCATGGCGATGGCCATGGAGACCGCGGCCACGGCGTCCTTCTTGGCGCCCTGGCTGTTGGCGTCGCCAAAGAACACCATCACGCAGTCACCGACGAACTTGTCGATGGTGCCGCCGTACTTCACGGCGATCTTCGACATCTCGTTGAGGTAGTTGTTGAGCATGTCGGTGAGGGCTTCGGCCTCGAGTTCTTCGGACAGCTCGGTGAAGCCCTTGATGTCGGAGAAGAACACCGTGATCTTCTTGCGCTGGGTGCCCAGGGCGATGTGCTGCTTGCCCGTGAAGATGGATTCCCAGACCTGGGGCGAGAGGTATTTCGCCAAGTTATGCGCCAGGATCGCCGACTTTTCCTGCTCGCGCTTGAGGTCGTCGTTGATCTGGATGAGGCGCTTGCGCTGCCGGTGCAGGAAGTAGCCGGTACCCCAGAGGTGCAGCATGGTGCCCACTACGCTGGTGACCGCCACCAGTAGCGGGCTGGTAAGGTCGACGCCATGAAAGAAGGTGGCACTGCCCAGGGCCGCGGCACTGGTGGCGAACAGCAGGCAGAGGCCGAGCAGACGGGGACCACCGCGCAGCATGCTGGTGTAGCCGAGCATGAACAGCAGCATCAGGGTAGGCATCAGCGGAAAGCGCAACACCACCGCGGCCATGCCGACGTGAATGGCGTCTATGGCGGCCAGCAGGATATCGGTCTGGGCGCCACGATCGCGTCTGAGCTTGATGCTCAGGGTCTGGGCCAGGTGCGGATAGAGCAGGGCATAGGGGATCAACCACAGGCCCACGGCATCGGTCTGGGTGTAGTAACCCGCAGTGACGCTGGCGGCGGCGATCAGATAGGCGAACACCCGGGCGTAGTAGACGCCCAGGCTGTCACCGGACGCAGCGAGGAACCGGTTGAGCGCAAACTTCATCTGTCGGGTCCGTTTCGAGAAAGGCGAGAGGTCGGGATAACTCCGTTCGCGACGATGAAAGCGGCCGGGTTTTCTAGCATTCGCGATCTTAGCTGACCATCCGGGTAGCGGCCAAGAATGTCAGTGATTCCGCTGCTGTGACAGCCAAATTCGGCCGTCGTCCCTGGGTTACACTGCGGCATCCTTACAGGAGAGACGCTATGGATGCCCTCGAAGCTCTTTGCAATCGCGCCTCGGTCGGTCGCCTGACCGAACCGGGCCCCACCCCCGAGCAACTGGAGGTCCTGCTGCGCGCCGCGGACCGGGCGCCGGACCACAAGCTGCTGCGCCCCTGGCGGCTGATCCTGGTGGCCGGCGAAGGTCGCACGGCGCTTGGCGAGCTCTATGCCGACGCCTTGCGCCGTCGCGAGCCCGACGCGGATACCGCGGCCGTGGAAAAGGCCCGGCGCATGCCGCTGCGGGCGCCCCTGGTGATCGCCGTCGTTGCCGTGCCCCAGGAGCACCGAAAGGTGCCCGTTCAGGAGCAGATCATCACCGCCGGTTGCGTGGCCCACGGTCTGGTCAATGCGGCCTTCGCCCTGGGCCTGGGTGCGGTCTGGCGCTCCGGTGAGTTCAGCTACGACCCCTGGGTCCTGCAGGGCCTTGGCCTGACCGAAGGCGAGCAACTGGTGGGCTACATCTACCTGGGCACGCCCGAGGTGGCCCCGCGGCTTCCGGCGCCACGTGATCTGAGCGCTCAGGTCAGCCATTGGCCAGCACCGGTCTGAGCGGCAGGGTGACGGTGGCGAGAAAGCCGCCGTCCGGGTGATTGCTCAGGTGCAGCTCGCCACCATGGCGCTCCACGGCGCGGCGGGCGATGGCCAGCCCCAGGCCGTACCCTGTGGCGTGCTGCTGGTCCGAGCGGAAGAAGGGTTCGCCCAGGCGCGGCAGGTCGTCGGCCTTGACGCCGGGGCCATGGTCACGTACCTGGATGCGTACCTCGCCGGCGGTCGCGGCTGCCGAGATGACGATGGGGCGGGCGGGCGGATTGAAGCGCAGCGCATTGCGCAGGAGATTGTCCAGGGCGCGTTCCAGGACGTCCGGCCAGCCGTCCAGGCGCAGGGCGGCGGGAACGTCGAGTTCCACCCGCTGCTGGGGTGCGCTGAGTTGAGCATCGTCCACCAGGCCTTCGAGTAGCGGATGCAGTTCCAGCTGCTCGGGTGGGCCTGGATCCGCTTCCTGACGCGCCAGGGCGAGGATCTCGCCGATCAGGGTTTCCAGGCGGTCGCATTCCAGAGTCAGGCGCGGCCACATGTTGCCCAGGTCATGGGGGTCGGAGCGTTCGGCCAGCGCCAGGGCGATGCGCAGGCGGGCCAGCGGGGAGCGTAGCTCGTGGGACACGTCGCGCAGCAGCTGCCGCTGGCTGTCGATCAGGCGCTGCAGATGGGCGCCCATGCGATTGAAGTCTTCGGCCAGCACGCCCAGTTCGTCCTTGCGGCGGGCGAGGCGGGCGAGGGTGTCCTGCTGGTAGGCGGTCTGCCCGAGATCATGGACCGCACGCCTTAGATGATTGAGCGGGCGGGTCAGGCTGAGGGTCAGCAGCAGGCTGAACAGGGTCAGCACCACCGTGGCGATGGCCAGCATGCCGACCGGCCAGAACAGGCTCTGCCGGCGCCAGGCACCCAGCTCGGGGGTGGGCAGGTGGTAGATGAACAGGTAGGTCTGGCCGCTCGGGCTGGTGTATTCGTCGGTCAGGCGTCGCCAGGGCAACGGCCGGTTGGGGTCGCGGGCGCCGGGGCCGGGGCGCTGCTGACGCTGCGGCTGGTCGAGATCCTGGTCGAAGATGCGCGGTGGCAGGGTGCCGCGCACCAGGGGCGAGCCGTTCTCGCCCAGCACCAGCACATCGATGCCATAGCGGCCCTTGCGCTGTTCGAGTAGGCCTTGAGCGGCGGCGGGACCTTCGTTTTCATAACGTTGCACCCACTGTTCGGGGAGGCCGCGCAGGCCGGGATGCTGCGCGAGGATCCAGGAATCCTGATCGGCCAGGTGGCCGAGCAGCATGGTCAGGCCGACCGCGGACAGGATGGCCAGCCAGAAGGTGGCGAAGATGCGCCAGAAGAGAGAACGAAAAACCATGCAGTCGCCTTAGAATCTGCTCAAAGTCTGCTGCGCGTCGGCCAAACGGCGTTGAAAATGCCTTCGGAATGCTCATTTACCACTCGTAAACCCGAGCGCGGGTCCGATCCGCTTCCTCAGGCATTTTCGTGGGGCCGCCTAGGCCTTGTTTGTCTCTAGCTCGCGAGACTTTGGGCAGATTCTTAGTCAGACGCTGCGCCGAGGACCATCGGCGCAGCGATCGGGGATCAGGAGGACTTGTGGTCTTGCTTCCACTGCTGGAACTCGGCCCACTCCTTGGCGCGATCCTCACGCTTCTTCTCCATTTCGTCGAAGCGCTTCTGCTGATCGGGCTTGAGCAGGGCGCGAATGGACTGACGGGTCTTGTCGCGGTTGCCATCCAGCTGATCGTGCAGAGCCTTGCGTTGATCCTCGGGCAGCTTGTCGAGGTAGCTCTTGACGATCTCGCGCTGCTGCTGGCGTTCCTCGCCCATCAGCTTGCCGACCTGCTCGCGTTGCTCGGGGGTCAGCTTGAGACCGCGCAGGGGGCCGTCGCCACGCGGACCGCCATCCATCAGCTTGCCGTGGGGCGGCGGGGTGATGTCGGTGCTGTCCTGGGTAGCGGCCAGGGTCAGGGTCGGCAGCAGGGCGGCGAACAGCACGGCGGGCATGAGTTTGCGCATCGAGAAATCTCCTTGGGATGACCGGTGCAACACCGGAAGAGCCCAGTCTAGGAGCGGGGGAGTCAGTGGCGGTCAGCGGGCGTAAAGAGGGGGTAAAGGCTGCGCGGTGGGCTAGACGCTGTAGTAGTAGCCGCGGCCCCGCAGCGCCAGGATGCGCGGACGACCGTCGGCATGGCTGCCGAGCTTGCGGCGCAGATTGCTGACATGCATGTCCAGGCTGCGATCGTAGAGGGTCAGCTTGCGGCCCAGGGCCGCCTGGGCCAGGGCCTGCTTTTCCAGGGGATCGCCCGGCTGGCGCAGCAGGGCTTCGAGGATGCGACTCTCGGTGAGGGTCAGGGTGATCTCGGTTTCGCCGATGTTGGCGACGCCGCGCGCCAGACTCAGCGACAGGTCGCCCAGCTGCAGGCGGGCCGCGGGCTGGGCCGGATGACTGCGTCTGAGGATGGCTCGGAGGCGGGCGGTGAGTTCGCGCGGATCGCAGGGCTTGGCCAGGTAGTCATCGGCACCCAGCTCCAGGCCGAGGATCCGGTCGAGCGGTTCGCCCCGTCCCGACAGCATCAGCACGGGCAGTTGCGGATGATCGCTGCGCAGCTGCTTGAGCAATTCCAGACCACTGCCGTCAGGCAGCATCACGTCCAGCACCACCACGTCCGGTGTCGCCTCGCGCAACTGGATGCGCGCGTCGCTGCCGGCATGACAGGCGGTGACCTCGAAGCCTTCCTGTTTCAGCCAGGCACCGAGCAGGTCGCACAGTTCCTGGTCGTCGTCGATCAGCAGTATCTGACTCATGGGATCAGTCTCGCGGTTCATCCATGGGTTGCAGATGGCGCGCCAGATAGAGGCCCTGACCGAGCATGAATACCAGGGTCATCGCCAGACTGCCAAAGACCTTGAAGTCGACCCAGAAGCTTTCGTAGGTGAAGGCCACGTAGAGATTCGCGCAGCCGCAGACGATGAAGAAAATGATCCAGGCGATGTTCAGCCGCGTCCAGATCGGGGCCGGCAGTCGCACCGCGTGGCCCAGCATGCGCTGGATCAGCGGCTTGTCGCCGATGAACTGACTGCCCAGGAAGGCCAGGGCGAACAGCCAGTTCACCACCGGCGCTTTCCACTTCAGGAAGGTCTCGCTATGGAACGCCAGGGTCATGCCACCGAACACCAGGCAGGCGATCAGCGTCAGCCACTGACTCTTCTCCAGCCGGCGCTGGGTCGCGAAGATCGCGCCGTAGACCACCAGGGAGGCGATGATCAGGACCGCGGTGGCACTGAAGATGCCGCCCAGGGTAAAGGCGTGCCCGGCGAACTCCACAGGACGCGGATCGAGCTTGTAGACCAGGAAGAACAGGAGCAGGGGGATGAAATCGATGAATTGTTTCATTAACGCAGCCGATAGCAGTGCATCGCGGCATAATACCTGATGAAGCCGGAGGAGAAAGCCATGCGTATCGACCTGCACTGTCATACCACCGCGTCGGACGGCGCCTTCGCGCCCGCCGAGGTGGTCAGACGCGCCCATGAGCGCGGGGTGCAACTGCTGGCCATCACCGACCACGACACCCTGGATGGCTATGCCGAAGCCCTGGCAGCCGCGGATGGCCTGGGGCTGCGCCTGCTCTCCGGGATCGAGATGTCCTGCACCTGGGGCGGCGCGACTCTGCATGTGCTGGGCTACAACTTCGACCCCGAGGCGCCTGAGTTGAACGCCGCGCTGGAAGCCCTGCACGAAGGGCGCTGGGAACGCGCTCGGGAAATCGACCGGCGGCTGGCGGCCAAGGGCATGCCCGGCACCCTGGACGGCGCCCGGGCGGTGCAGCTGGCCCTGGGTGACAGTCGCAATGCGCCGGCCCGGCCGCATTTCGCCGAATACCTGGTGCAGGCGGGCTTTGTCGAGGACCGTGGCGAGGCTTTTCGCAAGTGGCTGGGCGGCGGCAAGCTCGGCGACGTCAAGCAGCACTGGCCGACCCTGGCCGAGACCCTGGCGACCCTGAAGGGCGCCAAGGCATGGATCAGTCTGGCCCATCCGCTGGCCTATGGCTTCACCCGCACCAAGCTGCGCAAGCTGATCGGGGAATTCGTCACCGGCGGCGGCCACGCCATCGAGGTGGTCAATGGCGTGCAGCCGGCCGAGCAGGTCGGCACCCTGGCAATTCTGGCGCGGGAATTCGGTCTGATGGTGAGTGCGGGCAGCGATTTCCATGCGCCGGCCGACTGGTCGGACCTGGGCATGTACCGTCCGTTGCCCGAAGATCTGCCGCCTCTCTGGGCGCGCTTCAGTCAACCGCTGTACCCTCAGAATCGGGAACCCCAATGAGCCAGTTCATCGAGATTCATCCGCAGAATCCCCAGCCGCGGCTGATTCGTCAGGCCGTGGAAGTCATCCAGTCCGGTGGCGTCATCGCCTATCCCACCGATTCGTCCTATGCGCTGGGCTGCCGTATCGGCGAGAAGAGTGCCGTTGAGCGCATCCGCCGCATCCGCCAGCTCGACGACAAGCACAACTTCACCCTGGTGTGCTGCGATCTCTCCGAGCTGGGCATCTATGCCAAGGTGGATACCAGCGCCTTCCGGCTGCTCAAGGCCTATACTCCCGGCCCCTACACCTTCATCCTCAACGCCACGCGCGAGGTGCCGCGCATGCTGCTGCACCCCAAGCGGCGCACCATTGGCGTACGGGTGCCCCAGCATCCCATCACCCTGGCGCTGTTGGAGGCGCTGGGCGAACCCTTGATGAGCGTGAGCCTGATCCTGCCGGGGGATGACGAAGCCCTGGGCGATGCCTGGGAGATCCGCGAGCGTCTCGAGCATTTCGTCGACCTGGTGATTGAGGGCGGTCCGGGTGGCCTGCAGCCCTCCACAGTGATCAGCCTGGCCGCCGACGAGCCGGAAGTGATCCGCGTCGGTGCCGGCGATCCCACGCCCTTCATGATCGAAGCATGAGCGAAGCCCTGGACCCCCAGCTGCTCGAACCCGAGCAGCTGCGCCTGGCGCTGGTCTATGGCGAGGCCTTCACCGAACTGCCCCAGGACCTCTACATTCCGCCGGATGCGCTGGAGGTCTTTCTCGAAGCCTTCGAGGGGCCCCTCGACCTGCTGCTCTATCTGATCCGCAAGCAGAACATCGACATCCTCGACATTCCGGTCGCCGAGATCACCCGGCAGTACATGAGCTACGTCGAGCTGATGAAGGCGGTGCAACTGGAGCTGGCCGCTGAATACCTGCTGATGGCCGCCATGCTGGCGGAGATCAAGTCGCGCATGCTGCTGCCGCGCGCCGAAGGCCTGGAGGCCGAAGAGGAAGACCCGCGCGCCGAATTGATCCGCCGGCTGCAGGAATACGAGCGCTTCAAGAAGGCCGCCGAGGACCTCGACGATCTGCCGCGGGAGGGACGCAACTTCGTGGTGCCCAGCTTGCCGGCGCCCGAGGCGCGGGCGCGCAAGCTTCTGCCGGAGGTGGAGCTGGGCGAGTTGCTGCTGGCCATGGGCGAAGTCCTGCGCCGCGCCGACCTGTTCGAGAGTCACCAGGTGACCCGCGAGGTGCTGTCCACCCGCGAGCGCATGAGCCAGGTGCTGGAACGCCTCAAGGATGGCGCCTTCGTGCCCTTCGTGGCGCTGTTCACCCTGGATGAGGGGCGCCTTGGCGTGGTGGTGACCTTCATGGCGATCCTCGAGCTGGTCAAGGAAGCTCTGGTGGAACTGGTACAGAACGAGCCCTTCAGCCCCATCCATGTCCGCGCCCGGGTCAGCGACACCGACTTGGAAGCGGCGTCTCAGGCGTAGGCCAAGGCTGCCGTTGCCGACGCGCTCTTGCGTTTGCTCACCAACAGGCGGGCGCCTTCACCGGCCGCCACCAGGGCCGCGGCTTCGGCGACACTGGAGCTGCCAACATGCTGCAACACCCGCTTGCTGGCTGAGGTTATGCCACGTTCTTGCGCCAGGCGTTCAGCGGGAAAGCCCTGTAAAGGCAGCTGCCAGCGTTGGGCGAGGGTGCGTAGTCCGTCTTCTTCGAGTCGACTGGCCACCGTCGCCAAGGCGGTCAGGGCGGCGCGGTCGCAGCCGGCTTCCTGCAGCACCTCTTGCGCCAGCTCGGCAAGCTCCTCCACCGAGCAATCCCGACGGCAACCCAAGCCCAGGACCAGCGCCATCAGCCTTGCGGCTCCTGACGGCGGAACAGCCAGCTGCACGCCAAGCCCAGCAATAGCCAGAAAGGCAGGTTGCTCACCAGCACGGCGATCTGGAAGTGCCGTTGCAGTTCTTGTGGCGCCAGGCTCTCATGCGCGACCGGCTGGGGCGCTCCCAGCAAGTGGGGAATGACCAGCAGGCCCAGGGCGGCGATCTTGAAGCCCGGGTGGCGGGCGAACGCCAGCAGGGCGAGGGCGGCTGCGGTAGCGCCCGCGGTGCCTATCCACCAAGCCTGGCGCAAGGTGAGGTCGGCCGCGGCCGTGCCTGGTAGCTCCGGTGGCAGGCCCAGGCTCGGTGCGAGGCAGAAGGTGGCGTAGCCGGCCACCCCCCACAGCAGGCCCTGGTAGGTACTGTTCGGCGCGCGCAGGTTGAACAGGCCGGCGAGCACCAGGCCGAAACCCACGGCCACCACCAGGTTACCGCCGAAGGTCGACAGGGTGCGCGGCCAGCCATCTGCCGGGGCCCAGGCTTCTTCCTCGCCGTGATCCTGGTGCTCGGCCATGGCCGGGGCTTCGGTCTGGACCTCGTAGGTTTCCGCCTGGAGGATGAGCGGCGTCATCCAGACGCTTTGCAAGATGCTCAGCAACAGAGCGGCGAGCAGCCCGGCCACGCCGGCACTGAAGGCGATACGCTGGAACATGACGTACTCCTCTTAGTGGCAGGGGAAGCCTTCGCTGTGGCGGGTATCGTGGGCGCCGTTGTGCAGCGCCTCGACATGGGAGAAACCGGCCAGGAACACCAGGCCCAGGCCGAGCAGGCAGGCGAGCAGCGTAGCGGTCAGGCGTTGGGCGCGGGTATGGGTATGAGGCTGGGGCAGGGCGGTCGTCGAGCGGGTAGCGGTCATGGCAAGGCCTCGGAGTCGAAGCGGCAGGGACGCGCCGAGGCAGCGAACCGCAGGCGGCCGCCGTCCAGCACGACCGCCCACCGCGGGTTGCTTGAAAGCGACAGGCCGGTCTCCGGACTCACGAGGGTCTCAAGGTGCGGTCTTGGCTGCGCGTCGGCCTGGCAGCGCTGAAGCCCTTCGCGGAGTGCTCATCTACTCTCGGTAAATTGCGCTTCCTTGAAGGGTTCCGCCTTGCCAGGTGCTAGCTCGCGCAAGACCGCATTCCCGTACGACTACCAGGATCGCCTTCCCCAAGCTTGCCAGCCGGGTGGCATCGTGATCCTGCGCTCGTCTACCGTTGCGGGGGCAGTGCCGGACTTGGACCGGCTTCCCGTTTCACCGCGACCCCTGGCGGAGTCGCGACACCTGAAGCAGGAGCGAGCAGACCACGCGGGTCGTCCGACGGTCAAGCCTGTTCGATTGACACCCCGGCGGGGCACTCGTAGCCTGTCGGGCTTCGAGGTGCTCTTGTCCGCAAGAGCTTGAAAGGGAACGCGGTGCGACACCGCGGCTGCCCCCGCAACTGTAAGCGGCATCTTCAGCCTCTCCACAGAGCCTGTTCATAATTGACGCTAGCTCGCGAATGATGAACAAGCTTTAAGGCCACTGCTCACGCGGGAAGGCTGGAGTAGGGCGCCGTGAGCCAGGAGACCTGCCTCGCTAGCTTTCCATACGCAACCGGGCGGGGTGATCCGGGCTGCCACCAGGGCCTTGCCGCTGCGCGAGCGCTTGGCATGCCTGCCCGTCTTTTTTCGCTTTCTTTCTAAGGGCAGCCCATGAAAACCCTGGCCAAGACTCCCGTCACCATCGTTACCGGCTTCCTCGGTTCCGGCAAGACCACCCTGTTGCGGCACATGCTCGACCATGCCGAAGGCCGCCGCATCGCGGTGATCGTCAACGAATTCGGCGAGCTGGGCATCGATGGCGAGATCCTCCGCCAGTGCAGCATCGGCTGTACCGAAGAAGAGGCCCAGGGGCGCGTCTTCGAATTGGCCAATGGCTGCCTGTGCTGCACCGTGCAGGAAGAGTTCTTTCCGGTGATGAAGGAGCTGGTGGCGCGTCGCGGCGACATCGACCACATCCTCATCGAGACCAGTGGCCTGGCGCTGCCCAAGCCCCTGGTGCAGGCCTTCCAGTGGCCGGAGATCCGCAACGCCTGCACCGTGGACGCCGTGATCACCGTGGTCGACAGTCCCGCGGTGGCGGCCGGTACCTTCGCCGCCCATCCCGAGCAGGTGGATGCCCAGCGCCGCCAGGATCCGAACCTGGACCATGAATCGCCGCTGCACGAGTTGTTCGAAGATCAACTGGCCAGTGCCGACCTGGTGATCCTCAACAAGGCCGACGGCCTGGACGCCGAGGCCCTGGCCCGGGTCCGCGCCGAGGTGAGCGAAGAGTTGCCGCCCGCGGTCAAGGTGGTGGAAGCCAGTCGTGGCGTGCTGCCCCTGTCGGTGCTGCTGGGCTTGCAAGCCGAATCCGAGGCCCATATCGACAGCCGTCCGACCCACCATGACCTCGAAGGTCATGAAGACCATGACCACGATGAATTCGACTCCTTTGGCGTAGACCTGCCCGAGGTGGCGGAAGCGACCCTGCTGGCGGCGCTGACCGAGGTGGTCAAGAGCCATGGCGTGCTGCGGGTGAAGGGCTTCGCGGCCATTGCCGGTAAGCCGCTGCGACTGCTGGTGCAGGGGGTCGGTACCCGCTTCGACAAGCATTTCGACCGTGCCTGGAAGACCGGCGAGACCCGCAGCACCCAGTTGGTGCTGATCGGCCAGGAGCTGGACCAGGCGGCGATCACCGCCCAGTTGCGCGCCGCGGTCGCCTGACGCCAGATGCATCTGCTGCGTACCCAGCCGGGCGGCTTCGTCCCGGACGACGGCATCGCCCATCTGGCGCAGACGCCGGGTGAGATCGTCGTGCTCTGCAGTGGCGATTCGCATCTGGCCCTGCTGGCCGAGGCGACTCGTACCCTGGATGCCGGCTATCCCAGCCTGCGCCTGGCCAATCCCATGCAGCTGCAGAACCACGCCTCGGTGGACCTCTATGTCGAGGAGGTGCTGAGCCAGGCGCGAGTGGTGTTCATCTCCCTGCATGGCGGCCAGGGCTACTGGCGCTATGGCATGGAGCGCCTCGCCGAACTGGCCGAGCGGGGGCTGACCCTGATCGCAGTGCCCGGCTGCGATCGCCCTGACCCTGAGCTGATGGCTCTGGGCACCGTGGCACCGGACCTGGCCGAACGGCTGTGGCGCTACCTGCGTCAAGGCGGCCTGGGCAATGCCCGGGATTTCCTGCACTGCCTGGCCGCCGAATGCCTGGATGCCCGATACCTTTACGAGCCGCCACAGGAATTGCCGCGGGTGGCGGTCTATCAGCCCGAAGGACTAGGCCTGGATGGCTGGCGCCCGCGCTGGCGAGCGGATTGGCCCACGGCGGCGCTGCTGTTCTACCGCACCCATCTACAGTCGGCCAATACCGCCTTCGTGGACGCCTTCTGCGCGCAACTCGCAGCCCAGGGGCTGAATCCGCTGCCCATCGCCGTGGCCAGCCTCAAGGAGGCGGCCTGCCTGACGGAAGTCGAGCGGCTGCTGGACGAGACCGACACCGCGCTGATTCTCAATACCACCGGCTTCGCCCAGTCCAGTCCGGAGAGGCCGAATCTCACGCCGTTCCGCCGACCGGTGCCGGTACTCCAGGCCATCTGCGCCCAGGACAATCGCGAACGCTGGCAAGAGAACCCCCAGGGTCTGGGGGCCCGCGACCTGGCCATGCACATCGCCCTGCCGGAACTGGATGGGCGCATCATCACCCGGCCGATCAGCTTCAAGGGCCTGGCCTGGCGCTGCGAGCGCAGTCAGAGCGACGTGGTCAACTACCAGGCCGATGGCGAGCGCATGGCCTTCGTCGCGCGGCTGGCGCGCAGCTGGATCGAGCTGGCGCGGCGTCCGGCGGCGGACAAGCGCATCGCCCTGATCCTGGCCAACTATCCGACCCGCGATGGGCGTATCGGCAACGGCGTTGGCCTGGATACCCCGGCAGCGGCACTCAAGGTGCTTCAGGCCCTGCAGACGGCCGGTTATCCAGTGGCCAATCTGCCAGAGAGCGGTACCGCCCTGATCGAGCGCCTGCTTGGTGGAGTGACCAACGACAGCGCCCTGCGTGATCTGCGCCCAGCCCTACAGAGCCTGGCGCTGGATGACTACCAGGCGCTGTTCGCCCGCCTGCCGCTGAGTTTGCAGCAGGCGGTGACGGAACGTTGGGGGGCGCCCGAGGCCGATCCCATGCATCGGCGCGGTCGGCTCATGGTAGCCGGGGTGCGCTTTGGCCTGACCTTCGTCGGTATCCAGCCGGCGCGCGGCTATGACGTCGATCCGGCGGCGGTCTACCACGATCCCTCGCTGGTGCCGCCCCATGGCTACCTGGCCTTCTATTTCTGGCTGCGCGAGGCCTATGGCGCCCAGGCGGTGGTGCATCTGGGCAAGCACGGCAATCTGGAGTGGCTGCCGGGCAAGGGCGTGGGCCTGTCCCAGGAATGCTGGCCGGACGCCATTCTCGGACCGCTGCCCAACGTCTATCCCTTCATCGTCAATGACCCGGGCGAGGGTGCCCAGGCCAAGCGGCGCACCCAGGCGGTGATCATCGACCATTTGATGCCGCCGCTGACCCGCGCCGAAAGCTACGGGCCGCTGCGCGACCTGGAGCGCCTGGCCGACGAATACTACGACGCCAGCCTGCTGGACCTGCGACGCGCGACCGAATTGCGCGGCGAGATCCTGCAACTGGTGCGCGAAACCGCCCTGGATCGTGAGCTGGGGCTGGTGATCACCGAGGACCCGGACAGCTGGCTGCCGCAACTGGACGCCTATCTCTGTGATCTCAAGGAATCCCAGATTCGCGACGGCCTCCATGTGTTCGGCGAGTCGCCCACCGGGCAGCTGCGGCGGGATACTCTGGTCGCCCTGCTGCGCATCCCCCGGGGCGATGCCCAGGGCGGGAATGCCAGTCTCCTGCGGGCGCTGGCCAAGGATCTGCAGCTGGCGTTCGATCCCTTGGCCGCCGATCTCGGCGAGCCATGGCAGGGACCGCGTCCGCCGTGCCTGGTGGCTCTTTCGACCGAAGCCTGGCGGACCCTGGGCGATACGCGCGAGCGGCTCGAGTTGCTGGCGCTTGCCCTGGTCGCCGCAACGGTGGAGGGTGAACCCTTGCCACTGGCGCTGGCCGAACTGCCGGCGACCCGTCCGGTGCTGGAGCACCTGGTCGCCCAGGTGGCGCCGGCGCTGGACGCCTGTGGGCCGGCGGAAATCGGCGGCCTGCTGGCGGCCCTGGACGGGCGCTTCGTTCCTGCCGGACCCAGCGGCGCCCCCAGTCGCGGCCGGCTGGACGTCCTGCCCACCGGGCGTAACTTCTTTTCCGTGGATGTGCGCAATCTGCCGAGCATGACCGCCTGGCGCCTCGGCTGGCAGTCGGCCAATCTGTTGCTGGAGCGCCATCTGCAGGAGGAGGGCGATCACCTGCGCCAACTGGGCCTCTCGGTCTGGGGCACCGCGACCATGAGAACCGGCGGCGACGACATCGCCCAGGCCATGGCGCTGCTGGGCGTGCGTCCGGTTTGGCAGACCGGCAGCGCTCGGGTGGAGGATTTCGAGATCCTGCCGCTGTCGCTGTTGGATCGACCGCGGGTGGATGTCACCCTGCGCATCTCCGGTTTCTTCCGCGACGCCTTCGGCGGTCTGGTACGGCTGTTCGATGCCGCGGTCCAGGCGGTCGCCGCGCTGGACGAACCGGACGATCTCAACCCCCTGGCCGCCCAGGTGCGCCGCGAGCGCGCGGTCCTGGAAGCGGCCGGTACCGCCGCCGATCTGGCGCGGCGTCAGGCCGGCTGGCGCATCTTCGGCGCCCAGCCCGGGGCCTATGGCGCCGGTGTCCAGGGTGCGGTGGAAGAGCGTCAGTGGCAGGAGCGCAGCGAGCTGGCCACGGCCTATCTCAATTGGGGCGGCTACGCCTATGGCGCCGAGGATGACGGCACCGCCGCCCGTGACGACTTCTTGCGCCGCCTGGGTCGCCTGCAAGCGGTGCTGCAGAACCAGGACAACCGCGAGCACGACCTGCTCGATTCCAACGACTACTACCAGTTCCAGGGCGGCATGCTGGCCGCGGCCGAGACCCTGAGCGGCCAGCGTCGCGCCAGTTACTTCGGCGACCACGCCCAGGCCGATCTGCCCAGGATCCGTACCCTCAAGGAAGAGCTGGGGCGGGTAGTGCGCTCCCGGGCGGCCAATCCCAAGTGGATCGCCGGCATGAAGCGCCACGGCTACAAGGGCGCCTTCGAGATGGCCGCTACCGTGGACTATCTGTTCGGCTTCGGCGCCACCACCGAGCTGGTGGAGGATCACCAGTACCGGCAATTGGCCGATGCCTACTTGCTCGATGCCGATACCCGCGACTTCGTCGAACGCCACAACCCCGAGGCCCTGCGCGACATGACCGAGCGCCTGCTGGAAGCCCAGCAACGTGGCCTCTGGCAGGAGCCAGGCGACTACCGCGACGCCCTCGAACAGCTATTGATGGATATGGATGAAGCCTGAGATGACCGCCCCCGTCTTTCCCCTGGCCGCCGTGGTCGGCGCCGAGCCCCTGAAGCTGGCGCTGTGCCTCAACGCCATCGATCCCCGCATCGGCGGCGTACTGATCGAGGGGCCGCGCGGCATGGCCAAGTCCACCCTGGCTCGCGGGCTGGCCGACCTGCTCGGTGACGGTACTTTCATCACCTTGCCGCTGGGCGCCAGCGAGGAGCGCATCGTCGGCACCCTGGATCTGGACGCTGCGCTGGGCGAGGGCCGGGCGCGCTTCGCGCCGGGTGTCCTGGCGGCTGCGGATGGGGGCGTGCTCTATGTCGACGAGGTCAATCTGCTGCCGGATCACCTGGTCGACCTGCTGCTGGACGTGGCCGCCAGCGGTGTCAACCGGGTGGAGCGGGACGGCATCTCCCATGAGCACGCCGCCCGTTTCCTGCTGGTGGGCACCATGAATCCGGAGGAGGGCGAGTTGCGCCCCCAGTTGCTGGATCGCTTCGGCTTTGCCCTGGCGTTGGACAGCCGGCCGGCACCTCTTGAGCGGGCCGAGATCCTGCGTCGACGCCTGGCGTTCGACAGCGATCCCGTGGCCTTTGTCGCTCAATGGGCGTCCGATCAGGCGCAGTTGCGCGAACGTTGCGCCCAGGCCCGTGCACGCCTTGCCAGCATTCCCCTGGATGATGCGGCCCTTGAGATCATCACCACGGCTTGCCACCAGGCCGGCGTCGATGGCCTCCGCGCCGACCTGGTCTGGCTGCGCGCCGCCCGTGCCCATGCCGCCTGGCGCGATGCCGCGCTGATCGAGCACGCGGATATCATTGCCGTCGCCGATTTCGCCCTGCGCCATCGGCGACGGGACATAAAAGATTCAACCTCATTAATACCACCCCTAGAGGAACGACTGCCCTCTGACCCTTCGGAGCGAGGGAAAAGTGATCAGCAGGGACAGGGTGACGTCGAGCCCTCAGGCGACGATGGCTGGGGCGCCCTGGCAGCGGAGCCCGTGGCATCGGGCCTCAGACGCCGGTTGAGCGAGGCAAAAAAGCCCTAGGCATCCGATCGTCCCATACCCTGGATCGCGATGCCCGAAGCGGGGCGGGCAAGGCCACTGGGGGTCGCCACGGCGCTCGTTCGTCGGGCACGGAAGGTGCCATCGCCTGGGTGCCGACGCTGCTTCGCGGTCGTCCGCGGCGCGCCGGTGATCTCCTGCGCCAGCCGCGCAGTCGGCGTCCGGCACAGCTCTGGTTGGTGATCCTCGATCATTCCGCATCTACCCGCCGCCACGGTGCCCTGACCCAGGCCAAGGGCCTGCTGGCCGACTGGTTCGAGCAGGCCTACCGCCAGCGGGTCAGCGTCGCCGTGCTGCAGGCGGCAGGGGAACGGCCCGAATGGTCCTTCCAGGGGCAACGCAGCGGTCAGGCGTTGCAGGTTTGGCTGGAGCAGCTAGGCGCAGGGGGCGGTACGCCCTTGCTGGCGGGGCTGGCGGAAGCTCATGACTGGCTGAAGACTCGGCGGCGGCAGCGTCCGGGCGAGGAATGCCGGTTGCTGCTAGTCACCGACGGGCGCCTGCGTGAGCTGGAGGGGCTGGCCATACCGGACTGCCCCATCCGGGTGCTGGATATCGAATTGGGACCGCTGCGCCTGGGACGGGCAGCGGAGCTGGCCCGGCGCTTGGGTGCGGAATACCGACACCTCGAAGAGGTGCCGGTGGTTTAGGTGACCAGCCTCGCGTCGAAGCCGAACGCGAAGGTGCTCAACCCTCGCGTTGTTGGGCTTTGCGCCGCTCAACCCAACCTACCGGTCCGGCGTAGGTTGGGTTGAGACGGCTCCACCGTCGAAACCCAACATGAAGGGGCTCGACCCTCGCGCTGTTGGGCTTCGCTATGCTCAACCCAACCTACCAGTCAGACGTAGGTTGGGTTGAGACGGCTCCACCGTCGAAGCCCAACGTGAAGGGGCTCGACCTTCACGCTGTTGGGCTTCGCTATGCTCAACCCAACCTACCGAAAGACCCCGGGCCTCAATGCCCGCCCTTCATCGCCTTGACCAGGGTATCCACGTTGTAGCGGAACATGGCTGCGTAGGTGGACGCCGGGCCATCAGCGGGTGACAGGGCCTCCACATAGAGCTCGCCGCCCGGCTGGGCACCGCTGGCCTTGGCGATCTGCTGCACTAGGCGCGGGTCATTGGAGTTCTCGAAGAAGTAGGCGGCGACGTGCTCCTGCTTGATCTGGCGGATCAGCTTGGCAACGTCCTGGGCGGAGGCCTCGGCCTCGGTCGACAGGCCCAACGGCGAAATGAAGGTCACGCCATAGGCATCGGCGAAGTAGCCGAAGGCGTCATGGGAGGTCAGCACCTTGCGCTGCGCCTTAGGCACCTGGCCGATCTGCTCGCGGGCATAGCGATCCAGGGCCTCCAGTTCGGCGATGTAGCGATCACCGTTGGCCTTGAAGGTGGCGGCAGCCGCCGGATCCACCTCGGACATCGCCTTCACCACGTTGCGGGTGTAGACGACCACATTGAGCGGGTTGTTCCAGACATGGGGGTCGACACCGCCATGGTCGTGATCATGGTCAGCATGGGCATGGTCATCTTCGTCTTCCGCCATTTCGCGGGTCTTGATCCCTTCGCTGAGCACCACTGGCGGACGTGCCTGGCCGGAAGCCTTGATCAGGCGATCCATCCAGCCTTCCAGGTGCAGGCCACTCATGAAGACCACGTTGGCCTGTTTCAGCGCCTGGGCATCCGTGGGCGTCGGTTCGTAGGCATGGGGATCGCCATTGGGACCGACCAGGGAGGTGACCTGGACCTGGTCGCCGCCGACCTGTTTGACCACGTCGGCGATCACGGTAAAGGTGGCGACGGCCTTGACCGGTGCGGCCTGTACCTGGCCGGCGGCGGCGAGCAGCAGGGCAGCGCCCAGGGAAAACAGGGATTTCATGGTGACTCCTTTCAATGGGTGAGATGAGGGCGGGGACGCAGCCGTCGATAGAGCCCCAGACGGCCGAACAGCAGGGATAGGAGATAGCAGCCACCGGCGGTGAGCACGATGGCGGGGCCGGAGGCGCAGCCGAGGTGGTAGGACAGCACCAGGCCGACCAGCCCGCTGAGACTGGCGATCAGACTGGCCACCGCCATCAGGCCGGGCAGGCTGTTGGCCCAGAAGCGCGCGGCGGTGGCCGGCAGCATCATCAGGCCCACTGCCATCAGGGTGCCCAGGGCCTGGAAGCCGGCGACCAGGTTGAGCACCACCAGCAGCAGGAACAGCAGGTGATAGAGCGAGCCACGGCCACCCACGGCGCGCAGGAAGCCCGGGTCGAAGCATTCCAGGGCCAGTGGCCGGTAGATCACCGCCAGGACCACCAGCGACAGGGTGGCGATGCCGGCGACCAGGTAGAGCGCCGTGGCGTCGATGGCCAGGATGGTGCCGAACAGCACGTGCAGCAGATCCACGCTGGAGCCGTGCAGCGATACGATCAGCACCCCGGCAGCCAGGGAAATCAGGTAGAAGCTCGCGAAACTGGCGTCTTCGCGTTGGCTGGTGAAGCGGCTGACCAGACCCGCAAGTCCGGCCACCAGCAGTCCGGCGAGCATGCCGCCGATACCCATGGCTGGCAGCGACAGCCCGGCGATCATGAAGCCCAGCGCCGCACCCGGCAGCACGGCGTGACTCATGGCATCGCCCACCAGGCTCATGCGCCTGAGCATCAGCAGAACGCCCACCGGACCGGCGCCCAGCGCCAGGGCCAGGCAGGCCACCAGGGCGCGGCGCATGAAGCCGAATTCGACGAAGGGTTCGAAGAGGAGCTGATAGAGGGTCATGCGCGTTCACAGACCCCCGCATGGGCGTCCCAGTGTTCGGCGAGATTGCGGGCGCGGGCCAGATTCTCGGTGATCAGCACCTGGTCGGTATGGCCCCAGGCGATGGCTTCCCGGGCCAGCAGCAGGGTCTCGGGAAAGTGCTGACGGACCTGCTCCAGGTCGTGCAGCACGGCGATCACGGTACGGCCCTGGCCATGCCAGCGCCTGACGATGGTCAGCAGATCCGCGGTGGTGCGGGCATCGATGGCGGTGAAGGGCTCGTCCAGCAGCAGCACGGGCGCATCCTGCAGCAGCAAGCGCGCGAACAGCACCCGCTGGAACTGGCCAGAAGACAGTGCGCCGACCAGGCGATCCTCCAGGCCTTCGAGGCCTACGGCCTGCAACGCCTCTGTTGCGTCCTTCCGGTGTGCAGCGGTGACGCCGCGCCAGAGGCCCAAACCACGCCAAGCGCCCAGCACCACGGTTTCCAGCACGCTGAGTGGAAAGCTGCGATCGATCTCCGCGGCCTGGGGTAGATAGCCCAGACGGCGTTGCGGCACTGCCCGGTTGACCCGGCCGCTGATCGGTCGCAGGGTGCCGGCGATGGCCTTGAGCAGGGTGGACTTGCCCGCCCCATTGGGACCGACGATGGCGGTCAGACTGCCAGTGCGGAAGCATCCGCTGAGATGACGAATGGCTGGATGCCGCTGATAGGCCAGCGTCAGGTCCTGGAGTTCGATGGCGGCGCTCATGGCAGGGCGACCGCCCAGCTTACGGCCAGCCACAGAGCGACCAGAGGAATGCAGGCGAGCGACAGACGAGCGGGTACGGAGAGCAGCAGCAGAGAAGGGCGCGGGGATGCCATGATCGAGCCTTGGATAACGAAGCAAAAGTTATAACATAACAAACACTGCTTCGTCATCAGCTCGCCAGGACCACTCCTGCAGCGAGGCAGCTGAGCGTCAGGACCGCTGGAGTGACCCTACCAACGATGGCGCACCGCGATAACCAGAGGCGGAGCGAACCGCCTCTTTCCGTCAAGCCGCCTGAGTTTCTGCCATCCGCTGTTCCAGCCGCTGCAGGAAGTTGAGCAGCAGGACCTCTTCCTCCTTCAACCCCTTGCGCTTGCGCGGTTTGGGCAGGGTGCAGAGGTCACCGGCCAGAAAGGCATCCAGCACGCCTGGATGGATGTAGCACTTGCGGCATACTGCCGGGGTATTGCCCAGGGTGCGGGACACCGCCTTGACCATGTCCACCAGCTCTTTCTTGGCGTCGGTCTGGGTTTCACAGCGCAACTCGCGCAGGGCTTCCAGGGCGAGGGCACTGCCGGCCCAGGTGCGATAGTCCTTGGCGGTGAAATCCGCACCGGTCAGCTCGTGCAGGTAGGCGTTGACGTCGGATGAGGTCACGGTATGGCGTTCGGCATCGCCATCCACGTACTGGAAGAGGTGCTGGCCAGGCAACTCCAGACACTTCTTCACGGTGCGTGCCAGCCGCGGATCGCTGACCTTGATGTCATGCTCCACACCGCTCTTGCCACGGAAGTGGAAGGCGATGGTATTACCGTGTACCTCGGCATGCCGGTTGCGCAGGGTGGTGAGCCCATAGGACTTGTTGCTCTTGGCGTACTGGGCATTGCCCACCCGGATCAGGGTGGCATCGAGCAGACTGATGACCGTGGCCATGACCTTCTCACGGCACAGGCCGCGCCGAGCGAGATCCTCTTCCACCCGTTGCCGCAGCTTGGGCAAGGCCTGCCCGAAGGCCAGCATCCGCTCATACTTGTCGGTATCGCGGATCTCGCGCCAGCGCGGATGGTAGCGATATTGCTTGCGCCCGCGGGCATCGCGTCCGGTGGCCTGCAGATGGCCATTGGCGTCCGAGCAGATCCAGACATCGGTATAGGCCGGCGGAATGGCCAGCTTGTTGATGCGTTCGATTTCCGCCTGATCGCGGATGCGTTCGCCCTCGGGCGTGAAGTAGGCCCACTTGCCACGCAGCTTGCGGCGGCTCAGGCCGGCCTGATTGTCATCGACGTAGTTGAGATCGGGCGGCAGGGGGGTACAGAGGGCGGTTCCGGTGTCGTCACGCTCATCGGCGGGGATGGGCAAATCGGTCTGGGCGAGGCGTTGCATTACTTTCGAGCGAGAGGTCATGACTGCACCGACGTTTTCCTGGTCGAAACGGTGGACTCCAGGAAAAGGGACCAGGTTCTCATGACCGCACCCAAGCCGACCGACGTACAGCTGCGCGACGCCCTGCTGGGCAAGGCCCAGGCATGCCGTCCGGGCACGACCTTTTGCCCCTCGGAAGTGGCACGAAGCCTGGCCGCGGACTGGCGACCGCTGATGGAGCCCTTACGCGACACGACACGGGAACTGGCTCGCGAAGGTCGACTGCGGGTGACGCAAAAGGGGGAATCCCTGGACCTGGGAGTGCCCTGGCGCGGTCCGATCCGATTAAGCTTGGCTTAAGCGGCGTTTAAGTTTCGATTAATGGCGGATCGCTACTCTGGACCCAGATCGAACAGCAACCAGAGAGAGAATCCTCATGAAAAAGCTCACCGCCCTCGCGACCGCCGCCCTCCTGCTCACCGGTGTGGGCGTCGCCCAAGCCCGCGACCTCGGTCCCGACGAAGCCCTCAAGCTGCGTGACAGCGGCAAGATCAAGAGCTTCGAGGTGCTCAACCAGGCCGCCATCGCCAAGCACCCGGGCTCGACCACCCACGAGACCGAGCTGGAAGAAGAATATGGCCGCTACATCTACCAACTGGAACTGCGTGACCCCAAAGGTGTGAAATGGGATCTGGAACTCGACGCCACCACTGGCGAAGTCCTGAAAAATCAGCGCGACGACTGACCGTCGTCCTTGCCGGGCTGATCCTGCTCGGCGGCGTCTCTCCCCTGATCCAGGCCCGCGACCTGGATCAGGACGAGGCCCTCAGGCTGCGCAAGGAGGGGGTGATCCGGCCCCTGGAGACCCTGCTGCAGCGGGTCAACGAACGCTACCCCCAGGCCCGGCTGTTGGAAGCCGAGTTGGAAGAAGAAGACGGCCAGTATCGCTACGAGATCGAGATCCTCGTTGGCGATGTGGTCCGTGAACTGGAAATCGGCGCGATGGTTGGCGCCATCCTGAAGGACGAGGTGGACGACTAGATGCGCCTGCTGCTGGTGGAAGACGATGTGGCCCTGGCCGACGAGATCGCGGCGTTCCTCTCGCGCCAGGGTTACGCCGTCGACTGGTTGGCCGATGGCCGCGACGCCGCCTGGCAGGGTGCTCAGGAGCCTTATGACCTTATCGTTCTCGACCTGGGCCTGCCAGGTCGGCCAGGCCTCGAGGTGCTCGGAGAGTGGCGCGCCGCCGCGCTGGCGACGCCAGTGCTGATCCTGACGGCGCGCGACAGCTGGGCCGAACGCATCGATGGCCTCAAGGTGGGCGCCGATGACTACCTCACCAAGCCGTTTCACCCCGAAGAGCTGGGCCTGCGGATCGCCGCGCTGCTGCGGCGAGTGCGTGGCGTCGCCAATCAGCCACTGCTGCAAGCCGGGGGATTGGCGCTGGACGAGGCGCGCCAGTGCGTGGTCCGTGGCGGTGAGACCATCGCCCTCAGCGCGGCGGAATTTCGCCTGCTTCGCTGTTTTCTGCTGCATCCCGGCCAGATCCTGTCCAAGACGCGACTCAACGATCACCTGTATGACGGCGAGAGCGAGCGGGATTCCAATGTCATCGAGGTGCACGTCAATCACCTGAGGCGCAAGCTGGGGCGGGACGTCATCGAGACCCGTCGCGGTCAGGGCTATCGCCTGGGCGGTGTCGATTGAGATCCATCCAGACCCGCCTCAGGGTCGGGCTGGTGGCCATCCTGCTGGTGGCCGGTCTGGTGCTGGTACTCGGCGGCGCCTGGCTGGTGGATCATGCCCTGCGCCGCTATCTGGAAACCGGGTTACGCGGCGAGACGGAAAATCTGCTCGCTGCCCTGGTACGCGGCCCCCATGGCCTGCAGTTGGATGAGGGACGCCTGGGCAGCCTCTACACCCGGCCGCTGTCGGGCCGCTATTTCCTGATCGAGATCCCGGCGCTGGATATCCGCTGGCGCTCGCGCTCGCTATGGGATGCGCAACTGGAAGCACCGCCCGGCAATGGCTTGAGCGATACCCTGGCGGACGGTCCCAGTGGCCAGCGCCTGCTCACCTACCGCGCTGATTACCAGCGCTATGGCCAGACGGTGCAGGTCACGGTCGCCGACGACTACAACCCCTTGCTGGCCAACCTGCAGCGTATCCTCGCCTTCGGCGCCCTGTTGGGCCTGGCGACCCTGCTGGTGGTCCTGCTGCTGCAACGGCTGATCGTGCGTCGGGCGCTGCGCCCACTGGAGCAGGTGCGCGAGCAGATCGCCCAGCTGCACCAGGGCCGCCGCTCGACGCTGGACGCCAGCGTGCCCACCGAGCTCGCGCCGCTGGTGGCGGAAATGAATGCGCTGTTGCGCCATACCGAAGAAGACCTCAAGCGTGCACGGCATGGCATCGGCAATCTGGGCCATGCCCTCAAGACGCCCTTGGCGGTCCTCACCAGCCTGGCCGAGCGGCCGGAATTGCAGGGGTTGCCGGAGCAGCGCGACAGCCTGCGTGAGCAGTTGGCGCGCATTCGCGAACGGCTGGAGCGAGAGCTGCGCCGTGCCCGACTGGCCGGCGAGGCCTTGCCGGGTGCTCATCTGGACGTCGCCGAGCTGCGCGAGCTCTGCGTGCTGCTCAATCGGCTGCATGGCGAGCACCTGAGTTTCGACTGCCAACTGCCCACAGGGCTTCGGCTGCCCTGGGACCGTGAAGACCTGCTGGAGCTGTTCGGCAATCTGCTGGACAACGCCGGCAAGTGGGCGGATCGGCAGGTCCGGCTGGAGGTGGCGCAGGATGAGGAGGGCTATCTGATCCGGGTCGAAGACGACGGACCCGGTGTGCCGGAAGCGGAGCGCGAGGCCATTCTGGACCGGGGCTCCCGTCTGGACGAGGCGGTGGCGGGGCATGGGTTGGGCCTGGGGATTGCTCGGGACATCGTCGACAGCTGCGGCGGAACCCTGGCGCTGGAGGTCGCGGCGCTGGGCGGTCTCGCCGTGGTGATCCGTCTGCCATTGCCTGGTGCCGGCACCAGGCATTCGTCCGGGAGATGACTCTGCGGTCAAGTTTGTGGGCAAGGGGTCGATAACGCCCTGAGCTCTTGCGACCAAGGAGAACCCCGTGAGCCTGAAACTGAAAGTCACCCTGCTGGCAGTGCTGCCCGTTTGCCTCTTCACTGTCGTCCTGGGCGGCCTGTCCTATTGGGTGTTCCAGGCGCAGGCAACCAAGGATGTCGCCGATGCCCGCGAGCGGCTCATGGTGCAGAGTCGCAGCGCCTTGCAGAATACCGTCGAAACGGCCATGACCGTGGTCAAGCCGTTGTACGACAAGGCCGCTGACGGTGATACCGAGGCGCGTAAGGAGACCATCCGCCTGCTGTCGGCCATCAGCTATGGCAAGGACGGCTATATCTTCGGCTACGACTCGAACGTCGTCCGGTTGTTCAAGGGCAACGACCCGGCCGGCATCGGCAAGAGCTTCAAGGACAACCGTGACCCGGCTGGCGTCTACCTCAACCAGGAACTGGTTCGGGTCGGCAAGGATGGCTCGCATTTCAGTCGCTACAGCTCTTCGCTGCCCGGCAACAAGGACGTGCTGGTGCCCAAACTTGCCTACACCGACTACCTGCCCAAATGGGATCTGGTGATCGGCTCGGCGGTGAATCTGGATGGCGTGGAGGCCGAGGTCGCTGCCGTGGCCCAGCAGGTCGCCAAGCGCACCCAGGACCAGCTCTGGCTGATCTTCGGCGTGGCCGGCGTGCTGCTGGTGGTGATCGGCATCGTCGCGCAGCTGTTTGCCGCCCGCACCCTCAGGCCTCTGGCGCAGATCCGGGAGAATCTCGACGACATCGCGGCCGGGGAGGGCGATCTGACCCGCCGCCTGCCGGTCAACGGGCGTGACGAGATCGGTGAACTCGCCGCCGCCTTCAATCGCTTCGTCGATCGCATCCAGGGCACCATCGCTCAGGTCGTCGACATTACTCACCAGTTCACTGGTCTGCTCGACGACGTCGCCCAGCAGGCCCAGCGCACCGATCGCGACATGCAGCGCCAGCGCAGCGAAACCGACCAGGTGGCCACCGCCATCAACCAGATGTCCGCGGCGGCCCAGGAAGTGGCGAGCAGTGCCCTGCAGGCCTCCGAAGCCACCCGTCAGACCGAGGAGAAAGGTCGGCTGGCCCGCGAGACGGTTGCCACCAGCGTGGCGCGCATTCACGAACTGGTCGAGGAGGTACGCCAGAGCAGCGTGTCCCTGGATGGCCTTAAGCAGGACGTGGGCGCCATCGTCGGCGTGCTCGACGTGATTCGTGCCATTGCCGAGCAGACCAATCTGCTGGCCCTCAATGCCGCCATCGAAGCGGCCCGGGCGGGCGAGGCCGGTCGCGGTTTCGCCGTGGTCGCCGACGAGGTACGAGCCCTGGCCAGCCGGACCCAGCAGAGCACCCAGGAAATTCAGGCCATGATCGATCGCCTGCAACAGGCTACCGGCCGCGCGGTCGGGGCCATGGAACGCTCGGGCGGCATGGGCGAGGCCACTACGGCTCAGGCCGAGCAGGCCGGTAACGCCCTGGCCGCGATCAGCGAGCTGATCGCCACCATCAATGCCATGAACAGCCAGATCGCCAGTGCCGCCGAGGAGCAGACGGCGGTGGCCGAAGAGGTCAATCGCAGCGTCCACACCATCGCCAGTGCCGTCGACAGCATGGCCCAGGGTGCCCAGCAAGGCGCGCGCAACACCGCCGGCATGGTCGGCCTGGGCGAGCGCCTGGACGGCCTGGTTCGTCAGTTTCGCGTATGATCCCGGGCGCGCCGGCCACGCTGGCGCGCCTCTTCGGGTCGAGTTGGGGGTGCTTATGGGAACCCCACGGCTTCCGAGGCTCTAAGCAAGGCCTGTCATCCTTGTGTGGAATCGCGAAAGCCAATGAAAAGTGCTCGGCTGGAAAACAAGACGTTCCTGATCCTGCTGGTGGTGGTCTCCCTGGCCTTCGTCTGGATCCTCACCCCCTTCCTGGGCGCGGTGTTCTGGGGCGCCATCCTCGCCATCCTGTTCGCCCCGCTGCAGCGCTGGTTCGTCCGCCGCTTTAACAACAGACGCAACCTAGGGGCGCTCTGCACCCTGTTCGTGATCCTGCTCATCGTCATCCTGCCAGTGGTGTTCATCGCCATTTCCCTGGTGCAGGAAGGCTCGCTGCTGTACCAGCAGGTCAGCAGCGGTCAGCTCAACTTCGGCCAGTACTATCAGCAGATCTGGGGCGCCTTGCCGGGTTCGGTACGTGGCGTGCTGGAGCGCTTCGGCGCCGGTGACCTGGATGGTATTCGCCAGAAGCTCTCCGAAGGTGCCATGCAGGGCAGCCAGTTCGTCGCGACCCAGGCCTTCAGCTTTGGTCAGGGCACCTTCCAGTTCCTGATCGGCTTCGGCGTGATGCTCTATCTGCTGTTCTTCCTGCTGCGCGACGGTTCGCAGCTGGTGGCGCTGATCCGCAAGGCCATTCCGCTGAGCGATATGCACAAGCGCAGCCTGATGGCCAAGTTCACCGCCGTGGTGCGCGCCACGGTCAAGGGCAACATCATCGTTGCCGTGGTGCAGGGCGCCCTGGGCGGCTTCATCCTCGGCGTGCTGGGCGTCCAGGGCGCGGTACTCTGGGGCACCCTGATGGCCTTCCTGTCGCTGCTGCCCGCGGTCGGCTCAGCGCTGATCTGGGTGCCGGTGGCCATCTACTTCCTGGCCACCGGTTCAGTGATCAAAGGGGTCATCCTGATCGTCTTCGCCGTGGTGGTGATCGGTCTGGTAGACAACCTGCTGCGCCCCATCCTGGTCGGCAAGGACACCAAGATGCCCGACTACGTGGTGTTGATCTCCACCATCGGCGGCATGTCGCTGTTCGGCCTGAACGGCTTCGTCATCGGCCCGCTGATCGCCGCCCTGTTCATGTCCACCTGGGATCTGTTCAGCCACCGCGACGATATCTGACGGCCAGCGTGCTCCAGGAAACTGGAGCACGCGAGTGAGCTGTTCGCTAGCCCTGGTCGGGCTCGGAGGGATAGCGGGTCGCGACCAGGCTTTCCTTGACCTTGCGCAGGTGCGGCTGGAAATCCACGCCGCGCTTGAGCGTGACGCCGGTGGCCAGGATGTCCAGCACGGTGAGCTGGATGATCCGCGAGGTCATGGGCATGTAGATGTCGGTGTCTTCCGGCAACGGGATGTCCAGACTGTGGGTGCAGACCTTGGCCAGGGGGGTATTGCTGGCGGTGAGGCCGAGCACCGAGGCGCCGTTGTCCCGCGCCAGCTTGGCCACGTCCACCAGTTCGCGGGTGCGGCCGGTATAGGAGATGATCACGAACAGATCGCCAGTCCTGGCGATGGACGCGAGCATCCGCTGCATCAGTACATCCGAATGCGCCGACACCGCCATGTTGAAGCGGAAGAACTTGTGCTGAGCGTCCAGGGCCACTGGTGCCGAGGCGCCCAGGCCGAAGAAGTGGATCTGCCGCGCCTGGATCATCAGATCTACCGCGCGATCGACCGTACGGGCGTCCAACCGCTGGCGGGCGCTGTCCAGCGAGGCGATGGTGCTGCTGAAGATCTTTTCCGCGTAGGCCTCGGATTCGTCGTTGGCTTCCACCGCCTGACTGACATAGACCGCGCCGCTGGCGATGCTCTGCGCCAGCTGGATCTTCATTTCCGGATAGCCGCTCACGCCCAGGGAGCGGCAGAAGCGGTTGACGGTGGGTTCGCTGACCTGCGCCGCCTGGGCCAGGGCCGCGATGGTGTAGCGCGTGGCCTGCCGGGGATTCTGCAGGATGACCTCGGCGACCTTGCGCTCCGCGCGGTTGAGTTCGCCGATGCGGGTCTGGATGGTTTGCAGCAGGGTGCTGGCACGATCCATGAGAACTCCTAGTGGTTGTTGTGCCTCTATCCTAAGGCTATAAAAGGTTTGGGCCGAGGTTACCCCTGCGCCGTATTTTTTAATATAAAGACTACGCGAATCGCCCCAGCTCCCCTATCATGGTGCTGGAATATCTCAAACTTTAAGTAAAAGAACGAATATTTATGGCTGGCGTCCGAGTTCTACCCTGTACCCTGGCAATCTTCGGCGCGTTGGGCGACCTGGCCCTGCGCAAACTTTTCCCTGCCCTTTATCAGCTGGATCGTGAAGGTTTGCTGCACGAGGATACCCGCATCATGGCGCTGGCGCGTGACCAGGGCGATGGGGTCAAGCAGCTGGAGCACATCGAGGAGCGCCTGCGCCACTATGTGCCCAAGGCCGATTGGGACGAAACGGTATGGACGCGGATGCGTGGTCGCCTCGGCTATCGCGCCATCGATTTCCGCAACCGCGAAGACTATACGGGACTTGCCGAGGATGTGGGTGAGACCTCGCCGCTAATCGCCTATTTCGCGACCCCAGCGCTGGTCTACAGTGCCATCTGCGAGAACCTCGCCGCCGTCGGTCTGTGCGAGCGAACCCGGGTGGTGATGGAAAAGCCCATCGGCTACGACCTGGAATCCTCCAAAGTGGTCAACGACGCCGTGGCGCGCTTCTTCCCCGAGGATCGCGTCTATCGCATCGATCACTACCTGGGCAAGGAAACCGTCCAGAACCTCATCGCCCTGCGTTTCGCCAACAGCCTGTTCGAGACCCAGTGGAACCAGAACTACATCTCCCATGTGGAGATCACCGTGGCCGAGAAGGTCGGCATCGAAGGCCGCTGGGGCTATTTCGACCAGGCCGGCCAGTTGCGTGACATGGTGCAGAATCACCTGCTGCAACTGCTTTGCCTGACCGCGATGGATCCGCCGGCGGATCTGTCGGCCGACAGCATCCGTGACGAGAAGGTCAAGGTGCTCAAGGCGCTGGAACCTATCACCGCCGACCAGCTGGCCAGCCGCGTGGTCCTGGGCCAGTACACCTCGGGCTACAGCGACGGCAAGCCGGTGCCGGGCTATCTGGAAGAGCCCAACTCCAACACCGAAAGCCGCACCGAAACCTTTGTCGCCATCCGCGCCGACATTCGCAACTGGCGCTGGTCGGGCGTGCCTTTCTATCTGCGTACCGGCAAGCGCATGCCGCAGAAGCTGTCGCAGATCGTCATCCACTTCAAGGAACCACCGCACTATATCTTCGCCCCCGAGCAGCGCAGCCTGATCAGCAACCGCCTGATCATCCGCATCCAGCCGGACGAGGGTATTTCGCTGCAGGTGATGAGCAAGGACCAGGGTCTGCGCAAGGGCATGCAACTGCGCAGCGGTCCGCTGCAACTCAATTTTTCCGAGACCTTCAAGCATCTGCGCACCCCGGATGCCTATGAGCGGCTGCTGCTGGAAGTCATGCAGGGCAACCAGTCGCTGTTCGTCCGCAAGGACGAGATCGAAGCGGCCTGGAAATGGTGCGATCAGCTGATGGATGGCTGGTCGAAGATGGGCGACTCGCCCAAGTCCTATGCCGCCGGCAGCTGGGGTCCGCTGACCTCCATCGCACTGATCGCACGAGATGGGAGATCCTGGTATGGTGACGTCTGATCTGGGGCAGGGCGTGACCCTGCGCGAATTGCCCGATCGCGAGGCCCATGCCACGGCGTTGGCCGAGACGGTCACCACCGCGCTGCGCGAGGCTCTGGCGGCCCGTGGCGAGGCCTTGCTGATCGTTTCCGGTGGGCGCAGTCCGGTGCCCTTCCTCGAACGCCTGGCTCAGGCGGACCTGGAGTGGTCCAAGGTGCTGGTCACCCTGGCCGACGAGCGCTGGGTACCCATCGATGACCCGGACAGCAACGCCGGCCTCTTGCGCAAGCACCTCTTCCAGGGACCTGCCGCCGCGGCCGGATTCGTCGATCTCTATACCCCGGCGGCCACTGCGCAGGAGGGCATGGCCCTGACCGAAGCCCGGCTCCGCGACGCCTTGGGTACGCCTGATGTGCTGGTCCTGGGGATGGGTGACGACGCCCATACCGCCTCGCTGTTCCCCGGTAGTCCCGGTCTGGAAGAGGCCCTGGATCCGGCCAGCGAACGCCTGAGCTTCCCTGGCGTGGCACCGTCCGCGCCCCAGACCCGCATCACCCTGAGCCGCGCCTATCTGAGCCGCGCGCGGCAACAGATCCTTGCCGTCCAGGGCGCGGGCAAGCGACAGGTACTGGAAACCGCTCTGGCCGAGGGCGACGAGCTGGCCACTCCGATCAAGGCGTTCCTGCGCGAACCCCTGGTCGTCTATTGGTGCCCCTGACGAGGAGTTGAGTTTTGGACATGCAGAACAAGATCGCGACCCTAGATGCCCTGTGCGCCCGCGCGCGCATTCTGCCGGTGATCGTGATCAACGATCCGGCCGACGTGCGGCCCTTCGCCGACGCCATGGCCGCTGGTGGTCTTACGGCGCTGGAGATCACCCTGAGATCCGCCCACGGGCTGGATGCCGTACGGCTACTGCGCCAGGAGCGTCCTGAGCTGGACGTGGGGGTGGGCACCGTGCTGGACGTGCGGATGTTCGACGCCGCGGTCGAGGCTGGCGCCCAGTTCATCGTCACCCCGGGCACCACCGAGGAAATTCTCCAGGCCGGGGTAGCGGCACCCATTCCGCTCTTGCCGGGCATCGCCACGCCCTCCGAGATCATGCAGGCCTATCGCCTGGGCTATCGCCGCTTCAAGCTGTTCCCCGCCAACGTCTATGGCGGCGTGGATGCGCTTAAAGCCTTCGCTGGTCCCTTCGCCGAGCTCAAGTTCTGCCCGACCGGTGGCGTCAATCCGGGCAATGTGAAGAACTATTTCCAGCAGCCCAATCTGCTGTGCGTTGGCGGTAGCTGGATGCTGCCGAATGACGTGGTGAAAGCCAAGGACTGGACGCGCGTCGAACAACTCTGCCGCGAGGCCCTGGCGACGCTGGATTGATACTGCGGTCATCCGTCACCCGCTGGGCTAGTGCGGTGTCTCTGAAGTTCGCGCAAGAATTGAGTGATTTTTTGGCTGTGGCCAGGCGCCGGTACGAGTCATAGCAGCGCTATGGCGAGGAGTGGCAACGCCGCTACAGCCGAAAAAGCGCCGCCAAAATTGTGCAGTCAATTTCAGAGACACCACACTCGCTAGGCTGACGCGAGCAGGGGCGCTATCATGCGCCCCTGTCTTTCTCCTGGCGCCCGTTCCGCGGCGCCTTTGTCGTCCACTACACCGGGAGGTGCCTGATGACCCTCGACAAGAATCCCCAAAACGAATCCCTCGAAGAAACCGTCCCTGCGCCAGCTGGTGAAAAGCTGCAGAAGGTGCTGTCGCGCCTGGGCGTCGGCTCGCGTCGCGATGTCGAAGCCTGGATCGGCGAAGGCCGCATCAAGGTCAATGGCGTGGTCGCCCCCCTGGGGCTGCGAGTCATGCCCAAGGATGCTATCGCGGTGGACGGACGTCTGCTCAAGCGCGACCAGGCCGAGGAAGTGGTACGCCGGGTATTGATCTATAACAAGCCTGAGGGCGAGATCTGCACCCGTGATGATCCCGAAGGCCGACCCACCGTCTTCGACCGCCTGCCCAAGCCCAAGCAGGGCCGCTGGATCAACGTCGGTCGCCTGGACATCAATACCACCGGTCTGCTGCTGTTCACCACCGATGGTGAACTGGCCAACCGGTTGATGCACCCGTCCTACCAAATGGACCGCGAATATGCGGTGCGGGTACGTGGCGAGGTGACCGAAGAGATGCTGCTGCGCCTGAAGAACGGGGTGATCCTCGAAGACGGTCCGGCACGCTTCACCGACGTCCAGCAGGCGCCGGAAGGCGATGGCTTCAACCACTGGTTCCATTGCGTGGTGATGGAAGGCCGCAACCGTGAAGTCCGCCGGCTGTGGGAGTCCCAGGGCCTGGTGGTTAGCCGTCTGAAGCGCGTTCGTTTCGGTCCGGTGTTCATGACCAGCGATCTGCCGGTCGGCCGCTGGCGCGAGATGACCCAGGGGGAGATCGACATCCTCGCGGGCGAAGTTGGCCTGCCGCCGGTGGCGCTGCCGGCCATGGGCGGCAAGACCAAGGAAAAGCTCGAACGTCAGCAGCGCAAGACCGCGCGGCCGATCGATGCCGGTCGGGGTTCGCGCAACAAGCTCAACAAGGCGGGCAAGGCCAGCAAGCCCCAGGGGTCGGCCGTGGCCGAGCGGCCGAGCGAAATGGGCCGCAAGCCGGTCAGCAAGGGCCGTACCTCGCCTGGTATCGCGCCGCGTCGCGGTCCAAGCGGTGGCGGTACCGGCAAGGGCGGTCGCCGCTAAGCAGAGCGGTCGCCTGGCCCCAGGCGACCTTCAGGCCAGGCTGCAGAATCGATTGCGGCCTTCGGCCTTGGCCTGATAGAGGGCGCGATCCGCGCGCAGCAGCAGGCAGCGCGGGGATTCCACGTCGCGCAGGGTCGCCAGGCCCAGGCTCAGGGTGACCGGCAACGGGATGGCACCGGCGGTCTCCGACTGGGCCTCCACCGCCGCTCTCAGGCGTTCCGCCACGATATGCGCCGCGTCATGGCCGGTGGCCGACAGCAGTACGCAGAATTCCTCGCCGCCAAAGCGAAAGACCATGTCCATGCTTCTCAGGCTGTTGCCGAGGGTGCGGGCGGTCTGGCGCAGCACGTCGTCACCGACGCTGTGGCCGAATCTGTCGTTGATGCGCTTGAAGTGGTCCAGGTCCAGCATCAGCAGCGACAGCGGCTGCTGGGTCCGGCGGGCCAGTTCCAGTTCCCGCACCAGGGCACGATCCAGGGCGCTGCGATTGCCGACACCGGTCAGGGCATCGCGCAGGGCGTTGTTCTGGGCCTCGCGGTAGAGCAGGGCGTTGCGCAGGGGAAACAGCAGGCTACCGAGCAGGTATTCCAGCGCCCCGAGTTCGCTGTCCTGGAAGCGCTCCTGACGGTAGAAGGTTAGATCGCCCAGACGCAGGTCCCCCTGGCTCAGGTGATAATGCACCTGATGACCCTGTTCCTCGCCCAGGCCGATGGCCACGTCTTCCGCGGCATGGCGGTAGCTGAGGCCGGGCAGCTCCACCAGGGTATCCACCTCCTGCCGGAAGAGTTGCAGGACCCGTTCGAGCTCCAGCGAGGTCAGCAGGACGCTGAGCAGCCGCTGACGCAGTGCGCCCAGCACCGCCGGATCGCTGTCGCGGGCGGGGGCGGCCAGGTTGGCGTTGCGCTGCTGGCGAGCGCGATCGAGATTGATGGTGTTGGACGAGGGCGGGACCATGCCTGTTCTCCTTGGCGGATAGTCCCTCTACAGCGAGAAGCGTGCCAGTCTTGCAGTGGCAGTAAAATCAATGACTTAGGCGTATGGTGGCGATTGGCCGTCTGTAAGTTGACGCCTGGAAGCCAGGCGGGTCGCTTTCGCGACCCGCTCGTGACGACTTTCCGACGCGCGGCTTATACCTTGAGTACCAGCTTGCCGAAGTTCTCGCCGGAGAACAGCTTCATCAGGGTCTGGGGGAAGGTGTCCAGGCCTTCCACCACATGCTCGCGGGATTTGAGCTGGCCGTCGGCCAGCCAGATCGCCAGCTGCTGTTGCGCCTCGGCATAGCGGGCGGCGTGGTCGAGGACGATGAAGCCTTCCATGCGGGCGCGATTGCTCAATAGCGCCAGATAGTTCTGCGGGCCCTGGATCTTGTCGCTGTTGTACTGGCTGATGGCACCGCACAGGACTACCCGGGCGCGGAAATTGATCTGCGCCAGCACCGCGTCGAGGGTCGGACCGCCGACGTTGTCGAAATAGACGTCGATGCCGTTGGGGCACTCGCGCTGCAGGGCGGCCGCGAGGTCCGGTTCGGCCTTGTAGTCGATGGCGGCGTCGAAGCCGAGCTCCTCGATCAGATAGCGGCATTTCTCCGCGCCACCGGCGATGCCCACCACATGGCAGGCCTTGAGCTTGCCGATCTGGCCGACCATGCTGCCCACCGCGCCGGCGGCGCCGGAGACCACGATGGTCTGGCCGGCCTTGGGCTCGCCGACCTCCAGCAGGCCGAAGTAGGCGGTCAGGCCGGTCATGCCAAGCACGGAAAGGTACTGGGGCAGGCTGGCCTTGCTGGGGTCCACTGGGTAGAAGCCCTGGGGTTCGCCCAGGTAATAGTCCTGGATGCCGAGCATGCCATTGACGGTATCGCCCACCTTGAAGTCCGGGTGGTTGGACGCCACCACCTCGCCGACGCCCAGGGCGCGAATGACCTCGCCGATACCGATGGGCTTGATATAGGACTTGCCCTCGTTCATCCAGCCACGCATGGCCGGGTCGAGGGACAGGAACAGATTCTTGATCAGCACCTGGCCGGCGCCGGGTTCGCCGACCGGCTGCTCGACGCGCTCGAAGGTATCGGCGGTGGGTTCGCCGGAGGGGCGTTTGGCGAGCAGGAACTGGCGATTGGTACGGGACATGGTGTTCTCCTGACGGGAAGGATGCAGTTCCGACCGGTCAGGAGGGTTTCAGGTTCTACCGGCGGCGTGCGGTGAGTAGCAAACTGGCCAATAGACCGGCCACCAGACCCCAGAAGGCAGAGCCTACGCCGGCCAGCGTCAGCCCCGAGGCGGTGACCAGGAAGGTGATCAGCGCCGGTTCGCGTTGGCTGGGTTCGGCCAGGGCGCCGTGCAAGCCGTTCATGATGGAGCCCAGTAGGGCCAGGGCGGCCACCGAGATCACCAGTTCGCTTGGCAGCGAGGTGAACAGCGCGGCCAGGGTGGCGCCGAACAAACCGGCGATGCCATAGAAAAATCCGCACCAGACCGCCGCCGTATAACGTTTGCTGGCGTCTTCATGGGCCTGGGGACCGGTGCAGATCGCCGCGCTGATGGCCGCCAGGTTGATGCCATGGGAGCCGAAGGGGGCCAGCAGCAAGGAGGCGAGGCCGGTGGTGGCGATCAGCGGCGAGGCTGGAACCGCGTAGCCATCGGTACGCAGCACGGCGATGCCGGGCATGTTCTGTGACGCCATGGCCACTACGAACAGCGGGAGGGCGATGCCGATGGTGGCGGCCAGGGAAAAGGTCGGGGTGGTCCATACCGGCACCGCCAGTTCCAGCCGCAGGGCGTGGAAGTCCAGCAAGCCCAGTCCGGCGGCCAGCAGCAGGCCGACCACCAGGGCCACCAGCACGCAATAGCGCGGCCACAGCCGCTTGGCTACCAGATAGCCCAGGGCCATGCCCAGCACCAGCCCGGTCTGGTGCTGGGCTGCCGCGCAGATCTCGATGCCGATGCGAAACAGGATGCCGGCCAGCAGGGCGGCGGCGAGGGCCGGGGGTACCCGACGCAGTAGACGGTCGACGCTGCCGGTGAGGCCGCACAGGGCGAGCAGCACCGCGCAGAGGACGAAGGCGCCGATGGCATCGCTGTAGGGCACCGAGGGCAGGCTGGTGACCAGCAGGGCGGCGCCCGGGGTCGACCAGGCGATGACGATGGGGGTGCGGTACTTCAACGACAGGCCGATGGTGGTCAGGGCCATGCCGATGGACAGCGCCCAGATCCAGGAGGAAATCTGGCCCGTGCTGAGCCCCGCGTTCTGGCCGGCCTGGAACATCAGCACCAGGGAGCTGGTGTAGCCCACCAGCATGGCGACGAAACCGGCGACCACGGCGGCGGGGGAGCTATCGGCCAGCGGGGTAAGGCGTTGTGGAGCCGCGTGCATCAAAAACCTCAGTGATGGCCGAACAGGATGGGGTAGAGGGACAGCACCAGCAGCAGCGCCATGCTCCAGTTGAACAGCCGCAGGCGCGCCGGACTGCTGAGCAGGCGGCGCAGGCCCATGCCGAACAGCGTCCAGAGGCTGACGCTGGGCAGGTTGATCAAGGCGAAGAGCAGGGCGACCAGCAGCAGATTGGCGGTGAAGTTCTCGGCCGGAATATAGGCGGTGACCGCGCCGATGGCCATCACCCAGGCCTTGGGATTCACCCATTGAAAGGCCGCTGCCTGGAAGAAGCCGAAAGGCTTGCCGCTGCCCGATTCGCGCGGCGTGGGTGCGGAGGCGGTGGCCAGTTTCCAGGCCAGATACAGCAGGTAGGCGCCGCCAATGACCCGTAGGGCGATCTGCAGCGGCGGATAGAGCACGAACAGCTGACCCAGGCCGAGGCCGGTGCAGACGACCAGCAGCATGTGGCCCAGGCTGATGCCGAACATGTGCGGCAGGGTCCGCCGGAAACCGAAATTCACCCCCGACGCCAGCAGCATCATGTTGTTGGGGCCGGGCGTGGCGGAGGAGACGAAGGCGAAGAGCATGAAGGCGGAGAGCAGTTCGACGGTCATGAGGGGCATCCCTGGGCTTTGCGCCAGCTTAGCCAGGCCGCTCGGGGCGGTATCCGTACACCGAGGCCGCGAACCAGCGGTACAGTTTTCAGGAGCCGACCGAAGGGGTCGAACTGTCCTGGATTTCGCTTTCGCTCTCCTGGCGGCCGGCCAGGGCCTGATTGAACGCCAGCCAGCCCTCGGCCGCATCCGCTCCGGCCGTGGCCAGCGCCGCCTGCACCAGGCGCATCTGCTCGCGTCTCAGGGTCTGCTCCAGGGCGGCGCCACCCCGGGTGAGGGACAGCCGCCGCTTGCGCTTGTCCGCGGCATCCATCTCCATGGCCACCAGTTGCATCTCCAGCAACTGCCGCAGCGGAATGTTCAAGGCCTGCTTGCTGACGTTGAGCACCTCCAGCAGCGCCTTGTTGCTCAGGCCCGGCTCGCGCGCGATGAAGAACAGGATGCGCTGGTGGACCCGGCTCAGGCCGCGCCGCGCCAGCATGTCGTCGGCCTTGGCGGTGAACGCCTGGTAGCCGAAGAAGAAGGTCTCCATGACCAGGCGCTGCTGGGAGGTCTGATTTAGGTCAAGCATATTGACTTGTCTTTCCGGGGTGGATTAGGGTCGGTCAAGTAGTTTGACTCATTACCAGGCCACGGGCCACAGGAGGGCAGATGGCATTTTCCGAACGGGTGACCCGACTCAAGAGCAGCCTGATCCGCGACATCCTGGCAGCGGCGCAGCGCCCGGAGGTGATGTCCTTTGCCGGAGGACTGCCGGCCGAGCGCTGTCTGCCAGCGGTGGACTGGAGCACGCTGCCGGCTGGCCTGGGTCAGTACGGCATGAGCGAGGGCGAGCCGGCGCTGCGCGAGGCCATCGCCGCCCAGGCCCGCGCCTATGGCCTGGACTGCACGGCGGACCAGGTGCTGGTGACCACGGGTTCGCAGCAGGCCCTGGATCTGATCGCCAAGCTCTATCTCGACGTCGGCACCCCGGTGCTGGTGGAGGGCCCCACCTACCTGGCGGCGCTGCAGAGCTTCCAGTTCTTTGGCGCGGAGTGCCTGGAGGTCAGCCTGACCCCGGAGGGGCTGGATCTGGAGGCCTTGTGCCTGCGCCTGGAAGAGCGACGCCCGGCCTTCGCCTATCTGATCCCGACCTTCCAGAATCCTTCCGGGGTGCGCTATTCCGCAGACAACCGTGCGGCGGTGGCAGCCCTGCTGGACGAGTACGGCGTGACCCTGGTCGAGGACGAGCCCTATCGCGAACTCAGCTACGACGGCGCGCCGGCGCGGCCGCTATGTGCCCAACTCCGGCGCAGCCCCTGGATCCACACCGGCAGCCTGTCCAAGACGCTGATGCCCGGCCTGCGCGTGGGCTACCTGATCGCCTCGCCTGAATTGCTCAAGCCCCTGCGGGCGCTCAAGCAGGCGGCCGATCTGCACACCTGCCGCATGAGCCAGTGGCAGGTGCTGCAATGGCTGGGTAGCGAGCGCTACGCCCGGCACCTGGAGGAGGTGCGGGCCTTCTACCGTGAGCGTCGCGATGGCTTCGCCCTGGCGCTGACGCGACATTTCAGCGACATCGCCGACTGGCAGAATCCCGAGGGTGGGCTGTTCTTCTGGCTACGGCTGAAAACGCCCCTGGATACCCGTACGCTGCTGGACGCCGCCCTGGCGCAGGACGTCGCCTTCATGCCGGGCGAGCCGTTCTTCGCCGAGCCAGATCGTCACCGCGGTCTGCTGCGGCTCAATTTCAGCCATGTGCTGCCTGAACGGCTGGATACGGGCCTTGCGCGCCTGGCCGGCGTGATCCGGGAAGCCATCCCCCATGACAAGGAGCTGTGAGATGTATCAGGTCTATGGCGATCGTCGTTCCGGCAACTGCTACAAGGTGGTGCTGATGCTGCACCTGCTCGGCCTGGAGTATCGCTGGCACGAGGTCGATATCCTCGCCGGCGAGACGCAGAGCGAAGCCTTCCTGGCGAAGAATCCCAATGGCAAGATTCCGGTGCTGGAGCTGGAAGACGGCACCTGCCTGTGGGAATCCAATGCCATCCTCAACTTCCTCGCCGACGGCACGCGCTTCCTGCCCAGCGAGCCGCGGCTGCGGACCCAGGTGCTGCAGTGGCAATTCTTCGAGCAGTACAGTCACGAACCCTATGTGGCGGTGGCGCGTTTCATCCAGCTCTATCAGGGGCTGCCTGCGGAGCGCCGTGAGGAGTACGAGGTCTGCCAGGTCCGTGGCTACAAGGCGTTGCGGGTGATGGAGCAGCAGCTGCAACGCACGCCTTTCCTGGTGGGGGAGCAGTATTCGATCGCCGATATAGCGCTCTATGCCTATACCCACGTCGCCCACGAAGGGGGCTTTCGCCTGGACGACTATCCGGCGATCCAGGCGTGGCTGGCACGGGTCGCGGCGCAGCCGGGCCATGTCGCCATCGGCTGAAACGCAAGGAGGGGAGCCAGGCTCCCCAGTGGGCGCCGGGGCGTGATCAGCGAGCGCTGACCACGAATTGCCAGTACTGGTTGAGTCGGCGCTCACCCCCGTTGGCGGTCAGCAGGACCGAGGACGGCGGCTTGGACTGCAGCTCCGGTAGCGATTTCATCAGCGTGCGCCAGTTGCTGTAGTAGGTCTGCAGGCAGCGCCGTGCGGTGCCGTTGTTCTGCAGGGAGGTCAGAGCCTTTTGATAGGCCGGTTCGATCTGCGACAGCGCCTGGGCGACGCAGCTGTCGGTATCGGAGAAACGGGCCGTGTCGCCGATGCGGGTACCGGCGATCACCGCCTTGTTCGCGCAACTCTTGAAGGCGATCATGCTGGCCTGCTCGAATTGCAGGGCATCCTGATCCATGGCGAAGGCGGGTGCGCTGCAGACGGCGGCTGCAACGAGGGCTAAGGCATAGGCGTGGCGTTTCATGGTGGCGTCCCTGGCTACGTCGGTAAGACGTGATGGCATCAATGCACAGCGGCAGACTGCACCGCTGAACAAATGTTCAGCGCAAAAGGCGGCAAAGCGCCATCAGGCGAATTCCACCAGACCGACGGTAGTGAGACCTATGAACAAGGTGGTCAAAACGACCATGGCGAACGCCAGGAGATAATCTTCCATCTGGGCTTTCCCTACTACGATGACGGCAGTAGGACCGATGGCAAATGGCCAGGTTCTTGCGGAAGGCGAGTCGGCGCGGACTGGCCGACGGAAGGTCATTGGTGGGGGTGAAGGCGGCGACACCCCAGGGGTGTCGCCGTATCGGCATCACTCGTTGAGACGATTCTTGTCGAGCTGCTTGGCCAGGCCGGCACCCAAGTCGGCACCGGTGACCGGGGCTGCGCTGGGGTCGGACATCGTGCGGGTCGCCAGTTGCTCCACCGCCTTGGCCTGCATGGGTGGCAGCTTGACGCTGGCCAGGCCGTCGCCACCATCCACAGCGGGAGCGGGCTGCTCCACGAACTCCCAGTCCTGACCCTGATTCCAGGGACCGCGCATGTCGCCTTCACCCTGCGACATGTTGTAGTAGACGCTGGCGAATTCCGGTCGCGGCGGCATCTTGCCCTGGGGAAAGTTTGGCTGAATGGAGTGCAGGGCGTTCTCGAAGGATTTCTGGTGGGCGATCTCGCGCGTCATCAGAAAGCTCAGCGTGTCCTTGATACCCGCGTCGTCGGTGACGTTGATCAGGCGCTCGTAGACGATCTTGGCCCGGGCTTCGGCAGCGATGTTGGACCTCAGGTCGATGGTCGGTTCACCGATGGTGTCGATGTAGGCCGCGGTCCAGGGTACCCCGGCCGAGTTGGTCAGAGCCGGACCGCCACCGTAGAGAATCTGGGTGAGGTGGGAGTCGTTGCCGGCACCCGTAAGGGAGCGGTACATGTCCGCTTCTTCCTGGGTCTTTTCCGCCAGATCGCCCTTGGCGCCCTTGTTCAGCATGGCGATCATCGAGCCGATGATTTCCAGGTGGCTGAGTTCTTCCGTGGCGATGTCGAACAGCATGTCCTTGCGGCCCGGGTCGAGCTCGGCTATCGCCTGGGTGAAGTAGCGCATGGCGGCGGCGAGTTCGCCTTGGGGGCCGCCGAATTGTTCCAGCATCAGGTTGGCGAGGCCGGGATTGGGTTCGGACACGCGCACGGTATATTGCAGTCGCTTATTATGGACGAACATGTAACCTCCAGGGGCTAGTCACGGGTAACACGGGGTAGTTCAGCGCTTCGCGGTCAGATCGGGATCGGCGGAGCGTTCCAGGAAGGCTCTGGTGGTGACGGGCAGGTCTTCCAGCAACCAGGCCGCCATGGCCTTCTCCTGTTCGAGGATGCGTTCGCAAGCTTGCTGCGTTTCGGTATCACCGATCTCGGCAGCGGCGGCGATCAACGTGGTGTAGGTGGCGATTTCGATGTTCTCGAAGACATAACCGGCGATGGCGCCCTTGATGACCTCGTCGCTCATGGGCGCACCACCAATGGCCTGGCCCAGCGCCATCAACTTGCCGCCCATGTCCTTGAGCGTCGAGGCGCTGCTGCCGAGGCGGCTCAGGCAGCCTTCGAGGACCTGGCGTTGCTCCTGGGTTTCCTTGATGTGCTGCTCGATGCGCTGGCGCAGTTGCGGATAGTGCTCCAGCCGCGCGGCCTGGGCGGAAAGCATTTTCTCGGCCTGTTCTTCCATGGCATGGGCGTCACGCAGCCAGTCGATCAGGTTGTCTTGCTTGGAAGCCGTCATGGAAAACTCCTGCTCGTAGAGAGAGGCGACAACGGGCCGGAAGGCCCCGCCAGATTGCGTTCTGTCTGCTTATTAGTGGGGGGCGGCTAGCGAGAGATTCGCAGGACGGCGGTCTTTCTGATCGATGGAAAAGGGCCAGGGATTTTGTTCTACAAGCCCAGCGGCAAAGGGTCGTCTGGCAGGGCTGGTTGTTGGACAACGACCCTCCGGCTGTACAACTCTTGTCCCAGTCAATCTTGGGTTTAGTAATATCTTTGCCGTTCGCGCCCCTAGGAAAACCGTTCACCCCGTACTTGCCGGAGAGGCAGACATCTGTGTCAGGATCCGGTGGATGCAAGGGAAGGAGTCAGCATGAAGGGGCCCAAGGAACAGCAGTCTGGCGCACGCTCGACCAAGCCGCTGGAGGAACGCTGGCCGGATCCGAATGCCCAGGGCCTGGAAGCGGAGCAGATCATCGCGCAACTCTGTGCGGCGGCGGCCGATGCGGACTGGGCCTGGTACCAGCGTCGCGGCAACTGGTCGTGCAAGGCCACCGGTAGTGGCGCCAGTGCCTGGCCGGCGTTGCTCGACGATGAGGAGCTGGCGCAGCTCTGCGCCCAGGCCTCGCTCAGCTGTCATCCCACCGGCAATGGACCGACGCCCCTGGGCTGGCTGCTGGCCCGTCCGGACGACCGTACCGATTTCGCCGCCTTGGCCCTGAGATTCGGCTTCGTGCTGCAGCGCCTGCAGTTGCAAAGGGCCCAGGCCATCCAGCAGGTGCTCTACGACATCACCTATCTGGCCAGCTCAACGGTGGATCGGCAGCTGTTCATGCAGCGCACCCATGAACTGCTGGTGACCCTGATCGACGCGGAAAACCTCTGTCTGGCGCTGCTCGATCCGGACGCTGACCAGATCCACTATCCCTATTATTTCGACCAGCGCGACGAGAGTCCGCCTGAACCGGGCTCCTTCGAGCCACTGGATCGGGCGCAACCGAGCTTGACCGCCTATGTGCTCCTGCATGGCGAGCCCTTGCTACTACCCAAGGAGGCCATGGAGGCGGCCCAGACCAACGGCCCCTACTATTGCCAGGGCTCGGTTCCGGAGTTCTGGATGGGCATTCCGCTCAAGGATGGCGCCGATCGGACCTTTGGCGTGCTCAGCCTGCAGGTCTACGACCGCGAACGCCGCTACGGCCCTGAGGATCAGGCGCTGTTCCAGGTGATCGCCCGCGACGTGGCCATGGCGCTGGATCGCATCCTGCGGCGCGAAGACATGGAGGCCACCGTGGGGCAGCGCACCCAGGAGCTGTCCGAAGTCAACGCCCGGCTGCGCGAACAGATCGCCGAGCGCGAGCGCGCCGAGCAACTGCAGGCGGCGCTGTTCCGCATCGCCGAGCTGTCCAGCGCCAGCACCGACATGACCGAGTTGCTGGGCGGCCTCCACCGGGTCGTGGGTGAGCTGCTCTATGCGCACAATTTCTACATCGCACTCTACGACGATGCGTCGGGTGAGGTTAGCTTTCCCTATTTCGCCGACGAGCGCCGCGCCACGGCACCGGTTGCCCGGCGTGGCAGTCGTGGTTACACGGAATACACCATCCGCCAGCGGCGGCCCTGTCTAATCGATCGTCAGAAGGCCCGTCTACTGGTCGCCCAGGGTGAAATCACCCCGGTGCCGGGTACTGTCGAGGCCTGGTCCTGGCTGGGCATCCCGCTCTACGATGGCAAGCACGTCCGGGGGGTCCTGGCGGTACAGAGCTATCGCGAAGACGTCTACTACAGCCGGCGCGATCAGGAGTTGTTGACGTTTGTGTCGCGCCATATCGACACCGCGCTGTCACGGCGCAGCGCCGCCGAGGCGATTCAGCAGTCCCGCCATGCCCTGGAAGTGCGGGTACAGGAACGGACCCGGGCGCTGGACGAGGCCAATGCCAGACTGCTGTACGAGAACAACCACGATGCCCTGACCCGGCTGCCCAACCGCAGCTTCTTCCAGCAACGCCTGGCCGACCTCTGGGCGGCGTTGGAGCGCGATGGCACCGGCCTGGCGGTGATGTTTCTCGATCTGGACAGGTTCAAGCGCATCAACGACCAATTCGGCCACCCCTTCGGCGACCTGCTGCTGGTCGCCGCCGGGCAGCGGCTGTCCAGTTGCCTGCGGGAAACCGATCTGCTGGCGCGGCTGGGCGGTGACGAATTCGCCATCCTGGTGCCCGGTGGTGGGCTGGAATCGCCGGTGGCCATCGCCCAGCGGATCATCGAGGCCTTCGACCGGCCACTGGTGATCGACGACCACAGCTTGTTCGCCTCCTGCAGCATCGGCATCGTGGTGGCCGATGCGAGTCTGCATCGCCAGCCGGACGATCTGCTGCGCGATGCGGACACCGCCATGTACCGGGTCAAACAGGGCGGGCGCGACAACTTTGCCGTGTTCAACCAGGAGTTGCGCCAGGTGGTGTCCGACCAGGTGGTGCGCGAGGGCGCGTTGCGCAAGGCGCTGAAGAACGGCGACGAACTGGAACCCTTCTTCCAGCCGATCATCGAGGTCACGACTGGCCGCGTGGCGGCGCTGGAGGCGTTGATCCGCTGGCGGCAGCCGGACGGCAGCGTGCTGGCGCCCGGCGCCTTTCTACCCGAACTGGAAGGCCTGCGGCTGATCGGTCGGCTGGATACCTACATGCTGACGCGGATCGCCGCCATCCTGGCCGAGCCGGCCCATGCCCACTGGCCGGTGGTCCACGTCAACTGCTCCAGCTACAGCATCGTGCGGCCGGAATTCGCCGACGAGGTACTGAACATCCTGGCCACGCACGGCGTGGCGCCGTCGCGGATCTGCCTGGAGTTGACCGAAGGGGCGCTGGTCGCTGAACCCGAGCGCGCCAAGGCCGCCATGGAGGCGCTGGATCTACAGGGCGTATCGGTGGTGCTGGATGATTTCGGCGCGGGCTTTTCGTCGCTCGGCTATGTCCATGAGTATCGCTTTCGCGGCCTCAAGATCGACAAGTCCTTTGTGCTGCGCCTCGCCGACAGCGCACGCAGTGTCGCCATCGTCCGCGCCATCGTGCGCATGGCCGAGTCCCTGGGCCTGGACGTGGTCGCCGAGGGCGTCGAGGACGCCCAGGCGCTGCAACTGCTCAAGAACATGGGCGCGCGCCATGCCCAGGGCTATCTCTTCGCCCGTCCGCTGGATCTGCTGGCGACCCGGCGCCTGCTGGCCAGCTGCGCTGACTAGAAGGCGACGCCGGCCACCAGGATCAGGTTGGTATAGGGCTGGCATTCGCCGGTGCGGATCTGCACCCGTGCCTGGCGACACAGGGTCTTTAGTTCTTCGTGGGAGACCAGGCGGCGGCTGCCCAGGGCACCGCTCGCGGTCAGGCGTTCCAGTTCGGCCAGCGCCGGCGGCTGGACCTTCAGGGTTTCCTCGGCGAGCAGATGGCTTTCCACCTGCATCTCGCTGAGCAGCGCCTGCAGCACACTGAGGAAATCCGGTACGCCCGGAGTGACGGCCAGATCGACCAGCGGCGTACCCGGCGGCACCGGCATGCCGGCGTCACCGATGACCACCAGATCGCCATGGCCGAGACTGGCCACGGCCTGGGACAGGGCGATGTTGAGCAGAGCGGTTTTCTTCACCGGGCGAGCTCCTGGCGGGTGGGAATGGACGGTTGGGCGCCGGGGCGGGTAACGGCGATGGCGGCGGCCTGCTGGCCGAGGGCGATGGCCGCCTCCACGCTCAACCCCTCCGCCAGACCGGCGGCGAAGCCGCCAAGGAAGGTATCGCCAGCGGCGGTGGTGTCCACCGCCTTGACCGCAGTGGCCGGATGGTGACGACAGCTGTCTGCGGTGACCTGCAGCAGACCCTGACTGCCCAGGGTCAGCAGCACCTGGCGGGCACCGGCGGTGACCAGCTGACGCGCAGCGACCTCGGCCTGCTCCAGGGTCTCCACCGGCAGCCCGGTCAGCAGGCTGGCTTCGCTTTCGTTGGGCACCAGGTAGTCGATATGGGCGTACCACTCGGCCGGCAGCGGGCCGGTGGCGGGCGCGGGGTTGAGGATCACCGTCTTGCCCAGGGCATGGGCGCGGGCGAGAGCGTCGCCTACGGTGGCCAGGGGGACTTCCAGCTGGGCGATCACCAGCTTGGCCTGGTCCAGCAGAGTCTCCTGGGCCTGCAGCTGCGCGGCGGACAATTCGCCGTTGCCACCGGCGACGATGACGATGGCGTTCTGGCCCTGGTCATCCACCAGGATGGAGGCGATGCCGGTGGGCACCTCGGGCGCCACCGAGACGCCCCGGCAATCGATGCCTTCCTGCACCAGGCTGCGGGTCAGGAAGTCGCCGTAGGGATCGGCGCCGACGCAGCCGATCATGGCGACCCGGGCGCCCAGGCGCGCGGCCGCCACGGCCTGGTTGGCGCCCTTGCCGCCCGGTGCGGTGGTGAAGGTATGGCCGGCGAGGGTCTCGCCGCCCTTGGGCAAGCGCGGGGCGCGCACCACCAGGTCCATGTTGAGGCTGCCAATGACGACGACGTCAGGGTGCATGGGAGGTCTCCAGAGCAGGGGGCGCCGCGGTGGATTCGCGCAGCACCAGCCGGGGTACGGCGATGTCGTGGGTGGAAGGGCTGCCGACCGTCTCGCGGCGCGCCAGCAGCAGCTGGGCGGCGCGCTCGCCGAGATCGCGGATCGACTGGCCGATGGTGGTGAGGGCCGGGTAGAGATAGCGGCTGAGCTCGATGTCGTCGAACCCTACCACCGAGAGCTGGGCGGGGACGCTCAGACCCTGCTCGGCGGCGGCGCGCAGCACGCCCAGGGCGATGGTGTCGTTGCCGGCGAAGATCGCGGTCGGGCGCTCTGGCTGGGCCAGCAACGCGCGGGCGGCGGCATGACCGGCCGCGGCGGTGAAGGGGCAGCGCTGGATGGCGCCAGGCGCGACGCCGGCTTGCGCCAGGGCCTCCTGGTAGCCGGTGATCCGCTCGCTGGCGACCGGGGAATCGGCCGGGCCGCCGATGCAGGCGATCCGGCGATGGCCGAGGTCCAGCAGGTGGCGGGTGGCGAGCAGACCGCCCTGGTGGTGATCGATGCGGATATGCGCGGCCTGGACGCCCTCCAGCGGTCGGTCGGCCAGCACCAGCGGGATGCGTAGGCTGGCCAGGGCCCGGGCGAAGCGCGGATCGCCGTCCACGGTGGCGACCACCAGGCCATCGATCCGCCGCTCCTTGAGCACCCGCAGATAGCGCAGCTGCTTGTCGGCATCGTCATCGGAATTGCAGAGGATGACGCTGTAGCCCTGGCGTTCGCAGTGATCTTCGATGCCGCGGGCCAGTTCGGCGAAGTAGGGGTTGACCGCATTGGGCACCAGCACGCCAAAGGTGCCGGTGGCATGGCTGCGCAGGGAGCGGGCCACGCCACTGGGTACGTAGCCCAGTTCGGCGATGGCCGCCTCGACCTTTTCCCGCACGCCCGGACTGACCGGGCGGCTGTTGTTCACCACATGGGAGACCGTGGTGTAGGAGATGCCGGCACGGGCGGCGACATCCTTGATGGTCGCCATCAGCCCTTGCTCTTGGCGCGCTGGCTGCGGTAGGTGTCGAGGATCACGGCGACCACGATGACCGCGCCGGTGATGATGCGCTTGGTCGGCTCGCTGGCGCCGATCTGGGCCAGGCCCGCGGCCAGCACCGAGATGATCAGCACGCCGAAGAAGGTGCTGATCACCGAGCCGCGCCCGCCCATGAGGCTGGTCCCGCCGATCACCACGGCGGCGATCACCTGCAGTTCCAGGCCAACGCCGGCGTTGGGGTCGGCGGCTTCCAGGCGGGAGATCTGGAACAGCGCGGCCAGGCCTGCCAGCAGACCCATGAGGGCGAAGACGATGACCTTGTAGGGCTTGGGATTGATCCCGGCCAGGCGCACCGCTTCCTCGTTGGTGCCGATGGCGATCAGGTAGCGCCCGAGCACCGAGCGGGTCAGCAGCAGCTGCGCGACCACGATCACCAGCAGGGCGATGACGAAGGAGGGCGAGATGCCGAAGGCGAAGGGCGTCGACAGCCAGGCGTAGGCATCGCCGATATAGGCGGTGCGCGAATCGGTCAGCTGGTAAGCGGCGCCGCGTGCCATCTCCAGCACGCCCAGGGAGACGATGAAAGAGGGGATGCGCCAGGCCACGGTGACGCTGCCAGTGAGGGTGCCGGTCAGGGCCGCGGCCAGCATGCCCAGGGCGGCGGCTGGCAGGATGCCCCAACCCCATTCCAGGGTGGCGACGCTGACCACGGCGGCGGCCAGGGCGACCACCGAACCCACCGAGAGGTCGATGCCGCCGATGATCAGGATGAAGGTCATCCCGGTCGCGAGCACCATCAGATCGGGGATCTGGTTGGCCAGGGTGGTGAAGGTGGCGTAGGAGAGAAAGTGGCTGCTCAGCAGGGAAAACAGCACGATCATCGCCAGCAGGGCGGCGGCCAGGCCGACGTAGGTGCCCAGGCCGAGGCCGAAGGTACGTCGGGCGGAGGTGACGGGAAGACTGCTCATCGAATGGCTTCCTGAGAAAGGGTTTGCGGCGGGACGGGTTCTTCCAGCAGGGCTTCGCGGGAGCGATAGCCGGCGAAGGCGGCGGCCAGCAGCCGCTCCTGGTCCCAGTCATGACGTTCGAAGGTGGCTTCCAGGCGGCCGGCGGAGATCACGCCGATGCGATCGCAGATCAGCATCAGCTCGCGCAGGTCGCTGGAGACCACCACCAAGGCCTTGCCCTGGCGCGTGAGTTCGGCCAGCAGGCCATAGATCTCGAACTTGGCGCCGACGTCGATGCCGCGCGTGGGTTCGTCGAACAGCAGCACCTGGCAATCGCGTTCGAGCCAGCGCCCGATGACCACCTTTTGCTGGTTGCCACCGGAGAGTTCGCCCACCGGCTGGCTGCCACCGTTACAGCGGATGCGCATGCCCTTGATATGGCGCTCTGCCAGGGCCGCTTCGCGTGTACCGCTGACCAGGCCCTGCTGGGCGACCTTGGCCATGTTGCCCAGGGCCAGGTTGGCGCTGATCGGCTGGCTGAGCAGCAGGCCTTCGCCCTTGCGATCCTCGGTGATCAGGGCGATGCCCTGACGTACCACCTTGGCCGGTGACCCCAGGTCGACCGGCTTGCCGGCCAGGCGCACCGCGCCGGAATCGGCACGGTCGGCACCGAAGATCAGCCGCAGCAACTCGGTGCGACCGGCACCGATGAGCCCGGAGATGCCATAGATCTCGCCGGCGCGGACGCTGAAGGAGACGTCCTGGACCTTGTCGGCGCGAGTCAGGCCCTGGACTTCCAGCAAGGGTGGTCCAAAGCGGCGCTCGCCCATGTCCAGGTGCTCGCCGAGATCGCGACCTACCATGAGGCTGACGATCTGGTCGATGTCGTAGTGCGCCATGGGCGCATCGGCCACCAGGCGGCCATCGCGCAAGACCACCAGTTGCTGGGCGATGCGCTTGAGTTCTTCCAGGCGATGGGAGATGTAGACCAGCGCCACGCCGCGGGCACGCAGGCGCTCGATCTGCTCGAACAGCAGGTCCACCTCGCGGGAGGTGAGCATGGCGGTGGGCTCGTCGAGGATCAGCACTCGGCAGTCGCCGATCAGGTTGCGGGCGATCTCCACCATCTGCTGATGACCCACGCCCAGCTCGGCGATGGGTGTATCCGGATCGATGGACTCCAGGCCGACCTGGGCCATGGCCAGCCGCGCCTGTTCGCGTAACTGGCGTCGGTCGATCCAGCCCAGGCGGCGGGGCAGGCGGTCGAGAAAGAGATTTTCCGCCACAGTGAGGGTGGGCAGCAGATTGAGTTCCTGCATGACCATTCGCACCCCCTGGGCCTCCGCCTCGCGGCGGCTGCCCGGGGCATAGGGTCGGCCGAGAAAGCTCAGTTCGCCGGTGGTGGGGTGCACCAGGCCACAGAGGATCTTGGACAGGGTGCTTTTACCGGCGCCGTTTTCCCCGGTGAGCGCCAGCACCTGGCCGGCGCGCAACTCCAGGTCCACGCCGCCGAGTACCGGCTGTGCATAGGTCTTGCCGATGTCACGGGCGCTGAGGATGACCTCGGACGACATGGGGCTCTCCTCGGATCAGGGCTGGGTGACGAGTTCGACCGGCGTCTCGATCACCCCGTCCTTGGCACCGGTGGGCTCGCCCTTGACCAGCTTGAGCGCGGCTTCGATCCCGAACACGGCCTGCTTGGCGGCGTACTGGTCGGCGGTGGCGAGGATGCGACCGTCCTTGAGCATCGGCTTGATGGCCTTGATGTTGTCGTAGCCGACCACCTGCACCTGGCCTTTCTTGCCCGCGGCACGCACGGCGGAGACGGCGCCCAGCGCCATGCTGTCATTGCCGGCCAGCAGGGCCTTGAGGTCGGGGTACTCGTTGAGCATGGCCGCGGCGACGGCATTGCCCTTGTCGATTTCCCAGTTGCCGGATTGCACGCCGACGATCTTCATGCCGGCCGCTTCCATGGCGTCCTTGAAGCCCGCGGTGCGCTGCTGGGCGTTGGTGGTGGTGGAGACGCCCTCGATGATGCCGACCTGGTCACCCTGCTTGAGCTGTTTGGCGAGGTACTCGCCCACCAGGCGGGCGCCCTTGCGGTTGTCGGGGCCGACGAAGGGGATGTCCAGGGACTTGGACTTGAGCACATCCGGGTCCAGGCGATTGTCGATGTTGACCACCTTGATGCCGGCGTCGCTGGCCTTCTTCAGCACCGGAACCAGTGCCTTGGAGTCGGCCGGGGCGATGACCAGGGCGTCGACCTTGGACACGATCATCTGCTCGACGATGCGGATCTGGCTGGAGGTATCGGTCTCGTCCTTGATCCCGTTGGAGATCAGGTCGAAGTCGGCGGAATGCTCTTTCTGGTAGGTCTTGGCGCCGTCTTCCATGGTCAGGAAGAATTCGTTGGCCAGGGACTTCATGACCAGCGCGACCTTGGGCTTTTCGGCGGCCGTGGCATGACTGGCGGTGAGCGGCAGGATCAGCGAAGCGGAGGCGAGAGCGATAGCCGCCAGCAGGCGGGCAGGGCGAAAGGCCAGCATAGGAGGATCTCCGAATTCTTATGGTTCTTGTGGTCACGCAAACGTTTGCGTGTAGCAAAGGATGTCCGTCGCCTTGGTAGCTGTCAATCCAGGTCACTACATGAATCGATTCAGCTTCCAGGGACGGCTGGTTGGCCCCGGCCGGGCGGGCCCCGGTATACTGGGCAATCGTATTCAACCAGGCGCCCGGCGCCCGAGAGTCTCTGCCATGTCCTTTTCCGAATCCGCCCTGAAATCCCTCATCCGCGCCGTGCCCGATTTTCCCAAGCCGGGGGTGATCTTTCGGGACATCACGCCGCTGTTCCAGTCGCCCGAAGGCCTGCGCGCCGTCATGGCGGAATTGCTGGAGCGCTATCGCTCGGCGTCCTTCACCCACGTCGGGGCGCTGGATGCGCGCGGGTTCCTCATCGGTCCGATCCTGGCTTATGAGCTGGGCAAGCCACTGGTGCTGTTCCGCAAGCAGGGCAAACTGCCGGCTGAGCTGCTGACCGAGGTCTACAGCACCGAATACGGCGACTCGGTGATCGAGGTACACAAGGACAGCGTCGGCGCCGGTGATTCGGTGCTGCTGGTCGATGATCTCATCGCCACCGGCGGTACCCTGGTCGCCGCCGGCAACCTGATCCGCCGCCTGGGCGCCGAGGTCCACGAAGCTGCCGCCATCGTCGACCTGCCCGAACTGGGCGGCTCCAAGCGCCTGGAAGCGGCCGGCATCCCCACCTTCGCCCTGACGAGCTTCGCGCTGTCCGAGTATTGAGTTTGCAATTGATCGCGGCCATGGACCGCTCCTACGGGTAGCGCACGACGGTAGGAGCGGCCCATGGCCGCGATAACGCCGTCGTACCTCAACGTCCTGCTGGCACCTTCCATTGTGTCCGTACGCGAAGGGCAACACCTTGCGATGCCGGAGCGGTCGCCTCGGCGGACCGCCATGGCCGTAACGGGTTGCTCGAATCGTAGGTTGGGTTGAGCACAGCGAAGCCCAACAGCTCTTGCCTCGGCGCCAGTCTTGTTGGGCTTCGACGATGGAGCCGTCTCAGCCCAACCTACGGTCCTGCTATGGGTACCGTAGGTTGGATTGAGCGCAGCGAGGCCCAATAGGGTTTGACTCAGCTGGCCCTGTTGGGCTTCGACGATGGAGCCGTCTCAGCCCAACCTACGGTCCTGCCACGGGCACCGTAGGTTGGGTTGAGCGCAGCGAAGCCCAACGGATGTTGCCCCGGCACCGGCGCTGTTGGGCTTCGACGATAGGGCCGTCTCAGCCCAACCTACGATTTATCGCAATCCTGGCAGCCTCTGATCAAAGCTCAGCCGTCGGCTTTCTCGGCTCCAGCGGATACAGATCCACTTCGTCCGCCAACTTGGGCAGCTCGTCCAGAAAGGCGAGGGTGTGCGGCTGGTTGAAGTGTCCGTCCTGGGCGGCGATCGAGGTCCAGCGGGCCTGAACCACCCAGAGATCGCCGTCCTCGCTGCCCTGGAATACCCGATAGTCCAGGCAGCCCTCGTCCTTGACCGCCACCGCAGCCAGATCCAGCAGGTGGGCACCCAGCGCCTGGGAGCGTTCGGGTTGAGCTCGGAACAGAGTGAGGCTGTGGACGTCCGCCATGGTATGCAGGTCTCCTTAAGGGTCGAGGTTTCGACTCTTAAGGATAGCGGACGTCGTACCGGTCTCAGCGATTGATCAGGCCAAGGAATTCCGCACGGGTGGCGTCGTTGGCGCGGAATTGGCCAAGCATCACCGAGGTGACCATGGAGGAATTCTGCTTTTCCACGCCGCGCATCATCATGCACATGTGCTGCGCCTCGATGACCACCGCGACCCCGGCGGCGCCGGTGACCTGCTCGATGGCCTCGGCGATCTGCCGGGTCATGTTTTCCTGGATCTGCAGGCGGCGGGCGAACATGTCGACCACCCGCGCCACCTTGGACAGGCCCAGCACCTTGCCCTTGGGCATGTAGGCGACATGGGCCTTGCCGATGAAGGGCAGCATGTGGTGCTCGCACAGGGAATACAGCTCGATGTTCTTGACCAGCACCATCTCGCTGTTGTCCGAGGTGAAGAGGGCGTCGCCCACCACTTCTTCCAGCGTCTGGCTGTAGCCGCGGCAGAGGTACTGCATGGCCTTGGCCGCGCGCTTGGGCGTGTCCACCAGCCCCTCACGGCTGATGTCTTCGCCGAGTCCGGTCAGGATCGAGGAGTAGTGCTGTTCGAGAGACATTTGGGTTCCTGTTTGTCGATAAGGAAGTGGGCGCTCGGATGAGACGTCACCCGAGTCACAGGATCACTCGTCGCGACCTTCGAGCATGGTGCGCTTGAGCAAGACATAAAGCGAGCCGGTCCCACCGTGGCGGGGCAGGCAGGAGGTGAAGCCCAGTACCTGCGGATGCTGGCGCAACCAGGTATTGACGTGGCTCTTGATCAGCGGTCGGCGCCCATCCAGGCGCGCGGCCTTGCCATGGGTGATGCGCACACAGCGGATTTCCAGGCGAGTGGCCTCGGCGAGAAAGTCCCAGAGGGTTTCCCGGGCCCTTTCCACGGTCATGCCGTGCAGGTCCAGGCTGCCCTCGAAGGGAATCTGGCCGCCCTTGAGGCGACGTAACTGGGTGTCCTGGACGCCATCGCGGCCCCAGTAGAGTTCGTCCTCGGCGCCCACGTCGATGACGAAGGCATCGCTCAGGCCGTCGACCCGGGTAGCGGTCGTGGTCTTGGTCGCATCCGCGCGGCGCTGGGCGATCTGGCCCAGGTCGGCGCGCGACTTGCCGGTGTCGGCGCGATCCTGCTTGAGCGGACGGATCCCGCGGGTGAAGTCGGCGAAAGAGGCATCGTCGTCGTGCATGGCGTTCTCCGGTACAGGGCGTCATTCTACCGGCGGGTCAGGCGTCGTGCAGCAATCGGCTCACCGCAGCCAGCGCGGCCCTTTGCCGCTCGGGCCAGTCGCCGGCGATTTCCAGCACCGGCTGGCCATGGGCCTGCAGCCAGTCCCGGCACTGCGCGAAGAACGCCAAGCGCTCGGCGAGCTCCGGTTGGCAGCGCTGACCGTCGTCCTGCCAGGCGACGTCGCGAGGATCGAGCAGCAGGTGCAGGTCATAGCGGCGCGCCAGCAGGGCCGGCTCCAGCCAGTCGGGCGCGGCGCCGAACAGCAATCGACTCCACAGCAGGTTGCTCAGCAGGTGGGTGTCGAGCAGCAGGAGCGCCGGTGCGCTCGCGCGTGCCCGGTCCTCGCGGTGCAATTGCTCGCGGGCGATGACATCCACGTCCGCCAGGCAGGTATCGGTGCCGTGCCGCTCGCAGTATTCGCGGACGTACTCATCCACCCGGGCCCCGCCGAAGCGCTCGGCGAGAAACGTCGTCAGCCACGATTTGCCACTCGATTCGGGGCCGGTCAGCACCACCACTTTCATCGTGCGGTCGCCAGGGCTCGGCGCCAGTCGAGCCAGCCGTAGGCGGCCAGACCGACAAAGACCGCATAGAGGATGGCGGTGGGGTAGAGGCCCTTGTAATAGAAGAGGCCCACATAGATGACGTCCAGCACGAACCACAGTACCCAGCACTGCAGGCGCTTCTGCGCCATCCAGAACTGGGCGACCAGGCTGAAACCGGTGAGCGCGGCATCCAGCCAGGGCAGGGCGGCATCGGTGTGGGTGCCCATGAGGTAGCCCAGGACCAGGCTACCCAGGGCGCCAACGGCCAGACCGGCCAGCAGCGGTCGGGTGGTGAGCGAGCTGACCACCCGACCCTGGTGTTGCTGGCCGCCCCGCAGCCATTGCCACCAACCATAGAGCTGCAGCACCGCATAGATGCACTGCAGCAACATGTCGGAATAGAGCTTCACCTCCAGGAAGATCCAGGCGTAGAGCACCACCATCACCAGGCCGATGGGCCAGGCCCAGATGTTCTGGCGCACCGTCAGCCAGACGGCGATCACCCCGAGAACGGCGGCCAGCAGCTCCACGGGCGACATGCCCAGCAGGGTGGTGAGCGACTCCAGAAACGACATGCTTCACATCCGGAAAGATTCGATTCGTCATTGTACGGCACCTAATGGCCGTCTATCGGTCTCTTCAACCGGTCTCGCTCTGGTAAGGTGCCGGGCGACCACCACAGCATGAGCTGTCCTGGGTACCGCGAAGGGCCACGCCCTGCGGAGCGTCACGGTTCGAACCCCGTTGCCGCCGGCGTCTTCGGACCCGGCTACCTGCAAATGTTTCACTTGGATGGAGTAATACCATGGACCTATGGAGTGCCTTGCAGGCGCTGATTCTGGGGATCGTCGAGGGCATCACCGAGTTCCTGCCCATTTCCAGTACCGGCCACCAGATCGTCGTCGCCGATCTGATCGGCTTCGGCGGGGAAAGGGCCATCGCCTTCAATATCATCATCCAGCTGGCGGCCATCCTGGCCGTGGTCTGGGAATACCGCTTCAAGGTCTTCGAGATCGTCACCGATCTGCCGCGCAAGTCCTATGCGCAACGGTTCACCGGCAACCTGATCGTCGCCTTTCTGCCCGCTGCGGTGCTGGGCGTGATCCTCGGTGACCTGATCCACGAATACCTGTTCAACCCCATCACCGTGGCCTTCGCCCTGGTGATCGGCGGCGTGATCATGATCTGGGCGGAAAAGCGTACCCATCGCATCCGCGTGGAAGAGGTGGACGACATGCGCTGGCATGACGCCCTCAAGGTGGGCTGCGCCCAGTGCCTGGCGATGATTCCGGGCACCTCGCGCTCCGGTTCCACCATCATCGGCGGCCTGCTGTTCGGTCTGTCGCGCAAGGCGGCCACCGAGTTCTCCTTCTTCCTGGCCATGCCAACCATGGTCGGCGCGACCGTCTACTCGGTGTACAAGTACCGTCATCTGTTCACTGCCAGCGATGTGCTGGTGTTCGGGGTCGGCTTCATCACCTCCTTCATCTTCGCCATGCTGGCGGTCAAGGCCTTGCTGAAGTTCATCGGCAACCACAGCTACGAGGTGTTCGGCTGGTACCGTATCGTCTTCGGACTGTTGATCCTGGCCACCTGGCAATTCGGCTGGATCGACTGGAACGCGGCCAAGGCGGCCGGGTGAAGCCCGAGAAGGAACAGCAGAGCCGGCGCCAGCCGGCTCGTGCGTCTGGGCAGAAAGCGCCCCCCAAGACCAGCAAGCGGGCGGAGGCGCTGACGCCCTATGAGCAACGCGCGGCCATCGCCCGGCAGGACATGCTTGCGCTGCTGCAGATCGCCGTCTTCATCCTGCCGCTGGTGGGCATGCTGTCCCTGGCCTTCGGCCGTGGGGTGCTCTGGCCACTGCCGCTCTACCTGCTGGCCAGCGTGGCCACCTACCTGCTCTACAAGCACGACAAGCAGCGCGCCCGCGACAAGGGCTGGCGCGTGCCGGAGCGGGTCCTGCACCTGGGCGAGCTGCTCGGTGGCTGGCCGGGTGCCCTGATCGCCCAGCAGCGCTTCCGCCACAAGACGGTCAAGCTGAGCTTTCGGCTGATGTTCTTCGCCATCGTCGCCCTGCATCAGCTGCTGTGGCTGGATGTGCTCTGCGGCGGCATGCTGCACCGTCACCTGCCGTTCTGAGGTCAGGCAGGCGGCATGGCTGCAGGTGATGGGCTAGGCTAGGCGGGCGAATGCCGCCCGTTGCCCAGGAGCCCCATGTTGCGAACCCCTCTGTCGATCCTCACGCCCCTGTTCCTGTCCCTGACCCTGGCGGCCTGTAGCCACAGCCGCGAGACCTCCTTGCCCGTCGCCCCCGAGGCCGGCTCCGGCTATCGGCCCGGACTGACGGCCAGCGAAGCCACCCGGCAGATGGCGGCGGCGGCCAATCCCCTGGCAGCCGAGGCCGGACGGGAGATCCTGCGGCAGGGTGGCTCGGCCATCGATGCCGCCATCGCCATGCAGGCGGTCCTGACCCTGGTCGAGCCGCAATCCTCGGGAATCGGCGGCGGTGCCTTCCTGCTCTACTGGGACGGTCGCAAGGTTCAGGCCTACGACGGTCGCGAAACCGCCCCGGCAGGTGCTACGGAACAGCTCTTCCTGCGTGCGGATGGCAGCCCCATGGCCTTCGAGGAGGCCCGCATCGGCGGGCGCTCGGTCGGGGTGCCCGGGGTGTTGCGCGCGCTGGAACTGGCGCATCGCGACCACGGCAAGCTGGCCTGGCGGGTGTTGTTCGAGCCGGCCATCCGCCTGGCCCGCGAGGGTTTCCCATTGTCGCCGCGGCTGCATAACCAGCTTGTGCACGATCCCTTCCTCAAGCAGTCGCCCGGTATGGCCGCGCTGTATCTGGATGGGCAGGGTCAGGTGAAGCCGGTGGGCACCCGGCTGCGCAACCTTGAATTGGCCGACACCCTGGCGCTGATCGCCCGGGAAGGTGCCGGGGCGCTCTATGGCGGCGACCTGGCCAAGGCCATCGCCTCGGCCGTACAGCAGAGCCCCAATCCCGGCAGCCTGAACCTCCAGGATCTCGCCGGCTATCGTGCCAAGACGCGCACGCCACTGTGCACCGACTACCAGCGCTGGCGTGTCTGCGGCATGCCGCCGCCCGCCGGCGGCATCACCGTGGCCCAGACCCTGGGCATCCTCCAGGCCCTGCAGGCGCGGGATCCGGCCTGGGCGCTGGCGCCCCTGCGACCGGTACCGACCACCTTGCCGGCGGCCCAGGAGCCGCGTGCCGAAGCCGTGCATCTGATCGCCGAAGCCGAGCGCCTGGCCTATGCCGATCGCGCCCAGTACGTGGCGGATCCGGAGCTGGTGCCGGTCAACGTCAAGGGGCTGCTCGATCCCGCCTATCTGGCCAGTCGTGCGCAGCAGGTCGGTGAGCGCAGCCTCGGCAAGGCCGCCCCCGGGGTGCCGCCCGGACCGACCCTGGCCTGGGCGCCGGACCGCTCGCCGCTGCGCCTCTCCACCTCCCAGGTGGTAGCCGCGGATGCCTGGGGCGGCGCCCTGTCCATGACCACCACGGTGGAGAGCTACTTCGGCTCCCATCTGATGGTGAAGGGCTTCATGCTCAACAATCAGCTGACGGACTTTTCCTTCGTACCGCGGGAGAAGGGCCTGCCGGTGGCCAACCGGGTGGAGCCGGGCAAGCGTCCGCGCTCGACCATGTCGCCGACCCTGGTGTTCGATCGCCACAGTGGTGAGCTGCTGGCCGCCCTGGGCTCGCCGGGTGGCTCGCAGATCGCCGGCTATGTGGTCAAGACCCTGGTGGGCTTGCTGGATTGGCAACTGGATCCCCAGGCGGCCGCGGGGCTGCCGAATTTCGGCAGCCGCAACGGTCCCACCGAGCTGGAACGCGGCCAGACCACCCCGGCCTTGCGCCAGGCGCTGGAGCAGCGTGGGCATCAGGTGCGCGAAGACGAGATGACCAGTGGCATCCAGGTCATTCGCCGGATGGGATCAGGCTGGCAGGGGGGCGCGGACCCAAGACGGGAGGGCGCGGCGCTGGGGGATTAAGTAGGCGTCGAAGGGCGACAGCCCTCACCCCAACCCTCTCCCAGAGGGAGAGGGGGCGGTTTTGCTGGGGTGGGGACGTCAGGAGCAGGGATGGCCCGCCAGTGGGCCATCCAGGTAGTGTCACGCCGGCTGGTCGAGTTGCAGCACGCGGGTGGTGCGCTCCCGTACTTCCCGCAGCAGCTCCGGCTCTTCGGCCAGCTTGTGACCGAAGGAGGGGAACATCTTGCGCAACTTGGCCTGCCACTCTTCGCTCTGGTAGCGGCTCGGGAAGCAGCGCTCGACCAGGGTCAGCATGATGGACACCGAGGTGGAAGCACCTGGGGAGGCGCCCAGCAGGGCGGCGATGGTGCCGTCACCGGAAGCGACGATCTCGGTGCCGAACTGCAGGATGCCGCCTTTCTGCGGGTCCTTCTTGATGATCTGCACCCGCTGGCCGGCCACTTCCAGGCGCCAGTCCTGCTTGCGCACGGCCGGGTAGAAGGCGCGCAGTTCCTCGACGCGCTGGTCGAAGGACTGCAGCACCTGGCCGACCAGGTAGCGGGTCAGCGGCATGTTGTCCCGCGCCACGGCGAGCATGGGGCCGATGTTGCCGGACTTGATCGACTTGGGCAGGTCGAGGAAGGAACCGCGCTTGAGGAACTTGGTGGTGAAGCCGGCGAAGGGGCCGAACAGCAGCGACTTCTTGCCATCCACCACGCGGGTGTCCAGGTGCGGCACCGACATCGGCGGCGAGTTGACGCCGGCCAGGCCGTAGACCTTGGCCTGGTGCCGTTCGACGATGTGTGGGTCGTCGCAGCGCAGCCACTGGCCGCTCACCGGGAAGCCGCCGTACCCGGCGCCCTCGGGGATGCCGGACTTCTGCAGCAGCGGCAGGGCCGCGCCACCGGCACCGAGGAAGACGAACTTGGCGATCAGCGTGCGCGTAGCACCGGAGCGGCTGTCCTCGATGGTCAGGCGCCAGCGTTGATCCGCTTCGCGGGTCAGATCCACCACCTTCTGGTTGTAGCGCACCTGGGTGCCGGGACGGGTCTGCAGGTGACCCAGCAGGCTCATGGTCAGGGCGCCGAAGTTGACGTCGGTGCCACCGGCCACATGGGTCGCCGCCACGGCTTCGGTAGCTGGGCGGCCTTCCATCACCAGGGGCATCCACTCGCGCAGCTTGGCGTGGTCCTCGGAATACTCCATGCCGTCGAAGGAGGCGTGGTCCTTGAGGGCTTCATAGCGTTTGCGCAGGAAGGCGATGTCCTTGGCGCCATGCACGAAGGACATGTGCGGCACGGGGCTGATGAAGGCGCGCGGCGAACCGAAGTGGCCTTCCTCGACCAGGTAGGACCAGAACTGCCTGGAGGCCTCGAACATGCCGTTGATGCTGAGGGCCTTGGTGACGTCGATGCTGCCGTCCGCCTTTTCCGGCGTGTAGTTCAACTCGCAGAGGGCCGCATGGCCGGTTCCGGCGTTGTTCCAGGGGTTGGAACTCTCCGCCGCGCCTACGTCGAGCAGTTCGAGTACCTCGACGGTACTCGTGGGCTCCAGCTCCTTGAGCATGACCGCCAGGGTCGCACTCATGATTCCCGCGCCGACGAAAACGAAATCCGACTCTTCGTTACCACTGTGCATTCATCGTACTCCTGAGACAGTGTCTCGCTTTACACCTGAGGGAGAGCGGGCGTCGGAGCCCGACCTCGAGTTGGGCAACCCCGGACTGACCACGGACGGACAGGCAGGGGCGAGCAACCGGTAGGGCATGGCAGTCAGTTGCGACAGCGGCCGTCCGGCAATGTTCTGATTTATTAGGTTGGGGCCGACCGTTCTGGCGGATCGGCAGAGGCCGATGCCAGGCGGGGAGATCAGTATGCGAAAGGGAACCCGTCGAGCGTGCCGGAAGGGGGCGCTACGTGTTACGAGACGTGGCAGGAGACCCCTGGTCTCCCGGCGCAAACGATAGGTGATGATCGCGGCGATCCTGGTCGAGTACCCGTTTCGGTGCGAAATGATACCTAGGGTAACTGCTTAGGGCACCATCTATTTTGTTCGTGTAGTGGGTTGCGCGACCCACTACACGAACCCTGGGGTCAGCCGTTGATGCCCTGGCTGCGCAGGTAGTCGTCGTAGCTGCCGCTGAAATCCACCACGCCGGTCTCGCTCATGTCGAGGATGCGGGTGGCCAGGGAGGAGACGAATTCACGGTCGTGGCTGACGAAGATCAGGGTGCCCGGATAATTTTCCAGTGCCAGGTTCAGCGCCTCGATGGATTCCATGTCCAGGTGGTTGGTGGGTTCGTCCATCACCAGCACGTTGGGCTTCTTCAGGATCAGCTTGCCGAACAGCATGCGACCCTGCTCGCCACCGGAGATGACCTTGACCGACTTCTGGATGTCGTCGCTGGAGAACAGCATGCGACCCAGGGTGCCGCGGACCATCTGCTCGCCGCCCTGGGTCCATTGACCCATCCAGTCGAACAGGGTGACGTCGTCGGCGAAGTCCTCGGCGTGGTCCTGGGCGAAATAGCCGACGTCGGCGCTGTCGGTCCACTTCACCTCGCCACTCTGTGGCGCCATCTCGCCCACCAGGGTGCGCAGCAGGGTGGTCTTGCCGATGCCGTTGGGGCCGATGATGGCGACCCGCTCGCCGGCTTCGATCTGCAGGCCCAGGCGCTTGAACAGCGGGGTGCCGTCGAAGCCCTGGGTGACGTTTTCCAGGGTCACCGCCTGGCGGTGCAGCTTCTTGTACTGCTCGAAGCGGATGAACGGACTGACGCGGCTGGACGGCTTGACCTCGTCCAGCTGGATCTTGTCGATCTGGCGCGCCCGGCTGGTGGCCTGCTTGGCCTTGGAGGCGTTGGCCGAGAAGCGGCTGACGAACTGCTGCAGTTCGGCGATCTGGGCCTTCTTCTTGGCGTTGTCCGACAGCAGGCGCTCGCGGGCCTGGGTGGCGGCGGTCATGTACTCGTCGTAGTTGCCGGGGAACAGGCGCAGTTCGCCGTAATCCAGGTCGGCCATGTGGGTGCAGACGCTGTTCAGGAAGTGGCGATCGTGGGAGATGATGATCATGGTGCTGTTGCGCGCGACCAGGATGCCTTCCAGCCAGCGGATGGTATTGATGTCCAGGTGGTTGGTCGGTTCGTCGAGCAGCAGCAGTTCCGGATCGGAGAACAACGCCTGGGCCAGCAGCACCCGCAGCTTCCAGCCGGGGGCGACGGCGCTCATGGGGCCGAAGTGCTGGTCCTGGGGGATGCCCAGGCCGAGCAGCAACTCGCCCGCCCGCGCTTCCGCGGTGTAGCCGTCGTACTCGGCGAACTGCACCTCAAGCTCAGCCACGGCCATGCCGTCGTCTTCGCTCATTTCCGGCAGGGCGTAGATGCGGTCGCGCTCGGCCTTGACCTTGGCCAGTTCGGCGTGGCCCATGATCACGGTATCGATGACCGTGCAGTCTTCGTAGGCGAACTGATCCTGGCGCAGCTTGCCCAGGCGTACGTTGGGTTCGAGCATCACCTGGCCGCCGGTGGGTTCGAGATCGCCCCCGAGAATCTTCATGAAGGTGGACTTGCCGCAGCCGTTGGCGCCGATCAGGCCGTAGCGATGGCCGTTGCCGAATTTGACGGACACGTTCTCGAACAGCGGCTTGGCGCCAAACTGCATGGTGATGTTAGCGGTGGAGATCAAAGGGGTTACCTGTAAGGGGTTTCAGACCGGAGCTCGACCGCTGTCCGGGCCGGCAAGCGGCTTGGACAGGGCGTTCCGGTCGGATGGGCAGAGCTCCAGCGGGCAGGGTCGATGGGCAGCGACATTGCGCGGCGGCCTGGCTGGGCTGCGGTAAAGGCGGGCGGCGCCCGACATGCCGCTATTGTGGCATAGCTGCGAGGTGGTTTGTACGGGGCAGGCGGCGGCTGGCTGTCGCTGGACTAACTGGCGGCGGGGCCGGGGAAGTCTGGCCGGGGTACCACCTTCCAGACGGCTTCGGTCAGTTGATCCAGCGTCCACGGCTTGTGCAGGAAGGGCACCCCGGACGGGATGTCATTTCTCAAGCCGGCGTAGCCGGACATCAAGACGAAGGGCACCGCGGGCCAACGCTCGCTGACGATCTTGGCCAGTTGCACGCCATCGATCACGCCGGGCATCCGCACGTTCGACACCACGACGTTCACCTGCTGCCAGTGCAGCTCCAGAAATTGCAGGGCGGCGTCGGCGGTGCCAAAGGTTTCCACATGGAAGCCTTCCTGCTTGAGCACCTCGCGTACCAGGGCTTGCAGCAGCAGCTCATCTTCCGAAACGACCGCGAGCAGATTCGCGGGGCTGGCAGAGCGGGTCGGGGTATCCATAGGCAGGCAATCCGGCATGGGAGGATCCCTGGAGTCTAGTCAGGCGCAGGCCAGGCTGCTGGCCAATGGCCCGAAAAGACTGGCGATTACTCAGGGTGTGGACTTGCCAACCGGGACGGCGTCTCTGCCCGAAGGCTCTGGCAAGGCACTGACGCCACTGGCGAATGGGGCGACGTGCGGTAGGCACCAGGGTGAAACATCTGGCGTCGTCGACCAACTAAAGCTTGAGACCGAACGGCACAGGAGCCACGGCATGATCCTTTCTCTTTCTCCCGCGCCCGACACCACCGCTCCGCTGGCCCTCTGGCTGGGCGGCGATCAGGCACCCCTCAACGACTCCGACATGGCCGATGAAGAGATCGATACCGAGATCCCTGACGAGGTGGTCGAGAACCTCACCGAACCGGCCAAGCCGCCCGCACCGATTCCGGATCCCGGCCCATTGTAGAGATCACAGGGGGCAGCAGCCTGGGCGCTCCCGATCCAGGGCTTCGCCCTCGACCAATGCGGCCATTCAGGTCTTGATCGGGTCTTTGCTCTCGCGCAGCGCTCGATGATAGAGCAAAGCACTCAGACCCAGGCCCGCCAGGGCCATGAGACCGGCAAAGAGGAAGATGGCGCTGAAGCCGAAGCCGTTGGCGATGGCGCCGGCGAGAGGGCCGGTGATCCCCAGCGCCAGATCCAGGCATAGCGAGTAGGCGCCCAGCGCCGCGCTGCGATTGGTTGGCGGTACCTTGACGATGGCCTCCACGCCCAAGGCCGGATAGACCAGCGAGAGTCCGAAACCCGCCATGGCCGCGCCCACCAACGCCATCTGTGGGGTGACCGCCAGCCAAAGCAGCAGCAACCCTAGGGTCTCCACGCTGAAACAGGCCAGGGCGACGCGGAAGCCGCCCAGCGTGTTGATGGTGCCGGCGAACAGCAGCCGCGCGCAGATGAAGGCCGCACCGAAGGCGGTCAGGCAGAAGGCCGCGTTGGGCCAGCCGTTGCTCGCGTAGTAGAGCGTGACGAAGGTGGCGATAGCGCCGAAGCCGATGGAGCTGAGCAACAGGCAGAGGCCGAAGGGGCTGATGCGCCAGAATACCTTGTGAAAGGGCAGCCGCTCGCCTGGAATCACCGGCGCCGGCTCCTTGTTCCAGGCCAGGGCCAGACCCAGGGCACCGAGCAGGGCGATGGCCACGCCGAGGCTCCAGAGCCCTAGGCCCGCTACCATGGCCACGCCCAGGGGCGCGCCCAGAGCCAGGGCGCCATAGGCGGCGATGCCGTTCCAGGAGATCACCTTGCTCACGTGCTGCATGCCGACGCTGCCCATGCCCCAACTCAGGCAACCGGTACCGATCATGGCCTGGGACATGCCGAGGATGACCCGGCCGACGATCAGCAGGCCCAGGCTGAGACCCGGCACGCTCTGCAGCGAGGTGGCCAGCAGGGTCAACACGCCGCAGGCGACGCAGCCGAACAGGCCGTAGATCACTCCACGCTTGGCGCCGATGCTGTCGGCCAGCTTACCGGCGAGGGGGCGGGTGAAGAGGGTGGCGAGGTACTGGATACTGATCGCCAGTCCGGCGATGACCGATCCATAGCCGAGATCGTCGTGCACGTAGCCCGGCAGGATCGCCAGTGGCAGGCCGATCGCCAGGAACAGCAGAAAGCTGAAGACGACGATCGAAACGATGCGCAGCGTGATGGCGAGGGAGGCGGCAGGCGGGGCGGTCGTGGTCATGGCTGTTCTCGCGAGGACTCGTCGAAACGGCAGAGGAGGCGAACGCTGAGGGCCAAGCCTGCCAGCGCGGCCAGGGCCGCGCAGAGAAAGCTGGCGGCATAGCCGAAATGGGTGGCCACGGCGCCGATGAGAGGCCCTGTCACCGCCAGCGAAAGGTCGATGAACACCGAATAGCCGGCCAGGGCGGCACCGCGGTTCGAGGCCGGAACCCGCTGCACCGCTTCCACGGCCAGCGCCGGAAACACCAGCGAGAAGCCGATTCCGGTGAGGGCGGCGCCCACCAGGGCGGTGGTTATGCTGGGGGCCAGCCAGAGGATGGTCAGGCCCACGGCTTCCACCGCCAGGCTGACGATGGCGACGCGAAAGCCGCCGTGGCGATTGATGGCGTTGGCGCAGACCAGGCGTACACCGATGAAGAAACAGCCGAACACCGTCAGGCACAGGGCCGCGCCACTCCAGCCCTGACTGGCGTAATAGAGAGTGATGAAGGTCGCCAGGGTGCCGAAGCCGATGCCACCCAGCGCCAGGCCCAGGCCGAAGGGCAATACCCGGCCCAGCACCGTGGTGAAGGGCAGGCGTTCGCCGCGCACCGGAACGATGGGCGGGCGCGGCTTGGCGATCCGATAGCCCAGCGCCGCCAGACCGATGATGCTGGCGCCCAAGCTCCACAGTCCCAGGCTGTCCACCAGCACCACGCCCAGGGGGGCGCCTATGGCCAGGGCACCGTAGCTGGCGACGCCGTTCCAGGAGATCACCTTGGCGGTGTTAGCCGGGCCGACCCGGCCGATTGCCCAGGAGATGGCGCCAGTACCCGAGAGGCTTTCGGCGCAGCCCAGCACCAGTCGGCCGAGCAACAGAGCACCAAGGCTGACCCAGGGCCAGGCTTGTAAGAGTACCGAGGCCAGCATCAGCACGCCGCTGAGACCGCAGCCGAGCATGCCATAGAGCACCGACTGCTTGGCGCCCACGGTGTCGATGATGCGTCCGGCATGGGAGCGCGAGAACAGGGTCGCCAGGTACTGACTGCTGATCACCAGGCCGGCGATGATGGAGTTGAAGCCCAGCTGGTCGTGCACGAAGCCCGGCAGCACGGCCAGGGGGATGCCGATGGTAAGGTAGGCGATAAAGGTAAAGAGCACCGTGCCCAGGGTAATGCGGGTGGCCAGAGCGGGTGAGGGTGCAGGCGGTAGGCTGGCGGTCGACATCGGACTCGAGAGGTTGTCTGACAATGTGGGATAGATTGCTTTCGCCTGGCAAAGGTCACATGCAATGACATTTTTTATCCAGGGTCGAGACGGAGCGAAACGGGCGCTGGGCCCTGGTCGGAGCGGCCTGCTGCTGGCCGCACTGGCGGCTATGCCCATCTGGGCGGCAGAGCGCATCGAGCTGCGGATCGGCGACCAGCGCCTCGCTGTAGAAGTGGCAACGACTCCAGCCCAACGGGCCCAGGGACTCATGGGGCGACCGCCATTGGCAGCCCACGAAGGCATGCTGTTCGTCTTTGCCGGGGATGACGAACGCTGCCTTTGGATGCGCGATACCCCCAGCGCGCTAGCCGCCGCCTTCATCGATGCCGGCGGCAAAGTCCTCAATACCGTCGAAATGCAGCCGCTGACCGATACCCGCCACTGCTCCCGGGCCCCGGCGCGCTATGCCTTGGAAACCCGGGCTGGCTGGTTTTCGACGCGGGGGATTCGCGCGGGCGAGCGTCTGCAAGGGTTGGAGAAGGTGGCACCTGCCTCCCGATAGTCCCGCTTTTCCTCACACCTGAAATAGCAGAAAGTCGATAGATAAATACTTTTAAAATCAAGAACTTGAATATGATTTTTGATTTTGATTATAGAGGTATGTTGAGAAAGTACTTTAAGTCTTGATTGGGATGCCTGTCGCTATCGATAGTGGCTCCTGGGGTGCCTGGCACGAACCTGGGCAACAGGGAGGGATACGTCCCCGTGTTGCCCCAGGTCGCTTCCTGGAAAGGCCCGACCGGTCCCTATTGAATCCAGGCCTCGACCCGCCGATTCTTTACCCGGCCGTTGGCTGACAGCCCTGCGACAGGCAGTTGGTCGCCAAGGGAGAGCAGCTCACCAGCGAAGGCTTGCTGGTGGCGCAGCGCCGTGGCGACCGCGGTGGCGCGCAGACGGGCCAGCAGCGCTGCCCGTGCCGGATCCTCGGTGGCGTCGTTGAAGCCCACCAGGATCAGCTGCCGATGGGCGTTTTCCGGCCGGCGCATGAAGGCGGCCAGGCGCTCGACATCGCGCAGTGCCTTGTTATCCAGGCGCGCGCTGCCGGCGGTGAAGCGGAAATTCACCGTAAGGCGCTGGGCGCGGCGAGCCAGCTCCAGATAGGCGGGTGGCATGCCACGGGTATCGCTGATGGTCAGGGGTTCGATGCGCTGGGCGACGAAGCCGCTTTGTTGCACCACCGCCTGGCCGGCAGGGGTCTGGCTGAACTCCAGCAGACTGCGCGCCCAGTCCGAGCGCTGGGCGGGCGAGCCATAGAAGAAGAGTCGCCGGGCGAGTGGATAGTCCTCGGTGGCGATGCTGGCTTCGCTGGGGGCTATGGCGCGGCCTTCACCGTCGCGCAGGGCGAGCTTTGGCGCCTTGGCGGCAGCCGCCAGGCTGGTGAAGCCGATGCCCCCAGGATCGGCGGCCACCTGCTGCGCCAATTCTTCATTGGACTCGAAGCGCTTGGCAGCCGCACTCAGGCGTTTGCCGGCAGGATTCAGCACCAGTTCGCGAAAGGTGTCGTAGGTGCCCGATCGATCATCCCGCGCATAGATCCGGATCGGCCCGGACGGGCCGCCCAGTTGCTGCCAATCGGTGACATCGCCGGCGAAGACCTGCGCCAATTGCTGGAGATCGAGCTCTCGCAGGGGATTGGCGGGATGCACAATGATCGCCAGGCCATCCAGCCCGATCACGTACTCCGCGTCCTTGCTGCCCATGTCACCCAGATTGGCCAGGGCGCTGACTTCATTGTCCTTGATGGGCCGGGAGGCCGCGGCGAGATCCGTGGTGCCCGCGGCCAGGGCGTTGAAGCCGGTGCTGGAGCCATGGGCGGCGATCTGTATGGCCACGGCACTGCCATTCGGCGCCCGGGCCACCAGCTGCCATTCGTCCATCACGGTGGCAGGTATCACCTGTGGATCCCGATAGCCGCGCTCGGCGAGCAGGGCCGCGACCAGGCGCGGGCCCAGGTTCGCGTTGATCGTGTTGGAGCCTTGCAGGCGCAGAATGACAGTGGTGGGTTCGCCGGCCAGAAGGGGCGAAGGCAGCAGGGGCAGCAAGGTCGCGAGCACCGCTCGCCGCAGGAAGGCGCGGCGGAATACCGGGGCAGAGCCGTTCATGGAATAGGCCTCGAGCCTGAGACGAGGCCGCCACCTTAGGCAGGCCACATGACGCCGATGTGACAGGACCTCAGGTCAATTCTAGCCAGATCGGCGCGTGGTCGGAGGGCTTCTCCATGCCGCGGATCTCATAGTCAATGCCTGCCGAGACGATCCGTTCGCGCAGCACCCGAGACGCGAGGATGGTATCGATGCGCAGGCCGCGCTTGGGTTCGTCCTCGAAGCCGCGGCTGCGATAGGGGAACCAGCTGAACCTGTCGTCGACGTCCGGATGCAGCTGGCGATAGCTGTCGATCAGGCCCCAGTCCAGCAGTCGCTGCATCCATTCGCGTTCTTCCGGCTGGAAACTGCAGGCGCCCGTGCGCAGCCAGCGCTTGGCGTTGACCGCACCTATGCCGATGTCGTGGTCCTGGGCGGAGATATTGAAATCCCCCATGAGCAGCAAGGGCGTATCCGGCGTGAAACGTTCTTCAAGTAGATTCTGAAGATCCGCGTAGAACTTCCTCTTGCCAGGAAATTTTGTTGGGTGAGCGATATTCTCCCCTTGGGGAAAATAGCCGTTCATGACCACCAGTGGCTGACCCTTTCGGTCGGCGAAGACGCCATAGATGAATCTCTTTTGCGACTCTTCACCATCGCCGGGAAAACCCCTGTGCAATTCCAGCGGCGCCAGGCGCGACAGCAGGGCCACTCCGTAGTGGCCCTTCTGGCCGTGATAGTGCACGTGGTAACCCAGGGCCTCGACTTCCTCGCGCGGGAACTGATCGTCCGAGACCTTGGTTTCCTGCAGGCCGATCACATCCGGATCATAGCGTTCGATGATGGCAGAAAGTTGATGAGGTCTTGCACGCAAGCCGTTGATATTGAAGCAGACTACCTTCATAACGCCCTCCCAAAACGTGGATGGCCCTAGCCTAGCAGAAAGCCTGTTGCCGAAGCGGCGACCTGGCGAACCCTGGTCACTCCCGTTTGTCTCACAGCGCAACGCCCGTTAGCATCCCTGTATGAATAAGCCGAACGCTCTACGCCGCGCCCTGATTGGAATTTGTTGTCTGCACGGCGCGGCCTGGGCGGCACCAGCCGAAGTCAGCGTTCGCGTCCAACCCGCGAATAACGCCTTGCGAGACAACATCCAGGCCTATATCGGCTCGGTCGAAGGGCGGGATGTCGCCGGGTTGCAGCGCCTGCGTCCGGCCACAGAACGGCAGGCCGAACAGGCGGCCCAGGCGCTCGGCTACTACCACGCGCAGATCGAGAGCCGCGTCGAGCCGGGTGAGACGCCACGGCTGGTCGTCGAGGTACGGCCGGGCGAGCCGGTCAGGCTGCGCAACGTCGATATCCGTATCGAAGGCCCGGCGCACGAGTTGCGCGCCTTTCGCCAGCCGATTCCGGCCGGACTCAAGGCAGGCCAGCCGCTGAACCAGGGCCTCTACGAAGACGCCAAGAGCCTGATCCAGAATCAGGCGCAACGTTATGGCTTCTTTCGCGGCACCTTCACCCAGCATCAGCTGCGTATCGATCCGGCCACCGGCTTTGCCGATATCGCCCTAGTGTTCGACAGCGGTCCACGCTTCGTCCTCGGCAAGGTGTCGTTCGAAGGGGATGCGCCCTTCGATCCCGATCTGCTCCAGCGCATGGTGCCCTTCGCCCAGGGCACGCCCTACGATTCCGAGCTGATCGCCGATTTCCAGAGCAACCTGCTGGCCAGCGGCTTCTTCGACGGGGCACGGCTCGACACCTATCCCAAGCAGGAAGGCGCGGCCGAGGTGCCGGTAACGGTCACCCTGCGGACCCGCAAGCCACGGACCTTCGGTTTCGGCCCCGGCTATTCCACCGATGTCGGTCCACGGCTGAGATTCACCTGGGAGAACCACTGGCTCAACCCCCAGGGCCACAGCCTGGGTGCGGAGGCGGAGCTGTCTTCGCCACGCCAGAGCATCGCCACCTGGTACGACATTCCCGGGCAGGACCCGATCAATGACAAGTTCCGCTTCGCCGGCGGCTACCAGTACGAGCAGATCGCCGACGACGATTCCCTCAGCCAGTTGCTGACCGTGGGTCCCGAGTGGCATCGCAAGTTTCCCAATGGCTGGGAGCGGGTGCTCTCGCTCAAGTGGCGCAACGAAAGTTATCGCCTGGGCAATGACGAAGGCACCTCCAACCTGGTGATGCCGGGGGTCGATTTCTCACTGTTGCGCAGTGACAACCGCATCGACCCCAATCGCGGCTACCGCCTGCAATTCGGCGTCTCGGCGGCGAAGGAGGGGCTGCTCTCCGACGCCAACATGATTCACGCCACGGCGCTGGCCCGCGGGTTGATCACCGTGGGCGACGGCCATCGCTTCCTCGGACGCCTGCAATTGGGCGGCAACCTCACCAATGGCTACAACAAGATCCCGCCGTCGCTGCGCTTCTTCGCCGGTGGCGATCAGAGCGTTCGCGGCTACGACTACCAGACCCTGTCACCGGAAAACGACGAAGGTGACTACGTGGGCGGTCGCTACCTGGTCGCTGGAGGCGTCGAATACCAATATCCCCTGCGCGACAAGTGGCGGCTGGCCACCTTCATCGACCAGGGCAGCGCCTTCAACGACCTCAACAACTACGAACTCAAGACCAGCGTCGGCGTGGGCGTGCGCTGGGTCTCGCCAGTCGGGCCGATCCGCGTCGACTTGGCCCACGGCCTCGACGAACCCGGCGGCATCCGCCTGCACTTTTCCATAGGACCTGAGCTGTGAAGTCGGTAGGTGGTGTCATCCTTGGCGTGCTGGCGACCCTGCTCGGTGGGCTGATCCTGTTGCTGGCCCTGGTCCTGGGCAACGCCGGCATCGGCCGCCTGGTGCTGGAGCGGGTGCCGGGTCTGACCCTGACCGAGTTTCAGGGGCGCCTGGGTGGCCATTGGCAGGCTCGGCAGCTGGTCTGGGAGGGGGGCGCCACCCGGGTAACGGTCGTGGCCCCCGAATTCGCCTGGCGACCCGGCTGCCTGCTCAGGCTGCAGCTGTGCATCGATACCCTGGTCGCCTCGCGCATCGCCATTGACCAGGCCCCCAGCAACGAGCCCCAGCCGGAAAGCAGCGGGCCGATCCAGCTACCCCGCCTGGGCCTGCCGGTCGGTATTCAGCTGGGCGAGGTGCGGATCGGTGAGATCCGCTACAACGGCGCCGAGCAGGCCCGCGACCTGGAACTCCAGGCCCGCTGGCAGGCTGATGGCATCGCCATCGAGCGACTGGCCGGCATGGCCCATGGCATCACCCTCGATACCCATGGCCGGCTGCAGCCGAATGGCGACTGGCCGCTGCAGCTGCAGGGCACCCTCGGCCTGCCTGCGCCGGATGCCGCGCCCTGGTCACTGGCGCTCAAGCTGGAGGGCGAGCTGCAGCAGACCCTGCACCTGGAGGCCGACAGCAGCGGCTATCTGCCCGGCCGCTTGACCGGCACGGTGCAACCGCTGGTGGACAACGTCCCGGCCGATCTGCAACTGCTGGCCGATGGCTTCAAGGCGGCCGCCAGCCTGCCCGATACCCTGCGGCTGAACGACCTCAAGCTGACCGCGCGAGGCGATCTGGCTGCGGGCTACGCCCTGGTCGGCCAGGCGAAACTGCCGGGCGAGGGCGGTCCGGTGGACCTGAATCTGGAGGGCCGCGTCGATGCCAAGGGCGCGCGGGTCGCGGCCTTGCGCCTGCAGACCGCGCCCGAGCAGCGCGTGGCGCTGGCCGGCCAGGTCGATTGGCAGCAGGGGCTCGCCGCCGACGCCACCCTGGATTGGCGCGACTTCCCCTGGCGCCGGCTGTATCCCATGGCGGAGCCCCCGGTGAGCCTGCAGCGTCTGCAGGGCGAGGTGGCCTATAGAGACGGTGCCTATTTGGGCAATCTCAAGGCCGCGGCCACCGGTCCGGCCGGTGCCTTCACCCTGGCCACCCCTTTCAGTGGCGATACCACCCAGCTCAATCTGCCCTCGCTGGATCTCCAGGCCGGCCAGGGGCGGGCGCAGGGCAAGGTCAACCTGGGCTTCGCCGACGGCATCAGCTGGCAGGTGGCCCTGGATCTGAGTCGCCTGGATCCGGCCTTCTGGGTCGCTCAGCTGCCCGGTAGCCTGGCCGGTCCGCTGCGCAGTTCCGGTGCCTTCAAGGACGGCCGCCTGCGGCTGGATGCCGATCTGGACCTCAAGGGCCGACTGCGCAACCAACCGGCGGTCCTGGCGGCCAAGGCCCAGGGCGCCGGTGAGCAGTGGCAGGTCTCCCAGCTGGATGTTCGCCTGGGCGACAACCGCATCCAGGGGCAGGGCGCCCTCGACCAGCGGCTGCAGGGCCAACTGCAACTGGATCTGCGCCGACTGGCCCAGCTCTGGCCCGATCTCTCGGGCAGCGCCCAGGGTCGCCTGGATCTGGCGGGCACCTTGAAGGCACCGGCGGGCAAGCTGCAGCTCGATGGGCGCCAGCTCGCCTATGCCGACAACCGCATGAGCAGCCTGGGGCTGGCGGCCACTCTGGACGATCGCCAGCGCGGCAAGCTGGAGCTGACCGCCCAGGGGCTGCAGGCGGCCGGGCGCGATTTTGGCGTCTTGCGCCTGCAGGGGCAGGGCGATCGCCGCCAGCAGCAGGCCGAGCTGTTGCTCAAGGGGTCCCAGCTCAACCTGGCGCTCGCGGCCGGCGGTACCCTGGCCGACAACGGCGACTGGAAGGGCCAGCTGGCCCGCGGCTCGGTTGCCGCCAGCGGCCAGAACTGGACCCTGCAAAGCCCCGCGCGCATCGAACGCTTGGCCAACGGGCGCCTGGAACTGGGCCGGCATTGCTGGCGGTCCGGCGCGGCCAGCCTTTGCGGCGACGATCAGCAGCTACTGCCCGACACCCGTCTCGCCTGGCACCTGCGCGCCTTCCCGCTCGCCAGTCTGCAACCGCTGCTGCCCCCGGAACTGGCCTGGCAGGGCACCCTTGATGGCGACGTCGACCTGCGCCTGCCCAAGGCCGGGCCCGATGGCGAGATCCGTCTCCAGGCCGGCCGTGGCAGCCTTAGGTTGCGCGACGCCGCGGGCCAGTGGCAGACCTTCAGCTACGACAGCCTGGACGTCACCAGCGCCCTGAAACCGCAACAGGTGGACACCCAGGTACGCCTGACCAGTGCCGACCTCGGCCGGCTCGACGTCCAGGCCCGGTTGGACCCTCGCGATCCGAATCAGGCCCTGGCCGGGCGCTTCCAGTTGCAGGGGCTGAACCTGGCCCTGGGCAAGGCCTTCGTCGAAGGCATCGAGCATCTGGAAGGCAAGATCAACGGCGCGGGCGAGCTGGGCGGAACCCTGCTGCAACCGCGGGTCAATGGCCAGATCCAGCTCACGGGTGGTGACATCGGCGGCGGCAGCGTGCCGACGCGCCTGCAGGACCTCGGCCTGACCGCCCGTATCCAGGGCGACACCGCCTTGCTCGACGGCGGCTGGCGCAGCGGCACCCAGGGGCGCGGCCAGATCCGGGGCAGCGTCGGCTGGGCCAATGGCCTGGACGTCAATGTGGCGGTCACCGGCGACAAGCTGCCGGTCAACGTCGAGCCCTATGCGCAGCTGGAAGTGGCGCCCAATCTCAAGATTCTCATGCAGAACGGCCGCCTGGCCCTGGCCGGTGAGGTCCGGGTGCCGCGTGGGCGCATCCAGGTGCAGCAGTTGCCGCCGTCCACGGTCAAGGTGTCGGACGATGCCGTCATCGTCGGCCAGGAGGCGCCGGCCAGGCAGCAGGCGATGCAGATCGCCATGGACGTCGATGTGCTGGTCGGCTCCGACAAGCTCACCTTCGATGCCTTTGGCCTGTCCGCGGAAATCGTCGGCAAGGTCCACATCGGCGACAACCTCGACACCCGCGGAGAGCTGAACCTGCGCAACGGTCGCTACAACGCCTATGGTCAGCGCCTGACCATGAGGCGCGCTCGGCTGTTCTTCCAGGGGCCTATCGCCCAGCCCTATATCGATGTGGAAGCCGTACGGGTGGTGCAGGAGCAGAATGTCACCGCGGGATTGCGGCTCTCGGGCTTCGCCCAGCAGCCGCGTATCGAAGTGTTCTCCGAGCCGAGCATGAGCCAGGAGCAGGCGCTGGCCTACCTGGTGCTGGGGCGGCCGCTGTCCAGCGGCAGCGAAGGCGACAACAACGTGCTCGGCCAGGCGGCGCTGGCATTGGGCCTGGCCGGCAGTTCCGGCACCGCCGGTGCCCTGGCGCAGCGCTTGGGCATCCAGAACTTCCAGCTTGATACCGCTGGATCGGGGGACAAGACCAGCGTGGTGGCCTCGGGAAATCTGACCGATCGCTTGTCGGTGCGCTATGGGGTAGGGGTGTTCGATTCGGCCAATACCGTCGCCCTGCGCTACCAGCTCACCCGCCGGCTCTATCTCGAGATCGCCAGCGGTCTGGCCAATTCCCTGGATTTCTTCTATCGCCGCGATTTTTGAAGCAGGGGCGCGTAACGCTTTGATCGGGTGCGGAAAACGTGTTTACTCCCTGTCCCGTCTCATGAGAAAGGAGCTGTTCATGGCAACCGTCAATCTGCGTGGCAACCCGGTCGAGGTGCAGGGCAACCTGCCGCAGCCTGGCCAACAGGCCCCGGCCTTCAGCCTGGTCAATGGCGATCTGCAGGACATCACCCTGGCCAGCCTCGCCGGCAAGCGCAAGGTGCTCAACATCTTCCCCAGCGTCGACACCCCGACCTGCGCCACCTCGGTGCGCAAGTTCAACAGCGAAGTCGACAAGCTGGATAACACCCTGGTGCTGTGCATCTCCGCCGACCTGCCGTTCGCCCAGAAGCGCTTCTGTGGCGCCGAAGGCCTGGAAAAGGTCATGAACCTCTCGACCCTGCGCGGTGCCGAATTCCTGCAGGCTTATGGCGTCGCCCTGGCCAGCGGTCCGCTGCAAGGCCTGGCCGCTCGTGCCGTGGTGGTACTGGACGAACAGGACAGGGTGCTGCACAGCGAACTGGTGCCCGAGATCGGTCAGGAGCCGGACTACGCGGCTGCGCTCGCCGTCCTCGGCTGATCGCCGGCAACCCACCGCGCCACGCGGTGGGCGCTTCGAAACGGGCAGGCGCCTTTTGTGTCTGCCCGTTTTGCTTTAGGTAAAATCGCAGTAAAGGGGCTGGTTAGCCGTCTCGCTACTGCTTATCTTCCGCCTTCCCCAGCGTGTACGTATTCTCCGATGTCCGACTCTTCGCCTAGCTCTTCCTCCCGTCGCCGACTGGTCTGGCTGCTCGTTCTCGTGGTGCTGGTGGCCGCGGGTAGCTGGTATTGGTATCACCAGCATGGCCAGAAGAGCGAGGCCGCGGCCGGCAAGGGGGCTCGTTCGCCCTTCGGCATGACCGGCCCGACCCCGGTGCGGGTGGTGGCGGTCGAACAGCGCAGCTTTGCCATCGTGCGCCGGTCCATCGGTACGGTGACCGCGCTCAATACCGTGAACGTGCGCACCCGGGTCGCCGGCGAACTGGTCCGCGTCGCCTTCGACGAAGGCCAGAAGGTCAAGGCCGGCGAGCTGCTGGCCACCATAGACCCACGCCCCTATGAGGTGGCGCTGCAGCAGGCCGAGGGCACCTTGCAGCAGAATCAGGCGCAGCTGCGCAACGCCGAGCTGGACCTCAAGCGCTACCAGGGGCTGTTCCGCGAGGACAGCATCGCCAGGCAGACGCTGGATACCCAGGAGGCCCTGGTCAACCAGTACCGCGGTACCCTCAAGAACAGCCAGGCAGCGGTGGCCGATGCCAAGCTGAATCTGGCCTTCACCCAGATCAAGGCGCCCATCGCCGGCCGTGTCGGCCTGCGTCAGCTGGATGGGGGCAACCTGCTGTCCGCCAACGACAGCACCGTGGTCGCCGTCATCACCCAGACCCAGCCGATCTCGGTGGTCTTCACCCTGCCGGAAAGCCAGCTCGGCGAGTTGCTCAAGCGCGCCCGCGCCGGCCAGACCCTGCCGGTCGAAGCCTGGGATCGCGGCGGTTCGCGCAAGGTCGCCGACGGTACCCTGCAGAGCTTCGACAACCAGATCGATACGGCCACCGGCACCCTCAAGTTTCGCGCGCGCTTCGCCAATGGCGACGAGGCGCTGTTCCCCAATCAGTTCGTCACCGTGCGGGTGCGCGAACAGGTGCTGGATCAGGCCCTGGTGGTGCCTTCCGCGGCTATCCAGTTCGGCTCCAATGGCACCTTCGCCTACGTGGTGGGGCCCGACAACAAGATCCAGGTCCGCAGCCTCAAGCTGGGGCCGGATGACGGCAGTCTAACCGTGGTCACCGAAGGCCTGGCCGCCGGTGACCGGGTGGTGACCGAAGGCACCGATCGCCTGCGCGAGGGCAACGAGGTGGAGGTGGTCACCGGGGCTTCGGCGGCGCCCAGCGAACCGGCCAAGCCGGCGGTACGCAAGCCCGGCAAGACCCAGGGCTGATCGGCCGCGATGGATATCTCGCGCCCCTTCATCCTGCGCCCGGTCGCCACCACCCTGTTGATGGTGGCGCTGCTCATCGCCGGTCTGCTGGCCTATCGGTTGCTGCCGGTCGCGGCGCTGCCACAGGTGGACTATCCCACCATCCGGGTGCTCACCCTCTATCCCGGCGCCAGTCCCGATGTCATGACCAGCGCCGTTACCGCGCCGCTGGAGCGCCAGTTCGGGCAGATGCCGGGTCTGTCGCAGATGGCCTCCACCAGCTCCGGTGGCGCCTCGGTCATCACCTTGAGATTCAACCTGGAACTGAACCTGTCGGTCGCCGAGCAGGAGGTCCAGGCGGCGATCAACGCGGCCAACAACCTGCTGCCCAGCGACCTGCCGGCGCCCCCGGTGTACAACAAGGTCAATCCGGCCGATACGCCCATCGTCACCCTGGCGATCAGCTCCAGGACCCTGCCGCTGCCCACGCTCTACGACCTGGTCGACACCCGCATGGCGCAGAAGCTGGCCCAGGTCAGCGGGGTAGGGATGGTCAGCCTGGCCGGCGGCCAGCGCCCGGCGGTGCGCATCCAGGTCGATCCCGACAAGCTCGCGGCCCACAACCTGACCCTGGCCGATGTGCGCAGCCTGGTCACCAGCGAAAACACCAACCAGCCCAAGGGCAGCTTCGACGGCCCCACCCGGGTGGCCACCCTGGACGCCAACGACCAGTTGCGCGACCCCAAGGCCTATGGCGACCTGATCCTCAACTACGCCGACAACGGCGCCCTGCGCCTGGGTGACGTCGCCACCATCGCCCAGGGCGCCGAAAACGACCGCCTGGCCGCCTGGGCCAATCGCAGCGGCGCCATCCTGGTCAACGTCCAGCGCCAGCCCGGGGCCAACGTCATCCAGACCGTCGACCGCATCCAGGCGCTGTTGCCGAGCCTCAAGGAAAGCCTGCCGGCCGGTCTCGACATCGCCGTGCTCAGCGACCGTACCGAGACCATCCGCGCCGCGGTCACCGACGTCCAGCACGAGATGCTGCTGGCGGTGGGGCTGGTGGTCATGGTCACCTTCGTCTTCCTGCGTCGCTTCAGCGCCACCCTGATCCCCTCGGTCACGGTGCCGCTGTCGTTGATCGGCACCTTTGGCGCCATGTACCTGGCCGGCTTCTCGCTCAACAACCTGTCGCTGATGGCCCTGACCATCGCCACCGGTTTCGTCGTCGACGATGCCATCGTCATGCTGGAAAACATCTCCCGGCATCTGGAAGAGGGCGCCACACCCATGGAAGCGGCGCTCAAGGGCGCCCGCCAGATCGGCTTCACCCTGGTGTCCCTGACCGTTTCGCTGATCGCCGTGCTCATCCCGCTGCTGTTCATGCAGGACGTGGTCGGCCGGCTGTTCCGCGAATTCGCCATCACCCTGGCGGTGGCCATCCTCATCTCCCTGGTGATCTCCCTTACCCTCACGCCGATGATGTGCGCCCGCCTGCTCAAGCGCGAGGAAGCCGCCGAGCACCAGCTGGTCTGGCTGGAGCGGCTGATCGCCGGCTATGGCCGGGCACTGCGCTGGTCGCTGGCCAATCGGGCGCTGATGCTGCTGCTGGCGCTGGCGACCTTCGTGCTCACCGCGGTGCTCTACCTGCTGGTGCCCAAGGGCTTCTTTCCGGCTCAGGACACCGGCTCCATCCAGGGCATCACCGAGGCGCCCCAGTCGATTTCCTTCCGTGGCATGAGCGAGCGCCAGCAGGCCCTGGCCGCGGTGGTGCTGCAAGACCCGGCGGTGGCGAGCCTGTCGTCCTATATCGGCGTCGATGGCGATAACGTCACCCTCAACAGCGGTCGCATGCAGATCAACCTCAAGCCGCAGAGCGAGCGCGATGTCACGGCCCAGGAGGTGATCGACCGGCTGCGGCCCGCGGTCGCCAAGGTGGTCGGCATCACCCTCTACATGCAACCGGTGCAGGACCTCAGCGTCGAAGACCGGGTCAGCCGCACCCAGTATCAGCTCACCCTGGATTCGCCCGACGCCAATCTGCTCGACACCTGGGTGCCGCGGCTGACCGAGGCGCTGCACCAGCGGCCCGAGCTCACCGATGTCACCAGCGACCTGCAGAACAAGGGGCTGCAGCTGTACCTGACCATCGACCGCGACGCGGCGGCGCGCCTGGGGGTGCAGGTCTCGGCCATCACCGACGCCCTCTACGACGCCCTCGGTCAGCGGCAGATCTCGACCATCTACACCCAGGCCAACCAGTACCGGGTGGTGCTGGCCAGCGCCGCTGCCGACAGCCTGGGGCCGGATGCCCTCAGCCAGGTCTGGGTAAAGGCGGGCAGTGGTACCTCCTCCAGCGGCAGCAGTGGCACCGGCACGGCCAGCACGGCCGAAACCACCACGGATACCAGTCGCGCCCCGGTGCGGCTGTCCAGCCTGGTGAAGATGGAGCAGCGGCCGACCCGTCTGGTCATTAACCACCTCAGCCAGTTCCCGGCGGTGACCCTGTCCTTCAACCTGGCGAACGGCGTTTCCCTCGGTGCCGCCGTGGCCGCCATCGACGCGGCCAAGCAGGAGATCGGCCTGCCGGTGGGCATCAATACCCACTACCAGGGCGCGGCGGCGGCCTTCCAGGCCTCGCTGTCCAGCACCCTGTTGCTGATCCTGGCGGCGGTGGTGGTGATGTACATCGTGCTGGGAGTGCTCTACGAGAGCTTCATCCATCCGTTGACCATCCTCTCGACGCTGCCCTCGGCGGCCATCGGCGCCTTGCTGGCGCTCCTGCTCACCGGCAACGACCTCGGGCTGATCGCGGTGATCGGCATCATCCTGCTGATCGGCATCGTCAAGAAGAACGCCATCATGATGATCGACTTCGCCCTCGACGCCGAACGCCACCAGGGGCTCACGCCGGAGGAGGCCATCTACCAGGCGGCGCTGCTGAGATTCCGGCCGATCCTCATGACCACCCTGGCCGCGCTGTTCGGCGCGGTGCCGCTGATGCTGGCCACCGGCGCCGGCGCAGAGTTGCGCCAGCCGCTCGGCCTGGTGATGGTGGGCGGCCTGCTGGTGAGCCAGGTGCTGACGCTGTTCACCACCCCGGTGATCTACCTGGCCTTCGACCGCCTGGGCGAGCGCCTGGGTCGGCGCAGGACGGCCTGAGGTGAATCTCTCGGCGCCCTTCATCGCCCGGCCGGTGGCGACCCTGCTGCTGAGCCTGGCCTTGCTGCTGCTCGGCGCCATCGCCTTTAGGCTGTTGCCGGTGGCGCCACTGCCGCAGATGGATTTCCCGACCATCACCGTCTCGGCGACCCTGTCCGGCGCCAGTCCCCAGGTGATGGCCTCCAGCGTGGCCACCCCCCTGGAGCGCTCCCTGGGCAGCATCGCCGGCATCAGTTCCATGACCAGCCGCAGCAGCCAGGGCTCGACCCAGATCATCATCCAGTTCGACCTGGACAAGGACGTCAATACCGCCGCCCGCGAGGTGCAGGCGGCCATCAACGCCTCGCGCAACCTGCTGCCCAGCGGCATGCGCCAGATGCCGCGCTATCGCAAGGTCAATCCGTCCCAGGCACCCATCATGGTGTTCTCCCTGACCTCCAAGACCCTGAGCAAGGGCGAACTGTACGACCTGGCGTCGACGGTGCTGGCCCAGAGCCTGTCCCAGGTCAACGGCGTGGGCGAGGTGCAGATCGGCGGCAGCTCCCTGCCGGCGGTACGCGTCGAGCTGGAGCCGCGGCAGCTGGAGCACTATGGCCTGGCGCTGGACGATGTCCGCACCGCCATCAACAGCGCCAACCAGCGTCGGCCCAAGGGCGCGGTGGCCAATGACCAGCACAACTGGCAGATCCAGGCCAACGACCAGCTGTTCAAGGCCGCCGACTATGCGCCCCTGATCATCCGCTACCAGGATGGCGCGGCACTGCGCCTGCGCGATGTCGCCAAGGTCAGCGACGCGGTGGAAGACCGTTACAACGCTGGCTTCTACAACGACCAGAGCGCAGTGTTGCTGGTGGTCAATCGCCAGGCCAACGCCAACATCATCGAGACCATCGCCGCGCTCAAGGCGCGCCTGCCAGCGCTGGAAGCCATCGTGCCGGCCAGCGCCCGCCTGGAAGTGGCCATGGACCGCTCAGGCGTGATCAAGGCCACCCTGCACGAGGCCGAGCTGACCCTGATCATCGCCGTCTTCCTGGTGATCGGCGTGGTCTGGCTGTTCCTTGGCCGACTGCGCAGCGCGGTGATTCCGGCCCTGGCGGTACCCATTTCCCTGGTGGGCACCTTCGCCGTCATGTACCTGCTCGGCTTTTCGCTCAATACCCTGTCGCTGATGGCCTTGATCCTCGCGGCGGGCCTGGTGGTGGACGATGCCATCGTGGTGCTGGAGAACATCGCCCGCCACATCGACAACGGCATGGCGCCGCTCAAAGCCGCCTATCAGGGCACCCGCGAGGTGGGCTTCACCCTGCTGTCGATGAACGTCTCCCTGGTGGCCGTCTTCGTCGCCATCCTCTTCATCGGTGGCATCGTCGAGAAGCTGTTCCGGGAGTTCTCCCTGACCCTGGCGGCGGCCATCCTGGTCTCCCTGGTGGTGTCCCTGACCCTGACGCCCATGCTCTGCGCGCGCTGGCTCAGGCCCCATGACCCGGCGACCCAAGGACGCTTGCAGCGCTTCAGCGAACGCGCCCATCGCCGGCTGGTGGCGGGTTACGACCGCAGCCTCGGCTGGGCCCTGCGCCATCGGCGCCTGACCCTGCTCAGCCTGATCGCCACCATAGTGCTCAACGTGGTGCTCTATGTGGTGGTGCCCAAGACCTTCATGCCGCAGCAGGACACCGGCCAACTGATCGGTTTCATCCGCGGCGACAATGCCCTGTCGTTCCAGGTGATGCAGCCGAAGATCGAGATCCTGCGCAAGTCGCTGCTGGCCGATCCGGCGGTAGCCAGCGCCTCGGGCTTCGTCGGCAGCTCCGGTTCCGGCAGCGGGGTGAACAATGCGGTGATGCTGATCCGCCTCAAGCCCATCGCCGAGCGCCAGCTGGATGCCCAGAAGGTCATCGAGCGCATCCGCGCCAATGCCCCCAAGGTGCCGGGTGCCCAGCTGTTCCTCATGGCCGACCAGGACCTCAGATTCGGCGGTCGCCAGCAGAGCACCTCGTCTTATGAGTACAACCTGCTCTCCGGCGACGTCCAGCTGCTGCAGGCCTGGCAGCCCAAGGTGCTGGCCGCGCTCAAGGCGCTGCCGGAACTGACCGCGGTGGATGGCCGCGAGGGCAGCACTCAGCAGATCACCCTGCAGATCGACCGCGAGAAGGCCAAGCGCCTCGGCGTGGACATGGAGACCGTGGCCGCGGTGCTCAACAACTCCTTCGCCCAGCGGCAGATCTCGACCATCTACGAGCCGCTCAACCAGTACAAGGTGGTGATGGAGATCAATCCGCGCTATGCCCAGGACCCGACCGTCCTCGAGCAGGTGCGGGTCATCACCAGCAGCGGCGCCCAGGTGCCGCTGTCGGCCTTCGCCTACTACACCAACAGCCTTGCCGAGGACCGGGTCACCCACGACGGCCAGTTCGCCTCGGAGAGCATCAACTTCGACCTGGCGCCGGACGTCAGCCTGGAGCAGGCGACCCGGGCGGTGCAGCGCGCGGTGGCGGCCATCGGTCTGCCCAGCGATGTCCAGGGTCGCCTGGGCGGCTCGGCCAACATCTTCGCCAGCACCGTCTCGGGGCAGCCGCTGATGATCCTCGGCGCCCTGGTGCTGGTCTACATCGTGCTCGGTGTGCTCTACGAGAGCTACGTACACCCCCTGACCATCCTCTCGACGCTGCCGTCGGCGGGGGTAGGGGCCTTGCTGGCCATCCAGCTCACCGGCGGCCAGTTCAGCCTGATCTCCATGCTCGGGCTGTTCCTGCTGATCGGGGTGGTGAAAAAGAACGCCATCATGATGGTGGACCTGGCGCTGCAACTGGAACGCCAACAGGGGCTGACGCCCGAGGAAGGCATCCGCCAGGCCTGCCTGCTGCGCCTGAGGCCCATCCTCATGACCACCATGGCCGCCATCCTCGGCGCCGTGCCGCTGCTGATCGGCAATACCGAAGGCGCCGAGATGCGCCAGCCGCTGGGCCTGGTGATCGTCGGCGGGCTCGTGCTGAGCCAGATCCTCACCCTCTACACCACCCCGGTGGTCTATCTCTATTTCGAACGCCTGCGCCGCCGCGTCAATCGCTGGCGCGGCATCCGTACCGACGCTGCCCTGGATACGCCGCTATGACCCCATTCCTGCGCCTGCCGACGCTGACCCTGGCTCTGCTGCTGGCCGGCTGTACGCTGGGCCCGGATTACCAGCGACCGACCACCACGGTACCGGTCGCCTATCGCCACGCCGAAGGCTGGCAGGCCGCCGCGCCCAAGGACCTAGAGATGCGCAGCGACTGGTGGCGGCGCTATGACGACCCGACCCTGGATCGGCTGATGGTGCAGCTCAACCAGCGCAACCAGAGCCTGGCGCAGGCCGAGGCCACCTATCGGCAGTCGCTGGCCCTGGTCAGCCAGGCGCGGGCTTCGCTGTTCCCGACCCTGTCCAGCAGCCTGGGCGCCACCCGTTCCGGACGCGGCGGCGGTTCGGGCAGCAACACCGTCATCCGCAACTCCAGTGGCACCAGCAGCACCTTCAGCAGCAGTGGCACCAGTACCATCAGCAACGCCTATGACGCCAGTCTGGGGGTGAGCTGGGAGCTGGATCTCTGGGGCCGCGTCCGCCGCCAGGTGGAGTCGGATCGGGCCACCGCCCAGGCCAGCGCCGCTGAGCTAGCCGCCACCCGCCTGAGTCTGCAGACGCAACTGGCGACCAACTACCTGCAGCTGCGGGTGCTGGATGCCCAGCAGCGGCTGCTCGACGCCACCGTGGCCGCCTACGAGCGCTCCCTGCGGCTGACCCAGAACCAGTACCGCGCCGGTATCGTTACCCCGGCCGATGTGGCCCAGGCCACCACCCAGCTAAAGAGCACCCAGGCCGACGCCATCGATCTCAGGTATCAACGCGCCCAGCTGGAAAACGCCATCGCGGTGCTGGTCGGCGAAGTCCCGGCCAATTTCCAGCTGGCCACGGTCAAGACGATTCCCGAGTTGCCGCCGCTGCCGAGCGCCGTGCCCTCGACGCTGTTGGAGCGGCGTCCGGACATCGCCCAGGCCGAGCGCCAGGTCATGGCCGCCAATGCCGCCATCGGCGTCGCCGAAGCCGCCTACTATCCCGACCTGACCCTGAGCGCCAGCGGTGGCTACAGCGCTAGCCAATGGGGCGGCCTGGTCAGCACCCCGAATCGCTTCTGGTCGATCGGGCCATCCTTCGCCCTGTCGCTGTTCGATGGTGGCCTGCGCCAGGCCCAGGTGGAGTCGGCCGAAGCCAGCTACGACGCCAGCGTCGCCGGCTATCGCCAGACCGTGCTCGATGGCTTCCGCGAGGTGGAAGACTACCTGGTGCAGTTGCGCACCTACGATGACGAAGCCGGCGTACGCCAGGAGGCCCTGGACGCCGCGCGCCGCGCCCTGCAACTGGCAGAGAATCAGTACCAGGCCGGGTTGATCGGCTATCTCGACGTCGTCACCCTGCAGACCACCGCCCTGAGCAACGAACGCACCAACCTGACCCTGCTGGGCAGTCGCCTCAGCACCAGCGTCCAGCTGATCGCCGCGCTCGGCGGTGGCTGGGATGGCAATGTCGCACCACCTGCGCCACCGCGGCGGCCCTGAGCCCAGGCACAAAAAAGCCGGGCGATTGCCCGGCTTTTTCGCGACTGGCACTTAGTTGGGGAAGAGTTCGCCCAGCTTCATGCTCAGCATCATGTTGCCTTCGACGCGCAGCTTGCCCGACATGAAGGCCTGCATGCCGTCGGTCTCGCCGCTGACGATACCGGCCAGGGTGGCCTGGTCCATGATCAGGGTGCAGTCCGGATCGGCGGCGTCGCCCTGCTGGACGTCGCAGGTGCCGTCCTTGATGACCACGTAGTAGTTGTCACCGCCCTCGACGTCGAATTGATAGGTGAGATCCAGGCCGGCCGCGGCGGAGGGGTCGAACTTGCTCTTCAGGGTGGCGATGGCATCGGCTGCGCTCATGGCGAGGGTCCTTGTGGTCTTTTTCGATGAGGCCCACTCCAGCGGAGGGGCAGGGTACTCGACCGAGGGTAGGGGGCGGCAGAAGGCCTGTCAACGGCTATTCATACGCTTGTTTGAAAGGCTGGGGCTTGCGCACGGCCTGATCGCAGCCGAGAAGTAGCCCATGCAGGAAGACCGACCAAGGATCGCCGAGTTTCTATCGCTCGGACGACTCGGTATGCTGGGCAGGGCACTGCTGCCGCCATCCTAGGAGAGTCCGTGGAGTTTCTTGCCGACTATGCCAGTTTCCTGGCCAAAACCGTCACCGTGGTGGTCGCCATCATCGCCGTGCTGTTGTTCACCGCCGCCGTCCGTGGCCGCAACCGGCGCAGCTCGGCAGGGCAACTGCAGGTGCAGAAGCTCAATGACTTCTATCGCGATCTGCGGCTGAGATTGCAGCAAAGCGTGCTGGGCAAGGAGGCCTTCAAGGCCCTGCGCAAGCGCGAGACCAAGGCCGAGAAGAGCAAGCGCAAGAGCGAGTCCGGCAAGTCGCGGGTCTATGTCCTCGATTTTCATGGCGACCTCAAGGCCACGGCCAACGAACACCTGCGCAACGAGATCACCGCCGTCCTGACCCTGGCGACGCCCAAGGACGAGGTAGTGGTGCGGCTGGAAAGCGGTGGTGGCCTGGTGCATAGCTATGGCCTGGCCGCCTCGCAACTGGCGCGTATCCGCCAGGCCGGGATCCCTCTGACCATCTGCGTCGACAAGGTGGCCGCCAGCGGCGGCTACATGATGGCCTGCATCGGCGACCGCATTCTCTGTGCGCCCTTCGCCATCCTCGGTTCCATCGGCGTGGTCGCCCAGCTACCCAATGTCCATCGCCTGCTGAAAAAGCATGACGTGGATTTCGAGGTCTTCACCGCGGGTGAGTACAAGCGTACCGTCACCGTGTTCGGCGAGAACGACGAGAAGGGCAAGGAGAAATTCCAGCACGATCTGGACACCACCCACGTCCTGTTCAAGAACTTCGTCGCCCACTACCGCCCGCAACTCAACATCGACGAGGTCGCCACCGGCGAGGTCTGGCTGGGCCAGGCCGCCCTGGGCAAGCAGCTGGTGGACGAGCTGCGCACCAGCGACGAATACCTGGCCGAACGGGCCCAGGTGGTCGAGGTCTTCTCGCTGCGCTTCGTCGAGAAGAAGTCGTTGCCCGAACGTCTGGGCATGGCGGCCAGCCTCGGTGTCGATCGCCTGGTGACCACCTGGTGGGAACGCCTGGGCGAGTCGACCCGCTGGCGCTGAGGTCCATAGGACTAGCGGCCCCATAACAAGACTCCAACGGAGGTTCTGCGATGAGCAATTTTCAGGCGCTCTGGGTGACCGAAGGGGCCCATGGTGCTTTTCGGCAAGAGGTGGTGACGCGCAGCCTGGACGACCTGCCCGCAGGCGAGGTGCTGATCCGGGTGCGTTATTCCTCGCTCAACTACAAAGACGCCCTGTCGGCCATCGGCAACCGCGGTGTGACCCGACGCTATCCCCATACCCCGGGCATCGACGCGGCGGGCGTGGTGGAGCAATCCAGCGCTGGCGAATTCGCCGTGGGCGATGAGGTCCTGGTCACGGGCTATGACCTGGGCATGAGCACCCCCGGCGGCTTCGGTCAGTACATCCGGGTACCGGCCGCCTGGGTGATCCGCCGTCCGGACAACCTCGGCCTGCGCGAGGCCATGGTGCTGGGCACCGCGGGTCTCACCGCGGCGCTGTGCGTCGAGAAGCTGGAACAGATGGGCTTGACCCCGGAGGCCGGTACCGTACTGGTGACCGGCGCCAGCGGTGGCGTCGGCAGCCTGGCGGTCAAGCTCTTGGCGCGGCTCGGCTATCACGTGGCGGCCTCTACCGCCAAGCTGGAGCGCGCGGAGTGGCTGCATCGTTTGGGCGCTCGGCAGATCCTCGACCGTGCGACCCTGGTCGATGGCGTCGGCAAGCCGCTGCTGGACCAGCAGTGGTCCGGCGCAGTGGATACCGTCGGCGGCGACATCCTCTTCAATGTCATCAAGTCATTGGAGTACGGCGGCAGCGTAGCCTGCTGCGGCATGACCGCCGGCACCACCTTCGAAGCCGGGGTCTTTCCCTTCATCCTGCGCGGGGTGAATCTGCTGGGCGTGGATTCCGTCGAGTTGCCGCTGATGGCCAAGGCCGCGCTGTGGGACAAGCTCTCGGTGCAGTGGAAGCTGGATGACCTGGACAGCCTGACCCGCGAGGTCGGCCTCGAAGAGTTGCCCGATACCATCAGCCAGATTCTTGCCGGCAAGATGGTGGGTCGCGTGGTCGTCGATCTCGGTTGAGCGAAGGCCAGGCAAAAAGAAACCCGCCGCGGCGGGTTTCTTTTTGCCTCCAGGGCGGTCAGGCCTGGCGACGACGGAACAGCGGCTCCGGTTGATCCACCGCGCTCTGGTAGGTCACGCTGAAGTCGCGCAGACCGGCCAGCGCCGCTTCCGGATCGCGGTCGGCACGGACCACGTAGGCGTCGAAGCCACAGCGCTTGAGAAAGAACAGTTGGTCCTGCAGGACGTCGCCGATGGCGCGCAGCTCGCTGGTCCAGCCGAAGCGTTCGCGCAGCAGGCGCGCATAGGAATAGCCGCGCCCGTCGACGAAGGCCGGGAAGTTGATGGCGATCAGGGCGAAATGCTCGAGATCGGCGGCGATGCTCTCGGGCTCTTCGTCGCTGTCCAGCCAGATACCCAGGCGGCCGTCGCGGCAGGTGAGGGCATGGCCGTGTTCCAGCCACAGCGCAGCCGGAATGATCACGTCGTCGCTATTGGGGACGTCTGCGAAGGCGACGTCCTTGGGCAGCAGATGCCAGTTGTCGGTGACCAGCTGGTCGCCCTTAATGATTCTTTGCATAGACGCGCTCCTTGAAGGGGTCGATACCGATACGGCGGTAGGTGTCGATGAAGCGCTCGTCTTCGGTGCGTTGCTCGACGTAGACGTTGATCAGCTTGCCGATCACCTCGGGCATCTGGTCCTGGGCAAAGGAGGGGCCGAGGATCTTGGCCAGGGTGGCGTCACGACCGGCGTCGCCGCCGAGGGATACCTGGTAGAACTCCTCGCCCTTCTTGTCCACGCCCAGGATGCCGATGTGGCCGACGTGGTGGTGACCACAGGCGTTCATGCAGCCGGAGATGTTGAGATCCAGCTCGCCGATGTCGAACAGGTAGTCCAGGTCGTCGAAACGGCGCTGGATGGCTTCGGCGATGGGGATCGACTTGGCGTTGGCCAGGGAGCAGAAATCACCGCCCGGGCAGCAGATGATGTCGGTCAGCAGGCCGATGTTGGGGGTGGCGAAGCCGTGCTCGCGCAACTCGTGCCAGAGCTCCAGCAACTGATCCTGGCGGACGTCGGCGAAGATGACGTTCTGCTGGTGGGAGGTGCGCAGCTCGCCGAAGCTGTAGCGATCGGCGAGGTCGGCCATGGCGTCCAGCTGGCGATCGGTGACGTCGCCCGGGGCCACGCCGGTGGGCTTGAGCGACAGGGTCACGGCGACATAGCCCGGACGCTTGTGGCGGAAGGTGTTGCGCTGACGCCAGCGGGCGAAACCGGGCTGCTCGGCGTCCAGGCGGGCGAGGGCTTCGTCCTGGTCCTGCAGCTCGGCATAGGCCGGATCGACGAAGAAGGCGGAGACCCGCGCGACCTCGGCGTCGGTCAGGGTGATGGGGCCGTCCTTGAGGTGGGCCCATTCGGCCTCGACCTTTTCGGCGAAGGCGTCGGCGCCCAGGGCCTTGACCAGGATCTTGATGCGCGCCTTGAACTTATTGTCGCGGCGACCGTAGCGGTTGTAGACCCGCAGGGTGGCTTCCAGGTAGCTGAGCAGGTGCTGCCAGGGCAGGAATTCGCGGATGAATTCACCGGTGTGGGGGGTACGGCCCTGGCCGCCGCCGACCAGCACGCGGAAGCCCAGCTCGCCGGCCTCGTTGCGCACCGCTTCCAGGCCGATGTCGTGCACCTCAATGGCGGCACGATCCAGGGCGGCGCCGTTGACGGCGATCTTGAACTTGCGCGGCAGGAAGGCGAATTCGGGGTGGAAGGTCGACCACTGGCGGATGATCTCGCACCAGGGGCGCGGATCGATCAGTTCGTCATGGGCGACACCGGCGAACTGGTCGGTGGTGGTGTTGCGGATGCAGTTGCCGCTGGTCTGGATGGCATGCATCTGCACGGTGGCCAGCTCGGCGAGGATCTCGGGCACGTCTTCCAGCTCCGGCCAGTTGAACTGGAAGTTCTGCCGGGTACTGATGTGGGCGTAGCCCTTGTCGTAGTCACGGGCGATCTGCGCCAGCTTGCGGACCTGTTTGGTGTTCAGCAGGCCATAGGGCACGGCGACCCGCAGCATGGGCGCATAGCGCTGGATGTAGAGGCCGTTCTGCAGGCGCAGTGGGCGGTATTCTTCGCCACCCAGCTCTCCGGCCAGGAAGCGGCGGGTCTGGTCGCGAAACTGGGCGACACGTTCTTCGACGATCCGCTGATCGTACTGATCGTAAACGTACATGGTCATCCTGCTGTCAGGCGGCGCGCACGGCTGCGCGTGATCGAAGTCTTGGGCACCCGAGGGGCGCGCTGGCGACTTTTCTAGGCCGTGCACGATAGCAGCAGGTCTATATGCTTAAAAGTGATGTTTCTTTATATATAAATCTATTCCGGCGATAAGCGGAAAGCGGGTGGGCGGCGCCGGATACCACTTATGAATACCGTGGTTGATAAAGCGTAGCGAGCGGCTGTCAGGCGGGTGCGCGCGGCGCGCAGGAACCGGACCGGGCTCGCGCACGAGTGTACGAGCGGTACATGAGGATTCCGAGCACTGCACGCGCCCGTCTGGCGGACGCGCAGTAGTTTTAGCAGCCGCGGTTAGTTCAGGCCCAGCTTGCCGCGCAGGGTGGAGAGGTCCTCGGCCAGGGTGTTGACCGGACCGACCAGGGCCTTGCGATCACGCTCGCTGACCTTGTCGTAGGCCTCGAAGCCGCCATCCTTGGTCTTGTACTTGGCCAGGATCTTGTCGACCGTGGCGAAGTTCTTGTCGACCTTGGCGACGAAGGCCTGGTCCTGCTTCTCGATCTGCGGGCGGAACAGGTCGACGATCTTCTTGGCGCCATCGACGTTGGCCTGGAAATCGTACAGATCGGTATGGCTGTAGCGTTCTTCCTCGCCCGACACCTTGGTCGCTGCCACTTCCTCCATCAGCGCCGCAGCGCCGCCCACCACCTTTTCCGGCGGGAAGGTCAGGCCGTCGACGCGGCTCTGCAGGTCCTTGACGTCCTCCAGCAGCTTGTCGGCGAGGGGCCCCTGGCCCTCGGTGGTGTTCTGGGCGAAGAGGGCGTATTCCAGGCGGTGGAAGCCGGTGAAGTCCTCGGATTTGACGCCTTGTTCATGGTCGTCTTCACGGGAATCGATGGCGGCGTCCAGGTCGCTGAAGAGTTCGGCGATGGGCTCGACCTGCTCGTAGGAGACCCGCGTCGGCGCATAGAGCTTGCGCGCGGTGGCCAGGTCGCCGCGCTTGACCGCTGCGGTAAAGGCCTGGGTCTGCTCGGTGAGCTTGGCCAGGTTGTCGGTGACATAGATCTTGTAGTCGGAGATGGGGCCGACCAGGTCCAGCGGCGAGTTGGCGGCAAAGGCCGGCATGGCCAGAGCCAGTCCGAGGGCAACGGCGAGTGACGAGCGTTTCATTCGACTTCTCCTGTCGAGGGTTTAAAGCGGTGCGGCTGCCAGCAGGCTGCGGCCGAGGTAGTCCTTTGGATCGGTGATGCCTGGCAGGACGAAGAAGTAGCCGCCGCCGATGGGCTTGATGTATTCCTCCAGGGGCTCGCCATCCAGCCGCTTCTGCACGGCGATGAAGCCCTGTTCCAGGTCGGCCTGGTAGGCGATGAACAGCAGGCCCATGTCGAGTTGGCCATTCTTGCGCACGCCGTTGGAGTAGTTGAAGGGGCGGCGCAGGATCAGGTTGCGCTGGCTCTCCGGGGTGCGGGGATTGGCCAGGCGGATATGGGCGTCCAGCGGGGTGACCTTGCCCTTGGGGTCGCTCGCGTAGTCCGGCACGTCGGTCTCGTGACCGCCGGCCATGGGCGCGCCACTGGGCTTGCGCCGACCGAAGATGGCTTCCTGCTCCTGCAGCGGGGTGCGATCCCAGCGCTCGACGAAATTGCGGATGATGCGCACCGCCTGGTAGCTGCCCTGGGCCGCCCAGGCCGGTTCGCCGCTGCCGGGCTGGACCCAGACGATCCGGTCCATCGCCTGCTGGTCGGTGGAATCCGGGTTGGCCGAGCCGTCGCGGAAGCCCAGGAAGTTGCGCGCGCTCTCGGCGGGCTGGCCGGGCGGCGGATCCTGCACCGGCACGCTGCCTTCCTGCTTCCAGCGGATCGCCAGGAGATCCGGCAGGTTCTTCAGGATGTCGCGCAGGGCGTGGATGTTGGTGTCCGGGGTGTTGGCGCAGAACTGCAGGCAGAGATCGCCATGGCAGCAGTCCGCTTCCAGGGCGTCGTTGGGAAAGCCGGTCATGCGCTGCAGCTGCCGCGGCTTGATCGCGCTCAGGCCGAAACGGTCATCGAACAGCGACTCGCCCACCGAGACGGTGACGGTGAGATTGTCCGGCGTCACCACCGGACCAAGGATGCCGGAATCCAACGGCGGCAATTTGGGGTCGACCTCCGGCACCGGGCCACCCTGCATGAGAAAGCGGATGCGTTCGTCGAGGGTGCGCAGCAGGCGTTCCAGGTCCTCGCGATCGCTGGCCAGCACATCGAAGGCCACGATCATTCCGGCCGCCGGCCGTGGGGTGACGATGCCGCTCTGGTGCGGGCCAAGGAACGCCTGGCGCTGATGGGTATTGGCGCTGCCGGGGGCGCGGGTCACCTCGGCGGTGCTGGCCGCCCGGGCGTGCATCGGGCAGAGCCCGGCACCGGCCAGGGCCACGCTGGCGGCGCCGAGGCCACCCAGCAGGCGGCGACGTTCGATATTGGGCTGATCGGGAGCGGACTTCTTCATGGCGTGGTCTTGGTGGCGGCAAGGCCCAGGGCCGGGGCGACCTGGTCGAGGGAATCGGCCAGCGCCTGGGCCGCGGCGGCGATGCGCTGGCGATCGTCAGGGGACAGGGAAGAGTAGGGGCGGTGGACATCGCCCAGGGCCGCGGCAAAGGCGTCGGCCTGGGTATCCAGGCGTTGCTGCAACTCGGGATGACCCTTGGCGAGCAGCGGGCGCAGCAACTCGATCACCTTGCGCGTGCCCTCCAGGTTGGCGGCGAATCCAGGCAGGAGCAGCTGGCTATAGCGCTCTTCCTCGCCCGAGATCCGGGTGCTGGCCAGGTTGTGCAGCAGGCGTGCGGCGTTGCCGCTGAGTTGCTCCGGTGGCAGCGACTGACCGAGCAAGGCGTCGCGCAGCGCGGCGGCGTCCTGCTGCAGGCGGTTGGCGACCGGCTCCAGGCCCTGAGTGCTGTTGCCGGCGAAGAGGCCTTGTTCGAGGCGATGGAAGCCACCGAAGGCTGGATCCTGTTCGCGCTGTTCGTAGTAGTCGGCGCGGGCATTGAGGCGATTGTCCACCTCGGCGAAGCGCTGGGCGGTCGCCGCCAGGCGCTGGTAAGGCAGGCGGGCAGCGGCATAGGCGGCGCGGGCCTGCTTTAGGTCGCCCGCGGCCAACGCCTGTTGCAGGGTGGCGATGCCCTGCAGCAGCAGGCGGCTCTGCTGATTCAGGTAGACGCGGTATTCCGACAGCGGGCCGACGAATTGGGTCAGGGTCGGACCGGCCTTGCTGGCGGCTTCCGAGGCGGCGGTCGGGAGTACCTTCAGGGTGCCGCGCGGATTGCTCAGCAGGCCGCAGGTAATGGCGTAGTCGCCGGGGGCCAGGGTGGCGTTGATGACCTGGCTGAGACCGGGGGCGATGTTCTCGCGCTCCTCGACCACCAGGACGCCATCGAGGATTTCCCACTCCACCGCACGGTCCGAGCGGTTGATGACACGGAAACGCGCCGGCCCGGCAGGCACCTCCAGGGCATTGGGCTCGCAGCGATTGGCCAGAATCTCGACTCTGACCTCACTGTCACCCACCTCGGCATGGCGCTGACCGGCCGAGCGCGAGGCGTAGTAGAAGGCGGCGGCCGCCACGACCAGCAAGGTCGCGGAGCCGATCACGGCCAAGCGCATGGCCGTGGAGCCTGGCTTTGGCGAATGGGAGTTGGTGTTGTTCAAGACGGGCGCTCCAGCGAGGCAGGAGTGGTTACGGCAGGACGCTGGGGCGGCGCCGGGGTGCGAAAGAACAGCGGCAGGGTGACCGCCAGGAACAGCAGATAGGCGCCAAGGGTGCTGACCGTGGGGGTGTCCTGGTAACCGAACATACCGGCCAGGACCGTGCCGACCGGGCCGTCGGCGGGCAGCACGTGGCTCCAGTCGAAGACCACCTGCTGCAGCGCATTCCACAGGCCGGCTTCATGCAGGGCCTTGATCGAGTTGGTGAACAGGCCGGCCGCTACGAAGAGGATGAACAGGCCGGTGAAGCGAAAGAATTTTCCCAGGTTCAGCCGCACACCGCCGGTATAGAGGCCATAGCCCACCGCGATGGCGATGACCAGGCCCAGCAGGGCGCCCAGGGGCGCACCGGGGCCGGCGCTCTGCTGGAAAATCGCGAGCAGGAAGAACACGGTTTCCAGGCCCTCGCGGGCGACCGCCAGGAAGACCATGCCGATCAGGGCGTAGACCTGGTTGCGCGAGGCGGACAGCGCGTTTTCCAGGGAGTCATGCAGCTCGGTCTTGATCGAACGCGCCGCCTTGCGCATCCAGAACACCATGGAGGTGAGGATGGCCGTGGCCGCCAGGCCGACGATCGCCTCGAACAGCTCTTGCTGGCGTTGCGGAAATTCGGCACTGGCTAGTTGCAGGCCCGCGCCGACGAACAGCGACAGGGCGGCGGCCAGCATCACGCCGATCCAGACCGCGGGCATCCAGTGACCACGACCGGTGCGTTGCAGGTAGCTGGCGATAATGCCAACGATGAGCGCCGCTTCGATGCCTTCGCGGAGCATGATCAAAAAGGGAACGAGCATGAAAGCTATCACCGACATAAGCGAAGGGGCGCGAAGGCGCCCGGAGGTCGGTGATTTGTATCACAATGATTCAGATTGTTAAATGCGGATGATTCTCGTGCCTTGCGGATCCGCCGACTGGTTGGCAGCGGATCGGGGTGCAGGCGAGCGTCAGGTGCGAAAGACCACGGCGGTATCCGGCGCCTTACCGGTGGCGAAGCGGCGGATCTCTCGCCAGTTGCGCAGATCGACCACCGCCAGCTGGTTGTCCTCCAGGGCGGCGAACAGGCGCTCGCCGCGGGGATCGAGGTTGAGTCCGGGCACGGCGCTGCCCATGGGCAGATAGGCGACTTCCGCGAGGGTATCGGGCCGCAGCAGCGAAAGACTCTTGTCCGCCAGGTTGGAGACCAGCAGGCGGCCATCCGGCAAGGCGGCCACGCGCACCGCCTCGCCGCGCAGCTTGACCTGGCGGAGCGGCGCGAGGTCGCGGGCATCCAGCGCATGGAGGATGCCGGCGAACCGATCCAGCACATAGAACGTCCGCTCGTCCGGACTCAGGCAGCAGCCTTCTGGCGCCTGACCAAGATACTTCTTCACCGGCAGGACGGCGGGATTGTGCGTATCCACCAGGATAACCAGGCCGCTCAGGGTATCGGCGACATAGGCACGCCGCCCATCGCGGGTCAGCACGAAGTAGTGGCTGCGCGTGCCGCCCACCGGGACGATCTGACCGGGGGCTTCGGCGGTGGCGGGCTGGTCGAAGCGGATGAGCAGCGAATCGGTCTCGCTGAGCACATAGAGGCGACCCTGGTCGTCCAGGCGCATGCCGTGCAGGCGGTGGTAGGGCGACAGGTCGATGGACCTTACCAGCCGGCGCTCGGCGAGATCGATCACGCTGACCTGGTGACCGCCTTCGCCGGGCGCCTGCCAGCTCTTGACGCCATACTGGCCGACATAGGCATAGCGACCCTGACGGTCGGCAACGATCTCATGGGGCTGCTCGGGCAATTCCAGGCTGCCGACGCGCTTGCCATCGGCCAGGCGATAGAAGCCGATGCCGGGGGCTTCCTTCTCGACTAGGGCTAGGTATTCATCGCCCGCTGCGAAGGCGCGGAGCGGATAGCCGCCCAGCAGGGGCAGGGCGGCACTGGCAGCCAGCAGGCCGAGGGTCCGGCGGCGATTCAGGTGGGGCATAGGAGGTCTCCCGAGGGGCAAGCCTCCCTGCCGGGGTCCAGCGAATCCGTGCTACTCGAATAGACCCTTGAACCAGGTCCAAACTCCGAAGGAGTAGTCGGGAAAGATATCGATGCCCAGCGCCGACTTGAGCAGATAGAGCAGCACCAGACCCACCAGGCCGCAGGCCAGCAGTATCGCCGCCAGCACCGTGGCCTTGCCCAGCAGGGACAATTCCTGCTCCAGGCGGGACAGTTGACGGTAGTTGCGACCGGCGAGGAAGACGAAGTAGTAACGGCGGTGCCAGAATTTGACGGTGCCGCGCAGATCGACGCTGTGCTTGCCCCAGCTGCGGGTGCCGAAGGCCAGCTTGAGGGCTTCCAGCTGCTCCTCGGTAAAGGATTCACGCAGCGCTTCGGGCAGGCGTTCCTTCAGACCGGCGATGAAGGGGTCGTGACGTTTGATGCGATCCTGCATGGAAAAAGCTTCCCTCTGAATGGTGCGAGTGCACTCTGAGGGGGCGCCAGGTCTGGCGTTCCACCGCATCTGATAGGCGGGGCCAGGCGCGGGACGATCGGTCAGGCGCTGACGCGTACGGGGCGCAGCACCTCTGCCCGGGCGCGCAACTGGCCACAGCCGCCATCGACATCCTGGCCCGCGGAGTTGCGCACCTTGGTCAGCAGGCCGCGGCTGTGCAGGTAGCGCACGATCTGCACGATGCGCTCGCCGTCGGGGCGCTGGTAGTCGTCCACTTCCAGGCTGTTGTAGGGGATCAGATTGAGCACGCCATATTTGCCCTTCATCAGGCGCAGCAGTTCGTCCATCTCTTCCTGACTGTCGTTGATGCCGGCGAGCAGCGTCCACTGGTACTGGATCGGATAGCCGATCAGCCGGGCATAGGCTTCACCCTGTTCGATCAGCTCGCCCGGTTCGTAGCGGGGCGCCTTGGGCAGCAGCCGGGCCCGGCGCTCGGCATTGGTACTGTGCAGCGACAGCGCCAGCGCCGGCCTGACCGCCTGCTGAGGCAGTCGCTCGAATACCCGTGGATCGCCGACAGTGGAAAACACCAGGTTGCGATGGCCGATACCGCCGGCGGTGCCCAGCAGGTCGATGGCTTCCAGCACGTTGTCCAGGTTGTGGGCCGGCTCGCCCATGCCCATGAAGACCACCTTCTTGACCGGCCTGATGCGTCGCGCCAGGGCCACTTGGGCGACGATCTCGGCGCTGCCCACCTGGCGCAGCAGGCCGCTCTTGCCGGTCATGCAGAAAACGCAGCCCACCGCGCAGCCGACCTGGGACGACACGCAGAGTCCATCACGCGGCAGCAGCACGCTTTCCACCGCCTGGCCGTCGCCCAGGGTCACCAGCATCCGCGCCGAGCCGTCGGCACCCGGATGCTCCGAGGTCACCCGGGCCAGGCCTTCCAGCCGCGCGGTCAGTGCCGGGATGGCCTGGCGTACCTCCAGCGGCAGGAAGTTTTCCGCCTGCTGGCGCCGGGTGCCGGTGTCCAGGGGCAGTCCCTGGCACCAGGCGCGCAGGATACGGGCACTGTGCTTGGGCTTGGCGCCGGCATCGGCGAGCAACTGGACGGCATCGGAAATACGCATGGGAAAAGGGCAGGTCGGGGGCGGGCGGCGATAATAGGACAGGGCAGGGATGTTATCCTAGTCCTTTGCAAGACGAGGACCCGTCATGAAGTTCATCCACCAGCGCGAGCATCTCAACGAGGGCGACCTGGTCGTCATCCAGAGTTCGGGGGTGTGCAACATCCGCCTGATGAACGATGCCAATTTCCGCAGCTTCAAGAATGGCGGCCGCCACACCTATCATGGCGGCGCCTTCGACACCTTTCCGGCGCGCATCACCGTGCCCAGCACCGGCTTCTGGAACATCACCTTGGATACCGTGACCAAGCGGCCGATCAGCGTGACCCGCAAGCCGGACATCAAGCACTCGATCAAGATCGTCCGCCGCTCGCCCTCCGAGCTGCGCTGAGACAGCGGTCACCCGTCCCTGGGTGACCCTCGCGGCTATTTCGGCTGCAACTCCAGCAGCCGGGCGTTGGCACCGTCCTCCAAGACCCAGAGACTGCCGTTGGGACCTTCCTCGACGTCACGGATGCGCGTGCCCATGGCATAGCGCTCGACTTCGCGCGCCTCTTCGCCCTTGAGTTCGATCCGTACCAGCGCCTTGGACGACAGCCCGCCGATGAAGGCATTGCCCTGCCAGGCCGGGAAGCGGTCGCCTGCGTAGATCATCAAGCCGGCGGGGGAGATCACCGGCGTCCAGGTGATCTTGGGCGGGATGAATTCCGGGCGTGTGGAGTGATCGGGAATCGGCTTGCCGCCATAATGGTCGCCGTTGGAGACCTCGGGATAGCCGTAGTTGCCGCCGCGCTGGATCAGGTTCAGCTCGTCACCGCCCTGGGGACCCATCTCCTGTTCCCACAGCCGGCCCTGGGCGTCGAAGGCGATACCCAGCGGATTGCGATGGCCCAGCGACCAGACCTGCGCCGCTACGCCGCCTTGCTTGGCGAAGGGGTTGTCCGCGGGGACACTGCCATCGTCATTGAGGCGGATGAGCTTGCCCAGGTTGCCGCTCATGTCCTGGGCCGGGGTGAATTTCTGCCGTTCACCCGAGGTGATCCACAGCTTGCCGTCCGGACCGAATCTCATGCGATGGCCATAGTGACCGTTGCCACTGACCTTGGGCGTCTGCCGCCAGATCACCTTGAGGTCACTGAGCGAACCACTGCCGTCCTCCTTCAGGGTCAGCTTGGCCCGGGCGACCGCCGCGCCCTGGGTGCCGTCTTCGCCGGCCTCGGCATAGCTCAGGTAGATCAGCCCGTTGCTGGCGTATTGCGGATGCAGGATGACATCGCCCAGTCCGCCCTGGCCGGCGGCGATCACCTTGGGCACGCCGCTGATGTCCTGGGCCTTGCCGGTCTGCACGTTCAGGTGCTTGAGCACACCGCCTTTCTCGGTGACCAGGGCAGTGCCATCCGGCAGGAAGGCGATCGCCCAGGGCGCGTCCAAGGTGGCCCTGGGCATGGCCGTGAAGGGCCACTGATCCTGGGAGAGAGCCTGGGGTGCGGCATTGGCGTTCAGGGTGGCGAGACTGAGCAGGAGACTGCCGGCAGCTAGGGTGAGACCTTTCATGGGCACGCTGTCCTCGTCGTTGGAAGTCCCTACACCCTAGTAGGGACGCCAGCGAAAAGGGCCGCGTTTTTGTTACCTGAGGCGTCTGCCAGCTTAGTTGTCGTACCCCAAATTCGGCGCCAACCACCGCTCCGTCACCGCCAGCTCCTGGCCCTTGCGCTCGGTGTAGCTGCCGACCTGATCCTTGTCGATCTTGCCCACGGCGAAATACTGGGCCTCGGGATGGGCGAAGTACCAGCCGCTGACCGCTGCTGCCGGGAACATGGCGTAGTGCTCGGTGAGGAAGACCCCGCTGCGACCGGCCTCGTTGAAGCTGGCTTCGGGATCCAGCAGCTTGAACAGGGTGGCCTTCTCGGTGTGATCGGGGCAGGCCGGGTAGCCGGGGGCGGGGCGGATGCCCTTGTATTGCTCGCGGATCAAGGCCTCGTTGTCCAGGGTCTCGTCCGCGGCATAGCCCCAGTGTTCCTTGCGCACCCGCTCGTGCAGCCATTCGGCACAGGCTTCGGCGAGGCGGTCGGCCAAGGCTTTCACCATGATCGAGTTGTAGTCGTCGCCCTTGCGCTCGTAGTCCTTGGCCAGTTCCTCGGCGCCGATGCCGGCGGTGACGATGAAGCCGCCCATGTAGTCGGTCACGCCCGTTTCCTTGGGCGCGACGAAGTCGGCCAGGGACAGATTGGGCTTGCCCTCGGGCTTGATGGTCTGCTGGCGCAGGTGGTGCAGAGTGGCCAGGGGTTGGCCGTCTTCACCATAGACTTCCAGGTCGTCGTCGCGCACCTGGTTGGCCGGCCAGAAGCCGAACACGGCGCGGGCCTTGATCAGCTTCTCGTCGATCAGCTTGCTGAGCATGGCCTGGGCATCGTCGAACAACGCGGTGGCGGCTTCACCCACCACCTCGTCGGTGAGGATGCGCGGGTACTTGCCGGCCAGGTCCCAGGAGATGAAGAAGGGTGTCCAGTCGATGTATTCGGCCAGCACCGCCAGATCGATGTCTTCCAGCACCCGGGTCCCGGTGAAGCTGGGCTTGGGCGCCTGGTAGCCGAGCCAGTTGAAGGCCGGCTTGTTGGCCACGGCCTTGGCGTAGGACAGGCGTTCGGTACGGGCGCTGCGATTGGCGGTGCGTTCGCGCACCTCGACGTAGTCGGCGCGGGTGCGCTCGACGAAGCCGGCCTTGAGTTCCTTGGAGAGCAGCTGGGTAGCCACACCCACGGCGCGTGAGGCGTCGGTGACATAGACTACGGCATCGTTCCGGTACTGCGGCTCGATCTTGACCGCGGTATGGGCCTTGGAGGTGGTGGCGCCGCCGATCATCAGGGGCAGGGTGAAGCCCTGGCGCTGCATCTCCTTGGCGACATGGACCATCTCGTCCAGCGAGGGGGTGATCAGGCCCGACAGACCGATGATGTCGCACTTCTCGGTAATGGCGGTCTGCAGGATCTTTTCCGCCGGGACCATGACGCCCAGGTCGACGATGTCGTAGCCGTTGCAACCCAGCACCACGCCGACGATGTTCTTGCCAATGTCGTGGACGTCGCCCTTGACCGTGGCCATGAGGATCTTGCCCTTGGCCTCGGGCTTGTCGCCTTTCTCCGCCTCGATGAAGGGAATCAGGTGGGCCACCGCCTGCTTCATCACCCGGGCGGACTTGACCACCTGCGGCAGGAACATCTTGCCCGAGCCGAACAGGTCGCCGACCACGTTCATGCCGCTCATCAGCGGACCTTCGATGACCTCGATGGGCCGCGCGCATTGCTGGCGGCACTCCTCGGTGTCCTCGACGATATAGGTGGTGATGCCCTTGACCAAGGCATGCTCCAGTCGCTTGTCCACCGGCAGGCCGCGCCATTCCTCGGTCTCGGCTTCCTTGACCGCGCCGCCGCCCTTGTAGTCGTCGGCGATGGCCAGCAGGGCGTCGGTGCCTGCCGGGGTGCGGTTGAGCACCACGTCCTCGACCCGCTCGCGCAGGGCGGCCGGGATCTCGTCGTAGATCTCCAGCTGACCGGCGTTGACGATGCCCATGGTCAGGCCGTTCTGGATAGCGTGGTAGAGAAAGACCGAGTGGATGGCCTCGCGTACCGGGTTGTTGCCGCGGAAGGAGAAGGAGACGTTGGACACACCGCCGGAAGTCAGGGCGTAGGGCAGGTTGTCGCGGATATAGGCGCAGGCGTTGATGAAGTCGACCGCGTAGTTGTTGTGCTCCTCGATCCCGGTGGCCACGGCGAAGATGTTGGGGTCGAAGATGATGTCTTCCGGCGGAAAGCCGACCTGGTTGACCAGGATGTCGTAGGAGCGGGCGCAGATCTCGTTCTTGCGCGCCTCGGTGTCGGCCTGCCCGTCTTCGTCGAAGGCCATGACCACCACCGCCGCGCCATAGCGCTTACACAGCTTGGCGTGATGGATGAAGGCTTCGACGCCTTCCTTCATGGAGATGGAGTTGACGATGCCCTTGCCCTGGATGCACTTGAGGCCGGCCTCGATCACCTCCCACTTGGAGGAGTCGATCATGATCGGCACCCGGGAGATGTCCGGCTCGGAGGCGATCAGGTTGAGGAAGGTGACCATGGCCGCCTGCGAGTCCAGCATGCCTTCGTCCATGTTGATGTCGATGACCTGGGCGCCGGCTTCTACCTGCTGCTGGGCCACTTCCAAGGCCTCGGCATAGTTCTCCTCACGGATCAGCCGGGCGAACTTGGCCGAGCCGGTGATGTTGGTGCGCTCGCCGACGTTGACGAACAGCGACTCGCGGCTGATGGTGAAGGGCTCCAGGCCGGAGAGGCGGCAGGCCTTGGGAATCTCCGGCAGCTGGCGCGGGGCATGCCTGGCGACCGCTTCGGCGATGGCCTGGATATGCGCCGGGGTGGTGCCGCAGCAGCCGCCGACGATGTTGAGCAGGCCGCTGGCGGCGAATTCCTCCACCACCGCCGCCATCTGCTCGGGGCTTTCGTCGTATTCCCCAAAGGCGTTGGGCAGGCCGGCGTTGGGGTGGGCGGAGACGAAGGTATCGGCCTTGGTCGCCAGTTCCTCGACGTAGGGCCGCAGTTCCTTGGCGCCCAGGGCACAGTTGAGGCCGACGGAAATCGGCTGGGCGTGGCGTACCGAGTTCCAGAAGGCCTCGGTGGTCTGGCCGGAGAGGGTGCGGCCGGAAGCGTCGGTGATGGTGCCGGAGATCATGATCGGCAATTCGATGCCGACCTCTTCGAACACGCCCTGGACGGCGAAGATCGCCGCCTTGGCATTGAGGGTGTCGAAGATGGTCTCGATCAGGATAAGGTCGGCGCCGCCCTCGATCAGGCCGCGGGTGGCCTCGGTGTAGTTTTCCACCAGCTCGTCGAAGGTGACGTTGCGATAGCCGGGGTTGTTGACGTCCGGAGAGATGGAGCAGGTCCGGCTGGTCGGGCCGAGCACCCCGGCGACGAAGCGCGGGCGATCCGGGGTCTCCAGGGTCTTGGCGTCGGCCACTTCACGAGCGACCCGGGCACCGGCCAGGTTCAGCTCATAGGTGATCTCTTCCATGCCGTAGTCGGCCTGGGAGACCCGGGTGGCATTGAAGGTGTTGGTTTCCAGGATGTCGGCGCCGGCATCCAGGTAGGCCTTTTCGATCTCGGCGATGATCTTCGGCTGGGTCAGCAGCAAGAGGTCGTTGTTGCCCTTGACGTCGCTCGGCCAGTCGGCGAAACGCCTGCCGCGGTAGTCCGCTTCCTCCAGGCGATAGCTCTGGATCATGGTGCCCATGCCGCCGTCGAGGATGAGGATGCGCTGCGCGAGGGCGTGGCGGAGGGCGGCGAGGCGAGAGCTACGATCGGTCATGGGCATTCCACAGAGATGAAGAGACGCTGGACAAAGGGTGGCAGCATAGCAAAAGCCGGCGCCCGCCCCGGTATCGGCAGTGATCCATGATGAGCAGCGCTCATGAAGGGTCGGCGAGTCTTTCATGCCAGGGATGCTTAGCGATCTAGAGCGGGCGGCGGACAAGCGCCCGAAGTGCTGCTTTACTGACAGATGACCGACGTTTACTGTGCGTCAAAACAGTGTCATGGAAGGTGGCCGTGATTCCTCTGGTGATATGCGACGACTCGAACATGGCGCGCAAGCAGCTGGTTCGCTCCCTACCCGAAGGTTGGGGGGTATCCATCACCCAGGCCACCAATGGCGAGGAAGCCCTCACGGCGCTGCGTCAGGGACTGGGCCAGGTGATGCTGCTGGACCTGACCATGCCGATCCTGGATGGCTACGGCACCCTGGCAGCGATTCGCAACGAGGGTCTGGCGGTCAAGGTGATCGTCGTCTCCGGCGATGTCCAGGAACAGGCGGTGGCACGGGTGCGCGAACTGGGCGCTCTGGACTTCATCCGCAAGCCGGCCGATCCCTCCGAACTGGCCACGGTGCTCCAGCGCCACGGTATCTATAGCCCAAGCCCGACGACTCCGGCGGAACCCATCGCGCGTCCGGAGCTGGAAGTCAGTTTCCGCGATGCCTTCCGCGAGGTGGTCAACGTCTCCATGGGTCGCGCCGGGGCCCTGCTGGCCAAGGCGCTGGATGTCTTCGTTCAGTTGCCCATTCCCAATGTCAACATCCTGGAAGTCAGCGAGCTGCACATGACGCTGGTGGATGCACAGCGCGAGGATCGTCTCAGCGCGGTGTGCCAGGGCTACATCGGCGAGGGCATCGCCGGCGAGGCGCTGCTGATCTTCCACGACTCCGAATTCGACGACATGGCGCGCCTGGTGCGCTGGCGCGAGGCGGGGGAGTCCGGCGACATCGAGATGCTGCTGGATCTGTCGAGCATCATCATCGGCGCCTGCCTGGCCGGGATCGCCGAGCAGTTCGACATCCGCTTTTCCCAGGGCCATCCGACCATCCTCGGCCACCACGCGTCCATCGACGAGCTCATCGTCGTCAACAAGACGCGCTGGAAGAAGACCCTGGCGGTCGAACTCAGCTACAGCCTGGAAGGCCATAACGTCCACTTCGATCTGCTGCTGCTGTTCACCGAGGATTCGGTGAAGCGCATCACCCGCAAGATCGGCTACCTGATGAGTTGAGCATGGCCGCACAGATCGATATCAACGAACTCCACTGGCTGCTGGACATCGTGCAGAACATCGATGTCGGCGTGGTGGTGCTGGACCTCGACTACCGTATCGAGGTCTGGAACAGCTTCATGGAAAACCATTCCGGGCGGATCCTCAGCGAGGTCAGCCAGCAGTCGCTGTTCGCGGTCTTCGCCGAAATCGACGAGGCCTGGTTCCGGGCCAAGGCCGAAAGCGTGGTTCTGCTGGGCACCCGGGCCTTCTCCATCTGGGAACAGCGACCCTATCTGGTCCACTTCAAGAGTTACCAGCCGATCACCGGCGTGGAAGCCTTCATGTACCAGAACGTGACCCTGCTGCCGTTGCGCGATTCCACCGGGGCTATCGCCCATATCTGCGTGGTGATCTACGATGTCACCGATGTCGCCATCAACAAGCGGCAACTGGAGCTTTCCAACGACAAGCTGCAGGAACTGTCGCGCACCGATCGCCTGACCGGGCTGGCCAATCGTGGCTACTGGGAGGAACGCCTCACCGAGGAATTCGCCCGGCACCAGCGCTATGGCGGCCGCCTGGCGCTGATGATGCTCGACATCGATCACTTTAAGCGCATCAACGACACCTATGGCCACGCCGTTGGCGATCAGGCGATCAAGGCGCTGGCCGGGGTGATCAAGACCCATGTGCGCAACGCCGACATCGCCGGACGCTACGGTGGCGAGGAATTCGGCGTGGTGCTGCTCGATACGGGCGTGGAAGGCGCCCGGCTACTCGCCGAGCGCCTGCGCGAAGCGGTGGAGGCGATGCGTCTCGATGTGCTGGGAACGCCCATCGCCTTCACCATCAGCATTGGCCTCACCGATCTGTCGGTGCCCCTGGGCAATCACGAGCAGATGATCCAGCAGGCGGACAAGGCCCTGTACGAATCCAAGCATGCCGGGCGCAATAGGGTCACCAGCTTCGTTCAGCGTCTGGATTGAGACGATTATCCGACTGTTTCACTAGGGCTTTCGTCGAGGGGTAGGGTGGCGTAAACTTGTCACACCTGTTGAGGAGTGACCATGAGCGCCATCATCATTACCGACGCGGCTCAGGATTACCTGGCCGACCTGTTGGAAAAGCAGAATACCCCCGGTATCGGTATCCGCATCTTCATTACCCAGCCCGGCACCCAGTACGCCGAGACCTGCATCGCCTATTGCAAGCCCGGCGAGGAGAAGCCCGATGACCAGCCCATCGGCCTGAAGAGCTTTACCGCCTACCTCGATGCCATCAGCCAGCCCTTCCTGGAAGACGCCCTGGTGGACTACGCCACCGACCGCATGGGTGGCCAGCTGACCATCAAGGCGCCCAACGCCAAGGTGCCCATGGTCAACGAGGACAGCCCGCTCAACGAGCGCGTCGACTACTACCTGCAGACCGAGATCAATCCGGGGCTCGCCAGCCACGGTGGCATGGTCAGCCTGGTGGATATCGTCGACGACAACGTCGCGGTGCTGCGCTTCGGTGGCGGTTGCCAGGGCTGTGGTCAGGTCGATCTGACCCTCAAGGATGGCGTCGAGCGCACCCTGCTGGAGCGGATCCCCGAGCTCACCGCCGTGCGCGACGTCACCGACCACACCAACCGCGAAAACGCCTACTACTAGGTAGCTTGGCGTCCTGGCGGTCGCGAAGGGCTATCGAACCGATCGATAGCCCTTCGACGTTTCAGTGGCGCGCTGCGTCTTCCGGCAGGGCCATCAGGCGCTGCTCCTGCGCCCAGTCGAAGACTTCGCCGCGGGATTCCGCCTCATGACGACGCTCGTCCAGCCGCTGATAGAGCGCCAGCTCTTCGTCCGGCATGAAGTGCAGGCAATCGCCGCCAAAGAACCACAGCAGGTCGCGCGGCACCCGGTGGGCGATCTGCGGATAGCGGCTGAAGATCTGGCTGAGCAGGTCCTGGCCGAGATAGGCGTACTCTTCGGGCGCCTGGGGCAGGCCGGCGACCAGCTCGTCGAAGCGGTCGAGGAACAGCGCGTGGTTCTCCGAGGGCACCTGCTCGGCCGCGCCGACATCGGCCAGAACCGCTCGCAGCTGGGCGAGGAGGGCGACGTGGTGGGCGAGATAGGAAGTGGCCATGGGTGTCTCCTGAAAAAGCGGCTGCGCAGTATAGGGGCACTGTCCGACGTTGTCTGGTTCGACTAGGATCGAACCTTTGCCCGCCGCCGGGGTTATAGGAAGTAGCACTTTTCTTTGCGAATCAGTTCTTGCCGGGAGGCACATGAGTCTAGCTCTCTCCATTCGTGGTCTGACCAAGACCTACAACAACGGCTTCACCGCCCTCAAGGGGATCGACCTCGATGTGGTCGAAGGTGATTTCTTCGCGCTGCTCGGTCCGAACGGGGCGGGCAAATCGACCACCATCGGCATTCTCTCGACCCTGGTCAACAAGTCGGGCGGTGAGGTGTCGGTGTTCGGCAACGACCTGGACAAGGATCCCGCGGGCCTCAAGCGCTGCCTGGGCGTGGTGCCCCAGGAGTTCAACTTCAACCAGTTCGAGAAGGCCTTCGACATCGTCGTCACCCAGGCGGGCTACTACGGTATTCCCGCACGCATCGCCGGTGAGCGCGCCGAGGAGTACCTCACCCAGCTCGGGCTGTGGGACAAACGCGATACGCCTTCGCGCATGCTCTCTGGCGGCATGAAGCGTCGCCTGATGATCGCTCGCGCCTTGATCCACAAACCGCGCCTGCTGATCCTCGACGAACCCACCGCCGGGGTCGACATCGAGCTGCGGCGCTCCATGTGGAGCTTCCTCACCGAGCTGAACAGGCAGGGAACCAGCATCATCCTCACCACCCACTACCTCGAAGAGGCCGAGCACCTCTGCCGCAACATCGCCATCATCGACCATGGCGAGCTGGTCGAGCACACCAGCATGCGCAAGCTCCTGCAGAAGCTCAACGTCGAGACCTTCATCGTCGATGTGGTCCAGCCGCTGACGGCGGCGCCGCAGCTGGACGGCTATCCGGCCAAACTGCTGGGTGACCACTCCTTCGAGGTGCAGATCGACAAGGCCAGTGGGGTCAACGCCCTGTTCCGCCAGTTGGACGCCGCCGGCATCCAGGTCCAGAGCCTGAGAAACAAAGCCAATCGCCTGGAGGAGCTGTTCGTCTCCCTGGTGGAAAAGAATCTAGCCAAGGTCGCCCGATGAGTACCGAATTCCAAGCCAACATGGTGGCGCTGCGGACCATCGTCCATCGCGAAGTGCGCCGCTTCACCCGTATCTGGGCACAGACGCTGCTGCCCCCGGCGATCACCATGGTTCTGTACTTCGTGATCTTCGGGAACCTGATCGGCAATCGTATCGGCGGCATGGGTGGCTTCACCTACATGCAGTACATCGTGCCGGGCCTGATCATGATGTCGGTGATCACCAATGCCTACAGCAACGTGGTCTCCAGCTTCTTCAGCAGCAAGTTCCAGCGCTCCGTGGAAGAGCTGCTGGTCTCGCCGGTGTCCCCGCACGTGATCCTCATCGGCTATGCCATGGGCGGCATCCTGCGCGGCCTGGCCGTGGCCGCCATCGTCAGCCTGCTATCGCTGTTCTTCACCCACATGCAGGTGCACCACCTGGGCATCATGCTGTTGGTGATCATTCTCACTGCGGCGATCTTTGCCCTGGGCGGCTTCATCAACGCCGTCTACGCGCGCAACTTCGACGACATCTCCATCGTGCCGACCTTCGTGCTGACGCCCCTGACCTACCTGGGCGGGGTCTTCTATTCCATCGACCTGCTGCCGGCCTTCTGGCAGAAGGTGTCCCTGGTCAATCCGATCCTGCACATGGTCAATGCCTTCCGCTACGGCATCCTTGGGGTGTCCGACATCCGCATCGGGGTGGCGATCGCCTTCATGCTGTTCGCCGTGGTCGTGCTTTATCTGGTCAGCATCCGTCTGCTCGTGAGCGGGCGCGGCATGCGTCATTGAGTGTCTGAGCGTCATGCATAGCGTAGAACAATCGCCCCTGGGCAAAAGCACCGAGTACGTCAGCGAATATGCGCCGACGCTGCTCTATCCGATCCCGCGCGCGCCCAAGTGGGCGGAGCTGGGCCTGGACGGCCAGCGCCTGCCGTTTCGCGGGGTGGATGTCTGGACCTGCTACGAGCTGTCCTGGTTGCTGCCTTCCGGCAAGCCGGTGGTGGCCATCGCCGAATTCGCCATCCCGGCCGATTCGCCGAACATCATCGAGTCCAAGTCCTTCAAGCTGTACCTCAACTCCCTGAACCAGTCGGTGTTCGCCAGCATGGCCGAACTCGAAGCCGTACTGGTCAAGGACCTGAGCGCCGCGGCTGGTGGTCCCGTCGGCGTCAACCTGATGTCCTTGGATGATTGGGCGGCCCGTGGTGTCCAGCGCCCGAGTGGCCAGTGCCTCGACGATCTGGATGTCAGTCTGGATCGCTATGCCCACCCGCAGGCCGAACTGCTGAACGTGGGCGAAGCGCGGGATAGTCAGAGGTTTTACAGCCACCTGCTTAAGTCGAACTGCCCGGTCACCGGTCAGCCGGACTGGGGCACCGTGGTGGTCGAGTACGATGAGGGCCTGGCCCTGGAACCGGCCAGCCTGCTGCGCTACCTGGTCGCCTTCCGCCAGCATGCGGATTTCCACGAGCAGTGCGTCGAGCGCATCTATCTGGATTTGTGGCGGCTGCTCAAGCCGGCGAAGCTGACCGTGTTCGCCCGCTATGTGCGGCGTGGCGGACTGGATATCAATCCCTACCGAAGCAGTGACGCCATCCAGCCCGCCGCGGAGCGTTACGTCCGGCAGTGATCAGATGCCCATGCTGCTCAGGCTGTTCATGATCGAGCGGAGCGTGCCGGCCATGGTCGGGTGACTGACCTCGAAACGCTCCACGGCCAGATTGACGCCTTCGACCAGGCTGCCATCCCGGGTGGCATCTTCGTTGGCCAGCTGGAATTCGATATCCCGGATCAGCAGTTCCAGTTCTTCCCGATCCTCGGGCGAGGCGGGCGGATCCTGGTCCAGCTGGTGGCGGAGGTGGTCGAGTTGTTCCTGCAGATGAGAGGTGGTCATGGGCGTTTCTCCTGTGTTCGGATTCTTTGACCGCAACGGCGGGTCAAAGATCGAGGGATAGCGCCTGGCCCTAAGCCAAAGTGGCAAAGCTATGACTATAATCGGCGCCTTTCAGGCGTCTGAGTGCAACGAGGAGAGAAGCGATGATGGTCGAGCGACGTGGTTCCAGGGTCTGGGGAGCGCTCCTTGCAACGGCCCTGACCTTTGCCGGTCAGGCCATGGCGGCCGAAGCTGAGAATCCCGATCCCTGGGAAGGCTTCAACCGCAAGATCTTCGTGTTCAACGATACCCTGGATACCTATGCCCTCAAGCCGGTCGCCCAGGGCTATCAGCGCTTCATGCCTGGCTTCGTGCAGACCGGCGTGAGCAACTTCTTCAACAACCTGGGTGACGTGCGCAACCTGGCCAACAACCTGTTGCAAGGCAAGATCGAGCACGCCGGGGTCGACACCGCGCGCCTGTTGATGAATACCACGATGGGCGGCCTCGGCCTGGTCGACGTGGCCACCAAGGCCGGCCTGCAGCGCAACGACGAAGATTTCGGCCAGACCCTGGGCAAGTGGGGCGCCACCAGCGGTCCCTACCTGGTCCTGCCGTTCTTCGGCCCCAGCAGCGTGCGTGACGGCCTCGGTCGCATCCCGGACAGCTACACCAGCGCCTATCCCTATGTGGACGACGTCGCCGTGCGCAACAGCGCCTTCGCCCTCAGCACCGTCGATACCCGGGCCGGTCTCCTGCAGGCCGAGCGCTTGATCACCGGGGACAAGTACGTGTTCATTCGCAACGCCTACTTGCAGACCCGCGAATTCAAGGTCAAGGATGGTCAGGTGGTCGACGACTTCTAGTCCCGGCCCCAATAAAAAAGGCAGCCCAGGGGCTGCCTTTTTTATTGGCCGCAGTAGTTAGCGCATTTCCAGCACGGACAGGCCCAGCAGCTGCTTGCCCGAATCGGTGGCCTGGACGCGCAGGACCTCGGCGTCCGCTTCCAGGCCGGGAAGTTCGGCATGGCTGGAGGGGATGAGCACGGTCACCTTGTCGCCGACCTGCAGGCTGGTGGCGGCCTCGATCTGGAAACCGGTGCTGGACAGATCGACGCAGCGCGCCTCGAAGGAGGCATCGCCGACCTTCAGTATGGCCTTGGAGTCGACGTGCATGCGAATGAAGTCGCGCTTTTCACTGTAAGAACGGTCAATGGTACTCATGGCAATCCTACTGCTTGGGAGGATGGATGGCGGGTTGCTGGAGGTATAAACTCCATAATGGCACCCTGTAAAGAATTTCCATCCGGTTGGCAAGCTTGAACGCCCCGGTGGATGGGAGTAGTGTCTCCGCCGTGTCGTAATCACCGTGGCCCGTGTCGGATAGTGTCCGCCGGTTTGCCGTTCGGGTGCATGCCTGGATCCTCTATGTCTAATTCGCCTGCCACGCTCCTGATCATTGACGATGACGAGGTGGTTCGCCTCAGTCTCGCCGACTATCTCGAAGACAGTGGCTTCAATGTCCTGCAGGCCAGCAATGGCCAGCAGGGCCTGGAAATATTCGAGCGCGAACAGCCTGACCTCATCATCTGCGACCTGCGCATGCCGCAGGTCGACGGGCTGACGCTGCTGCGCCGCATCAGCGAGCTGTCCATCGATACGCCCGTGCTGGTGCTGTCCGGCGCCGGCGTCATGAGCGACGTCGTGGAAGCCCTGCGCCTGGGCGCCGCCGATTACCTGATCAAGCCGCTCGAAGACCTGATGGTGCTGGAGCACTCGGTGAATCGCGCCCTGGATCGCGCCCGCCTGCGCCTGGAAAACGATCGCTACCGGGTCAAGCTGGAAAACACCAATCGCGAGCTGCAGGCGAGCCTGAGCCTCCTGCAGGAGGACCAGAACGCCGGGCGTCACGTGCAGATGAACATGTTGCCGGTGACGCCCTGGGAAACCGAGGGGCTGCATTTCGCCCACGAGATCATCCCCTCGCTGTACCTGTCCGGCGATTTCGTCGACTACTTTCGCATCGACGAGCACCGCGTCGCCTTCTACCTGGCCGACGTCTCCGGCCATGGCGCCTCGTCGGCCTTCGTGACCGTGCTGCTCAAGTTCATGACCACGCGGCTGCTCTATGAGTCCAAGCGCAACGGCACGCTGCCCGAATTCAAGCCCTCGGATGTGCTCGGTCACATCAACAGGGGTCTACTGGATTGCAAATTGGGCAAGCACGTGACCATGCTGGGTGGCGTCATCGACGAAACCACGGGTACCCTGGCGTACAGCATCGGTGGTCATCTGCCCTTGCCGGTCCTGCATACCCCGGAAGAGACGCGCTTCCTGGTAGGCAAGGGCCTGCCGGTCGGCCTGTTCCAGGAGGCGACCTACAATGACCACCAGATGGATCTGCCCGAGCGTTTCAGCCTGACCCTCTTTTCGGATGGCATCTTCGACCTGCTGCCGGGAGACAATTTGAAAGAGAAAGAACACAGCTTGCCCGATTACGTCCGCCGCGCCGGCGGTACACTGGCAGGCCTGAGCGAAGCCCTGGATCTGGCGTCCGTTACCGAGATGCCCGACGATATCGCTTTGCTGGTGTTGAGCAGGAACCTGGCATGAGCACCGGAAAAATCCAATTTGCCGAGCAGGATGGCACCTTCGTCCTGAAGTTTACCGGCGAGGTGCGTCTGACCCTCTGCTCGGCGCTGGACGCGACCATCGAACACATCTTCTCGTCGTTGAATTTCTCGTCCATCGTCATAGACCTGACCGAGACGCAGAGCATTGACAGCACCACCCTGGGCCTTTTGGCTAAGCTGTCGATCCTGTCGCGGCAGCGCATCGGGCTGCTGCCCATGCTGACCACCAACAACCCGGACATCCTGCGCCTGCTGGATTCCATGGGGTTCGATCAGGTGTTCAATATCGTCGAGACGGTCCTGCCTTGCCCGGATTGCCTGACCGACCTGCCACCGCAGGATCAGTCCGAAGCCGAGGTGCGCAGTCGCGTGCTGGAAGCCCATCGGGTGTTGATGGGCCTCAATGAATCCAATCGCAATGCATTTCGCGATCTGGTCAGTGCCCTCGAAAGGCACTGACCACGCTCCGGCTTAGCGCTTGCCGGGCAGCAGCACTTCCAACTTTTCCTGATCCCGCGCGAATTGGCGAATGCCTTCTGCCAGCTTCTCGGTGGCCATGGCGTCTTCGTTGTGCGCCCAGCGGAAGGCAGCCTCGTTCAGCTGCTGCTTGGGTTCGCCACCGGTGCTGTCGGCGGTCAGTACGCGCGGCAGGTCGCCCTGGGCTTCCGACAGCTGCTGCAGCAGTTCGGGGCTGATGGTCAGGCGGTCGCAGCCGGCCAGCTGCTCGATCTGGTTCAGGTTGCGGAAGCTGGCACCCATCACCACGGTCTCGTAGCCATTGGCCTTGTAGTACTGGTAGATACGGGTCACGGACTTCACGCCCGGGTCTTCGGCGCCTTCGTAGTCACGGCCTTCGGCCTTCTTGTACCAGTCGTAGATGCGACCGACGAAGGGCGAGATCAGGAACACACCGGCGTCGGCGCAGGCCGCGGCCTGGGCGAAGGAGAACAGCAGGGTCAGGTTGGTCTGGATGCCTTCCTTTTCCAGTTGCTCGGCCGCGCGGATGCCTTCCCAGGTGGAGGCGATCTTGATCAGCACGCGGTCCTTGCCGATACCGGCCTTCTCATACAGCTCGATCAGGCGATGGGCGCGATCCAGGGTGGCGCCGGTGTCAAAGGACAGGCGCGCGTCCACCTCGGTGGAGATGCGGCCAGGGATCAGCTTGAGGATCTCACCACCGACGGCGACGGCGAAGCGATCGCAGGCCAGGCCGATGTCACCGCCGGCGCCGCTGAAGGCGGCCTGCAGGTGTTCTTCGTAGCGGGGCAGGGCAGCGGCCTTGAGCAGCAGCGAGGGATTGGTGGTGGCGTCGTAGGGCTTGAGGCGGGCGATGGCGTCCAGATCGCCGGTATCGGCGACGACCGTGGTGTATTGCTTGAGTTGTTCCAGCTTGCTCATGGCAGGTCTTTCCTTCGGTTAACGAATGGACATCGTGGAGACGTGACTCAGTGGCCCCTGAGAAGTTCAGTGGCCTCGTCATACAGGCGCAGCGGTTCAGGGCTGCGATGCAGATCGGTGGACAGCAGTTGCCGGAAGCGCCGCGCGCCGGGAAAGCCCTGCGCCAGGCCCAGGACATGGCGGGTGACGTGGTGGATGAGACCACCCTGTTGCAGATGTGCCTCGACATAGGGCCGCAGCCGCAGCATGACTTCATGGCGAGTCAGTGGCGGACGGTCGCAACCGTAGAGCGCCGCGTCCACCTCGGCCAGCAGGTAGGGATTCTGGTAGGCCTCGCGACCCAGCATTACCCCATCAAAGACCTCCAGCTGCTCGCGACAGGTGTCCAGGGTCTTGAGGCCGCCATTCAGAATGAATTCGAGATCCGGGAAGTCCTGCACCAGCTGTGCGGCCACGTCGTAGCGCAGCGGTGGGATCTCGCGATTCTGCTTGGGTGACAGCCCTTCGAGGATTGCGATGCGCGCGTGCACGGTGAAGCTGCGGCAACCCGCGTCCGCGACTTGGCCGACGAAGTCCCGCAGCGCCTCGTAGCTGTCGCGCCCGGAGATACCGATGCGGTGCTTGACCGTCACCGGGATGGCCACGGCATCGCGCATCGCCTTGACGCTGTCGGCCACCCGCTCGGGATAGGCCATCAGGCAGGCGCCGATCATGTTGTTCTGCACCCGGTCGCTGGGGCAACCGACGTTCAGGTTGATCTCGTCATACCCCGCCTGCTCACCCAGCCGCGCCGCGGCGGCCAGCTCGGCCGGCACGCTGCCGCCCAGCTGCAGCGCCAGGGGATGCTCGGTCTCGTCGTGCCGCAAGAACCGCTGGGCATCACCATGCAGCAGGGCACCGGTGGTGACCATCTCGGTATAGAGCAGGGCATGCTGGGACAGCAGACGATGAAAGTAACGGCAGTGACGATCCGTCCAGTCCATCATGGGCGCCACGGAGAATTTACGAGAAAATTTCATTAAAAATAGTCACTTACGAAAGCGATTTCTCGCGGTAACGGCTTTGGTAACACCTAGAAAAGCACTTTGGGCTAGTTTCGGCGATTGAGAAGATGCGCGCATTGCGCACATTTTCCGACTCAACAAAGGGCGAGAGCGCGCCGTGAACCAGACGCTGATCGACTTCGAGCAGTATACGCGCCTTGGACCGACCTATGCGGTGGAGCTGCTCGGCGTGTCATACTCAATCTATGGCCAGGTGCGCCGTGGCCGGCGGCAGCTGCAGCTCTACACCGAGCGGCACATTGAGGCGCTACAGCGTCTACCGCGCGATACCCTCCAGCGACTGATCCAGGAGCATGTGCGTGATGGTTGGCAAAAGGGCTGACAGCGCGATGATGGACGAGACGACGAAGGGCCTTATCTATGAAGGCGCGTCGATCTCCCAGCTTGGGCAGCTGTTCGGCCTGCATAACCGCACGGTCAGCTCCAAGCTGGTATGCGGGTGCAGCCATGTGGCAAGCGCCATGGGTATCCGATTTACTCGGTACGAGACGCAGCCCCTTTCGTCGTTGAGTAAGATTTGGACTCAGACGACCTGGAAAGGATTGTGGCCTACGTTCAACAGCTCGACCCGACGCGATTCTGCGCCTGGCTGCTCGCTGGCTGCACCGGTAGCCTGGGCCTCAGCGTGTTCCTCGGCATGCAGCAGCCGTCACCCTTTGTGCTCGGTATCAGGTCGAGTTTCGCTGACCGCTGAGGGCGAAGCTTTCCTGCCTTTTGCCTAAACGCTTCTCGATACGAGCGAGGCGGCAAAGGTCACTTTCAAAGCGAGCGCGGGAACCGCCAGCGGCATCCTGAAGCTGACTGCGCCCACTGTGTTCGGCCAGACAGTGATCATGCCGCTGATTCCGCTGTTACTGGCAGATCACCTCAGGCTGCAGATCGATCTGGTCTTGTCGGATAGCATCGTCGATATCGTGAGCCTGGGGATTGATGTCGCTATCCGCATTGCCACACTGCGTGATTCCGAGTTGGTCACACGTCCACTTGCCCCTAATCCGCGAGTGCTCAGCGCAAGCCCGGCTTATCTGGTGCAGCAGGGGGGGCACCGTGCTCGACGACTTACGCGGGCATCGCTGCATAGCCCTACACGGTATGCCGCACTGGCCCTTCGTGCGTGATGGAGATCCGGTTGGCTTCAAGGGCAGAGTCCTTTCGCCGCTAATAGTGTTGAAGCTGTGCGTACCGCCAGCAAGCAAGGGCCAGGGATCGCAATGCTTACATACTGGGACGTGCGTGACGATATCGAGGGCAGCCGTCTGCAACTAATAGAACTTGAAGATGCCACTCCGGAGCAACTCTTCATCACCGCTGTGTTTCCTAAAAGGCGCCAGGTGCCACAGCGTGTCCACGCTTTCCTGGAGCGGCTGGAAGCATCGTTAGGCAGGGCGGAGTAGCCAAGTGCCCTCGATCAGCGGCTAGGCGCCAGCGCTGAGACTAGAGCCGAAGGAAACGCAAAAACGCCTAATAGAAGCATCAGGCGTTTTTACCGGCTCGAATTGCTATGGCGCCACCCTGATTCGTTCAGGCTGGCGAACCCGGCCTTGCAGCTCCCTCCGCACGATCTCTGCACCAGCGCTCAAGGCCTTCAGTTTTCCCCTTGCCACTCTTCGCGACAGCGGCGCCATGCCGCAATTGGTGCAAGGATAGAGTTTATCCGCTGCCACGAATTGCAGCGCGTTCCGCAGGGTCTGGGCGACCTCCTCGGGCGTTTCGATGGCGTTGCTCGCCACATCAATGGCGCCCACCATCACTTTCTTGCCGCGGATGAGTTCGATCAGCTCCAGGGGAACGTGCGAGTTATGGCATTCAAGGGAGACGATGTCGATCTTGGATTTCTGCAGCTTGGGAAAGGCTTCTTCGTATTGCCGCCACTCCGAGCCCAGGGTCTTCTTCCAGTCGGTATTGGCCTTGATACCGTAGCCGTAGCAGATGTGCACCGCCGTCTCGCACCTGAGCCCTTCGATCGCGCGCTCCAAGGCGGCGACTCCCCAGTCGTTGACTTCATCGAAGAAGACATTGAACGCGGGTTCATCGAACTGGATGATGTCGACGCCCGCCGCTTCCAGCTCCCTGGCCTCCTGGTTCAGGATGCCGGCGAATTCCCAGGCAGTTTTTCCCGACTCTTGTAGTGATTGTCGTAGAGGGTATCGATCATGGTCATCGGGCCTGGTAGCGCCCACTTGATCGGCTGTGTCGTTTGCTGGCGGAGGTATTTGGCGTCTTCGATGAATACCGGCTTCCGGCGTTCGACGGCTCCCACTACCGTAGGTACGCTGGCGTCATAGCGATTACGGATTCTGACGACTTCGCGCTTGGCGAAATCGACACCGCTCAGATTTTCAATAAAGGTGGTGACGAAGTGCTGGCGGGTTTGCTCGCCATCGCTGACGATGTCGATACCAGCCTGCTGCTGTTCAAATAAAGACAGGCGTAGCGCGTCCTGTTTGCCTTCGAGTAATTCCTCGCCTTCCAACTTCCAGGGTGACCAGAGCGTTTCCGGTTGGGCGAGCCAAGAGGGCTTGGGCAGGCTTCCTGCGGTGGAAGTGGGTAACAGCTTCTTCATTGGTATTGGCCCTGTGCAAATATTTAAAAGGAAGACGTGGCAGACCACTGCTCAAGCAGGGATCGATAGGGTCTGATGAAATGCTCTTCAGTGGATTTTCCCTGCTCTATCGCCAGTTGGCTGCGCTCTTCCCGGTCGTATAGGATTCGGGTCAGAGAGTAATCCTGATGCCTCAGGTTAGGGCGATACAGGTGGCCCGCGACCGAATTTGCGTTGTAGATCTCAGGCCGATAGATCTTTTGAAAGGTATCCATAGTGCTAATTACGCTAATGAGTTCCAGGTGCGTATAGTCGTTCAGCAGGTCACCTGAAAAATAAAAGGCCAGAGGCGCAACGCTATTGGGGGGCATGAAGTAGCGCACCTTCAGTCCCATTTTTGCAAAATACTCATCGGTCAATGAGTATTCGTCTTGCCGATACTCGAGGCCGAGCACTGGGTGTTGATTTTCCGTGCGCTGATACAACCGGCTGGTGGAGACGCTGAGGCAGACGACTGGCGGTTTGCTGAAGTTGGCCTTGTAGGCGCTTGAGCCTACGAAGTCTTTGAATAATTTTCCATGTAGTTCGCCAAAATTTTCTGGGGTACTGAAGCCTTCTCTGTCCCTGTTGTGCTCGGAGAGCAGGATGCTGAAATCGTAATCACGCACATAGGACGAGAAGTTGTTTCCGGCTACGCCCTCTATGCGCTCTTCGGCGTGCCTGTCTAGGATGTTGGTCTTCAGGGTTTCGATCAAGGGGATAGTGGCTTCGCCACCTGTGCGGTCGAGCCTCACTGCGACGGAGATGATGTCGAGCTCGATGCTGTATCTGTCCCCTTGCGGATTGTCCCAGTCAGCCAGGGAGTTGAAGCGATTATTCATCATCTTCAATGTGTTTTTCAGGTTCTCCTGGCGATTGTCACCTCTCGCCAGGTTGGCGAAATTAGTGGTGATGCGGGTATTTTCCGAGGGGCGGTAGCGCTCGTCGAACGGTGTCTTTTTAATTAAATAATCGAAATTATGGCTCATCGCCAAATCGCTCCTTCTCAAACTTCAGGCAAAGAGCATCCGGTTGCCGGCATTGTCGTCATGATTCATTGCCGGAACTGGACTGACTAATATGAGCACTCAGTCTATTTCAGCGGTGACGCTATAGATAATGAATTGATTTCAAAAAAACTTTAGCGGGACTCATGATTAGGCGCAGGGCCGGATCGCCTGTGAAGCGCTTCGGCAGACACCCTCACTAGGCCGACGTTTTCTCGGCCGGCTGCTGCCACTCCCGCTCCACCATCCGCTTCGCCTTGGCTCTATTCCGGTGTCATAGCCGCCGCGGCTCGCTCTGGTCGCCTGCGTTATGCGGTGACCGAGCCCTGGGCCAGCTTGGTCTCCAAATTCAGGCGGCTACCAGGATCCGCTGCGCCTGGTTAAAGCCGAAGGGGAGGCCTTGGCGTAGGGAAAGGACCCGCCGCAGATGCGTTCCAACGCTGGGCGCCTTTGGTCATAGGCGCTCCGGCAAACCTCAGGTATCCATCCCTTGACCACCTTTACACAAGCCTACATGCCAATCCGTAGCTGCCCCGCCGGGCGAACGGCTAGCATGCGCATCCAGATCGTCCGACTGTTCAGGTAGCCCCGATGTCGCTGTCATCCGAATCCCCGCGCTGGACCTCGCGCATCCTGCTGGTGGATGACGATCCGTCGATCCGCGAGTTGATTTGCGGTTACCTGGCGCGCTTCAGCATTAGTGCCCGGGGCGTGGGTAACGGCCTAGAAATGCGTCGGGCGCTGGCGGGGGAGGCCTTCGACCTGGTGGTGCTGGATCTGATGCTGCCGGGGGAGGATGGGCTTTCCCTCTGTCGTTCGCTGCGGCGCGACAGTGGCATTCCCATCCTGATGCTGACCGCCCAGTGCGAGCCGGCGGATCGCATCATCGGCCTGGAGCTGGGCGCCGACGACTACATGGCCAAACCTTTCGAACCGCGGGAGCTGGTGGCACGGATCCAGTCGGTACTGCGGCGGACCCAGGAGGGGCAGGTGACCCAACGCAAGGCGCCGCGGACCAGTGTCAGCTTCGATGGCTGGAAACTGGATGGTGTCCTGCACCAGTTGCATTCGCCCGCCGGGGTGATGGTGCCCCTGTCCAATGCCGAGGTGCGGCTGCTTTGGGTCTTCATCGAGCAGCCGCGCCAGGTGCTGAGCCGTGAGCAGTTGCTCGATGCCACCCGGGGACGGGCGATCGAGGCCTTCGATCGCAGCATCGATCTGCAGGTGTCGCGGCTGCGCAGCAAGTTGGGCGACGATCCCCGGGCGCCGCAGTTGATCAAGACCGTGCGCGGCGAGGGCTATCTGTTCGATGCCAGGCAGATAGGGCACTAGCCATGCGCCGCCTGGATACCTTGTTCGCCCGGCTGTTCGGGGTCTTTCTGCTGGCCATCCTGCTGGGCCATCTGCTGGCCTTCTTCTGGTTTCGTCATGGGCTCGGCGAGCGTCCGCCACCACCTCCACCGCCCATGGCGGGCGAGGTCGCCTTCGATCGGCCACCGCCGCCTGGGCCTTTTCCCCATCGGGAGCCCGGCGTCTGGCAGCGCATCGAGTGGTTCCTCGGCGGCCCCTTGATCTTCCAGCTGGGCTCGCTGGTGATCGCGGCCTGGCTCGGGGCGCGGCTGCTGACCCGGCCGCTGCGCCAGTTGACCGAGACCGCCGAGCACCTGAGCCACAACCTCGACGGTTCGCCCATTCCGGTCACCGGCCCCTGGGAGACCCGGGAAGCCGCGCGGGCGCTCAATCGCATGCACCAGCACCTGCTCGAACAGCTCCAGCAGCGTGGGCGCATGCTCACGGCCATCTCCCATGATCTGCGCACGCCCCTGGCGCGGGTGAAGCTGCGCATCGAGGACATCGACGATCCACGCCTACATGCCCGGGTCAGCCAGGACGTGGACGACATGATCGAGTTGCTCGACGGCACCCTGAGGTATCTGCGCGAACAGCACCGCCAGGAGCGTCCCATCCTTTGCGATGTCCAGGCGCTGGTCGAGGCCATGGCCGAAGATGCGGCCGAGGAGGGCGCCCAGGTCGCAGTCCAGGGATGTTGCCAGCCACTGAAGGTGGCGCCCATGGCGTTGCGCTCCTGTCTCGGCAATCTGCTGCAGAACGCCTTGCGCTACGCCGGCCAGGCGGAGATCCAGCTGAGCGAACAGCCGGGGCGGCTGATCATCTCCATCCTCGATCGCGGCCCTGGGATACCGGCCCAGTATCGTGAGGCGGTGTTCGAACCCTTCTATCGCCTGGAGGGCTCGCGCAACAGATCCTCCGGGGGGACCGGGCTGGGGCTGGCCATCGCCCGGGAAGCGGCGGCGCACATGGGGGGCGAGCTGACGCTTGGCGAAACCCCCGGTGGCGGACTGACCTGTCAGGTGGTGCTACCGCGCCCCTGATGTATCGCCGGGCATACAAAGTGGCCAAATGGCCGACATCCAGGCGGCGGATACTGGCAAGTGCGGAACATCGATGTCCGCATTTCCCAGGAGAGATATTCATGATCAGCGGAATAGGCAGTGGCTACTCCAGCTACTACAGCAGTGCCAGCGCGATCAAAGGCACAGCTACGACAGCGTCCGGCAACAGCGTCAGCGGGGGTAAAGACGGCAACCCGTTGAAGAAGCTGTTCAGCAAGCTCGACAGCGATGGCGACGGCGCCATCAGCAAGAGCGAACTCACCGCCGCCGCCAGTGCGGCGAGCGATACCCAGACGGCTACCGACGAAAGCGGAGATATCGACATCGACAAGTTGCTCGGCATGCTGGACCAGGATGGCGATGGCAGCGTCGGCGAGAGCGAATTTGCCTCGGCCTTCGCACCGCCGCCGGGTGCACCTGGCGCTCCCCAGGGGCAGAGGGGCACGGAGGAATCCAGCGATTCCAGCGTCGCGGGGCTGGGCGGTTCAGCGCGCCCGCCCATGCCTCCACCGCCGCCCCAGGGTACGAGCGGGCAAGGGGACACCGAGGCCGAGGCTAGCACTGGGACGGCGTCGAGCCCCTATGCGCAACTGGTTCAGGCGGTATTGCGCCAGTACCAGAGCATTGGCAGCAACGGCACCAGTAGCGCCACGGGTAGTACCTTGAACGTCGCTGCCTGAACGTAGGTCGATAGCGCAGGGCAGGGCGGCCAGGGGCCGTCCAGTCTGCACCCACTCAGGCTTCACGCGACTCCTTTCTCCGCGCCGCTCCCCGTGAGGGGTGAACCCCTTACCCCTCGACACCAGGTCCCTGGGTGCCGTCAGCTGGCTGCATCCCGGGCTAATTTCTTAGCTGTTTCAAGATGTTGCCATCACGGCTTGGCTTTGGATTCTCGCGGAAATGTTATGATATAACGTGCGCCTTCATTGGCTTGGCCGAGACCTAGGTGTCAGCAGCGGGTATCGGCGTTTTCGCTTTGCTAAGGACTGTCATGCTTTCATCCCGCCCCCTCCGCACGGCCCTGACCGCTTCGGCCTTGGCCACCCTGGTCGCGTTCGTGCCGACCCTTTCCAGCGCTCAGGAACGCGTCTTCGATGTGGTTGGCCCCTTCGAGATCGGTGGTCTGGACCCGTCGATTTCCGGCTTCGTCTTCCAGCGCATGCAGATCGCCGAGACCCTGCTCGAAACCTATGGCCAGGGCAAGCCGATCGCTGGACTGGCAGAGCGCTGGACGGAATCGGCAGATGGCCTGACCTGGCGGCTCGCCATTCGCCAGGGGGTGAAATTCCATGACGGCAGCGACCTCACGGCGGAAGCCGCGGCCGCTGCGCTCAATGCGGCACGCGGCAAGCCCGGAGTACTCAAGCAGGCAGGCATGGAATCGGTCACTGCCGAGGGTAACGAGGTGGTGATCCGCCTGGCGAAACCCTTCAAGCCCTTGCTGGCCCTGTTGGCGCATTCCTCCACCAATATCCTGGCGCCCGCCGCCTATGATGCCGATGGCAAGGTGCAGAAGATCATCGGCACGGGACCGTACCAGCTGACCCTGCTGGAGCCGCCCCAGCGTCTGGCCGCCGAGCGCTTCGCCGGCTACTGGGGCACCCAGCCGGAGATCGCCAAGACCACCTACCTGGCCGCCGGCCGCGGCGAGACCCGCACCCTGATGGCTGAAAGCGGCGATGCCGAACTGGTGTTCCAGCTTGATCCGCCCAGCATCGCGCGACTCAAGCGCTCCAGCAATCTCAAGGTACTGATCGAGCCGGTTCCGCGGGTGGTGTTGCTGACCCCCAACTCCGGCGCTGGCGCCACCGCGCCGGTCGAGGTGCGGCAGGCGCTCAGTCTGGCCATCCAGCGTGAGGGCGTCGCCGCCGCCGTGTTACGCGCCCCGGGTACCGGTGCGACCCAGCTGTTCGCCAAGAACGTGCCCGCCTGGCATGACCCCGAGCTGGCGCCGCTCGCCTATGATCCGGCGGCGTCGCGCAAGCTGCTGGCCGGCCAGGGCTGGACTGCGGGAGCCGATGGCATCCTGCAGAAGGACGGCAAGCCGCTCAGGCTCAAGCTGCTGACCTATTCGGATCGTCCCGAGTTGCCGCTGATCGCTACCGCCCTGCAGGCGCAGTTGCGCGAAGTGGGCGTGGACGTGGAAGTCGCAGTGCAGAACTCCAGCGCCATCCCCGCCGCCCACAACGACGGCTCGCTGCAGCTGGCGCTCTATGGTCGCAACTTCGCACTGGTGCCCGATCCCCTGGTCACCCTGCTCAATGACTTCAGCCACGGTGGCGCCGAATGGGGCCCGCTGGGGTGGCAGAATCCGGCCTTCGATCAGGCCTTGGCCGCGCTGCTGGCCAGCGATGATCCGGCCGAGCAACAGCGTCAGCGCTACGCCGCCATGGCCCAGGTGCAAAAGGACCTGCCGGTGATCCCGGTGGCCTGGTATCGCCAGACCATGGCCGTGTCCAATGCCGTCCAAGGCGCCGCCATCGATCCCTTCGAGCGCACCTTTGGCCTGAGCAAGATGCGGTGGAGCCAATGACCCGCCTGCTCGCCTTTCGCCTGCTGCAGGCGGGCCTGGTCGCCCTGCTGGTCGGGGGGCTCACCTTCCTGTTCATGAACCTGCTGCCGGGCGACGCCGCCTACCGCATCGCCGCCGGACGTTACGGTTACGATCTGGTGGATACCGCGGCGGCCGAGGCCGTGCGGGCCGAGCTCAATCTGGATCAGCCGCTGCTGTGGCGCTTCTTCGCCTGGATCGGCGATCTGCTGACCCTGGATCTCGGCCATTCGCTGGTCTCCGGCAAGCCGGTGATGGATGTCGTCGCCCACGAACTGGGCAGCTCCATCCGCCTGGCCATTGGCGCCGTCTGCCTGTCGCTGCTGCTGGGGCCGCCGCTGGGGGTGGTAGCCGGTCTGCGTCCGGGCAGCCTGCTGGACCGCGGCCTGCTGCTGCTGACCACCGCGATCCGCGCGCTGCCGCAATTCGTCCTGGGCGTTATCTTCGTGCTGTTGTTCGCCATCTCCTGGCAGCTGTTCCCGGCGGCCGGGCACGGCACCTTCTGGCACAGCGTGCTGCCCACGCTGACCCTGGCCCTGGGGCTGGCCGCCGTGTCGTCCCGGGTCGCCCGGGATGCCACCGTGGAGGTCGCGGCCTCCGCCTATTACAGCTTCGGCCGCCTCAAGGGCCTGAGAGGCGCCGGGGTCTTCCTGCGCCACGGCCTGCGCAATATCGGCGTGCCGGTGGTGACCTACCTGGGCGTGCAGCTGGTGTATCTCATCGAAGGCGTGGTGGTGGTGGAGACGCTGTTCGCCTGGCCGGGCATCGGTCACGGCCTGGTCCACGCCATCGTTCAGCGCGACGTGCCCATGGTGCAGGGCACCGCCCTGGCGATGGGACTGCTGTTCGTCATCCTCAATACCCTGGTCGATCTCGCCAATCACCTGATCGACCCGCGTGGGAGAAACGCATGAATCTCGACGCTACCGCTGCCCTGGCGGCGCCTCCAGTGAAGTCTTCCGCGCGCGGACTGGGCCTGGCTCTGCTGGCCGCCATGATCGCCTTCGCCGTGCTCACCCCGCTGCTCTGGCAGGGCGACATCGCCCGCCAGGACTATATGGCGATCCTCGCGGCACCCACCAGCGCCTATCCCCTGGGCACCGATCACCTGGGTCGTGACATGCTGGCGCGGCTGTCGGTAGCCATCCGCTTCTCGCTGGGGCTGGCCTTCATCAGCGTCTGCACCGCCGCCATCCCGGGCGTGCTGCTGGGCATCCTGGCCGCCTGGAAGGGCGGGCTGGTCGACAAGCTGCTGGGCGGACTGGCCGAGTTGTTCCTGGCCCTGCCAGGTCTGCTGCTGGTCCTGCTGATCGTCGCGGTGTTTCCCGGTTCCTTCGTCGCCCTCTATAGCGCCGTGGCCCTGGTGCTGTGGGTGGAGTACTTCCGCATGACCCGCGCGCTGTCGCGCACCGTACTGGCTTCGCCGGCGGTAGCCGCTAGCCAGCTGCTGGGCTTCGGGCCGGTCTACATCGTGCGCCGCCATCTCTGGCCGCAACTGGCACCGGTTCTCCTGACCATCGCTGCCTTTGGCGCCGCCTCGACCATCATGGCCATCGCCGCCCTGGGCTTCGTCAGCATCGGCGTACGGCCGCCCACCGCCGAGCTGGGGCTGATGATCACCGAATTGCTGCCTTATTACGCCGAAGCGCCGCTGGTCATCGCCCTGCCGATCCTCGCGATCTTTCTGACCGTGCTGTCGCTGCTGCTCATCACCGGAGGACGCAAGCCATGACCGCCTTGCTCACTACCACGGCGCTGGAGATCCGTACCGCCGAGGCTCAGTTGGTGGAACCACTGTCCATCCGCCTGGCGCCGGGTCAGGTGTTGTCCATCATCGGCGAGACCGGCTCGGGCAAGAGTCTGTTCGCCCAGGGGGTGGTCGGTAACCTGCCGGCAGGACTGCAGGCCCACGGGCAGATCGGCCTGGCGGACGGCTTCAGCGAAGAGGGCCGCCAGGCCGGTCGCCGCGAGCATTGGGGCAGGGGGCTGGCGGTGCTGCCCCAGGAACCCTGGCTGAGCCTGGACCCGACCATGAAGGCCCTGTCCCAGGTCACCGAGACCTATACCCAGGTGGTTGGCCTCAGCCGTGCCGAAGCCCGCGCCAAGGCCAGCGCGGATCTGGCGCGCCTGGGTCTGGCCGGCGCCGAGCGCAAGTATCCCTTCCAGCTGTCCGGGGGCATGGCCCAGCGCCTGGCCTTTGCCGCCACCCATGCCGGTGGCTCGCCGGTACTCATCGCCGACGAGCCCACCAAGGGCCTGGATCGCGATCGCATCGACGAGGTGATCGACCTGCTCAAGGCCATGCTGGCCGAGGGCGGCAGCCTGCTCATCATTACCCACGACCTGGAAGTCGCGCGCCGGCTGGGTGGCGAGGTGATGATCATGCTCAAGGGGCGGGTGATCGAATCGGGCACGGCTGAGCAGGTACTGGGCCAGCCGCAGCATGCCTATACCCGCCAGTTGCTGGCTGCCGATCCCGCGCAATGGTCGAAACGTGCCGCGCGACCGCTCGCCGATGACGCCGTGGTCGCGGTGGAAGGCCTGTCCGCCCAGCGCGGCGGCAAGCAGCTGTTCGAAGAGCTGTCCTTTACCGTCCGGCCCGGCGAGATCCTCGGCGTGACCGGGCCGTCTGGCTGCGGCAAGTCGACCCTGGGCGACATCCTGCTCGGCTTGGCCGCGCCCAGTAGCGGGGCGATTCGGCGCCAGCCTGGTCTGAGTCGCTGCGCTTTCCAGAAGCTGCACCAGGACCCGGTGGCCGCTTTCGCGCCCTCGGTGACCCTCCGTCAATTGCTGGCGGATCTGGTGCGGCTGCATCGCCTGGAGGCGGCACGGATTGGCCGGCTGATGCAGCGCCTGCGGCTCGATGAGCGGCTGCTGGATCGCTTGCCCGGCAACATCTCCGGCGGCGAATTGCAGCGTTTTTCCCTGCTGCGCGTGCTCTTGCTCGATCCAGCGCTGATCTTTGCCGACGAACCCAGCTCGCGGCTGGATCTCATCACCCAGCAGGAGATGATCGAGCTGCTGGTCGAGACAGCTGAGGAGTCCGGAACCGTCATCCTTCTGGTCAGCCATGACGAGCACCTGGTGGAGGCCGTCGCCGATCGGCGCATCCACCTGGGCACCCACACCAGACCCCTGCAGGACCAAGCGCCGGCACGGGAGCAGGGCAGCCGCCTGGCTGAATCCCTGACCTGAGATCAGGGCCCGCACGGGGGTGCGGGCCTGCCAACAGACGTCGCCAAGGCCGTGGTGCGATGCCACTGCCTTCGTGCGCGCGTCTTTCCAACAACTAGATCACCCACACTCCGCAGAGGACTTCATGGAACGCTTGCGCTATCAGAAAGGATTACCCCGAGCCAGTCGCTGGTTGCACGGCAGGCGCCTGGCCGCGCCGCTGGCACTGGGCGTATTGGGCGGCTGTATGGGGCTGCTGACGGGCGAGGAGGCCAGGGCCGACGGCTTCCTGGACGACAGCAAGCTCACCCTGACCCTGCGCAACTATTATTTCGGCAGCGATCGCCGCAACGGCCGGGCCGATCAGAAGGATTGGACCCAGGGCTTTCTGCTCGACTACCAGTCCGGCTTCACCCAGGGCACGGTCGGGTTGGGCGTCGACGCGTTCGGCTACCTGGGCCTGAAGCTCGATGGCGGTCCCGGGCGCCGAGGAACCGGCAATCTACCCGTCCATGCCGGCAACCAACCGGCGGACGAGTATTCCCGCGCCGGCGCGGCGGCCAAGCTGCGTCTGGGACAGACGGTGGTGCGCTACGGTCAGCAACTGCCCACGGCACCGGTCTTCGCCATCAGCACCAGCCGCCTGCTGCCCCAGAGTGCCACCGGCTGGAGCATCCTCAGCACGGACATCTCCGGCCTGACGCTGGAAGCCGGACATTTCACCTCGGGTACCGATCAGGTCAGCACCAACCGGGACGGTGATCTCTGGGCCGGTTATGCCCGGCGCCGCGCGGATCACGTCGACTTCGCCGGGGGCAAGTACGCCTTGGCCAAGGGTGTCAGCCTGTCGCTCTACGCGGCCCAGCTCGACGACATCTGGAATCAGTACTACGGCAACTTCAACCTGGTGCAGCCATTGTCGGCGAGCCAGTCGCTGACCTTCGATGCCAACCTGTACCGGACCCTCGATACCGGTGCCGCCAACGCCGGTCCCATCGACAATACGGCGTACAGCTTCGCCGCAGCCTACAGCCTCGGTCCGCAGACCTTTACCCTGGGCTGGCAGCGGATCGATGGGGGTACGCCCTTCGACTACATCGGCATGGGCGACAACGGGCGCACCGGCGGCGGGCTGTTCCTCGGCAATGCCTCGATGTTCTCCGACTTCAACGCACCCGGCGAGCGCTCCTGGCAAGCGCGCTACGACCTCAACTTCAAGACCCTGGGCGTACCCGGTCTCAGCCTCATGACCCGCTACATCAACGGCAGTGACATCGATGGCAGCAACCTGCCCGTCACCAGCGCCTATCGCGGGCTGTACGGCGCCGACGACCGGGAGCGGGAGCTGAATCTGGAAGGGCGCTATGTCGTGCAATCCGGCTCGGCCAAGGGTCTGTCCATCCGGGTGCGCCAGGCCTGGCATCGCGGCTCGCTGTCCACCGGCGGTTCGGTCGATCAGCTGCGGGTGATCGTCGACTATCCGCTGCGCCTGCTCTAGCGCCGGCAATCGTTATTGTGAGGGGCGACGAACCGACCGCTAGCAGCCGGTTCGCTGTCGCCCGTCGCGCCTGGCTTAAGAGGACTCTGTTGCGCCGATAGCTCTAATAGTCACTTTATTAGGGATGCCCAACTCATGAGTCTGCGCAGTCTGAACGTCGCCCCCCGCGCCGTCCTGTTCTTTTCCGTGATCGTCCTGATTGTCTTCGGGCTCGGCGCCGTCGCCGTGGTACAGATGGGCAAGCTCTACGAGGCGGAACAGGACGTGGAGACCAGTTGGCTACCAGGTAATCAGTTGGCAGCGAAGATGGGCGGCGGACTGCTGCGTTTGCGTCTGGAAAGTCTGAGGGGCACCACCACGCCGGATCCGCAGCTGCGCGCCCAGACCGTCGCGGCCTTTCCCGGCTATCGCGATGCCTTCTTCATGGCGGTGAAAGAGTACGAGGCGACCCTGGCCAGCGACGAAGACCGCCAGTTGTACGCGGCCGTGGTCAAGGGGGCGGAAGGCTACCGGACCTTGCTGGAAGCCTTCGAGCAGAAACTGCGCACAGGTGACAACGAAGGTGCCATCGTCCTGATCAATACGTCGATACGCCCGCTCACCAATGCTCTGGAAAAGCACATCGCCGAGCTGAGTGCCTTCAACGAGCGCGGCGCCAAGGCCGCCGGAATCGCGGCAAAGGCCACCTTCACCACGGGCCTGTACTGGGTTTATGGCCTCATCGCCCTGACCGTTCTGGCCACCGTAGTGCTGGCCGCCCTGCTGATCCGCAGCATCACGCGACCGGTTGGCGAAGCCCTGCGCATCGCCCAACGGATCGCCCGCAAGGATCTGACCGAGCGGATCACCGTGGTCGGTCGTGACGAGGCGGCCGGCATGCTGCAGGCCCTGGCCCAGATGCAGGGCAATCTGCGCGACACCGTTTCCCATATCGCCGACAGCTCGACCCAGTTGGCCTCCGCGGCAGAGGAGATGACCGCCGTGATCGACGAAGCCAGCCGGGGTTATGTACGGCAGAACGACGAGGTCAACCAGGCGGCCAGCGCCGTAACCGAGATGAGTTCGGCGGTGGAGGAGGTCGCGCGGAATGCCGCCGATGCGGCCAGCACCTCGCTGCACACCCAGACCCTGACCAGCGAAGGCCTGGACAAGGTCACCCGCACGGTCCAGTCGATCGAGGCGCTGGCCCAGAACGTGGCCAGTACCAGTGAGCAGATCCAGGCGCTGTCGTCCCGCGCCCAGGACATCAACGCCGTGGTCGAAGTCATTCGCGCCATCGCCGAACAGACCAACCTGCTGGCACTGAACGCCGCCATCGAGGCGGCCCGAGCGGGCGAGCAGGGACGCGGCTTCGCCGTGGTCGCCGACGAGGTCCGGGCGCTGGCCCATCGTACCCAGCAGTCGACCCGCGAGATCGAACAGATGATCGGCGCCATCCAGAGCGATTCGTCGTTGGCCGTCAAGGCCATGGCCGAGAGTCAGCAACTGGCCGGGGAATCCACGTCGGTCGCCCAACTGGCCAATGTATCCCTGGAGCAGATCGCCGAGTCCATCTCCCAGATCAACGACCGCAATGCGGTCATCGCCACCGCCGCCGAAGAGCAGGCGCAGGTGGCCCGGGAAATCGATCGCAACATCACCAGCATCCGGGATCTGGCGACCCAAAGCGCGACCGGTGCCACCCAGACCGCCAGCGCCAGCGCCGAGGTATCCAAGCTCGCTACCGGCCTGAATCGCGTGGTTCGCGAATTCGCCGTCTAGGCAGGGTGCGGAGGCGGGAAGGGCTTGCAGCGTCCAGCTGCAGGTTCTTCGCTCTAATAGCTCGACTAATGAGGGCCGCAGCCTGTTCGCCGGTACCGGTGCACGCACTCCGGCAGCGTGGCTTGCCGCTGGAATGCCTGAGGCACAATCTTTAGTATTCGGTTACATCGCCTCTGTTATCGGGTAGAGAACGAATCGGCGCTTGGCCTGCCTAAACAGTGTCCAAACAACCCGGAGTCCTACCATGAACGCGAAGAAAATCTCTGCTTTGATGTTTGCTGGTCTGATCGCTGCCAGTGGCGCTGCATTCGCCACCGAAGGTGCAGGCAATCCGCCGAAAGCCAACAGTGCCGGCATGGGCACCCCGGCTGGCCAGAAGACCGGTGAAGGCGCAGGTGCTGCGACCGGTGCCGGCAAGACCACGCTCAATGAGCAAGGTCAGAAGCAGCAGCAGTAAGGGTCTAGGGCCGCTGGTGCGTCTGGCGGCCCCTAACCTCTGTCTAGAATGGAACTTTATAGGCCTCCTCTGTCCAACGGGGCCGAGCGCGTGGGTACAGGGGTTAGATGGTGAGTGCGGAACAGAGCAAGGTTGTCCTGGTCGTCGAGGATGAGCCGCAGATTTTGATGATTCTGGCGGATTATCTTGCCGAGCTGGGTTACACCGTCCTACAGGCTCCCTCGTCGCTCGAAGCCTTTCGTATCCTGGCCGGTCGGCCGCGTCTCGATCTGCTGATCACCGACTTTCGCCTGCCCGATGACGTCTCCGGCGTGATGATCGCCGAGCCCGCCCTCAAGTTGCGTCCCGACCTCAAGGTCCTGTTCATCAGTGGTTATCCCGCCGAAATCATCGATACCGGTTCGCCGTTGCTGGGCAAGGTCCCCTTGCTGACCAAGCCCTTCTCCCTCGAGCGTCTCCACCTGCAGGTGCAGAAGCTGCTCGGCGCCTGATCCGCTACTTTCCCATAGATCGTTTTTCCGCCAGGACAGTCTATTGATCAGGTGCGACCAGTTCGGTCGCCTCAGGTTGGGAGACAACGGCGTCCATGGCCATCAAGCATTTCACTCATCACGAAGCGATCTCGTCCGCCGTTCCGGCTGAACAGGGTTTTGAAGCGGTCATCGCCGTCAAGGCGCGGCGCGAAGATGCCCATCCGACCTTTCACAAGGTCGCGACGGAGCGTCACTTCGATCTCGCCTCCGAAGCGGAGGAGGCCGCCGATGCCGCGCTCAATCGCGTGACGGAGATCGGCGACGACGATGAACTCCTCTGGGACGAGCAGGCCGTCTGATGAAGAGAGACCAGGAGCGGGACGAAGAACCGCGACAGAGCCAAGAGTCCACGCCGGATGACCCGGAGCTGAGTCGCGAAGAAGAAGAGGACGTCGACGAAAACCAGTTGCCACGCGCCGTGGTGCTCCATGAGATCATCCGCACCCAGGGTGATCACGAATTGGAACGGACCATCGCGGCGTTGTTCTGGTCGGCGCTGGCCGCCGGCCTGACCATGGGGCTCTCGCTGATGGCGATGGGGCTGCTCAACGCCAATCTGCCCGAGGGCGGCTACAGCAAGGTCATCGCCAGCTTTGGCTATTCGGCCGGCTTCCTGGCGGTAATCCTGGCTCGTCAGCAACTGTTCACCGAAAACACCCTGACGGCGGTGCTGCCGGTGATGAGCGAACCCACCCTGCATAACTTCGGTCGCCTGGGCCGGCTGTGGGGGGTGGTACTGGTGGGTAATCTCCTCGGGACCATCCTGGTCGCCTATGTGATCCTCCATCTGCCGCTGTTCGATGCCAAGGCCGACGCGAAATTCTTGGAGATAGGAACCAAGGTGATGGAAAACGATGCCTCGGCGATGTTCGCCAAGGGCATCGTATCCGGCTGGATGATCGCCACCATGGTCTGGATGCTGCCGGCTGCGGAGCACGCCAGGATCTGGATCATCGTGCTCATCACCTACCTGATGGCTCTGGGCGACTTTACCCACATCGTGGTGGGTAGCCTTGAGGTGGCCTATCTGGTGTTCGCCGGGGAAGCGAGCTGGGGCGACTTCTGGCTGACCTTCGCCGGGCCGACATTGGCCGGCAATATCGTCGGCGGCAGCCTGATCTTTGCGCTGATCAGCCACGCCCAGGTGCGCAGCGACGCTTGAAAGCGAAAGGGCCGGCAAATTGCCGGCCCTTCGCGGTGATCAGGCAGTTGCTTCGATCACTCGTCGTCGTTGAGCTGACCCATGGCGGTGGTGTTGAAGCCGCCGTCGACATAGAGGATCTCGCCGCTGATACCCGACGCCAGGTCGGAGCAGAGGAAGGCGCCGGCGTTGCCGACTTCGTCGATGGTCACGTTGCGGCGCAGGGGCGTCTGACGCTCGTTGGCGGCCAACATCTTGCGGAAGCTCTTGATGCCCGAGGCGGCCAGGGTGCGGATCGGACCGGCGGACACGGCGTTGACGCGGGTGCCTTCCGGGCCGAGGCTGCCGGCCAGGTAGCGGACGCCGGCCTCCAGACTGGCCTTGGCCATGCCCATGACGTTGTAGTTGGGCATGGTGCGCTCGGCGCCCAGGTAGGACAGGGTGAGCAGGCTGCCGTTACGGCCACGCATCATCTCGCGACCGGCCTTGGCCAGGGCGACGAAGCTGTAGGCGCTGATGTCGTGGGCGATCTTGAAGCCGTCACGGGTGGTCACCGCGGTGAAGTCGCCGTCCAGCTGGTCACCAGGGGCGAAGCCGACCGAGTGAACGATGCAATCCAGACCGTCCCACTTCTTCGCCAGCTCGGTGAACACGGCTTCGATCTGGGCGTCATCGGCGACATCGCACGGAAAGCACAGCTCGGGATTAGAACCCCAGCCCGCGGCGAACTCTTCGACGCGACCCTTGAGCTTCTCGTTCTGGTAGGTGAAGGCCAGCTCGGCGCCTTCGCGGTGCATGGCGGCGGCGATGCCGGAGGCGATGGACAGCTTGCTGGCGACGCCGACGATGAGAACGCGCTTACCGGCGAGAAATCCCATGGTTTTTTCCTCTTCTGTGTTGAATCCCGGGCAGCCGCCAAGGGCTTAGGTCCGGGTTGGGCATGGCTCTGCGCAGGTCAGAGCGAGATCTGGCCTGGCTCCGCTAGGGGTCAGGCACGGGTGGGGCGGTAAGGTAGCAGGTCGATACCCGGGACAAAAGCGCTGGTTGACCGCTGCGGTGAGCGGTCGCGCCTCAGTTGAGGAACAGCGTCAGGGTCTGGCCGGGGGTCAGGGCGGAGGCCACGCGTGGATTCCAGTCCTGCAGCGCCTGCACGCCGATGTTGTAGCGCTTGGCGATCTGGTAGAGCGAATCGCCCGCCTTGACCCGGTAGTAGGTGGGCGCGGCCTTGGCGTTCTTGGTCGTCTTGACAGCTGCCTGGGTGGCCTTGACGGTATAGGATGCCGGCATCGCCACGGCCGTGGCGGTGCCGCTGCTGGTACCGTGCAGCTTCAGGGTCTCACCGACCTTGAGGCCGCGTTTGCCGAGATCGTTCCAGCGCTTGAGATCGCCCAGCTCCACCTCGTTGGCCCGGGCGATGGACCAGAGGCTGTCGCCGGTGCGCACCTTGTAGGTCCGTACCACGGGCTCTTCGGCCACGGCGATGGTTTCCAGGGGCGTGGTGGTCTTGCCGGTCTCGCGCCGTGGGATCAGCAATTCCCGGCCAGCGGCCAGGCGGCTGCTGCCACTGAGCTTGTTGAGGGCGACGAGTTGCTCGACGCTCACGCGATTGCGCTTGGCGACGCTGCGCAGGGTATCGCCGCGGCGAACCCGGTATTCCTGCCACTGCACCACGGCCTCGGGGGCGATGTCGGGCAGGGTCGCGACCAGGCGCTGGGCCTTTTCCGCCGGCACCAGCAGGTGCTTGGGGCCGTCCATGGTCACGCGCTGGGTGTAGGCGGGATTCAGGCGATAGAGTTCGTTGGCGTCCAGATCCGCCAGTTCCGCGACCCGGGCCAGGTCCAGGTGCTGCTTGATGTCCACCACTTCGAAGTAGGGCTCGTTCGGGATGGACTCCAGGGCCAGGCCGTAGGCGTCCGGATTGCGCACGATCTGGGAAACGGCGAGCAGCTTGGGTACGTAGTCCTGGGTCTCCGGCGGCAGGGAGGACAGGTTCCAGTAGTCGGTCGGCAGACCCAGTGACTGGTTGCGTTCGATGGCACGACCGACCGTGCCTTCGCCGGCATTGTAGGCAGCCAGGGCCAGTAGCCAGTCGCCGCCGAACATGTCATGCAGCTTGCTCAGGTAGTCCAGGGCGGCATTGGTCGAGGCGGTGATGTCGCGGCGACCGTCATAGAAGCGGGTCTGGCGCAGATTGAAATACTTGCCGGTGGTGGGAATGAACTGCCACAGACCGGAGGCCGCACTGCGCGAAAGGGCATTAGGATTGAAGGAGCTTTCCACTACCGGTAGCAGAGCCAGTTCCAGCGGCATGTTGCGCTCTTCGAGGCGCTCGACGATGTAGTGCAGGTAGGGCGCGCCGCGGCTGCAGGATTGGGCGAGGGCGGCTTCATGGCTCGCATACCAGAGGCGCTGGCGATCGATGCGCGGATTGGTACCGTTGTCGCCTGCACCCTGGAGCTGATAGCCGTCCCGCACCCGGTCCCAGATGTCGCCGCTGGTCGCCGCTGTGGTCGGCGCCTTGCGCAGCCATTCCGGGGGACGCTGCATCTTGCTTTGCGTCATGTGCAGATCGGCCTGATAGGCGCGATTCTCCGGCTGCGAGTTGCTTTGACAGCCGGCGAGAAAGACCGCGAGGCAAAGCGCCGAGACTTTGAAGGAGGTGGCCAGAACGTCTAATTCGCGGGTCTTCGGCGTCGCTGGCGGCATTGGTCTGGGCTTTCCGGGAGCTGGAGGATGGGCGATTCTAGGAACCGCATCCCGGGGGGTCAAGGAACAACCCCTTGGCCTGTGACCTGTACGACGACCGAAAACCGCGCGTTCCGGCGTGGTGACGGGGCCTGGGCAATAGGTGTCAGAACGTGTCCTTCCAGCCTCTCAGGGCGGCGAAATAGGTATCCTCCGACGCCTCCGCAGCCACTCCGCGCTCCTCCTGCAGGCGTTGGCGCACGCCGTTTTCGGCTGTGCGCAGAAAGGGATTGATGCGGCGCTCGCGCCCCAGGGTGGAGGGCAGGGTAGGCCGCTGGGCCTCCCGCAACCGCTGGGTCTCGGCCAGGGCCTGTTGGACCGTGACATTCTCCGGTTCCACGGCCTGGGCGAAGCGCAGGTTGCTCAAGGTGTATTCGTGGCCGCAGTAGATTTCGGTGGCGTCCGGCAGGCTGGCCAGGCGCTGCAGGGAGGCCAGCATCTGGCTGGGCGTGCCTTCGAAGAGCCGACCACAGCCCGCCGAGAACAGGGTATCGCCGCTGAACAGCAGGGGTCGTTCGCCAGCCACATAAAAGGCGATGTGGCCGGCGGTATGGCCGGGCACGCGCAGCACCTCGAACGCGATCCCCAGGACTTCCAGCCGCTGGCCGTCGGCCAGGGGCAGGTCGACCGCGGCGATGCGCTCGTCGGCCGGCGCGCTCACCCGGGCGCCGCTACGCTGCTTGAGCGCGGCGATGCCGCCGGTATGGTCGTTATGATGATGTGTGATCAGGATATCGGTCAGGCGCCAGTCGGGGTTCGCGTCGAGCCAGGCGAGTACGGGCGCGGCATCGCCGGGATCGACCACGACCGCCTGTCTTGTCGCCGCGTCCTTGATCAGCCAGATGTAGTTATCGTTGAAGGCGGGCAGCGGAAGGATGTCGAACATGGATGAGCTCTCGGGTCGGACTGCAGGCCGCTAGGGTAGCAGTGGGTGGTAGGGCATAGGCTTCAGTATGAGAGGACCAGACGATGCACGATGAATTCTCCGCCCAGGTCGATCCGCGCTGGCTGAAGTTGATGACTTCGGCGCGGGAGTGGCTGGCAGGCCCCCTGGGCCAGTTGCTGCTGGAGCAGGAGCGGGTGCTGATCGATGAAGAACTCAAGCGCCATTTTGGCAGCTATCTCGTCCATTACGGTCCGCACCCCACGGCACCGGCCAATTGCGGTCAGCTCAGGCACGCGGTGCGCATCGGGCCGCCGCTGGGCGATGTCGACATCGTCTGTGAGGAAGGCGCCTGGCCGCTGAGTGAGCATGCGGCCGACGTGGTCCTGCTGCAGCATGGCCTGGATTTCTCCCTGGCGCCCCACCGGCTGTTGCGCGAAGCGGCGTTGAGCGTCCGGCCCGGCGGCCATCTGGTCGTAGTGGGCATCAACCCCTGGAGCCTTTGGGGCGTGCGTCATTACCTGGCCCGGGATGCGCTGCGCAAGGCCCGCTGTTTCGGCCCCAGTCGGGTCGGCGACTGGCTGTCGGTGCTGGGTTTCGCGCTGGAGAAACGCCGCTTCGGGTGTTATCGTCCGCCGCTTTCATCCCCCAAGTGGCAACAGCGGCTGGCCTGGATGGAGCAGGGCGAAGCCGAACCCAACTGCGAACAAGCAGCGGGTGCGGGTTTCTATCTGCTCTCGGCGCGCAAGCTGATGTTCGGCCTGCGTCCGGTGCCCCAGGCGCGCAAGGAACCGCGTGGCAAGCTGGTGCCCATGCCGGTGGCCAAGATCAGCCGCCGCGAATCGAGTGAATCCAATGAGTGACGACATCGTCGAGGTCTTTACCGACGGCGCCTGCAAGGGCAATCCCGGCCCCGGTGGCTGGGGTGCCCTGCTGAAATTCAAGGGTGCGGAGCGCGAGCTCTGGGGCGGCGAAGCCAACACCACCAACAATCGCATGGAGCTGATGGCGGCCATCCAGGCCCTGGCGGCGCTCAAGCGCCCCTGCCAGATCCGCCTGACCACCGACTCCGAGTACGTGATGAAGGGCATCACCCAATGGCTGGTGAACTGGAAGAAGCGCGGCTGGCAGACCGCCGCCAAGCAGCCAGTGAAGAATGCCGAGCTATGGCAGGCCCTGGATGAGCAGGTGCAGCGCCATCAGGTGGAGTGGCGCTGGGTGCGTGGCCATACCGGCCATCCCGAGAACGAGCGGGCCGACCAGTTGGCCAACCGCGGTGTCGATGAAGTCCGGCAGGCCAAGCAGGCCGCCAAGGCGTAACCAGCCAAGAGGTTAGCGATGAGATATGTAGTTCTGGATACCGAAACCACCGGCATGCCGATGACCGATGGCCATCGGATCATCGAGATCGGTGGGGTGGAAGTCATCGGTCGGCGACTGACCGGGCGGCATTTCCATGTCTATCTCAATCCGGATCGGCAGATCGACGAAGGTGCCATCGCGGTCCACGGCATCACCGATGAATATGTCGCCGACAAGCCGCGCTTCGCCGAAATCGCCGACAGCTTCTTCGAATTCATCGAAGGCGCCGAACTGGTCATCCACAACGCGCCCTTCGATGTGGGCTTCATCAACATGGAGTTCGCCCGGCTGGGTGTCCATCCCGAGCGCGCCGACATCACCCAGCACTGCTCGGTGCTCGACACCCTGGTCATGGCGCGCGGTCGGCACCCCGGTCAGCGCAACAGTCTGGATGCGCTCTGCAAGCGCTACGGCGTAGACAACTCCAACCGTGAGTTGCACGGCGCCTTGCTGGACGCCGAGATCCTCGCGGACGTCTACCTGGCCATGACCGGTGGCCAGACCAGCCTGTCGCTGGCGGCCCACGGCCAGGAAGGCAACGGCGATGGCAACTACGTCATGCCGATCAGGCGCCTGCCGGCCGAGCGCCCGCGGACCCGGGTGATCAGTGCGACCAGCACCGACCTCGATGCCCATGCGGCGCGCATGGCGGCCATCGAGAAGAGCTGTGGCCGAACCCCGCTCTGGCTGGCGGGCGCTGGAACCGAATAACGCCTTCCTCCCTTCTCCCAAGCGCCCGGTCGGCCCCTGACCGGGCGTCCGCGTTCGTCTGAATAAGCTGAAAGACCTCACAATTTTCAGCTATCGTTCAACTAAGATGCTGCAGGCTGGTCATTTGAGCCCGCATGAAGCCTCGAATTTCGAATTGCGCGGAACTTTATTTCTCCCGCGAACTCGTATGACGATTCGGAATTATCGCTTCGCTTTTGTGGATTTACAGGTCTAGCGTTCCAGAGCAAGGTTCCCTGGCGTGGCGAGAGGTCAGATCCCCGTCCGCCTGGAATGATGAGGGTGGCCCGGTCAGGAAGACGCAGGTACCTAGGCTCCAGTTGGAATAGCAAGCCTTTCTTCCCGTTTTAAAATGGCGTTGGCGAGGTTGTAATGGCGCAGGAGGCGTAAGGCACCATGGTGACCGGAGCAAGAGCTTTGAGCTTGGTCCGCGAACAGCTGTTCGCGACCATCGAGGAAGCTGAATCCCATCTTGAACGCTTCATCGTCGAGCGGCACTGCAGCAGCCTGTTGCAGCGTGCGGTCGAGAGTCTTGGCCAGATTCGCGGCGCCTTGACGCTGATCGAACTGGCAGGCGCCCAGTTGCTCGCCCACCAGACCCTGCAGATCGCCAACGACATCCCTGCGGGTGCCGGTCCCGAACACGACGAGCACCTGATGGCGATCTGTCGTGGGTTGCATGTGCTGCGCCGCTATCTCGAACAGCTGCGCAGCGGCCAGGACGAGATGCCCGAACTGTTGCTGCCGGCGATCAATGCCCTGCGCCTGGCGGGCGGCGAGCCAGAACTTCCGGAAAGCTACTTCTTCAGCGTCCGTCTCGACCAACGCCCCCTGATCAGCGCGACCACGCGCCTGGGCCTGCGCGAGCGCCAGGCCCAGGCGCGCCGAATGCGTCAAACCTACCAGATCGGCCTGCTGGGCTTTCTGCGTGACGTCAACGGTGCGGCCAGCCTTAGACTGATGGCGAGAGCGCTGGAGCGCTCCGCCGCGTTGCTGCACGATCATGTCGGCGGCTACCTGCCGTGGGTTGCCGCGGCCACGGTCGAAGGCTTCGCCCAGGGTCGCCTGACCGCCACCCGTGAACGCAAGCAGCTGTTCGCCCGGGTCGATCGCGAATTACGTCAGATGCTGGGTAACGACCTGCACGAGCCGGCGCGTAGCACCCTCAAGGAACTCCTCTATCTCCTGGCGTTGGCTGGTGTCGAGGGCGCCCATCCGCAGGAGGTCATGAACGCCTACGGCTTCGAGCGCCTCGGATTCACCGATGCTCAGCTCGAAGCCGGCAAGAAGCGTCTCGCCGGTCCGGGCCATGGCGTGATGCATTCGCTGTCGGCCGCTATCCGCGAAGAGGTGGAAACGGTCAAGGATCTGATCGACCTCATCGAGGCCGAGCTGCGCACGGGCGCCGAGCAGCATCGCCTGCCGCGCTCCGATAATTTCTCCCGGCTGTATGTCCAGGTTGGCCTATTGGGCAAGACCCTGGAAATGGTCGGGCAGGAGAATGCCGGTCAGGTGCTGCAGCAGTGCCTGCCGAACATCTCTCAATTACGCGACAAGCCGCTCGTGCTCGAAGATCTCGCACCGCTGGCCGATGCCCTGTTGCTGGTGGAAAGCCTGCTGGGCCAGCCCGAAGGGCAAGGCTCGCTGATCGACGTGCCGCTGGAAGCCGAAGGCGTCCAGCTCAGTGTCGCCAACTACCAGTTGGGCGAGGCCCAGGCGCTACTGCACCGGGAAGCCTACAAGGGCCTGACCGATGCCAAGCGCGCCATTGGCGCCTTTCTCGATTCGCGGGGCGATACCCTGCACCTGGCCACCGTGCCGGCGCTGCTGGATACCGTCCGCGGCGCGCTGTTCTTCCTGGGCAATCCCCGCGCCGCTGAACTGGTCCGTGCCTGCACCGGCTATATCCAGCGCTGCCTGATCGAAGGTGGCCAGGCCTGCGAGCCGGCGACACTCGAGGTGCTGGCGGACGCTCTCAGCAGCATCGAGTTCTTTGTCGAAAGCGGTGGCACCGAGGGTCAGGACGGCACCCCGGAAATCCTCGATATCGCGGCGCAAAGCATTCGCGCCCTGGGCTGGACCTCGGCCGCGGCATGAGTCTCTGGCAACCTGGCTGGTTCCAGACCGCCCAACCCGCCGGCGGTTGGCTGGTCGTGCATAGCGGTCAGGCGTTTCTGACCGCGGGGGCGGAGGTGCTCTTCGCCCCGGACGATCCGCGCGTCCAGGGGTTCGCAGGTGAGCACCATGGTCTGGGTCAGTGGCAGGCCCAGCCGGTCACTCTGCTCGAAGTGGATACGCCGGCGGACGTCGAAGGCTGCGTCTGGCAGCCGCTGCGGCCGCTGATGCTGCAGTCGCCTCATGCGCTGTTCAAGTTGCTTGGCTACGCCAATCAGATCGGCACCTGGGCGCGGCAGCATCGCTTTTGCGGGCAGTGCGGTACTCGTACCTTCGCCCTCGATGGCCAGCGCGGCCTCAAATGTCCGAATTGCCAGCTCACCCAGTATCCACGGCTGTCGCCGAGCATGATCGCCCTGATCACGCGCGGTGATGAGGTGCTACTGGCGCGGTCGCCCCGCTTCGCGCCCGGGGTCTTCAGCACTCTGGCCGGCTTCGTCGAACCGGGCGAGTCGGCGGAGGCCTGCGTACACCGGGAGATCATGGAAGAGGTGGGCGTCTCGGTCACCAACCTGCGCTACCAGGGCAGCCAGAACTGGCCCTATCCGCATTCCCTGATGCTGGGTTATCACGTCGATTACCTGGGCGGCGACATCCGGTGCCAACCGGATGAAATCGAAGATGCCCGCTGGTTCCACCTGCGCGAGTTGCCGACGCTGCCGCCGGCCTTTTCCATCTCGCGCTTTCTGATCGATCGCTATCGGGTCGAGCGGCTAGGCGGCGCTGAACCAGTGCTGCCAGATTAGCTTGACGGTCAGCGCCAGCACGACGCAGATGAACACCGGGCGGATGAACTTGGCACCGCCGGCGATGGCGCTGCGCGCGCCCAGGTAGGCCCCCAGGGTCAGCGACAGACCCATGGTCAGGCCCAGCACCCACAGCACCTGCCCCAGGGCGATGAACATCACCAGGGCGACCCCGTTGCTGACGAAATTCATGGTGCGGGCCACGCCACTGGCCTTGAGCAGGTCCAGGGGGTAGAGCAGCAGGCTGCTGACCGTCCAGAAGGCGCCCGTGCCCGGTCCGAACAGGCCGTCGTAGGCGCCCAGCGTCAGCCCCTGCGGCCACTGGCGTCGCTGCGGTACGGACGCGTCGCTGAGTACCGGCGCCTTGGGTGTGCCACCGAACAGCAGATAGAGGGCGCAACTGAACACCACCACCGGCAGCAGCTGGTTGAGGAAGTCCGCGGAGAGATGGTGGGCAACCAGGGCGCCGATCCCCGCGCCGATGGCGGTAGCCACCAGGGCATGCCGCCACTGACGGGGATGGTACAGCTTGCGGCGGTAGAAGGTATAGGCAGCGGTGGCGCTGCCAAAGGTGGAGCTGAGCTTGTTGGTGCCGATCGCCAGGTGGGGCGGCACGCCGGCCATCAGCAGGGCGGGCACCGTGAGCAGGCCACCGCCGCCGGCGATGGCGTCGATGTAGCCGGCCAGGAAGGCGACCCCCGCCAGCAGCGTCAGGGTCATGGGGTCCAGGGTGAATTCGAGCATGGGGTAGGGCGCCAGGTGGAACGGGGGCGCCATCATGCATCAGACGCGCAGCCGTCACCACCTGCGGGCGATCCCGATCAATCCAGTGCGGGGAAGGGCAATCCGACGTAGTTTTCCGCAAGGGTCGTGCGACCCGCTCTGGAATCGAGCAGTGCCTGGAGTTCGGCGTCCTGCACCCGCTGGGTGAAGGCATCGGTATCCGGAAAGCGGTGCAGGGCGGTGGTCATCCACCAGGAGAAGCGCACTGCCGCCCAGATCCGCTTCAGGCAGAGCGCCGAGTAGCGTTCGAGGCAGCTGGCATCGCCGCTGCGATAGGCGCGTTCCAGCAGCAGGTGCAGATTGCGCACGTCGCCCAGGGCCAGGTTGAGCCCCTTGGCACCGGTGGGCGGGACGATATGGGCGGCATCGCCGACCAGGAACAGCCGGCCGTACTGCATGGGTTCGACCACATAGCTGCGCAGCGGGGCGATGCTCTTTTCCAGCGAGGGGCCGGTCACCAGCTGGGCCGCCGTCTCGGCCGGCAGGCGCGCCTTGAGTTCCGCCCAGAAACGCTCGTCCGACCAGTTCTCCACCGAATCCCCGGCTTCCACCTGCAGGTAGTAGCGGCTGCGGGTCGCCGATCTCATGCTGCACAGGGCAAAGCCGCGCGGGTGATTGACGTAGATGAGTTCATCGGCGGCGGGCGGCGTATCGCTCAGCAGACCCAGCCAGCCGAAAGGGTAGACCCGCTCGTATTCGGTGAGTACGCCGTCGGGGATGCTGCGGCGCGAGACACCGTGGAAACCGTCGCAGCCGGCGATGTAGTCGCAATCGATGCGCAGGGTTTCACCGGCGACCTGGCAGGTGACATAGGGGCGCTCGCCCTTGAGTTCGTGGGGCTGGACCTCGCAGGCCTGGTAGAAGGTAGGGGCGCCGCTGGCCTGGCGGGCGGCCATCAGATCGCGGGTCACCTCGGTCTGGCCATAGACGGTGACGCAGCGTCCGCCCAGCAGATCGTTCAGATCCAGGCGCTCGCGCTGGCCGTGGATGGCGAACTCCACGCCTTCATGCACCTGGCCTTCCTGTTCCAGCCGCTCGGCGACGCCGGCCTGGCGCAGCAGATCGACCGTGCCCTGTTCGAGCACGCCGGCACGGATCCGACTGAGTACGTGGTCGGCGCTCTGGCGCTCGACGATGACATTGTCGATACCCGAGCGGGTGAGCAGCTGGCCCAGCAGCAGCCCGGAGGGGCCCGCGCCGATGATGACGACTTGGGTGCGCATGGAGTCTGTCCTCTTGTCTGGCGTGATCGCCGTTTTGTTATGGGGCTCCGGTATTTTTGGACGGTTTTCGCCGGTATCGACAGCGACCTTTCCGATACTTTCTGGTACTTTTCAATGATTCGTGCGGCTATCGCCCAGGGACTGTCGATGACCACTGCCTTGCCACCCATCTTCAAGCTGTATGGCGAGGCCCAGGCCTGGCCGGCGCCGGACCTGCTGCACTGCGAAACCATCGAGAGTCGCAGTCGGCTGCATGCCTGGCATATCGAAACCCATCGCCATGCGGATCTCGCGCAACTGCTCTATGTGCGCACCGGCGGGGTGCGTCTGCAACTGGAAGACTGGCAGGGAGAAAGGCGCGGACCGCTGCTGGTGGTGCTGCCGGTGCTGTGCGTCCATGCCTTCGAATTCGAGCCCTCGGTGGAGGGCTTCGTGATCACCCTGCCGGTGCCCCAGCTGGAGCGCCTGAAGCAGCGCTGCCAGAGAGCCGGGCAGGGGCTGTTCCTCGGGGCCGAGTGCCTGGCCCTGACAGGGCCGGATGCCACCTGGATCGATCAGTTGGTCGGCCAGCTCGTCGCCGAGTACGAAGGGCACAAGCCGGGGCGCGAGGTGGTGCTCGAAGCCTTGCTCGACAGCCTGGCGATCTGGCTGCTGCGACAGCATCGCCAGGAACAGGGCGCGACCCTGCCACGGCGCGCCGAACAGCACCTGGGACGCTTTCTGGCCCTGGTGGAGCAGCACTATCGCGAGCACTGGAGCCTGGGGCGCTACGCGGCGGCGCTCGGGATCTCAGGCGTGCACCTGAACGGCCTCTGCCGGCAGCTGGCCGGCGCCTCGGCGCTGGCCATCGTGCACCAGCGCCTGCTGCTGGAGGCGCGCCGCACCCTGACCTACACCCAGGCATCGGTAGGCGAGATCGCCGACGCCCTGGGCTTTGCCGATCCGGCCTACTTCGCCCGGTTCTTCCGCCGTGGCACCGGCCAGAGTCCGCTCAACTATCGGCGTCTCGCGGGTCAGCCGCAGCGCTGACGGCCAGGCTATCGGCTGCCGCCAGGGTTTCGCCGACGCGTGCGGCCAGGGCGTCGAGATTGAAGGGCTTGGTGATCAGGGTCATGCCGGGGTCGAGATAGCCTTCCAGGTGCGCCCCCTCGGCGTAGCCGGTGGCGAACAGCACCTTGAGGCCAGGGCGGCGCTGTCGCGCGATCTCGGCCAACTGGCGGCCATTCATGCCTGGCAAGCCGACATCGGACAGCAGCAGGTCGATGGGGCGCCCGCTTTCCAGCAGCGGCAGGGCACCGCGGGCGTCTTCGGCCTGCAGGGTCGCGTAGCCCAGCTCCCTGAGCAGGTCCACCACCATCTGCCGGACCACGGGCTCGTCTTCCACCACGAGTACCGTCTTGCCCGCGCCCTGGGCCGTGACCGTGGGAGCGGCCAGCCGGGGTGGCTCGACATCGGCGCCCAGGTAGCGGGGCAGATAGAGGCCCACGGTGGTGCCCTGGCCCGGCAGGGAGTCGAGGCGGACATGACCCTTGGACTGCTTGGCATAGCCATAGATCATCGACAGCCCGAGACCGGTGCCCTGGCCGATGGGCTTGGTGGTGAAAAAGGGGTCGAAGGCCCGCGCCATGACTTCGGGCGGCATCCCGGTACCGTTGTCCGCCACCAGCAGCGCCACGTAGTCGCCCGCGCTCACGGCATCCAGGCCGTTGCCGCTGTCGGTCAGATAGACATTGTGGGTTTCGATGCGGATGTTGCCGCCATGGGGCAGGGCATCGCGGGCATTGATGACTAGGTTGAGCAGGGCGTTTTCCAGCTGGTGCCCATCGGTCAATGCCTGCCAGAGGCCCCCATCCAGATCGAGCTCCAGCACGATGTCACCGCGCAGGCTGCGCAGCAGCAGCTCCTCCATGGAACGCACGCAGTCGTTGACATGGATGGGCTGCAGATCGAGTGCCTGGCGCCGGGAAAAGGCCAGCAGGCGCTGGGTGAGGGCAGCCGCGCGTTGGGCCGAGGTCAGCGCCGAGTGCAGATACTGGTCGAACTTGTCCTGGCGACCGGCTTTCTGCTGCCGCTGCAGCATGTCGAGACTGCCCATGATACCAGTGAGCAGATTGTTGAAATCGTGCGCGATGCCGCCGGTGAGCTGGCCCACCGCCTCCATCTTCTGCGCCTGGCGCAGTTGCTCCTGCAGCTCCTGCTGCTCGGTGACGTCACGCCCCACGGCGTAGATGAGATCGTCCTCGGCGCTGGCCGTCCAGTCGAGGATGCGATAGCTGCCATCGCGGGCACGCACCCGCGCCCTGAGGCCCGCCGAGCCCTGCTGGCGGCCCAGGCAGCGCAGGGTATCGAAGACCTGGCGCTGATCGTCGGGATGGATCAGTTCGGTGAGCTGGACGCTGGCCAGATCGGTCTCCCGCCGTCCCAGCAGGCGGGCGGCGGCGCTGTTCACGGTCTTCACCTCGCCATCCGCCCGGCAGATCACCATCAGGTCATGGCTGATGCGCCACATCCGATCACGTTCGCGGGTGCGCAGCTCAATCTGCTGTTCCAGCTCCTGGCGCGAGCGGGTGAGGACTTCCCGCGCATCGACGATGCTCTGGATGTCGGTGCAGGTGCCGAACCATTGTTCGATGCGCCCCTTGGCGTCGCGCACCGGCTGGGCGCGGCCGAGCACCCAGCGATAGCGCCCCGAGCGGTGCCGCAGGCGGTATTCGATATGGTAGGGCTCGCCAGTGCTGAGGCTGTGATGCCAGACCTTCCAGGTCCGTTCCTGGTCGTCGGGATGAAAGACGTTGGCCCAGCCTTCGCCCTCCGTGGAGCCTTCCGGCACACCGGTGAACTCGTACCAGCGATCGTTGAAATAGAAGTGGTGGCCGTCGGGTCGCGTGGCCCAGACCATCTGGTCGATGGAATTGATAATGGCGCGCAGCTGCGCCTCGTTGCGGGCCAGTTCCTGGGCCTGGCGGCGATGTCCGCTGATGTCGATGAACAGCACCGCGAAGCGATCGCCAGGCAGCTTGTGGGCGCGCACCTCGTACCAGTGTTCATGCTGCAGGTGCAGCAGGATGTCGAACTGGATGAACTCCGCATCGCCATTCATGAAGTCGATGTAGGCGGGCAGCAGATCGGCCTCCAGTTGCGGCAGAGAGGCACGCAGGGTCCGCCCCAGGACCTGATCCAAGGGAATGCCCGTCAGGGTGGCAAAGACCGGATTGACCTCCAGGAAGAGGAAATCCTCCATTCGGCCACTGGCATCGCGGATCGCCTGGGCCATGTAGAAGCCCTCGCGCATGCCGTGGTACAGCTCCTGCAGCCAGATATCACGCTCGGTGATGGCAGCTTCGTTGAGCTTGCGTTCGGTGATGTCGTAGCACACGCCCAGGTAGCGATCACTGCCGTGGCTGGCCATCAACTGGCCGCGCCGACCGAGCCAGCGTTCTTCGCCGGTATCGGCGCGGCGGATGCGGTATTCGAGATAGTCCAGGGCGTCGTCGCCCGGCGTCGCGGTGAGGGTCCGCAGGCTGGCGACATCATCGGGATGCAGTTGCCGGACCAGTTCGTCGAGGGAATAGCTACGTCGAACCGGGAGGCCCCAGAGCTGGCAAAAGCCCGAGGACACCAGCAGCCGGGCTTCCCCCGGCAACAGTTCGAAGGTGCCGACACGGCCGACCTCCTGGGCCAGCCGCACCCGTTCTTCGGCCACCAGCTGTTCGGTGCGATCCTGCAGGACGTGCACGAAGCCGAGCGTTTCTTCGGCGTCCTTCAGCGCCGTGGTGGCGATTTCCACCCAGCGCGGCGTGCCGCCCTGAACCGCGATCCAACCCGCGCCCTGGCCATGCTCGTCAGCCAGGGCCTGGTGCTGAGCGGTGGTCAGGAAGGCGGCATCGCGGCCCGCCGTCAGCAGCTCGATGAAGCGCTGACCCTGGGCTTCGCCGGCTGACCAGCCACACAGCAGTTCGGCCCCCCGATTCCAGCGCTCGATGCAGCCCTGGCGGTCGGTGATGACCAGGGCATGGGAGGTCAACTGCAGGAGCGCCTGCTGTTCGAGCAGAGAGATCGGCATGCGGGGATTCCATTCAGCGAGCGGGCGTGTGGCGAGCGTTTCCTAGGGCTTGCTGAAAAGTCGCCGAGCGCAGGCACTTTTCAGACAACGCCTAGGCTTCGATACCCTCGCTCAACTGGACGTTCAAACTACGCAGGGCATTCCAGTACTCAGGATAGGTCTTGCCGACGCATTCGGGGTCCAGGATGCGGATACCGGCTATTTTCAGGCCTGCGAGGGCGAAGCACATGGCGATCCGGTGGTCGGCATGGGTCTCGATCACGGCATCGGTCCGGGTGCCGGCCAGGGCGGGATCCGCCGCCACCAGCAGGTCATCGCCCTCGACGCTGGCGAGCCCGGCACGAATGGCGTTCAGGCCATCGTGCAACGCTGCGACCCGGTCGCATTCCTTGACCCGCAGGTTGGCCAGGCCTACGAAGCGCACGGGCGTCTCGTTGAAGGCGGCCAGCACCGCCAGGGTAGGGATGGCGTCCTGCATCTGCGAACCGTCGATGACCGCCGGCAGCCGGGGGAAGGCGGCGATATGGTCATGGGCCTTGGCATCGGGCTGGGTAAAGGCGTCATCGGCCACGCCCAGGTCGATGGCGCCCCCGGTCAGGGCCTGGGCCGCCCAGAGATAGGTGGCGGCGGAAGCGTCCGGCTCGATGAAGTAATCGCGGGCGACATAGCCGGTCGGGGCCACCCGCCAGGTGGCGGCGTCCAGTTGCTCGACCTGGGCACCGAAGGCGCGCATCGCCTCGACGGTCAGGTCCACATAACCGCGGGCACCGATGTCGCTGCCGCGCAAGGCGACATCCACCGGTTCGCTGCCCAGCGCTGCCAGCATCAGCAGCGCCGAGACGTATTGGCTGGAAAGCCCGGCATCCACCTCGAAGCGGCGAGCGGTGAGACGTCCCTGACCCGTGACGGTCACGGGCGGGCAGCCGCTAGGGGCCTCGACCTGGATGCCGTTGGCGCTCAGGGTTTCCAGCAGGGGACCGATAGGCCGCTTCTGCATATAGGCATCGCCGGTGAGGGTGACGGCGCCATCGACGGTGGCGACCGCGGCGGTCAGAAAGCGCACCGCAGTGCCGGCATTGCCGAGAAACAGCGGTGCGGCCGGTTGCTGCAGGCGCCCGGAGCTGGTCACCACGAAGGTGGTGGCATCGGGCTCGTCCACGGTGACACCCATCTGCCGCAGGGCCTCGGACATGTGGCGAGTGTCATCGCTCTTGAGCGCGCCGGTCAGGCGACTGGTGCCCTTGGCCAGAGCCGCTAGCAGCAGGGCGCGGTTGGTGATGGACTTGGAGCCGGGTGGGGCGATCCGACCATGCAGCGCGACGTTGGGCGGGGTAACGGTGATGTAGGGTCTGGCGGACATGGGGGCTCCAAGCAACTTCGCGACGGCCGAAACGGCGGATCGTAACAAGGCCGCCATGATGCCATTTCAGGCCTCCCAGACCAAAGTGTCCATTTATTAATACCACCCCTATATGACTGATCAGCCTTGCCTGATACCTCCTATGTCACGAACAAGTCATCAAGGCGGGGTAGTGCTAACGGTTTTCCGCCAGAGGCCGCCGCCACCATGTCCCTTATTCGTCCCGATCGTCGTCGTGTTCTGCAAGGCCTGGGAGCCACGCTGCTGTTACCGGCCCTGGGCCAGCGGACCTGGGCCGCACCGGCAGGGCGCCCGGGCATACCCGATGGTGTCCAGGCGGGTGATGTCACCGAGGGCCGGGCACTGATCTGGAGTCGTACGGATCGCCCGGCGCGGCTACTGGTGGAGTGGGATACCCAGGAAAGCTTTCGCACGCTACGCAAAGCGGCGGGGCCGATCACCACGGCCGCCCAGGACTACACCGCCCGTATCGATCTGGCAGGGCTGCCCGCCGATCAACATATCTTCTACCGGGTGCGCTTCGAGGACCTAGACAGCGGTGCGCTCAGCGAGCCCATCATCGGCCACTTGCGCTCGGCCCCCAGCCAGCGCGGCGACATCCGCTTCGTCTGGGGTGGTGACACCGTTGGCCAGGGCTTTGGCATCAACCCTGACATCGGCGGCATGCGCATCTACAACGCCATGCGCGAGCGGCGCCCGGATTTCTTTCTGCACAACGGCGACACCATCTATGCGGACGGCCCCGTTCCGGCGCAATTGACAGTGGAAGAGGGACGCATCTGGCGCAACCTCACCACCGAGGCCAAAAGCAAGGTCGCGGAAACCCTGGACGAATTCCGCGGCAACTATCGCTACAACCTGATTGACACTCACCTGAAGAGATTCAATGCCGAGGTGCCCCAGGTATGGCAGTGGGACGACCACGAGACAACCAACAACTGGTCGCCGAGCAAGACGCTGGACGAGCGCTACCAGGTCAAGGACATCAATGTCCTGAGTGGTAGGGCACGCCAGGCCTTTCTGGAGTACGCACCCATGCGCGGCGTCTCGGCAGACGGGGCAGGGCGCATCTACCGCCGCATCGCCTACGGCCCCTTGCTGGATGTCTTCGTGCTGGACATGCGCAGCTATCGTGCCGGCAATGACAGGAACCTGGGTGACGAGGAGGGCGGTCAGGGTGCCTTCCTCGGTCAGGAGCAACTCGACTGGCTGAAGAAGAAGCTGCAGGCGTCCAGGGCGACCTGGAAAGTCATCGCGGCCGATATGCCCATCGGGCTGCAGGTCCCGGACGGCAAGGATGCGCAGGGCCAGGCGCGCTGGGAGGCCATCGCCAATGGCGATCCCGGAGCCCCCAAGGGGCGCGAGCTGGAAACGGCCGATCTGCTGAGCTTCATCGCAAGGCAGGGGATTCGCAATACCGTCTGGCTTACCGCTGATGTGCACTATTGCGCCGCGCATCACTATCACCCGGACAGGGCAGCGTTCCAGGATTTCGAACCCTTCTGGGAATTCGTGGCAGGCCCGCTCAATGCAGGCAGCTTCGGGCCCAATCCACTGGATGCCACCTTTGGTCCCGAGGTGGTTTTCCAGAAGGCACCGCCCCAGGCCAACACCTCGCCGCTAAGTAACTTCCAATTCTTCGGCGAGGTCGAGATCGACGGGAAGACCGCCGAGCTGCAGGTCACCCTGAGAGATCAGGACGGCCGTCCGCAGTTCAGCCAGAAGTTGCAGTCGGTCTAGATCAATACCACCCCTATACAGGTACTGCTGCTAGGATATCCCTCTGCAAGGTAATCAATAAGAAGGGTGAAGTTCGTGCAAATGCTACAATCTGGTAGATATCAGGCTGGAGTTGGCTATGCACGAAGACATCAAGAACGCGTTCGAAGACCTCAAGCTGAGCATCGCGACTTTCAACGAGCGCTGGCCAGGCAAGGTGGTGGCTGCCCGGGTCTGGCGGCTGCCTTTGTTGGCGCAGCAGCGAGTGCCGGATCACATCGCCGCAGAGGCTTTCGAGGGCAGCGCCGCGGTGGAGCTCACCCGCGACGCCTTGCTGGCTTTCCACCTGCAGCCAGGGCAGGCACCAGGCACCGTCAGTCGCTTGCCAGGCTATATCGCGCTGGCCGAGCCGTTGATGGAGGAGATCCTGGCCATCAATAGCTGCAAGGCGGCCTTCAGTGCCGCCATCGAGCAGACGCGTCTGGAGCTGGAACTGGCGCCCGAGGCGCGACCGCGCATCATGCGCAAGGCGCTGGGAGGGGCCTTCAATACCAAGCAGCTGATCCGCAAGGTGCACGGCTTTCCCGATCCGGTCCGCCAGCTGACCTTCACCTGGGCCGGTCATACCGCCGGAGGAGAGCGGGTAAAGGTGTCCAAGGTACGGGAACAACTGAAAACCCTGGCCATGGCGCGCGCCGACCGCGAGCGAATCGCCCTGGATCGCACCCCGGAATGGCAGGAACACCAGGCGCTCAATCGCATGGCGGATGACGACATCCTGGTCCGGCACAAGAAGATCGCCCCGCATCCACGGGCGATGCTCTGGTTCGGTGAGGAAAGCCGTTATGACGCCATGATCCACGCGAACCTGCCGGTCTTCGTGGTACCGACCGAGGACGGCATGCAGGTCGTCGATCTGCGCGATTTCGACCGTACCCAGCGCGGCGCGCTGCGACCCGACATCAAGCCGCGTCGTGAGGTCCTGGCCACGCGGCTGCTATACCTGCCCACCGACAATCCGGAACGTCCCGCCGCTCAGCGCAACAACGAGGCGACCCTCAAGCGCTCGACCTACAGTCGTTGAGGGTCAGTGGCGTTACCGAGGAGATGAATGTCGTAACCAGATCCTTCGCCGCCGAGTGAAAAGGTAACGAAATCCTCCGCAACAACTGCGTGAACGCCGAGCCCGAATCTATGAAACCTAGAAATTTCAATGGCTTATGAATGTTGGCACGGCGAGTGCTTTATTACTGGCACAAGAACAATAAGATGCGCCGCTAACCGCCCACAACAAGAACAAGACGGCCAAGGCTCGCGAACCGATCATTTTGGAACTCGCCAGAGCGACCAAAGTAATCTGTTCACTTCCCACCTCCTTGGTGGGGCGTACCAAAGATCGATGACGTTGACGTCCGACAACAAGAACAAGAGGACAGCAGACGTACTTGAACAGGGGAGCCTTAGGGCTCCCTTTTTTCATGCCTGCCAAAACGCTCCAATACCACTTGCAAGACGTCAAGCAGCCACATCTAGCCCCGCCTGCCTTAAGCCCATCCCCCCGTCCTGAGAAAGCGTTGCTCTTGGCCGGTGCTCCCGTCCTTGTTGGCCTATGCTCACAGGAAGGGCGTCGCCAGAGAGGCTGACGACACGGCTTGGCTGGAAAGGGGAGCGGGTACTGGTGAGTTTGAACGTGATGGTAGTGGGAGCGTATGGAAATTTCGGCTCCATCATCAGCCGCCGTCTGGCGCGAGTGGACGGGATCGAGCTTGTGCTCGCAGGGCGCGGAGCGCAGATAGCCCAGTTGGCGCAGGAACTAGGCACCCGATTTTGGCAGGGCGATGTGCTCGGCACTGACTTCGCCAAAGCGCTAAGCGCGTTCCAGGTCGGACTCGTCATTCACACTGCGGGGCCTTTTCAAGGGCAGGACTATGCGGTGGCCAGGGCCTGCATAGCCGCGGGCGCGCATTACTGTGATCTATCCGATGCACGGGAATTCGTCGCGGGCATCACCCAGCTCGACGAGTCCGCAAGGTCTCGCGGCGTGGCCGTGCTCAGTGGCTGCAGCTCTGTTCCTACGCTGTCCGCCGCCGTCATTGAGGCTTTTCTCGCGAAGGCAGGTGGCGGTTTTTGCGCGCACAGCCTGCGCTACGGCATCACGTCCTCTGCCAAGATGCCCGGGCTTTCCACCGTCCAGGGCGTACTCAGCTATGCCGGACGTCCCGTTCCCCAGCAACGCAATGGACGGCTGGAGCAGGTGCCTGGCTGGTATGGCCTGCAGTGGGTATCCATAACAGGCATGCGTGGTCGGCGTCTCGTGGCCAACGTGGATGTGCCTGACATGGCGGTATTTCCAGAGCGCTATGGTCTTCGTGACGTCTGCTTCAAGGCCGGTCCAGGTCTCGCCTTGGGCACCTTCGCCAATCATCTGTTGGCACGCGCCATACGGAGTGGACTCATCAGCCGACCTGATGGCATCGCCAGCAGGCTGCATTGCCTGGGCCGCCGGTTTGAGGCTTTTGGCAACGGTAAAAGCGCCTTCTATCTGGAGCTGGGCGGTGTCAAAGGTGAGCAACCATCGCGCTACCGTTGGGAGCTTCTGGCTACGCACGACAAGGGCCCGCAGATACCCTGCTGTGCAGCCATTGCCTTGGCTTGCAAGATGGCAACAGGCTTCCAGCCCACGCCAGGCGCTCGCGTCTGTGTGGGCGAAATAGATCTGCAGGAGTATCTGGAGGCGATAGGGCCTTCGTTCATCACGGTCACGGAGTGGTCGCGATGACCTATCTGGTACTGAAGTACCTGCATATCCTGGCCGCGGTGTTCCTGTTCGGATTCGGCATGGGCTCCTACCTTTATCTGATCGCTGCCACACGCAGTCGTATACCTCAGGTCATTGCCCAGGTCGCACGCATGGTGGTGTTCTTCGATACCTGGATCACCACACCCGCCGGCTTTCTGCAGTTGGGCACAGGCATCGCATTGGTCACGCTGATGGGATTGTCGGCATCCTCCGGCTGGGTATTCGGCTCACTCCTGGTATTTTTCGCCGTAGGAGCGCTCTGGTTGCCGGTGCTCTGGCTGCAGGGGCGAATGCTGAAGCTTGCACGGCAAGCCTCGGAGCGCGGCGAGGCGCTTGGCCCGGATTTTCAGCGAGCCTACAGACTCTGGTTCTGGATGGGTGTCGCCGGCTTCCTCGGGATGTTCGTCATCCTGCTGATGATGGTCACCAAGCTCTATCCCCATCAGCTGCTGGCGTTGTATCGCTAGGGATTCACGGTCCGAGTTTGGCGCATCCCGCGTCCTTGATCTATCGTGTGCGCAGCCCATCAGCCGCGGATACCTGTCCATGAGCCTTGCGAAGACCTTGCCTGCCCAGTGGCTGAACGAACCGACTCACTGGTCCGATACGGATGGTCTGCTGCACATCAGTACCGATAGCGAAACCGACTTCTGGCAGAAGACCCAATACGGCTTCGAGCGTGACAGCGGGCATTTCCGCGGTTATGCGGCCGGTGCGGATTTCACCGTGCAGGTACGGATCACCGGGACCTTCACCGAGCTGTACGATCAGGCTGGCCTGATGGTACGGCAGGGTAGCGATCGCTGGTGCAAGACGGGCCTGGAGATCAACGATGGCATCGCCCATCTGGGCAGTGTCCTCACCCTGGGGCATTCCGACTGGGCCCTGGGGCCGATGCCCGATGCCGTCCGCGGCTTCTGGCTGCGCATGACGCTGCATGGCGAGGTGCTGCGCCTGCAGTATTCCCTGGATGGCCTGAGTTGGCCGCTGTTGCGGCTGTGTCGATTCGCCAGCGAAGAGGGTGCGGACCTACGAGTTGGCCCCTATTGCTGCTCGCCGCAGCGCGAGGGCTTGGAGGTCAGCTTTGCCGACCTCCAGATAGGGCCGGCGATCGTCAAGGAACTGCACGACCTGAGCTGACCGAGCGGCGATCAGCTCATCCAGTTGCCGCCGTCGACGTTGTAGGTCTGGGCCACCACGAAGTCGCTGTCACTGGACGCCAGGAACAGCGCCATGCCGACCAGGTCCTCGGCGGTTCCCATGCGGCCGTAGGGCACGGCTTCGCCGACCAGGCGCTTCTTCTCGCCGAGCGGTCGCTGCTCGTAGTGGGCGAAGAGGGCGTCCACGCCTTCCCAATGCTCACCATCGACCACGCCCGGGGCGATGGCATTGACGTTGATGCGGTGCTTGATGAGGTCGAGGCCGGCCGACTGGGTCAGGCTGATCACCGCCGCCTTGGTCGCGCAATAGACCGCAACCAGTGCTTCGCCACGACGCCCGGCCTGACTGGCCATGTTGATGATCTTGCCGCCATGACCCTGGGCGATCATCTGCCGGGCAGCGGCTTGCAGGGTGAACAGGGGACCGGCCACGTTGATGGCGAACAGCCGGTCATAGCTTTCCCGCGAGATCTCGACGATGGGTGCCAGGTCGAACAAAGCGGCGTTGTTGACCAGGATGTCGAGCTTGCCAGCGGTAGCGACCACTTGGGAGATGGCCGTGTCGATGGAGGCCTGGTCGGTGACGTCCATGGCCAGGGCATAGGCGCGCTCGCCCAGTTCCTCGGCCGTTTCGCGGGCTCTTTCGATATTGATGTCGGCGATGGCCACCGTCGCGCCTTCTTTTAGGTAGGCCCGGGCGAAGGCCTTGCCGATACCGCGTGCGGCGCCGGTGATCAGCGCGCTCTTTCCTTGCAGTCTGTTCATGGTCTGGCTCCAATCGAGAGACTGACCGCGCGGTGCAGTGCGCGATCATGTCCTGGATAAAGGGACGTTACTTGAGATAGCCCGCGCGTTTCATTTCGCGGGTCGTCGAGGTCTGGGCCGCGTTAAGGGCCTGCTCGACGCTCATCTGGCCGGTGAGGGCGGCGGAGAACAGCTTGCCGACCGAGGTGCCGATGGCCTGGAACTCGGGAATGGTCACGTACTGGATGCCGACATAGGGCACCGGCTTGGCCGAGGGATGGGCCGGGTCGGCGTGCTGCATCATCTCCAGGGTGATCTTGGCGAAGGGCGCAGCGCTCAGGTAGGCCTGGCTGTAGGTGGACTGGCGAGTGCCCGGCGGGACGTTGGAGATGCCGTCCTGGTCGGCCACCAGTTGGATGTATTCCTTGGAAGTCGCCCAGGTGATGAAGGTCTTGGCCGCCTCCTTGTGCTTGGCGCTCGCCGGGATCGCCAGCGACCAGGCGTACAGCCAGGAGGAGCCCTTGTCGGTGACCTCGTGGGGCGAGGCGGCGAAGCCGACCTCATCGACCACCTTGCTCTGGCCCTTGTCGGTGGTGAAGGAGCCGGCGACGCTGGCATCCACCCAGAGCGCGCACTTGCCGCTGTTGAACAGCGCCAGGTTCTCGTTGAAACCGTTGCTGGAAGCCCCGGGTGGCCCGTACTTCTTCATGTTGTCGACGTAGAAGTTGGCCGCTGCCGTCCACTCGGGACTGGTCAGTTCGGGGTGCCATTGCTCGTCGAACCAGCGCGCGCCGAAGGCGTTGCCCATCAGGCTGAGCAGCGCGACGTTTTCCCCCCAGCCGGCCTTGCCCCTCAGGCAGAGACCGTATTGCTCCTTGTCCGGCTGGTTGAGCTGGCTGGCGAACGCGGCGAGTTGCGACCAGGTCGGCTTGTCGGGCATCTGCAGGCCGGCGGCCTTGAACAGGTCCTTGCGGTAGTAGGTGACGGTGCTTTCGCCATAGAACGGCAGGGCATAGAGATGGTTGTTGACCGACAGTCCCTGGCGGACCGCCGGGAAGATGTCTTCGACGTCATAGCTGGCAGGCAGGTTGTCGAGCGGCTCCAGCCAGTTCTTGGCCCCCCAGAGCGGGGTTTCGTAGGTGCCGATGGTCAGGACATCGAATTGGCCACCCCCGGTGGTGATGTCGGTGGTCAGCCGCTGCCGCAGCACGTTTTCTTCCAGCACCACCCAGTTGAGCTTGATATCGGGGTGCTGTTTTTCGAAGACCTGGGACAGCCGCTGCATGCGCACCATGTCGCTGTTGTTGACGGTGGCAACGGTGACCGATTCGACGGCCTGGGCAATACCGGTCAACCCGAGACCGGCCAACAGCAGCAAGGCGATAGGGCGCTTCATCTTCTTCTCTCCGTGACTGCCACGACGGGCAGCTTGTTGTTGTTATGAATGGCAGGCCGCCGATATAAATCTGATCTCGACAGGCCCGCTGGAGAGGATTACAACAGCAGGGCCAAGCCGCTGGCTAACCTGGCATTGACCAGTTGCCGATACATTTTTGACCTTGATCGCCGAGCGCAACCAGGTCAAAAAAGCATCGATAGCCAGGCCGACCGGTGTGGGCCTACAAGAACAAGCAGAGGTACATCATGAAGGCGACCGCCTTCCTCGAGGCGCGACCGGCAGAGCTGGAAGTGATCCTTGCCGCGCCCGACCAGAGTTTTCGCTGGTACGAGCACGACTATCCCTATGCCTTGGCGCGTTGGAATCACCATCCCGAGTACGAGATCCATCTGATCCGCCAGGGTAGCGGACGGCTACTGGCCGGCGACTATGTCGGGCCGTTCGCGGCTGGCCACGTGGCCATGATCGGGCCGGACCTGCCGCACGACTGGATCGGCGATCTGCCACCCGGCGAGGTGCTCGCCGGGCGCGATGTGGTCATCCAGTTCAATGGCGAGCTGTTGCGCTCGCTGAGCACCGTGGCTCCCGAGCTGGGCGACTATCTACCTTTGCTGGAACAGGCCAGGCGCGGCCTGGAGTTCAGGGCCAACACGGCCCGGCAGGCGGCTGAATTGATCGAAGCGATGGGCCAGGCCCAGGGCGCCGAGCGCCTGCTCAAGCTATTCGCTTTGCTGGGCCTGCTGTCGCGGGCGCCGGAAAGCGAGCGGATCGTCCTGGCCAGTGCCTGTTATGCGCCGGCGCTGGACGCCCGTAGCGCCGCCCGGGTGCACCAGGCCTTCGACTATCTGCTGAGCGAGCTCACCGAAGATATCCGGCTGCCGGTGATCGCCAGGCGCGTCGGCATGAGCGAGGCGGGGTTTTCACGCTTCTTCAAGAAGGTTACCGGCCACGGCTTCATCGAACTGGCGCGCAAGCTGCGCATCCAGCGGGCCTGTCGTCTGCTGCGGCAGGCGGAGCTGTCCATTGCCACCATCTGCTTCGAGGTGGGCTATTCCAATCTGTCCAATTTCAACCGGCATTTTCGCAACGAGACCGGACAGACGCCCAGCCAGTATCGCCAGGAGCAGATCGGGACGCGGCGTCGGCAGCCGCCTGGGTGAGAGCAGGTGAGGGTGGTTATGCCCTGCGAGGATCCTATAAAGGTAGGCGTAGCTGACGCTCGAGCATCAGCTACGCCAAGCGGAGCCTTATTCCGCGCTGGACGGCTTGGCCCAGAGATTGATATCGCCTTCGACCGCATGGGTATCGATCTCGGCCAGTTCCTCGGCGGTAAAGGTCAGGTTGTCCAGAGCTGCCACGTTTTCCACGATCTGCTCGGGCCGACTGGCGCCGATCAGGGCGCTGGTGATGCGCGGATCGCGCAGGGTCCAGGCCAGGGCCAGCTGCGCCAGGCTCTGGCCGCGGCGCTTGGCGATGGTATCCAGGGCGCGTACTCGGGCCAGGTTCTCGTCGGACAGATGGCCTTGCTGCAGCGACTGGCCACCGGGCTGATTAACCCGGGCCTCGGCCGGAACGCCATTGAGGTACTTGTCGGTCAGCAACCCCTGGGCCAGCGGCGTAAAGGCGATCACGCCACTGCCGATGTCCTCGGTCGCATCCAGCAGATCCTTTTCGATCCAACGATTGAGCAGGTTGTAGGCCGGCTGGTGGATCAGCAGCGGGATCTTCCAGTCGGCCAGCAACTTGGCCATTTCCCGGGTCTTGGTGCCCGAATAGGAGCTGATGCCGATATAGAGCGCCTTGCCTTGCTGGACCGCCGTGGCCAGGGCACTGGCGGTTTCTTCCAGCGGCGTGTGCTCGTCGAAACGGTGCGAATAGAAGATGTCGACGTAATCCAGACCAAGACGCTTGAGGCTCTGATCCAGGCTGGCCAGGACGTATTTGCGCGAGCCGCCACCTTGGCCATAGGGTCCGGGCCACATGTCCCAACCGGCCTTGCTGGAGATGATGAGTTCGTCGCGGTAGGCCGCGAAGTCTTCGCGCAGCAGCCGACCGAAATTGATCTCGGCGCTGCCATAGGGCGGCCCGTAGTTGTTGGCCAGGTCGAAGTGATTGATGCCCAGATCGAAGGCAGTGCGCAGCAAGGCGCGTTGACGATCCAGCGGCGTGGTGTCGCCGAAGTTGTGCCACAGGCCCAGCGACAGCGCCGGCAGCACGAGACCGCTGCGACCCACGCGGCGGTAAGGAATACGGTCATAGCGATCGGAAGCGGCTTGATAAGCCATTGAAAACTCCTCGGGATGGAATACGTGTTGGAAACCCAGGACATTCGCGCGTGGTGATACAGGCAGAGGCGCGACAACCAGAAAGAGCTCCGGGAAAGGACGCCATCCGATTAAAGCTGTCGACGGCGTCTTGTACAAACGGGCGCTGCGGAATTTGCGGTACGGGTGTGGCAAGCGGCGATCTAAATGCCCGAAGCCGTAATGCCAGGCAAAATGACCAGATCGCAGGAAATGGAAGAAAGCAGCCAACGTGAAAAGGCAGCCACTCGATGCAGCACTCCATAACCATAACTTCGCATAATGTATATTATGTTAAATTGGATATGGACGGGAGCTGGTCATTGCCCTTTGCCATCCAATTAGCCCACTGCCTTTCTCCCTTACTGCCAGACCAGGCTCGGCTTCGACTTCCCTACCCTGGCATCGTCGACCAGCTTGTTTTCAATTGCAGCAATTGCTGCTTGTGACGAATCTTCGCTGTGCGAACAAAACCGTCTTTGGCTTGCACCGCTGGACCTGTACACGGCTGCAGAACAATTTCTCGCCGGCATCCAGTGTCACCCGCACGCATCGCTGCTCAGCGTTTCTGCTAAAGGTCGTTCAGCGACGATCCTGAAGACGCGCCTGTTACCGACCGCGCCTTCAGGATCTTTTAGCTCACCGCTGAACGTTCTGGCTGATTGCCGCCAGTCATCCAGCCAAGGCCTGCTCCAGGCGCTGCAAGCGTTTCTGGTAGATCCGACGTGCCGCTAATGCATCTTCCAACGTTACGGCGACGAACCGCGCCTTCTGATTCGGCTGCAGCTGGCCGATCAGATCCAGGTCGCTGCTGATGACCGTGCCGATCATGGCGTAGCCGCCGCCCGACACCGCGTCTCGGTGCAGGACGATAGGTTCGAGGCCCGCCGGTACCTGGATCGATCCGATGGGATAACAGCTGTCGACGATATTGGACGGATCCGAGCCGGCACCAAAGGGTTGTTCGCGCGGCGTGAATGCCAGCGGTCGACCGCCCTTGAATCTATAGCCGATGCGATCAGCTTCGGAGCCCACCGTCCAGGTATCGGCGAAAAAGGCTTCGGCCCCGTCCGCGGTCAGGCGGTGATGATAGAGACCGGGTACGACACGCAAGGTCACTTCGCCGCCGCAGGCCGGTACCAGATCGCTCGGTAACCGAGTTCCAGGCTTGGCAGCTGCCGCTGGCGTTCCGATCGGCAATTCGTCTCCCGCGGCAAGACGTCGACCTTGGAAGCCACCGAGGCCACCCAGCGTATAGGTCGAACGACTGCCCAGCACCTCGGGCACATCGAAGCCTCCGGCCACCGCTAGATAGCCGCGGGCACCGGCCTTGAGGTAATCGAACTTGAGCACCTGGCCGGCCCGCACCATGAAGGCCTCGTCCAGCGGCATTTCGGCGCCGTCCAGGCGTGGCGTCATGCGCGCGCCGCTCATGGCGACCAGGGCGTCCTCGGCGAACTGCAGCTCCGGCCCGAGCAAGGTGCATTCCAGCGCGGCGGCGCCGGGTGCATTGCCCACCAGCAGATTGGCCGCGCGCAAGGCATAGCTGTCCATGGCGCCGGACGGCGGAATGCCCAGGTGATAGTAGCCTTCGCGACCGAGGTCCTGGATCGCGGTGGCCAGGCCGGGTTTGAGTACCTTGATCATGCCGGCTCCTCCATCAGGGTGCGTGGATAGCCGCGGGGATCGTCGAGAAAGGCGTCCAGGGAAAAGTCCACCGGACGGATATTCAGGGTGAAGCTACCCTCCTCTACCTCTGCCAGCATCCGGTCGTATTCCGCGCGGTCGATGGCGCGGAAACGGACGATGTCGCCGGGCCGGAAGAACACCATGTGGTCGTGCAGATAATCGAGGCGCTGCGCCGGATCGTAGATGGGCGCCGGCGTCACACCGAACATCTGGTAGCCGCCGGCGCCCCGTACCGAATAGATGCAGCCGAAGCAGCCGCCGTGGCCGAGGGTCTGCTTGGGCGTGTCGGTGCGGGGCCGCAGGTACTTGGGGACCTGCAGCTGCCGCTCGGGCTCCACCATCTGGAACATGAACGGCAACCCGGCGACGAAGCCCACCATGGAAACGAACCAGGGCGCGCCGCTGTGGGCCGCGATAAAGGCGTCGACGTCGGCCAGGCCGTTGATGCGCGCGGCGTATTCCAGATCGGTGGCGGTCGGATCCTGGTGGCGATCGCGAAAGCGCATCAGCGTCTCGTGGGTCCAGGGATCGTTGTAGAGCACCGGGATCTCGATCAGCCGCGTGGCCAGTTCGCGCTCGGCCACCGCCTGGTCTTCCACGCCCTGGACGGCGGCCAGCAGCCGGTCGGGCGGCAGGACATCGGGATCGAAGCGAATCTGGAAGGAGGCATTGGCCAGGCAGATGTCGTGGATGCCGGGCAACTGCAGCGCCTGCACCGCGCGGGTCATGGCCAGGCCACGGAAAAAGGTCTCCAGGGACATGCTTTCGGACAATTCGACGAACAGGTGCTCGTCGCCGCCAAAGCTGTAGCGGATCGCGGTCGTCATGCGGGAATCTCCTCGGCCAGCCAGTGTTCCAGGGTACCGGTGTCGAAGCAGGCTTCGATCACCCAGGGTTCGTCCAGCAGCCGTCGATGCAGGGATGCGGTGGTGGCCATGCCGGTAAGGCGCAACTCGTCCAGCGCCTGACGCGCACGGGCCAGCGCCTCGGTGCGATCGGCGCCATGGGCGATGAGCTTGGCCAGCAGCGAGTCGTAGTAAGGCGGCACCCGATAGCCGGCATAGAGATGGCTGTCGACGCGGATGCCCGCGCCACGCGGCCAGGCGAGCTGCTCGACCGTTCCGGGACTGGGGAAGAAATTGCGCGCCGGGTCCTCGGCGTTGAGCCTCAGCTCGATGGCCGCGCCCAGCAGATGGATGTCTTCCTGGCGCAGCCGCAGGGGTTCGCCACCGGCGATGCACAGCATGGCCTGGACCAGGTCGATGCCGGTGACCATCTCGCTGACCGGATGCTCCACCTGGATGCGGGTATTCATCTCGATGAAGAAGAACTCGCCTCGGGCTTCGTCGAACAGGTATTCCAGAGTGCCCGCGCCGCGATAGCCGAGACTTTCGGCCAGACGGACCGCGCTGGCGCAGAGGGTCTCGCGCTGGGCAGCGCTCAGCACCGGTGATGGTGCTTCTTCCAGAAGTTTCTGACGGCGACGCTGTAACGAGCATTCGCGTTCGAACAGATGCACCGCGCGCTGGCCATCGCCCAGGATCTGTACCTCTATATGGCGAGCGTGCTCGATGAAGCGCTCCAAATAGAGGGCACCGTTGCCAAAGGCGGCCTGGGCTTCACGTTGAGCGAGGGGAAATTCCCGCGCCAGTTCGGCGGCATCGCGGGCCAGGCGGATGCCCCGGCCTCCTCCTCCCGCCGACGCCTTGATCAGCAGCGGATAGCCCACCGTCTCGGCTGCCGCTATGGCCGCTTCTATATCGGCCGGTTCGGCGGCGGAGCCAGGCACCACCGGCACGCCAGCCGCCAGGGCGGTACGCCGCGCCTCGGCCTTGTCGCCCATGCGGCGAATGATGTCACCCGAGGGGCCGACGAAGATGGCACCGGCCTCCTCCACTGCATCGGCGAAGGCCGCGCTCTCGGCCAGGAAGCCATAGCCGGGATGGACCGCATCGGCACCGCTGTCGTGCAGCGCCCTGAGCAGCGCGTCGATGTTGAGGTAGCTGCGATCCGCCCGCGCTGGGCCGATCACCACCACGGCATCAGCCTGCCGCGCCGCCAGGGAATCCTGGTCCGCCTCGCTGCAGGCTAGCACCGTCTCGATGTTCAAGGCCTTGGCGGCGCGCAGAATACGGACAGCGATCTCGCCACGATTGGCGACCAGCAGACGGCGGATGCCGCCCCCTGTCGTGCTCACGAGTCGGCTCCGCTCAGGGTGGCCAGCAACTGACCCGGCTCGACCGGATCGCCGTCTTCGACCACGAAGGCCGCGAGGGTCCCGGCGACCTCGGCGTGGACCTCCGAGAATTGCTTCATCACCTCGACCAGGCCGATCACGGTACCGGCGGTGACGGTTTCCCCGACATCCACATAGGGCGCCGCATCAGGTGTGGGTTTGCGATAGAACGTCCCGGGCAGGGGCGAGAGCACCGAATGTTCGGCCATGACGATTCCTCTTCTAGGCGATGTTGTCGGAAAGGCAGGCGTAGCTAATAGGTGAAGGATCCGGCGTCTCGGGCGCCAGTATCGAACGCGGAACTAGTCGGCGCGGGGTGCGCGCACGGCGATGCCGGCGGCGTCCAGGCGCTGGCGAATGGCCTGGGCCAGGCCCAGCGCACCAGGGGTATCGCTGTGCAGGCAGATGGATTCGAAGGTCACCTCGACCTCGCCCCCCTCCACCGTGGCGACCCGCCCCTGTTGGCAGGCTCTTAGCACTCGCTCGGCCACCGCCTGGGGATCCAGGGCGCCCACACGCCGGACCAGCACGATGGAGCCGCTGGCGTCGTAGTCCCGGTCGGCATAGAACTCGCGTACCAGGGGCTGACCCAGCTCGCGACCGATGCGCCAGGTGGCGGAGTTGGGCAGGCAATAGAGCAGCAGCTCGGGTTCGAGCCGCTGCAGGGTCTCCACCAGCAGGCGGGCCGCCGTCTCGTCCCGTGCCAGGTGCATGAACAGCGCGCCATGGGGCTTGAGGTGTTGCAGGCGCAAGCCGTGCAAGCGGGCGAATTCACGCAAGGCGCCGAGCTGGTAGACGATATCGGCCACCAGTTCTTCGGCGGGCATCTGCAGCGGGCGGCGCCCGAAGCCCACCAGATCGCGATAGCCCGGATGGGCGCCGATGGCGACATTGCGCGCCTTGGCCTGCAGCACGGTGCGCTGCATGAGGCTGGGATCGCCCGCATGGAAGCCAGTGGCGATATTGGCCGAGCTGACCAGATCGAGCAGCTGGTCGTCCACGCCGTCACCCAGGGTCCAGGCGCCCAGGCCCTCGCCCATGTCGGAATTGAAGTCCACCTCGATCATTGCGGTATTCCCTGGCAGCGGTGCGTTGTCCTCGACCTTATGACTGCCCTGCCCCCTTGGGAAGATTTATTATCCAAGGTTCAACGTTCGGAAAAATCGATACCTCAGGACGATCCCTATGGCCCTAACCCTGCGTCAACTGCGCTACTTTGCCGCGACCGCCGAACTGGGTCAGATCTCCCAGGCCGCCATCCACCTGAACATCTCCCAGTCGGCGGTGACCAGCGCCATCCAGGAACTGGAGGGCCTGCTGGGTGCCAGCCTGTTCGTCCGTTCGGCCCAGGGGATGGCCTTGACCGACGCCGGTCGGCATTTCCTCAACCATGCCTACGGCATCCTGCGCGGGGTCGACGACGCCCTGAGCAGCGCCCTGCCCGACCACCGCGCCAGCGGCGAGCTGCGCATTGCCGCCAGCTACACGGTGATCGGCTACTTCCTCCCCCACCACCTGCAACGCCTGGCACAGCTCTATCCCGAGGTGACGGTGGCGGTGCACGAGCAGGAGCGCCAGGCCATCGAGGAAGCGCTGCTGGACAAGCGTATCGACATGGCGGTGGTGCTGACCGCCAACCTGACCCACGAGGACATCGTCTCCGAGACGCTCTTCAATTCCGAACGCCGACTCTGGCTGCCCAGTGGCCATCCCCTGCGCGATCGACCCAACGTCAGCTTGGCCGACGTCGCCCGCGAGCCCTACGTACTGCTCACCGTCGACGAGGCCGAACAGAGCGCCATGCGCTATTGGCGCCAGTCAGGCCTTGAACCCCAGGTGCGCTTGCGCACCAGCTCGGTGGAGGCCGTACGCAGCATGGTGGCCAACGGCAGCGGCGTGGCCATCCTCTCCGACCTGGTCTATCGCCCCTGGTCCTTGGAGGGCAAGCGCCTGGAAACGCGCACCCTGGTGGAGCCCATCACCCCCATGAGCGTGGGGCTGGCCTGGCACAGGGAGCATCCACTGACGCCGGCCATGCAGGCCTTTCGCAGCTACTTCCACAGCGCCTTTCTGGCGCCCCAGCAGCTGGGCGCACGACGGTGACTGTAGATATAAATCCTCACGATCGAAAGGATTCGATCTGAATAATAGCTTGGATAGCTAAAATCCTCACGACCTTGAGGATTGCACGGGCCATCCCTTTAGCGTTAGCCTGATCCTCACGCTCGTGAGGATAAATCATGCAGGTGCTACTCAAGAATGCCGCCGACCTTGGCGCCCTCGTCCGCCAGGCCCGCAAGGCCCAGGCCTTGCGCCAGGACGATGCCGCCGGCAGTCTCGGCGTCAGTGAAAACTTTCTCGGCAAGGTCGAGCGCGGTGGCGAAACCGTCCAATGGGGCAAGCTGTTCCAGGTGTTGGAAGGCCTGGGCGTGCGCCTGATCGTGGATCTGCCCCCCGAGGTGGAAGCCCAGCCGGATACCCGGACACTATGAGGCGTGAACTCCTGGCCTGGATCGACGACCAGTTGGTGGGTCGGCTGGCTGACGAGAACGGTATCTGGTCGTTCCAGTACGAGCCGGGTTGGCAGGCCTTCGGGCTCTGTCCGCAATTGCCCTTGCAGCGAGAGCCGCTGATCGATGGCAGTTCGCAGCGACCGGTGCAGTGGTACTTCGACAACCTACTGCCTGAGGAAGGCCAGCGGCAACTGCTTGCCCAAGATGCGCGCCTGGATGCCGCCGATGCCTTCGCCCTGCTGAGCTGGTACGGCGCCGAATCCGCCGGCTCCCTTACCCTGCTCGCCGAAGGTCAGCGCCTGCCGCCGGGAGATCGCCGACCCCTGAGCGATGCCGATCTCTCCCGGCGGATCCAGGCCATGCCGCAGTTGCCGCTGACCCACGAGGCGCACAAGCGCATGTCGCTGGCCGGCGCCCAGCACAAGCTGGCGGTGATCCTCGATGAGCAGGGGCTGCAGGAACCCGTGGGCGCCCTGCCCTCGACCCATATCCTCAAGCCGGACCATCCCCACGAGGCCTTCGCCCATTCGGTGATCAACGAGTGGTTCATCATGCGCCTGGCGGGTCTGGCCGGGCTGATGGTTCCCGCCGTCAAACGCCGCTACGTGCCCGAGCCGGTCTATCTGATCGAGCGCTTCGACCGCGTCCGTACCCCGGGCGGCTGGCAACGGCGCCACGGCATCGACGCCTGCCAGGTGCTGGGTCTGGATCGTCATTTCAAGTACCAGGCAGGTAGCGTGGAGCGCCTGGCCGAACTGGCCCGGCTGTGCGAGGCGCCCGCCGTGACCCGGACGCGGCTATTCACCTGGCTGGCCTTCAACGTGCTGGTGGGCAATACGGATGCTCATCTAAAGAATCTGGGCTTTCTGGTCTCACCGCGGGGGCTGGCCCTGGCGCCCTGCTATGACCTGCTCTGCACGGCGGTATACGAGAGCCGCGCTTTCGACCAGCAGCGCTGGCCGGACGCAACCACCCTCGCCTGGCCGATCCTCGGTGAAAACCGGCTGGCGGCCATCGACCGCGAGCGATTGCTGGATGTAGCCGAGGTGCTGGGTATCAAGCGCTCACCGGCTGCTGCCCAGTTGCAACGCCTGCGCCAGCGCCTGTCCCTGCAGGCTCAGCAGTTGCTGGAACAGACCGAGCGGGAAAACCAGGCCCTGGCCGGCGCGCGACCGGAGCTGCGGGCGGTCTTCGCCGGCGAGTTGCGCTGTCTGCGCGCGATCAGGGCGCTGATCGCCGAACAGGTCGAGCGGCTGGCTTGACGGCTACGCTCAAAGTGGCAACACCGCCAGCAGCTGCTCGCGTCTGAGCTGTTGCAGGCGGGCGATCAGCTCGCCCGTGGGCGTGCCGCTCGTGAACTGTTGCAGGCGCTGACCGGCGACCGATCCCAGCCATTCCAGCTCTTTCGAGCCCGCCGGCTCGACCGCCAGCAGCAGGCAGTCACCGCCCAGCCGGGACAACAGCCGTACGATCCGGCTATGCGGACCCTGGGTGAGCCACTCATCGTGCAGCCCGCCGACGTCCTCCAGCTGCAACACCGGGAGGTCGCTGCAGCCGGGCAAGCCGCTGCGCAATTCCGCCGTTACCGCGGGTTCGAGATCGCCATGCAGGATGACCAGCGCCACGGCCGGTCGGAGGTCGTCTACCGCTGTCCAGAATTGGCTCGTCATGCGGGACCTCCTGGTGATCGGTCGTGGCCTGGGTTCAGGCGAAGGCGTTGTGGTAGGCGTTGAGCGCCGGTGCGCCCCCGAGGTGAACATAGAGCACCCGGCTGCCCTTGGCGATCTCGCCACTGCGCGCCATGGCGATCAGCCCGGCCATGGATTTGCCCTCGTAGACCGGGTCGGTGAGCATCCCCTCCATCTGCGCGGTGTAGCGGATGGCCTCGACGGTGGGGCCATCCGGCAGGCCGTAGTCCGGTCCGCAGAACCGTGGCTCGATGATGACGTCCTCGTCGCGGATCTCCTGCTTCAGGCCGATCATCTCGGCGGTGTTGCGCGCGATCTTGGTCACCGCGGCGCGGGTCATCTCGGCGTCCGCCGCCGTGTCGATGCCGATCAGGCGGCGTTCCCGCTCCTGGGCGCGAAAGCCTACCACCATGCCGCCCTGGGTAGAACCGGTACAGGTGGCCGTGACCACGGTATCGAAGAAGAGGCCCTGCTCGCGCTCCTGACCGGCCAGTTCATCGGCGAAATGGGCATAGCCGAGGCCACCCAGGGGATGGTCCGAGGCGCCGGCGGGAATGGCGTAGGGCTTGCCGCCTTCACGCCGTACCTCGTCCAGCGCGCGCTCCCAGGTGGCCTTCACCGCGGTGGAATAGCCCTCGCCTTCCAGCAGCGTCTGGGCACCCATCAGCCGCGACAGCAGGATGTTGCCGACCTTGTCGTAGACCGGGTCTTCCCACTTGGTCCACTCCTCCTGGACCAGCCGGCACTTCATGCCCAGCACCGCGGCGACGGCGGCCACCTGGCGCGTGTGGTTGGACTGGATGTTGCCGATGGAGACCAGGGTGTCGCAGCCCTGCGCCAGCGCATCGGCTGCCAGCCATTCCAGCTTGCGCACCTTGTTGCCGCCATAGGCGAGACCGGAGGAAACGTCGTCACGCTTGGCCCAGAGTTCGATACCGAGGTCCTTCGACATGCGCTCCAGCTTGTGCAAGGGCGACGGGAAATAACCGAGCTTGACGCGGGAAAAACGCTTTTCGAGGTCCAGGGACATAGCAGCGACTCCAGTGATGAGAGAACGCCTTCCATGCTAGGCAAAGCTCTGGAAAAGGTGCTTTCGAATGATCGGCACAAAACCTGCTTTTCTTCTGGATTAGGTGTTTGAACGACAAGACCCTTCAGTCAGAATCCTCTTCCAAAGGAGAATCTTTCGATGAGCGAAAGCGCGGAACTCACTCCGGTCGAACGCAAGATCCTGAGAGCCCTGCAACAGGACGGCCGTCTGAGCAATGCCGAGCTGGCCCGCCAAGTGTCCCTGAGCCCCAGCGCCTGCTGGAATCACACGCGTAAGCTGTTCGACAGCGGCGTCATCACCGGCGTCAGGGCCCATGTGGACCCCAAGGCCGTGCAGCGGGAGACCGCGGTACTGGTAGGGGTGGTGCTGGACCGATCGACCCCGGAATCCTTCCAGGCCTTCGAAGCGGCCGCCCGCGCCCTGCCCCCGGTGTTGGAGTGCTACCTGGTGGCCGGCGACGTCGACTACTTCATCAAGCTCAGGGTCAAGGACATCGCCGCCTTCAATCGCCTGCACAGCGAGCGGCTGATCGCCCTGCCCGGCGTGCGCCAGGTGCGCACCTTTTTCGTGCTGAACGAAGTCAAGACCGAGGGGTTGTTGCCTATCTGATTCGGCGGGTGGCGCTTAGGCAGGGACAGGTGCCGAGCGGCGCCCGTTCAGGATAGCTGTCGGTTTCCGAAATTGTTGCGACATTTTGGAAATACCTAAACCGGAATCAGCCAATGACAGAAATCGACCCAAAGCTGACGGTTTCGGCAGGTTGTTTATGGCCAGAAGTGCCCTTCGCGCTTTCATTAACCTGGATCACGGTAAGTTAGCGTAAGCCAAGTGGTATTGTGGTCAGCCTTGAATCTCGCCGCTTCTATAGGAAATCTCAATATGAACGAGGCAGCCTAGTTGGCCGCAGCGAAGGACCTGGCTACCCGGTAACGCGCCCTGCTTCTGCAGTACGCCAGCACCCAGGTCGCCACTATGCAGGATGCCATAGACATGAAGATCGCCAGTGACGCTGAGGTCTAGGCATTCAGGTCCTGTAAGACCTACCGGGTACCGCTCAACCGCGTGGACAGCATCCGCGCCGTTCCAGCAGAAGGTGATTGGCTCATCAGCTCGGATCCGGCCGCAACGGATCGATACCTATCGGCGAATGGGTAGCCAGTCGTCGCGGTTATGGCCACGGACGGACAAGCGTCGCTGGTGACATGGTATTGCCCTGGAATATCTTCAGCGATCAACAAGCAGGGAAGCTAGCCATGCGGACCGTGGCCCACCACGTTAAGACCTTTCGACGGGAATTCCGACTCATACCTAGCTTCGTCTGGGGATCGCGAATCTTTATCCTCTTCGCCTCATCGATGTTGCTTGTCGTCCTGTCGATAGCGCTTTTCTTCTACCACCACGTCTATCTGCAACTTCCGACCTACGCCAATCTCTCCTATTGGACTCTCTTTTGGGAGATCCCGATGCTGCTGGGCCTCGCCCAGATCCTGATAGAGGTCGACCGGCGTCGCTTCGCCCGAAATCACCCGGGCAAGAGAATCTTGGGCATCCGGCAGGCCATGGCGGCAACGGATCGAGCGAAGCGGCGAATGATCTCCGAACAATTCGCTGGCCGAGAAGACTTTGCCCAGCTGGCCAAAGAGCTCATCGAACAATGGGAGTGGCGTCAGGCTCTTGAGCAACGCGCCGGTAGCCCCGCAACCCTTCGTACACGCCACTTTTTCAGCCTCCCGAGTGCAGGCAATTTCGCGACGTACTTGGGTGGGCTTCTCGCTGTGATAGCGGCAGTGGTCGTGGCCCTCATCGACAAGGAAACGTTCTATCCTGCGATTCCAACACTCTGGTCGGACTTCTCATTCGCCTACTCGGCATTGTTCCAGATAATCGTGGTACCGATAGCCACGTGCGTCCTACCTGTGGCGTGCATTCTCGATATGGTTACCGGACTAGGGCACAGAGCAGTCGAGCGCGCCAACGACGACTATCTCAGCGATGCCGGGTTTTACCGGTACATCAAGGAGCTGGTGCTACTGGAAGAGCAAAAGCAGCGCCGTGGCCTGATGACTACCACCGGGTGGGCATACTGGTCCATCCGCATTGGTACCGCGCCGCTTGGCGACGTACGCCGCTTGTGGCGAAACAAGCGCCGCTCGGTACGGCTGGCGAAACGTCGCCGGTCTAGCGGTTGATAGCCTACCCAGATGCGTTCTATGACCTCCATCGCAAGCGGCGTCGAGTGAATTTGTAGCTCACGGTCCCGGGTCTGCGACACCTAGGCAAGCAGTAGGTGCGCGCATACGAAGCTGGAGAGCACTGTTCCATACCTGGGGATTGAGGTTGATGACACATTAGAAATGGCGGAACAGACTGACGTTTGATCTTGTGTAGCGCCGGCTAAAGTTAGACCAGTCGCTAACTGGCCATTGGCTGCCATCCCCCGACCGCAGCTTTGGGTCGGATAGCGACGGCCCCGCAGCCGTCGCCAGGTCATGCGGCTAAACCTCTGTCTGTTCGGCCATCTCCAGAGCATCGTCCACCTCGATGCCAAGGTACCTGACAGTGCTCTCCAGCTTCGTATGGCCCAGTAAGAGTTGTACGGCCCTAAGGTTCTTTGTCCTGCGGTAGATCAGCGACGCCTTGGTTCGCCGCAGGGTATGGGTTCCGTACAAGGCTGGATCCAAACCAATCGCTGTCACCCAGGCTTTGACGATCCGTGCGTACTGTCGGGTGGAGATATGCTCGGAGTGGGCAAGCCTACTTGGGAACAGGAAATTCTCGCTTCGAAGCTTGGCATGGCGTATCCAAGCCTCCACCGCTGAGCGTGTTTGCTCTGTGATCTCAAACTGCACCGGACGATGAGTTTTTAACTGCATCACGATAGCTCTCGGTGAGACGTGCTCCCCGTGGGCTATGTCCCGCACGCGCAGTCTGGTGAGGTCACAGGCGCGCAGCTTGCTATCGATTGCCAGGTCAAAAAGAGCCAAGTCCCTGGTCTTCTCCGCAAGCTGGAGTCTGACGCGGATAGCCCAGATATCCCTAATCCTGAGCGGGGCTTTCTGACCAACGAGCTTTCCCTTGTTCCAAGGCTCGCGGCTAACGACTGTTATCGCTTTCATGGCTTGTTCTCCTCAGTGAGGGTGTACAAGCATGGGCCCGACCATGGGACGGAGCTATCCGTCCCATCAGCCGGCCACCGAGGTGGAAACGGCCAGAAACGGCCTTCAGTTTCGGATAACGACCCCGGTGACAGATGTGACCACTAGCAGGCTAGGCGATGACGCGTAGTACGCAATCAGATGACACGCGAAATCTAGAGGCTGGTTCGCTATCGCTTTTATTGCTGCAAAGCGGTGAGGCACATATCAGTGGACGCTTGGTCTCACTGCTCGCATGGACTGGCCCAATCTACCATAAAAGTAGATCTTCCTTTCACCGTCGTGAACCGCCCTTGCTTTACAAGTTTCTGCAGCTCTATTTCCGAGTCATCATCCATGACACACGGCTGACCGGAGCGCTAGCGCTTTAGGTTGGACGCCCGAGGGTTGTTCCATGTAATCAGGCGCTCGAGCAGATATGGTTCAGGGCAATCGTTTGCAAGCGCTGACTTGATCCCGGAGGGGAACTTGACATAGAGCAAGCACCATACCGTTGCCGGTGAGCCATATGACGGGGTTCCGCCGTTCAGATCAGAAAGATCCTTTTCAGTACCCCAAAAGCACAAAAGGCTCGCTTGTGCCGGCCGTTAAACAATGCAGAAAGTGGGACGATAACCAACTGTGGATCACGCATTGGAGAAAGCGTCATGGAAAGCTTCTTACCTATACCAGATAGCCCGTCGCGGCAATACCTGCTCTGCGTGCATCGCCACCTCAATGCCCGTCTCCATGAGCTTCACCGATTAAGGATGGATGACCCTAAGCTGGCTAAGATTCTCCGAGAATTCGAAGACCTCACTCAGCTCACCAAGGAATTGGTAGAGGAGGTAGCGATAAGACTAGCGACTGAGCACATCTCCCCTACATAGCAGGAAAGCTTCCCACTGAAAAAATTGCTTAACGCTTACGCTTGATCGAAGCGTACCTGGCGCAGGTAGCCTGGACGCATCGATCATATAAGGATGAAGCCATGCGTTATGAAGTTGAGCAGCTAAGGTTACATGCCTACGTCCAGGCGTTTTTCCCATCCGATTTCGAAGTGTCCCTTAGACGAAGCCTTCATGATCCGGATGATCGGGTCCTTATCGTTCGAAACCGCATTACCGGTAAGACAGCCTCTTATAAGGGGTCGGCATTATCGATCCTTGACATCTGCTCGATGGAATCCATTGCGGCCAGTATCCGCGGCGAACTTTGCCCGTAGGCCACTAAAACGCGTACATGGCTCACCGATTGCGCGCGACAGAGGATGGAGCGGAAAGGCGAAAGTAGAAGACTAGCAATGAAAAAGTCGGCGCTAGTGATGCCGCTACGAATTAGAAAGATAGAAGGCATGGGAAGGGCAGTGCCATCCATAGCGCGCTCGGACTAAACGCATCAAGCAGATCACTGCCAATGCCGCCATCCGCCCCATTTGCTCACAGGACTGGCGCCGGACCACCAAGGTTGCTTTGACTGCCCAGAAGACGCCAGCGCCTGCAGTGAAGGCGAACGTAATTGCGGCCGCCGCCAAGATTAGTCGCAATGGAGAGGTAGCCGCATTGCAGGAAGCTTACGGTGAAGTCAGGACAGATAGACCCAGCCAGTCTCAGACCGAGCAGCAGGAAGAAAGCTGGTTGGCTCTACGCCCGGAGCCCCGCTAGAAAGCGACGAGTATAGGTTGAGGCGATAAAGACCGCGTCCAGGGCTAGCAACACCGCTAGCTTCTCGTGGCTAACATATCGACTCCTACGAAATTGTAGATAGCCGCTCGCGAATATAATCGTCTTTATGGATTGTCTGTGCATCAAAGGAGATTGTGAGTGCGCGATTGTTGGAGGGCGAATAAAAGTGCGCGAAGATAGCGCCATCAGGAGCGGGTGGACTTACTAGCAACGTATAGTTAATGAGTTTGCGTGACAGTTTACTTGCTAATTGTTGCGAGTGGGCAAGCGTATAGTGAGGACTCATATGCATTACCTTGGTCTATTTTGAAGAAAATTTCTAGTGAGACACATTAATCAATATATCATAATCTTAAGTATGCTGCAGCTTCTCCAGCAGCCGATCAATAGTCGCGCGGCTAAACGAAGAATAGCACTTTTTAATATCAATCACATGCTGCCGCTGGGCGGACGCAAGACTCCTATTAAGCTTTTCAAGAATAGCAAATACATGAGGCTGCTTTAAACGCGGATGTTCAGGCAATTCCGAAGGTTCTGACCATGCTGTAACAATGGATATATTACTGCTTGCGCGGTGACTCTCATGCATGCTAGTTGTCTCTAAGCTTTTATGAGTCGCTCATCAAGCGATAATTGCGCTTTGGTAGCATGAGCCCACCACTCAACTCCGGAATGCGATTCTCTTCAATAGCAAGCCTAATTTTCAATTCTTCGACTAAATCAAGAACTCTCGCTGTAATGTACTCGAAGTGACGTAATTGCTGCTGAAAGTCAGGGCTTCTAACGTCCATAGCACGCAGGCGGTCAATTTTTTGTGACAAGAGGACATGAACGCCAAGTAAATAATCTCGATCAAGAGATGCAGGTATAGGAAGATAACGAGTCATCGACGAGCTCCCGAGCAGTACCTATTGCTGTAAAAGATATCGTGATAACGAGGAGCACGTTCTACCACTAGTCGCCGACAAGCAATGTCTCGATTGGTCATTTACATGTTGACAGGTGTAAATATTCTGCCCCCATGAGGCGCGGCGCGTTTTTAGGTCCTGATTGTGAAATTAGCGTGAAATACAGGTGAAATTTCCAGATTAAAAACTCTTCGAGCTAGCGCAGTTGCATCTACAGATCAGTTTGCCGCTCCCTGCAATCAGACAGGCGGGCGTATAGACCTCACTTGCATTTGCCGCGCTATTTCAGGTGGGCACAGCAGCTCTCCGCAGTGACTAAGTCGCCGGAGACGCCGCCGATCTTGGAAGTCAGCAGACGCCGGTGGTGGCCAGGGAATCAAAGTCATCGCAGATCCAAATGTCTGATCGACACAGGGAAGCACAGGTCCCGCAGCCAGCGGACGTGCTCAACTAAGGCAGGTCAAGAGAGACGGTGTTGGCGATCAATTGCGGGCCTGAACGGCAGCTATGGGTCGAT